>DASZWM010000001.1:0-40516 GCA_035546615.1 Minisyncoccota bacterium
GCTAGCGCGGCCGCGCGGCCGCTAAAATCGGTCGGAACCCGCACAACGGGCTCCGACCGATTTTCTTTTTATAAAAGTAGTTTTAGCTTTTACGCTGTCGGTATTGCAGGGCTTCCAACACGTGCGATTCCTCAACATCCTCTGATGCGTCGAGGTCTGCTATCGTGCGGGCCACTTTGATGACGCGATGGAACGCGCGCGGTGAAAGCTGCAGCCGCTCCCCCGCCTTCTCGAGCGTCGCGCGCACGCTCGGGGCAAGCGGCACGAGGTCGTCGAGTTCGCGCGGGCTCATGTCGCTGTTCGTGCGGCCCGGAGCGCCGAACCTGTTCTCCTGGCGCTTGCGCGCGTCCGCTACCTTCGCTCGCGCGTCGGCGGTTTCAGTTCCCTCTTTGTTGCGCTTGCCAAGTTCTCCAAGTTCGACCGGGCCCATCGTTATCCAAAGGTCGATGCGGTCGGCGATGGGGCCCGATATCTTGCGGCGGTAGCGCTCAAGGCTCATCGGTGTGCAGATGCAGGCGATAGTCGGATGCCCCCAGTTGCCGCAGGGGCACGGGTTCATGGCCGCGACGAGCGTAAAGCGCGCGGGAAATTGCGCGGTGCCGCGGGCCCGGGCTACCGACACCACGCGGTCTTCAAGCGGCTGGCGCAAAGCCTCGATGACGCGCCGGTCGAACTCGGGGAACTCGTCCAAAAACAGCACGCCGCGGTGCGCGAGCGTCGCCTCTCCCGGCCGCGGGTTGGCTCCGCCGCCGACGATGGATACATGGGAGGCGGTATGGTGCGGGCTGCGCATGGGCGGCACGGTCATGAGCCCTTCGCGCAAAGTGCCCGCGATGGAGTGGATGCCGTTCACTTCAAGTATTTCGTCGAACGAAAGCGGGGGCAAAACCGAAGCCAGTGCGCGGGCGAGCATGGTCTTGCCTGTTCCCGGCGGCCCCAAGAGGCCGAGGTTGTGCCCGCCTGCGGCGGCGATGATGGCGGCGCGCTTGGCAGACTCTTGTCCGCGGATATCCTCGAGCGCGAATTTTCCCTCGCCCCATGAGGGCTCAAGCTTGGTCTGCGGGGCGGGCGCGAGCTTGCCCAGGCCGGATTCCGCGATCTCTTTGGAGACTTTCGTATTCACGTGGCCTATGACTTCTTTCAAATTCTTCGCGCCGTATATGTCGATGCCGCCCACGAGCGCGGCTTCCTCGATATTGCTCTCGGGTACGAACACGCTCTCCATGCCTTGGCGCTTCGCTTCTGCCACGAGCGGGAGCACTCCCCGCACAGGCCTCAGCTCCCCATCAAGCGATAATTCTCCGACGAACAGGCAGTGCTTCGGGTCAAAGTGTATGTCTCCGGCGGCGAGGAGGTAGGAAAGCGCGATAGGAAGGTCGAACATCGGTCCCTCCTTCTTGAGGTCCGCGGGGGCGAGCGAAATGACTATCTTTTCGTTGCGCTGCTTGGGCGATTTGAAGCCGGCGTGCTTTATCGCAGCCGCCACTCGGTCGCGCGACTCCTCGACCGCCTTGTCGGGGAGCCCTACGACGGCGAAGTTGTGCAGGCCCTGGGAGATGTCCGTTTCTACGGAGACGAGATACGGGGACAAGAGCGAAGTCTGTGCGCCCCATACGCGTGCATAGTGCATCGCGATATCTTACTCAGGGTATCGGTTTATGCAAGCGTCCCCTCCGAATCCATATGTTCCTTGCAGGTGCGCGCGGCCGGATTGGCCTCAAGCCGGTCTTCCTCTATGTTCTCGCCGCTTATTTCGCAGATGCCGTACGTGCCGTCCGCAATTTTGCCGAGCGCGCGCTTGATGTCCCCAAGCCGCGCCTTGAGCGCCGCGTTCTCCTCGTTTTCCTCTTCCAGGCTCTCAACCTTGTCGGCAAGCTCGTCGCTTTCGGTCGCTGACGCATCCTCGCGGCGCGGCGCGGCCGCATTTTCGCCGATCTGCCTTTCGGCGACGCGCAGTTCCTCTTCCAGCTTTGCCTTGAAGTGTTCGGTATTCATATACGAGCAATACTACCAAGCGCGTCCGCCCGCGCGCAACCGGGAGCTTACGGCGTCGGGACGATGGGCGAACTCCGGAGCCTGCTGATTATCTCGCGCAGGGTCGCCTCGTTGGTCGTGATGACGAGCACGTTGCGGTTAATGAAGGTCCACAGCAGGAGTATCTGTTCGTCCGCATTCTGCAGGACACGCGCGTCATGATTCTCCACGATGCGGTCTATAAACCCGGCATTCACCGGAGACGCTTCCGGCGCCGGAGGCGACGCATCATCAGTGGAGCTTGCCGCAGAGCCCTCAGTGGATGTGGCGGTTGTGGTGGCGACGGGCGCGGACGGCGCGGTCCGTATCAGGACCGGCGGCACGCGCACGAACAAGGGGGACAGGTCGGCGCGCATATACGGCTCCCAAGCGAGCATGCCGGCGTACGCGCCCTCGTAGGAATCGGCTTTCAGTATGAGGAAGGGCTGGTTGCCGTCGAAGGAATGTATGCCCAAAAGGTACGTGTTCGGCTCGATGGAGCGCAGAAGCGTGTCGGGCACGCTAGGGGAAAGATATCGGACGAACGCGGCAGCGGAAAGCGGAATGAATGCCTGTCCCGCGGCCGTAGTCGAAGCGACGCCCAGCTGCAGCCGCTCCATGAGGCCGAGCGAAAGGGCGACCCCGCTGCGCTGGTCTTCGAGCGCCCGGATGAAATTAGAGTGGGTAAACGTCTGCTCCGGCACGGTAAGCGCTTTCGTGGCGTCCACCTGTATGAACGGCGCGTCTTCCTGAAGCGGCACGTCGACTGCCCGGGGCGGCTGGAGCACCCAGAAAAGGGCTCCGGCGGCCGCCACCAATAACACTACTCCTCCTGCGATAAGGCCGATACGCTGCGCCCACGCCTTGATGTCGATGGGCGCGCTTTGCGCGGGCGCTTCCACTTGCGCCCCGCGTCGCGCCGCTTCGGCCGCGGCTATGGACAGTATGGAAACGTTCTTGCTCTGCACGAGCCCTTCGATATCGCCCTGATAGGTTTCGATAGACCGGACTCCCGTTGCCTCTTTCTTCGGCTGTGCGGCAGGCGCGGGGGCGGGCGTTTTCGGCAATACGGCCGTTTGCTCCGACTGCAAAAGCGCGCCCGCGTTCACGCGCTGCGCGCTGTCTACCGACTTCCCCGGCGCGTCTTTTTTCGGAAGCAGAATCTTCCCAAGGTCTATGCCCGTGGAAGGCGCCTTCGCTTCCGGAGCTGCGGGAACCGGCACGGGAGCCTGAGGCGCGGCGGGTATTGCAGCCGGAGTCGAGGCCGGAGGAGGAGTTATCGGAGGAACTGCGACTGCGGGAGCGGCAGGGGGCGCCGCAGGAGGTGCGGGCGGATTATTTGCCGCCGAAGCGGGGCCTGCGGTCGGTTGAGCTTTGTCCGGTTCCATTTGGTTGGGTGGAAGGCGTAAGGCCTTTGCGAATAGCGAAGTCCGGGTCTGCCATCTTGATGGAGAGGTTGATGCGGCCCTTCTCGTCTATTTCCTTTATCATAACCCGAACTTTATCCCCTATCGCGACCGCGCTGGATATTTTCTCGATGCGGAACGGCGCCACTTCGGACACATGCACCAGCCCTTCGGCGTCCTTGCCCGGGCCGATGCGCACGAACGCGCCGAAGTCCATGAGCCGCGTCACTTCTCCGTCGTAGACTTCTCCCGCCTTATATTCCTTTACGAGCGCTTCGATCATGGCTTTGGCCATCTGGGCCGCCCCGTTCTTGCCGGTAATGAATACCGAGCCGTCGTCCTCTATCGTGATGTCGTCAACCTCCGAAACGTCCTTGATTCCGTTTATAGTTTTGCCGCCGCCGCCGATAACAAGCCCGATCTGGTCGGGCTTCACCTTCATGGTAAGTATTTCGGGCGCGCGCGCCGAGATGGAGGCTCGCGGCGCCGCGAGCTCTTTCGTTATAACCTCGAGTATCTCAAGCCGCGCCTTCCGGGCAGCCCCGAGCGCTTCAACAAGAACGGGCACCGGAATGCCGTCGAGCTTGATGTCGAGCTGTATCGCGGTAATGCCGTTTTTCGTACCCGCCACCTTGAAGTCCATGCCGCCGAACTCGTCTTCCGGGCCCTGGATGTCGGTTAGCACGCGGTTCTCGCCGTTATGCGTCATGAGGCCCATCGCGATGCCGGCAACCGGCGCCTTAATAGGCACGCCGCCGTCCATGAGCGCGAGCGTCGAGGCGCATACCGAGCCCATCGAGGTTGAGCCGTTGGACGCAAAACATTCCGATACGAGGCGTATCGTGTACGGGAACGCCACTGCGTCCGGAATAACGGCCTCAAGCGCTTTTTCCGCGAGCGCGCCGTGTCCGATGGCGCGGCGATTGATGCCGCCCATGCGGCCGGTCTCCCCTGCCGAAAACGGCGGGAAATTATAGTGATGCATAAATCGCTTTTTGACGTCGTGCTCCTCCATCGTGTCGACAAGCTGGCTGTCGCCCGGTCCGCCGAGCGTGAGCGCGGTAAACACGTGCGTGCCGCCGCGGTAGAAGATGCCGGAGCCGTGGAGCATGGGCGAGACCCCGCCGGCCTTGGCGAATAGCGGGCGTATCCGGTCGAACGGGCGGTTATCGGGGCGCTTATTGTCCTCGATGGCGCCGCGGTGTATCTCCTCGTCGACCTTGTCTTCAAGGAACCGTTTCACAAGCCCTGATTTTATTTCTTTCAGCGTCTCGTCGGCCGCGACCGCATCCATCCATTCATGCTGGACCTCATGGATCGCATCTTTGCCGGCCACTCCGCAGAAGACCGCGTCGCGAACTTTGGTTGCGAATTGCGAATCGTAGAGCGCCGCGAGCGCCGCGGGAATCTCCGGCTTCGCCGCATCGGTCTTCGCCTTGCCTATTTCGGAGATTATCTTTTTCTGCCAGTCCAGTATCTTGTTGTGCTCCTCCACAGAGAGCGCGAAGCCCGCGGCGACATCCGCCTCGCTCGCCTCCTGTCCCGCCACTTCTATCATATTAATAGTGCCGTCCTTGCCGCACGCCAGAATGTCGAGCGTCGTTTCTGCGGCATCGCGCTGCGCGTAGGTCGGATTGATGATGAAGCCGCCGCTTCCCTCACCGCCGCCTGCGGCGGTCTTATTTGAAAGTCCGATGCGCACCGCGGCAACCGGGCCGCCCCACGGAATCTGCGAAGTAGCCAGGGCGAGCGATGCGGCATTGACCGCCACTACGTCCGGATCCTCTTCGTCGAGCGCCAATACCGTAATAACTACCTGGATCTCGTTGCGGATGTGCGACGGGAACAGCGGGCGAATCGTGCGGTCCACTACGCGGCCGGAGAGCGTGGCCTGCTCGGAGGGCCTACCCTCGCGCTTGATAAAGCGGCTGCCGAGAATCTTGCCGGCTGCGTAAAAGCGCTCCTCGTAGTCGACGGTGAGCGGGAAGTAATCGATATCGTCGCGGGTCTTCTGCGACATGACTGCAGTTGCGAGCACGGCGGTATTGCCGTAGCGCAAGATAACCGAGCCGCTGGCCTGCTCCGCCAGGTCGGTAAACTCCGCGACCATCTTCTTTCCGCCGACCTCCGTCTCGAATATTTTGCTTTGCATTTCGCTTTTGGCGAAACCGGTGAATTTTAGGTCTCGACTATATTCGAGAGCTACCTATCCACCCGCTTCGCGATTACGTATATACGGAAACTGTAGCAAAAGAAAGCTCGAAATGCTATGGTTTCCGAGGACCAGATTCCCTTTCATGTGAAGTAGTGGGAGACACCAATGACACAAAGCAGGACGGACGTCGATGTGCTCCTGGGCGTTCCGGAGCAGATCTTCCTCGAATTCTCCGAACGGTATGGTCAGGGGGATGCCGGCCAGAAGCGGACTTCCGCGTTCGGCGGTTCTGACCACAGGCTTGTCCGGCCGCTCAAGGAAAGCGGAGCGCTCCTGTATGACCACAGCAGCTATCCGAACTTCGCCGAGCGGCACGCCCGCGTAGAACTTCTCAGCAAGGTTCCCTCGAGGGAAGACCTCGAATCTGCGGGAGGTACCAATCCGCTGCTCATTCTTCGTGTCGGCAAGCGGTTCCACCGCGAGGGGTTACGTCCCGGCCAGAAAGTGTACATCCTGAACGCATCGGCGGAGTTCACTTTTTCCAAAGGCTTCTCGTTCGTCGAGTACGAGCGCTACTGGCCTCTGGTGCGCGAGATGCTCGACCGGTTCCACGAGCTTGCTGCCGGATTTTCCTTCACGTTTGAGGAAGTTAACCGGGCCATGCTCGCCGGATAAGCAGTGGCGCCGGACAATAAAAAAACGCGCGGGACCAAGCCCCGCGCGTTTTTATTTTTGTATCTATTCCCCCGACATCTTTATTGCCGGGTCCTCGCCGCCGCTGTCTTCCGTGATCGCCGTATCCTCCGGCGCCTCGGTGTTCTCGGGGCTGGTGTCCGCGCTCTGCGCGCGGTCGTTGGTGCCGCTCGTGAAGCTCGGTATCCAGCGGCCGCCTCCGCGGTAGCCGATGAGGAAATTCTTCGGGTCGTCGGACATGTCGGTGAAGTCGTCCACCGTCTCGCGCAGCTGGGCGCTTGAGGACTTGCCGAACGCGATGCACTCCACCTGGCACCCTTCCGTGTAGCGCAGGTACTCGACCAGCGGCACGAAGTCGCCGTCGCCGGTCGCCAGTATTATGGTGTCGAGCTTGTTGGCCATGGCGAGGGCGTCGATGGCCATGCCGATGTCCCAGTCGGCCTTCTTGGCGCCGCCGGCGAATACGCGGATGTCCTTGACCTTGGTCTCGATGCCGAGCTTGTTGAGCGCCTCGAAGAAGCCTTTCTCCTCCTCGGACTCGGTGCGGATAACGTAGGCGATGGCGCGGATAAGGGTGCGCCCCGCGAGCGCTTCCTTTACGACGTTGCCGAAGTTCACCTTCGCCTTATAGAGATTCTTCGCGGAGTGGTAAAGATTCTGCGTGTCTATAAAAATGCCGACGCGCTGGCTTTTGTGTTTTATTATTGCCATAAAATATGAGCTTAGTAACTAAAAATGCTTCCGTCTGGCGAACAAAGGATGCAGGGATACAGGAAGATGTAGTCGGCATAGCCTCCTTAATCTTCCAATAAAATCGACCTCCCCTACCAATATACTACAAACCAGGCAGCTGAAAAATTTCGCGCCGAGGCGGCGAATTACTTCTTGAGACCGAGCTTCTTGACGACCGCGTTGTAGCGGCGCTTGTCGGAGCCCTCGAGATACTTCAAATGCGTGCGGCGGTCTGCAACCATCTGCAGAAGGCCGCGGCGCGAGTGCTTGTCCTTGAGGTGTTTCTTCAAATGCGAGGTGAGTTCCTCTATTTTGCGCGACAAAAGAGCGATCTGGACCTCGGGAGAGCCCGTATCCGCATCGTGAATCGCCGATTCCTTTATTACTTTGGTCTTGCGCTGCTTGGTAAGCATATACAAATGCAGGGTCTTTCTGTACCCTGCTAAAGAACAGCATATCACGGCCTCGTCCTTTTTGCAAGCCCTTCCCTATATAAGGAAGAAGGGCCCGCTGGCGCATGCCGGCGGGCCCCTTCAAGATATTTTCAGCTAATCAGATCGGTCGGAACCGTACTTTTGTACTTGCCGCATCCAAACGAGGGCGGGACAAGCCAGGCGGGTGCTTCCGAATAGAAGTAGTGATCGCCCACCACCCCAACCTGCCGGTAGTGAGTCGCCATCCGGCATTTCTCCTTTTGGGAGGCCGTGCGCGGATTCATGTAGTAGACAGCTTCCCCTAGCAGGCCTGAGGGAGGGGTGAAGTTACCCCGCAGCACCTTCAGGCTTATCTTGATAGCCTGGTCCCACTCTGGACCAGTCGGGGCCTTTCTCTTGGAGTCGAGTGTCCACGAGAATTGGAACTTCTTGTAGATGACTCCGAGGATAGTGCCCCCGCCCCACATGGGACGATCAGCCTTGGCCCGCATGACGGTGAGGTAAGCCACCATCTCTTGGCCCAATTCCGACTCGCCTCGCGCTTCGTAGTACACGTTCAGAGCGGTGTGATAGAGCTCCTTCACGAACAAATCGTCGCCTTCCGACAATCCGCCCGCTTTGGCACCCCCCGCCACAGTACATGCAAGCAGGATGGCCCAGATAATCGTACGCACGTGCCGCATTTCAATTACCTCGTCGTTTGGTTACTTGATACTGGATACCGAACGACCCCGCTATCTATTATAGCATAGTACAGTATAATTGTCAAGCATGCTAAAACGCCCCCGGCATTGCTGCGCAGGAGCGTTTTGAGCCCGTATTTCTTAGCTTTTTAGAGGGCGTCTTCCGCGTCGTTCGCGTAGTCCTCCGCGTCCTGCGCATAGTCTATCGCGTCGTCATACTCCTCGTCATCGTACGAGTCCTCCGCGTCGTCGAGCTTGTCATACGCCTTGTCGAGCAGGTCGTTCGCTTCGTCTATATCGTCATTGTTATCCGCATCATCTATCGCGTCCTCCGCGTCATAAATAGCGTCCTTGGCGTCGTTGATGGCGTTCTTCGCGTCGGTCTTGTCGCCTGAGGAGGACGAGCTGCTGTCGAGCAGGTCAAGCGCGTCGTTGATGAGCGCGAGCGCCTTCTTGGCGTCCGCCTTGGCGCCGTCGTAGTCCTTGTCATCAAGCGCGTCGTACGCGTCGTCGATATAGTCCTCCGCGTCGTCGAGCTTGTCGCCGGCCTTGTTCGCGTTCTTGCTGGTCGAGTCGTCCACGGTATCGCGCGCGTCGTCGAGCTTGTCGTTCACGTCGTCGACGTAGTCCTCCGCCTTGTCGTCATCCGTCTTGCCTCCCGCGTCCTCAAAGGCGTCCACCGCGTTGTCGTACGCGTTGTCCGCCGACTCCTTCGCGTCGTCAAAGTTATTGCGGAAGTACGAATCTATCGCGTCGAACAGGTCGTCGTTGGCGTCGCCGATCTCGCGGTCCGCATAGCCGGTGTCCTTGCCGTCGTCCTTCGCGTCATCTATCTGGTCCCGCGCGTCCTTTATCTGCTCTATCGCCTTTTTAATCGAGCTCTGCGCGTTAAGGGCGGCGGAACTGGTTGTGGGCGGCGGGTTCGGTATGACGACCGGCGGGTTCACTACCGGCGGAGGTACGGAAGAAACGGTCGTGAGATACACGTACTTGGCGCGCGATACCGCTCCGAAGTAGCCGGTCGCCGGATTTACGCCGTTGGCGGCCTGCCACGCCATGACGGCCGTCTGGGTGAGGCCCTTGAACTCGGTCGTCTCGTGGCCCGGCGAACCCACGCCCGAAGCCGAGACGATGAATCCCGCGCCGTTGAGGTATTGCTGGAGGCAGCGCACATCCTCCCCCACTGTGCCGACGGTCAGGTCGCGCGTGAAGCTGCAGAGTACAGCCGCCTGCGCATTGGTCGGGGCGAACGCCGCCAGGGCGGCGAAAGAAAGGACTGCACCGAGCATGAGCGAATATGATTTCATATATTAGCGTTACGAAGTAAGGGTTCCTATACTATTCAGTATAGAGGGTGGGCTCATGATGAACAACAGCGCTCCTGTGGGCTTCCGCGACTCGATGACATTGTGCGACGCTCCTATATACTTGATATGACACTATGGCTCAGAGCGAACTTAGCAAGCTTAAGACCGAATTCCTCGAGTATTTGGAGATAGAAAAAGGCCGCTCGGTGAAGACGGTCGAGAACTACGACCGCTATCTCAACCGCTTTCTCGCTTTTTCGAAGGTTTCCTCACCTTCCGGCATTACCGAGCGGGGCGTGCGCGAATTCCGCCTCCACCTCAACCGGCAGGACGGCACGTCGGGCACCATGAAGCACAAGACCCAGAACTACTACATGATCAGTCTGCGCGCGTTCCTCAAGTTCCTGCGCAAGCGCGACATCGAGTCGCTCAATCCGGAAAAGATAGAGCTTGCCAAGGTGGGCGCCCGCGACCTCGATCTCATCTCAAGCGACGAGCTCAACCGCCTCATCCAGGGCCCGAAGGGAGATTCTCTGACCGCCTTGCGCGACCGCGCCATCATGGAGCTCTTCTTTTCGACCGGCCTGCGCGTATCGGAGCTGGTCGGCCTCAATCGCGACCTTGACCTCTCGCGCGACGAGTTCTCCGTGCGCGGCAAGGGCGAGAAGGTCCGCGTGGTATTCCTCTCGCCCGCCGCGAAGAGGGCCATCAAGGCGTATCTGGACAAGCGCGGCGACATAGACGACGCGCTCTTCGTGCAGATGGGCAAAGCCTCAAAGAACGCCAAGCAGCTGCGCCTCACTCCCCGCTCTATAGAGCGCATGATAAAGCAGTACGCCACGAAGGCCGGCATTACGCGCAAAGTGACGCCGCACGTCATCCGCCACTCCTTTGCCACCGACCTGCTTGAGAGCGGCGCCGACATCCGTTCGGTGCAGGCATTGCTCGGCCACGCCAATATCGCGACGACGCAGGTCTACACGCACATTACCGACAAGCACCTGCGCGAGATACACAAAAAGTTCCACGGCCAGCGCAGGAAATAAAAAGAAATCGGCCCCGTAGGGCCGATCGAGTAGTATGTACCTTTATCGCTCAGGCGTGAACGTTACATCCAGCTCTTCAGAAGATTCGTCCTTCAGCGGGGAGAGAATAGTCGCTTGGAAAAAACCGTTTTGAAAGACGGCGCCGAGCTCTGATCCTTCAGATATGCGCATGCCGTTCTTGCTGGCTGCTACATACAGGCAAAGAATGTAAAAGCTTCCGCAGAGCCCGATTTTGATTTCTTGGGTCTTGATCCAGCCCTCCTTATCTTTTTCATCCTGAAGTCGGGCTTCTTGCTCTACGACTTCCTGAAGCTGTTGCGTTAGCTGCGATATTGCAACGAATGCCCTTCCGGCCTCAGTAATGTCATCAAGCGAGCTTCCAAGACTTATTCCCAACAGCCTGCTATTTTCCGTGGGCAGAGCTGCTTCTTTCGCACGTTCAACATCCGCCTGAGAAATGCTGTTCATGAGAAAGTGCATTTCGTCCCATTGAGGAGTCTTTGAGGTCATCGGCGGGTCTCCTTTCCAAAGCGAATGTATCACTTATGCTTACATACGGCCACCCCATGCTAGGATAGGCGCATGAAAATCATCTCCTGGAACGTCAACGGCATACGGGCGGTCCACAACAAGGGCCTTTTCGCTCCTTTTATAGCCAAGTACAAGCCGGATATCCTCTGTCTGCAGGAAACCAAAGCCGAGCAGGGCCAGGCGGAGGTGGATCTCTCCGGCTATGAGGAGTACTGGAACTCATCCCAGGGTAAGAAAGGCTACAGCGGCACCGCTATATTTACTAAAGAAAAGCCTCTTACAGTCGCACTTGGCCTGCCGGAACACATAACCGCCAAGTACAAGCTTGAAGACAAGTACGGCGACCCCAATAAGGAGGGCCGGGTCATTGCCGCCGAATTTAAGGATTTTTGGGTCGTTACCGTCTATACCCCCAACGCCAAGCCCGACCTGTCCAGGCTGGCGCTCAGACACAAGCAGTGGGACCCCGCATTCCTTGCATATATAAAGGAGCTTGAGAAGGAAAAACCCGTTATTTTCTGCGGCGACCTCAATGTGGCGCACACGGAGGACGACCTGGCAAACCCTAAGGCGAACCGGGGCGAGCACGGTTTCACCGACGAGGAGCGCGAGGGCATAGATGCCATCCTTAAGGCCGGGTATATAGACTCTTTCCGGCACTTTACTCCCCAGGGCAAGGGCTTTTACACCTGGTGGAGCCATTGGTCTCATGCCCGGGCCCGCAACATCGGCTGGCGCATAGACTACCTCTTTATATCCAAAAAGCTGCTCCCCCGGCTCAAAAAGGCGGAAATCCTGCCCGAAGTCATGGGTTCCGACCACTGCCCTATTTCGATAGAGATGTAGCCTCTTGGATTGTTTCGGGTAATACAAAAGCCCGCAACACGGAGGCGTTACGGGCTTCGAACGGAATTTGGGTCGGCGTGTGAGCGGACTTGGAGCCTTGCGGCTCCCCAAATGCTACGTGTCGGTGAATCCACAAATTTTATCGAACGTTTGAGGGATTACCACACTTGCGTTTGTGACAATGAATCTAATCACACAACCCTAATTTCAGTTCAACGCTTGATCAGAGCGCGACAGACAGAACAAGTACTTTGTTCCGTCCCAGGGCATTAGACGGCCAAAGAATTTTATCTGCTGTTGATAGTATGTCCTTTAAGAGACATCGTAAAGGACATTTCTGTGGATATCTTTTAATTAAAGGACAAATACCAAACGAGCCTTAATCTACAAAGTGTTTTTGACGCAGCTTTTTAATCTCCGCCTCCTCCGCATCCTCCTTTTTCTCCTTCCCCTCCTCCCCTTTCACGCGCAGTTCGGTATCGGAAAGTTTTGAAAACGCCAGAAGCTTCTTCTCTAAATAGTCTTTCGTGTTGCGCTCCGGGTCGTCGAGCACTTCCTCCAAGAGCGCGTGCAGCATCCAGCCGATGCGCGGACCGGGCTTTTCGTGGGTAACTTCCATAACCGCCTTTCCGTCAACCTTAAGCATGCCGACCGATATGGGGTCGCGCAGGGCCTGCTCTATCATCGAGTGGTACTTCCGCAGGCGGAAGGGCTGTTCCTTTGGCCTCCCCGTCCCTATCCGGTCGCATATGCGCAGTTCCACAAGCTGTTCAATATTCTCCCGCCCGACATTGGTGATTATCCGGCGCACTGCCGAAAGGGTAACCTTGTCCGGGTCGGAAAAGAACATGTGCCAGCGGACTAGCTTTTCTACCTTGTCGATGGTTTCACGTGCTACATGGAGGCCTTCCAGGGCCTTTTTGGTCATCCTCGCCCCTACTACTTCGTGGCCATGGAAGGTCCAATCCCCTTTCTCTTCTGACCAGCGACGAGCCTTGGGCTTCCCTACGTCGTGAAACAGGGCCGCCAGGCGCACGTCCAGGCTCCAGCCCTTATCGGCGGCATGCTGAAGCGCCCGTATATTGTGCTCGAATACATCGAAGCTATGCGCCTGGTTCTGCTCCACCCCTATCCCCTGCTCCAGATCCGGAGCTATATATTTCAGGAGCCCCATTCCTTGAGCCAAAATAAGGGCCTTCATCGGCTTTTCCGACTGCAGTATCCGCATAAACTCGTCGCGAATGCGCTCTTTGGATATCTTCCCCAGCTGGGCGGCATTCTTGGCCATGGCAACCCGCGTTGCTTCGTCTATGGCAAAGTCGAGTTCGGCGCTGATGCGGATAGCGCGCAGGATGCGCAGCGCGTCTTCCTCAAAACGCTTGTCCGGCTCCCCCACTGCCCGGACTATTTTGTCCTTTATGTCCTTTACTCCCTCGAAAAGGTCAACAATCTCCTTTTTGGAAGGGCTATAAGCCAAGGCGTTTATCGTAAAATCGCGTCTTTTAAGGTCGTCTTCCAGTTTATGGCTAAAAATAACGCTATCCGGACGCCTAGCGTCGCTATACTTCCCTTCCAGGCGGTATGGGGTTGCCTCTATAACCTTTAAAGTGTCCGGCGCTCCTTCCGTAACTATGCCTACGGTGCCAAAATCGTTGGTATAGAAGGTGTTCTCGAACAAAGCCTGTATCTGCTCCGGATCGGCGTTGGTGGTAACGTCCCAATCCTTAGGCTCCCTGCCTAAAAGCAGGTCCCTGATGCACCCTCCTACTATCCAAGCTTCAAAACCGCCCTTTTCAAGGGTTTCTATGACGCCCAGCACCTCAGGAGGCATTTGGTTCGGGCGCAATTGCATGGCACAATTCTAGCACGCCCCCTAGGGCTTATGCCCTCGTGGCTCAATGGATAGAGCGCCTGGCTTCGAACCAGGAGGTTCCAGGTTCAAGTCCTGGCGAGGGCACAAACTTGGAGTTTAAAAATTGGTGCGCTACTATAGTGTGTGTACAAGCGGTCATTGTTTAATGGTAGGACGCGTCCTTGCCAAGGACGAGGTGGGAGTTCGATTCTCCCTGACCGCACAGGATTTACGTTGTTCTAAAAGGAGAAGTTGGTCCGTTTTGAGGTAAAAGACAGGGTGTGGCCGTTTGGGGATATTGAAATGGCTTAAAATAAGGCTTTTTCAATAAGACCTGTGGATAAGACTGTGGAAATGTGCATAAAGGACGTCCTTTTTACCCTTTGCGGAAGTCTGATTTCCAAAAAACCAGCAAAATAGGGCTTAAAATGAGCTTTTTACGTTTCATATGAAACGTTACACGTGAACCCTCGTCAGGATTCTGATGCATTAAATATGGCTAAAACTCACAAAAGAGCTATAGGAGATGCCGGCGAAGGTGTTGTTTGCCGGTATTTAGAAGGAAAAGGCTATCGGATTGTTGGTAGGAATTACTGGAAACCGTGGGGAGAGATAGACATCGTCGCTGAAAAAGGCGATTTGACCATATTTATAGAGGTTAAAACCGTTTCACGTGAAATGGACGGGGAGGGGATTTCACGCGAAACCTTCAGACCGGAGGAGAATATGCATCCGGATAAGGTAAAAAGGCTGCACCGGACTATACAAACCTACCTTTTAGAGAAAAAAGTCCCTGAAGCAAGGCCGTGGCGGCTAGACCTTGCCTGCGCCTATTTGGACTTTAAAACCCTTCAGGCGCGTGTTGAAATGTTGGAGAATGTGGTGTTGTAGTGCTATCCTCAAATAATCCAGGCGAGGCAACGCACCGGTAGTACGATTGCGTGGGGTCAAATGCTGTGTCGGGGCGTCGTATATCGGTAGTACGCTTGCTTTGGGAGCAAGATGGCCCAGTTCGATTCTGGGCGCCCCGACACAGTATTTGACCGTTAAAGACTTACAATGGAACGCATACTTCTTACTACAAAGCCGCAAAAGGACTACGAGCTGCTCGACTCCGGCGGGGAAGAGAAGCTTGAACGGTACGGAAATGTCCTTTTGAGCCGGCCCGACCCGCAGGCGCTATGGCCCAAGCAGCTTCCTGAAGGGGAGTGGACGAAGGCGAATGCCCGCTATATCCGGGAAGGGAATACCGGCAAGTGGGTAGGGGAGTTGCCCAAAGAATGGCCTATAGAGCTCGGAAATCTCAAATTCCTCATACGCCCGACGCCATTCAAACACACCGGCCTTTTTCCCGAGCAGATTTGCAATTGGGAGTGGGCAGGCGAGCTGATACGGGGCGCAGGAAGGCCTGTGTCGGCGTTAAACCTCTTTGGGTATACAGGAGGCGCTTCCCTTGCCGCGGCGGCCGCAGGCGCATCTGTAGTGCACGTAGACGCGTCTAAAACGGCCGTAGCGTGGGCGCGTGAGAATGCGGAACTCTCGGGCCTGGCTGACAAGCCTATACGATGGATAACGGAAGACGTGAAACTGTTCGTGGAGCGCGAGCTGAAGCGGGGGAATCGCTATGATCTGATATTGATGGACCCGCCCGCCTTCGGCCATGGGCCAAAAGACGAGTTGTGGAAGATTGAGGAGGACCTGCTGCCGCTTATAGAGGCTTGCACGCGGCTGTTGTCCGAAACGCCCGTAGGCATGCTGGTAAACGGCTATGCTGCCGGGTATTCGCCGCTGGCATTCGCGTATAATCTGGAGCCTCTCGCGCAAAAAATGGGCGGCGCAACAGAATACGGCGACCTTACGATAGAAGAAAAGGGGAGCGGGCGGCTCCTACCGTGCGGCATTTTCGCGCGCTGGCGCGCAAAAAACCTTTAGTTACTGGGCTTTCAGGGCTTTTATAAGCGCTGCGCGCTCTTGCGCCGCCGCAGACGATTCAAAGTCTTTGGCTTCCTGCACGACATCTTTCGAAAGCAGCCCTTCGATACCGCCCTTGTCGTAGCTGAGAAGGCTGCGATTGATATGCGCGAGCGTTACGGCCCTGAGGTCGCGGCCTTCGGTCGTACCGGCGGTCGTGCTTGTCGTAATGATGCCCTGCAGGCGCCCGTCCTGCGTCCGAACCGCCGCTCCGCCTGAAGAGCCGCCTTGCGATACGACCGTGCCGCCTATCGAGACCAGGTCTACAGTGCGCTTCGTGAACGTGAAAAGTTCCTTAACCGCGGCGAAGGCCGAAGAAGGGTAAAGGTTCTGCCGGATGGACGTGCCGTCCAGGAAGCCGGCGGGATAGGCGGCCAAGAACATGTTCTGCCCGACCTTGGGCGCGTCTATGGTCATCGAAAGGGCAGGGAAGGAGGCGGGAAGCGAATCTTTCGCGCTGACCGTATCCGTCACGATAAGGAAAGCGTAATCGTTCTCGCCCGTGCCGCGGGCGTCCGTGAGCGTTATCTGCGGCGCATGGTCTTCTATCCAGGCGGGCGGCAAGTATAGGAGCCTGGCTTTGTATGCGGCAGCGGCGGGGCTTCCGGTGCGGAGCGTGCAGTCGACGTCGCCGCGGGTAGGGTAGTCGGAGAGCAGGAACATCTGCCCGACGTGGGCATTGGTAAGCACTATGCCGCGAGAGTCTACGAACACGCCGCTTCCGGATATGGGATGCACTTTATTGGTTTTTGTGAGGCACAGGATATTTACAAGCGCGGCGCGGGTTTTGTCGTTGAGCACGTCGGCGGAGAGTTCCGCGGCCGGCGGCTGCGCGGGAGTCGTTGATGCAGCCAGCGGTTTCGGCGCATTGGCGGAAACAGGAGCGGAAACAGGAATATATTCCTCCTGTTCGATCGGTATATCGTTCGGCACAACCTGGAAGCGGGGCGGGGGAGGGGATACCGCGCCCGTTACGGGCGCGACCGATACGACCGTGTCGCTCGGAATGTAGGTATCCACGACGTTGCCGACGAACATGGTCAGCGCTGCCCCCATGGCCACGAACGCCGACAGTAGCGTCGAGATTATTTCCATAGTAAATATAGTATACGCTCCAATAAGAATGCGCGATTCATTAGCGGCGCAGTTGCGATGCGAAATGCGGGATTAGTTTAGTGGTAAAACGACAGTTTTCCAAACTGTAGTTGGGAGTTCGATTCTCCCATCCCGCACCATAAGGAACGTAGTGACTATATGGTGCGCGGATGAGCAACACGCTTGAGCGTGTTGCGGGGAGAATCGAACGCCGGAGCGATGTTTCGCGAGTACGCGAAACCGCGAGGCGGTGCCCAGACAAACCTTTTTGACGAAAAAGGTTTAGTCGCGGGCGATTCTCTTTGTACTGGTCCTGTAAGGACCGATCTCCCATCCATGTTTTAAGCCGTGACCGATTTTCCCATGACCAACTTCACCATCTTTTTCCTTCAATATGCTATAAAAGACCTATGACCCTCAAACAAGGCATATACGCGTTCGGGCTGCTCGCGATACTCGCGGTTATTTTTGGCGTATGGGCTTCCTTCACGAAACCGCCGACCTTTAGTGCTCCCGAGTCGCATCCGCTCCCCGGCGAGGTGATAGGCGAAGGGCTCTATCAATACACCGAGGACAAGCCGTACTACCACATCGAAGTTCTGTACCCGCCCCACACGGCCCTCAAGGGCTCGGCGGATGTTGCGGCGCGTGCGTACATGGAAGGGGAGCTGGCAAAGCAGGTCGCGAGCTTTAAGGAAGAGAACAACCTCGACGCGCTGACGCCTGAGGATGTCCAAATACAGGGTCTTGGCGGCGACCGGAAATACACGCTCGGAATCGACTACAAAGCATACGCCTGGAAAGACACGGTTTCCTTCGTCTATAGCGTCTATGTCGACACGCTCGGCGCCCATCCGAACGGCTTCTACCGCACGTTCGTATTCGATGCCGGCGGCAACAATCTTACTCTTGAGAACCTTTTCGTATCCGGAAGCCCCTATCTTAACCGCTTGTCGGCCGCGGCATATTCGCTCGTGCTTGCACAGCTCAAGGAAAAGGCCGGCGAGGTAACTCCGGATATGGAGGAGACGGTCCGCATGGGCACCGAGCCCACTCCTGAAGCGCTCCAGTTCTTTTATCTGCAGGACGGGGATCTCCACCTTCTCTTCCCGCCGTATCAGGTCGCCGCATATGCCGCAGGTTCGTTCGACGTTGCGATTCCGCTGTCTGATCTCGCGGATATACTCGACCCCCGGTTCAAATAGAGTGCTATGCAAAGAAAAAACCCGCCGTAGGGCGGGTTTTTTCTTCTCGAGAGGATAAAAAGCCCAGCGCTTTTTATTTGACGGCGTCCTTAAGCGCCTTCGCTGCCTGGAACTTGGGCACACGCATGGAGGGCACGTGTACCGCCTCGCCGGTGCGAGGATTGCGGGCAGTGCGAGCCGCGCGCATCTTGGTCTTGAAGATGCCAAGGCCTGCGACGGAGACCTCCTCGTTCTTTTTGAGAGCTCCCACGATAGTCTCTATCATGGCCTCGACGGCGCGCTCCGCGTCCGCCTTAGTGCCTCCCAGAACGCTTTGCACCTTCTCTGCTATATCCTGCTTATTCATGGGAATAACGGTTAGATGGCGAATAATCTGCTTTTGCCCTGTGCCCACAGTATAGACTTTCCAAAAAACGGCGCAATAGAGCCACGCCGATAGAAAAGTTTGACAAAAATGCCAAAAATTCTCTAGTTTTTATGACTTTTCCCTATCTTAGCGGGCAAACTCGATGGAGCGGGTCTCGCGGATGACCGTGATCTTGATCTCTCCCGGGTATTTGAGCTCGTTTTCTATGCGCAGGGCGATGTTGCGGGCCAGTTCGCGCGCCGCAAAGTCGGTCATTTCCTCGGGTTTTACGAATACGCGCACCTCGCGGCCTGCCGATATGGCATAGGACTTCTCGACGCCGGGGAAGGAGTTGGCGATGCCCTCGATGTCGGAGAGGCGCTTGAGGTAGTTCTCCACGCTGTCGCGGCGGGCGCCGGGGCGGCCTCCGGAAATGGCGTCGGCTACCTGCACGATGACCGATTCGGTCGTCTCGTACGGGTATTCCTCATGGTGGGCCTGCATCGCCTTGACCACCTCCTCGGATACGCCGAACTTCTGGAGGACGCGGCGGCCTATTTCCACGTGCGTACCCTGTACTTCGTGGTCCAAGGCCTTTCCGATGTCGTGCAGGAGCGCTCCGGCGCGCGCTATCTGCGGGTTGGCGCCCACTTCTTCGGCTATCATGCCGGCGATGTGCGCCATCTCGACCGAGTGCTGGAGCACCGACTGGCCGTATGACGTGCGGAAGTGGAGGCGGCCGAGTATCTGGATGAGGCGGGGATCGAGGTTGAGCACGCCGGCCTCGAATGCGGCCGCGTCGCCCTTCTCTTTGATTATCTTGTTGATGTCGCCCTTCGCTTTCTCGACTATTTCCTCGATCTTGGCCGGCTGGATGCGGCCGTCGATGATGAGGTTCTCAAGCGCCACGCGCGCGATGGCCCGGCGGATGGGGTCGTAGGAGGACATGACGATGGAGCCCGGGGTGTCGTCGATGATGACTTCAACACCCGTGGCGCGCTCGAATGCCTTGATATTGCGTCCTTCCTTGCCGATTATTTTGCCTTTGATGTCGTCGTTCGGGATGGTTATGGCCGTTGCCATCGTGTCGCTTGCGACCGAGTTGCCGAGGCGGTGAATGGCGGTCGTCAGGATGTCCTTGGCCTTGCGGTCGAGCTTCTCCATGCCGTCGCGCTCGAGCTTCGCCGCGCGCATCATGAAATCCTCGTTGCTTTCGCGCTCAAGCTCCTGGTACAACTGTTCCTTCGCCTGGTCCTTCGTGAGGCCGGCTACCTTGGCCAGCTCGTTTGCGCGCTCCGCGACCATTGCTTCCGCCTTTTCTTTTATGGTCTTAACCTCCTCGATGCGGTTCTTTACCGTCTCAATCTCGCGGTCGAGCTCGGCGGACTTCTTGTCGAGCGCTTCCTCGCGCTTGAATACGCGCTCTTCCTGGCGCGTCACTTTCTCTTCTTTTTCCTTGAGCGAGTTCTCGGCGGAGGCGAGGAGCTCCTTGGCCTGCTCCTCGGAGTCCGCGGTTATCCGCTTGGCCTCCTCGCGGGCGTCCAAGAGGAGCTGCTTGACCTCGACCTCGACGGAGTTCTTCTCTCCGCGGGCGACCGCCTGGCGGATCTTGTATCCGATCCCGCTGCCCAGGAGGATGCCGGCGCATCCGGCGCCGATGACTATTGCTAACGTGGTAAGCGACATATGCGATTTGGGTTCCCTGCAACCCTCTCGCCCACGTCACATGACGGCTGCTGTGATTAGCGCCCCGCTGAACCGTTCAGTGCTTTGCTCACAGTGGTAATCATTGAGATAGGGTCGAAGAGAGGGAAGGGAACATGCTAAAAATTTGTATAAATTACGATTGAAGTTGAGAACACGAAAACAGAGTATGAACGCTTTAGACAATACCAAAATTCGCGTTTCCTGGCAACCGGGCCGCGGGAGGCCTAAAAGCTACTGTTTCTTGGCCTTATTGATGAAAATCTCATCCACAATGCCGTATTTCTTGGCTTCGTCGGCCATCATGAAGTAGTCGCGGTCGACGTCTTTCTCTATCTTGTCGAGCGGCTGGCCGGTCGCCTTGGAAAGGATCTTGTTGAGGCGCTCCCGGGTGGCCACGATATGGCGGGCGGTTATCTCTATGTCCGTCGCCTGGCCCTGCGCTCCTCCCCACGGCTGGTGGATCATTACCTCGGCGTTAGGGAGCGCGAAGCGCTTGCCCTTCTGGCCTGCGGCCAGGATGACCGCCGCCGCGGATGCCGCCATGCCCACGCAGACGGTCGCTACGTCGGGCTTCACGAAATTCATGGTGTCCAATATTGCGAGGCCGGCTGTTACCGAGCCGCCGGGGGAGTTTATGTAGAGCTGTATGTCTTTCTTCGGGTCTTCGGATGCCAGGAAGAGGAGCTGGGCGATAACGAGGTTAGCGGTGTGGTCCTCGATGGGGCCCGAGAGGAAGATGATGCGCTCCTTGAGGAGGCGCGAGTAGATGTCGAAGGCGCGTTCGCCGAAGGGGGACTTCTCGATAACCATCGGCACCAGCTGGTCGTAGATATTCTTGTCTTGCATGCGCCAACTGTACTCCTTTTCACCGCTTGATTCAAGGTTTGCCTCGGATGATATACTTAAAATGTAGTTATTCTTTAATTGCGATCCTCTATGAATATGGAAGCAGGTCCGTTCGATAAGTCCTCAGCCCAAGAGCACGCAAGCATGACGCAGGAAGCGATTAATCTTCTGCGCAAAAAAGTATCTGAAGCAGCGCATAAGGTCGCGTCTTTGGAGATAAGCGAGGACGACATCGCTCTCGTTACGAAGGCCGTAGTTATCGGCGCGGAACGCTCGGGGAATCCGATCACTGAGGAAGAGTTGAACGCCTTCGGTCCGGAGCTTCAGACGGTTATTTTGGGCGGCCTTATCAGGCGGATTGAGGCGCGACCGAGCAATTCAAAATACGGCGTTATCGACGAACGAACGCTTGAGTATGTAGCCGGTGGCGAATCTCCGGCGAAGGCAGGCGAAAAGGCCCGCGAGCAGCGAGGTATCGCTCAGTAAAACGTAAGCGCGGCCCGATTCCCAAAAGGAAACCGGGCCGCGAGATTATTGGAGCGTCTTGTGCGCTCTTGAGCGGAAAAATTGAACTGTCTCGTCAACTGTCCCCAGGATGGCAAGCTGCAAGCGCAGCGGCCGTGTCCTGATTTCAGCCAACGTGCTGTCATCCAAGTCGAGCCTGGCGACAAGCAGGTCGATTTCCCGCTGGAGTCCCTCCCCACGATGTTGCACGTGGTCCATAACAGGCTCCCTGTTTATTTTCTTTGTACTGCAGCCTCGTTATACATAATAGCGCATAAGACAATATTTGTCAATACTGCCTAAAAACTGTTTTGCAGTAATGCCTTATTCGTGCGAATGGTCGTGCGGTGCCGCAATCACCGGAGCGGTGTCGCCTTCGAGTATGCGAAGGACCTGTTCGTTCTTGAGCACTGTCTCTATATGGATGCGAACGAGTTCGGGGTTGGCTTCGGGGAAGTGCTCGAACGCGTGCTTGATCTCGGCCTCAACAGCCTCTTTGTCCGCTTCGATATTCTCGACCTCTGCTATCTTATTCAGCGTTAGCTGCAACTTGGCGCGCTTCTTTGCCTGGTCGCGGAACTCGTCGCGGATAGCGTCTTCGGTCTTATTAGAGTGCTTCAGGTAATCCTCGAACTTGAGCCCCATGCGGCCGATATCCTCGCGCATCTGGGCCAGGATCTTCTCAAGCTCGCTTTCCACGAATATGCGCGGCACTTCCACTTCGGTCTTAGCGAGCAGCGCGTCTATTATCTTGCCGCGGCGGGCGTCTTTCGCCGCACGCTCCTTCTCTTCGCCAATGCCTTTCTTGATCTGCGCTTTCAGCTCGTCTACGGTCTGGAACGCGCCGAGAGATTTTGCAAATTCGTCCGTAACCTCCGGAATTTCCTCGGTACCGTCTTCCTTTTTGGTCTTCCGGGCCTGGCGCAGCGATTCTATCGTCTTCTCTACGTCCTCGTCAGTCGCAAGCGCCGCCGGTTCGGCGGTTATTTTATCGCCGGTCTTCTTCCAATCCTTCGGAAGCGCGATCTCCGGGTATACCGCGGCGCGAATCTTGAGGCCGACCGGGTTTTCCGGGGCGAGTTTGGTGATAGCTATCTCAGGACGGCCGACGGCATCAACCTTCTGAGTCTCCAAAAGCACGGGGTAGAAGTCCTGCATGAACATTTCAACCGCCTCCTGCAGTACGCCGGCTTCTCCTACCTTTTTGAGGAGTATATCGGGCGGCACGTGTCCCGGACGGAAGCCGGGGAGCTCGGCATGTTCGGCCAGGTGCTTAAGCGCCCGCGCGCGATAGGGGACTATGGTATCAAACGGTATGTCGCCGCCGAGCTCCACCTCGGAGTCCGGAAGCTTTGTAACTGCAAATGACTTCGCTATTTCGTCCAAAGACATCGCGAGATAGTAGCACAATTAATAGAGATTTGCCTGGTTTTCCGTAGGCGCCGCCCGACGCTCCAGTTCTTGCGTCACCAGGAAATAAATGCCTCCTGCAAGGAGCAGGCCGACGATAATAATTATCCCGACGAACGGTCCGACACCCTCCTTCTCTTCTTTCTTTTCGTAATCAGCAGGAGGGATTTCCATAGCATCAATATAGCATAATTGCAGTTGAAATTAGATGCGATGTCGCTATACTTACCTCCATCTATGGCAAATATCGTAAAAGTCTTCGGACACAAGTCGCCCGACACCGACACCACCGGCTCGGCTATCGCCTGGGCATGGTATCTAAACACGCACACGACAACGAAAGCGGAGCCCTTCGTGTTGGGGGAGCTCAATAAGGAGACAATGTTCATGCTCAACCGCTGGGGTGTGGCGCAGCCGGCACTTCTTGAGGGTGTTACTGCAGAAGATGACGTAGTCATCGTGGATACGAACAATCCTCAGGAGCTGTTCGACAACATAAACGATGCAAATATCCTCGCCATTATCGACCACCACAAGCTGGTCGGAGGCCTTTCAAGCAAGGTGCCGCCTACGGTTACCATGCGGCCGCTCGCCTCGACCGCGGCGCTGCTCTACGACCTGATGGGAGACGCCGTACAAACCCTCCCGAACGACATAGCGGGAATCATTCTCTCCTGCATCCTGTCCGACACGTTGGAATTCCGTTCCCCCACGACGACCCCGCACGACAAAGAGGTGGCTGAAACCCTCGCGCAGAAGCTTGGAGTGGAAATTCCCGCATACGCGGCTGAGATGTTTGCTGCGAAGTCGGATGTCTCGGACTATACCGACAAGGGCCTCATACATCTCGACAGCAAAAAGTTCGCGGTAGGGGACAAGAATATCCGCGTATCGGTCATGGAGACGACGACACCAGATATCGCGCTTGCGCGCAAGGACGGGCTTGTTGCGGCAATTCAGGAGGTTGTTGCGGAGGAAGCCGACGTCGATGACGTACTGTTCTTCATAGTAGACATCCTGAAGGAAGAGGCGACCGTGCTTACCTACAATGATCTCACCAAAAAGATAATCGAGGCATCGTTCGGTGTTTCGGTTTCCGGCGACACGGTCGTGCTGCCGGGCGTCGTATCCCGCAAAAAGCAGATCATCCCCGCACTGAAAATATAATACTCAATACAAAAGCGGACGGTACTGAGTACCGTCCGCTTTTGTTCTTCCTATTTTTTATTATTCGGCCTTCGGAGCCTCTTCAACCGGCTTCTCCTCTTCTTTCAGTTCGCCGGTCTCGGTCGCTTCAGCTACCTTTGCTCCGCCCATAGACTGTATGTCTATCCTCCAGCCGGTAAGCTTTGCGGCAAGACGTACGTTCTGTCCGCCGCGGCCTATAGCGAGGCTCTGCTGGTCCTCGGCCACTTTTATGGTCGCCTTGTGTTCAGTCTCGTCGAGCACCACTTCAAGCACGCGAGCGGGGGAGAGCGCTTCTTGGATGAATGCCTTGGTGTCCTCGTTCCATTCGATGATGTCTATCTTTTCGCCGCCGAGCTCGGAGGTAACGGTTGAGACGCGCACCCCGCGCTGGCCGACAAGAGAGCCGACCGGGTCTACGTGCGCGTCGGTCGAAGCTACTGCCACCTTAGAGCGGCTGCCGGCCTCGCGCGCGACCGCCTTGAATATGACGGTGCCGTGCGCTGCCTCCGGCACTTCCATCTCGAAGAGCTTCTTGAGGAAATCAGGATGCGCGCGGGAAAGGCGCAGATAAATGCCGCGAGGAGATTCCTCTACCTGGTAGAGAAGCGCGCGGATGCGCTCGCCCTGGCGATAGCGCTCGCCGGGAATCTGCTCCTCGTAGGGGAGGATGCCGGTCGCGCGGCCGAGGTCCACGTACAGATTGCCGCGCTCCATGCGCTGCACGGTGCCGGACACTATCTCGCCCTGGCGCTTGCCGAACTCGGCCACGACCGAGACCTTCTCCGCTTCGCGGATCTTCTGGATAATGACCTGCTTGGCGGTCTGGGCCGCGATGCGGCCGTAGTCTTCCTTGTTCTCAAGCGGGAAGACGAGCTCCTCGCCAACATGCGCGTCGCGCTTAATGAACTTGGCGTCCGCAAGCATGATGTGCTGCTCTTCGTTGAAATACGGAAGCTCGGGGATGGGGTTGCCTTCGGCGTCGAGCTTAGGCTCTGCGGGTGCCTCAGGCTCTTCGCCCTCTGTCGCGAAGCGGACGGTATTCTCGTCCACGACCTCCTTCACCTGCACGAACTGGGTCGTGCCGGCGTCCATATCTATGACCGCGCGGATTATCTGACCCTTCTTGGCGTATTCCTTCTTATATGCGGTCGCGAGCGCGGCCTCGATGGCTTCGATGACCTTGGCGCGCGGTATGCCGCGTTCCTCCTCGAGCTCGCCCAGGACCGAATTCATTACTTTAAGATCGAACATATTGAGTGATTTGATTTTTGGTAAAAAGAAAACCGACCTTATTCAGGACGGTTATCAGTCAATAAGAGTATATAGAAAATAGGCAGGGTTGTCAAACGGCTTGAAAGTCATTAGTATCCGAACCATAGAGGTCTTCAACATAGAAGGAGATGCCCATGCGCATCGTATCGCTTAACTGCTGGGATGACCGCACGGGCACGGTAATACCGTACCTTACGGGGCTCGACGCGGATATCTATTGTCTGCAGGAAATCGCCTCATCGGAGACGCTGTCTGCCGACAGGGGATCATTCCGTATCAATACCAGGCTCTTCGCGGAACTGCAGCGGGCCTTGCCGGGCCACACCGGTTATTTCTTTGCCGCGTCCCGCTGGTACTACGAAAGCGAGTACATGAAGCCGGGCGACGATCTGCGGCTGGGGAACGCGGTGTTCGTGCGGAACATCTATCCGGTGTGCGACTTTGTTGCGCGATTCACCTACGGTTCGTTCCGGGATTTGCCATACGGCGAGAAGACATTCCCGAGCCGGGCCGAGGCGTTTCGCGTCGAATTGCCGTCGGGCAAAAGCCTTGTCGTTGCGAATATGCACGGGGTGTGGGACCCGACGGGCAAGGGCGACACAATGCCCCGGATAGGCCAGACAGCGGCCCTCCTTGGTCTGCTGAAGGGCGTACGGGAAGAGATCGCGCTGCCGACCGTAGTGTGCGGCGATTTCAACCTCCTTCCCGACAGCGTCTTCTTCAAGGAGTTCCGAACCCGCGGGTTCACGGATCTCGTCACTGCAAACGGCCACACGAGTACACGCACCAGCCACTATACCGGCAATCCGGAGAAGAAAGGCAAGCCGCTGTTCGCGGACTACATGCTGGTGAGCGAGCAGGTCAAGGTGCTGAAGTTCGAAATCGTCCGCGAGCCGGAAGTGTCCGATCACTGCCCGCTCGTACTCGACATCGAATGATGTCATTCGCAGCAAAAGGCCGCCCACGGGCGGCCTTTTCTCTTACATATCATCGATATAACAGGTTCGCTCGCTCGGAATAAGAAAGTAAACTTTCTATTCCTCGCTCGCTGCCTGTTATACTAGAAGCAATGCACGTCGATAGTGGGGCACTGCGGGATTTTTTGATTTCAAACGGGCTTGTTACCCGCGCGCAATTGGCTGATGTTCTTTCCGCAGGACAGGGAGAGGCCCTGTACGACACGCTTGCCGCGCGGGGCGTGGTCTCGCAGGACGAATTGCGCCGCGCGGCGGCGCATGTTGCAGGCGTTTCTTTCGTATCGCTCTCGCCGCACGACATAGCCCTGGAGACCTTGAGCCTCATTCCCGAGCCGCTATCGCGCGTTCACAATGTCGTGGCTTTCAGGCAGGAGGGAAATGTCGTCGAGGTGGCGATGCTCGATCTCGGTTCGCTTGAGCATCTCGCTTTCCTGCGCGACCAGAAAGGCTTTACGGTTCTGCCGCGCCTCACTACTTCGGATTCGATAAAACAAACGCTTCGGGCGTACCAGCAGCGCTTAAAGGAGAATTTCAAGGCGCTCCTCCAGAACAGCGCCCATGCGGTCGATGCGCTTATCCGCCACGCGCTTCTTTCAAACGCCGGGAGCGTTCATCTTGATCTGCATCAGACGGGATTACTCGTGCGCTACCGCATACAGGGCATGCTCCACGAAGCGATGCTTTTGCCGAAGGAAGCCGCGCATATCTTCGAGCGCATCAAGGAGGCGGCGAATCTCTCGCTTACGCTCCACGTGCCGCAGGAAGGAAGTTTCAAGACGGAGCTCAGCGGCGGGGAATCGGTCAGCGTGCGGGTCGCTGTGTCGCCGACTCTTTCCGGCGACCGAATGACGCTGCACTTGGCGCCCGAGCGCTCCCGCCGGCAGGGCTTTGCCCTTGAGTCGCTCGGCCTGCACGGCCGCGCGCTTGAGGATGCGCACGCGCTGCTCCGGACGCGCGACGGGCTTATAATCGTTGCCGGTCCTCTTAACGCAGGCAAGACAACGACCCTCTATACGCTGCTCGATATCCTGAGCGAGCGCGGCGTATCCGTTGCCACGGTGGAAGAGAATATAGAGTACGCGCTGCCGCATGTTGCCCAGACGCAAGTGCGCTCCGAACTCGGGCTCACTTCGGCCGCCGCTTTGCGCGCGGTCCTTCGGCAGGATCCGGATATCGTGATGCTGGGCGACGTTGCCGACGAGCAGACTGCCGCTTTAGCTGCGCAGGCGGCTTCGCGCGGGGTGCTGGTCTTGATGGGTATTGAAGCGTCCTCGGCTGCCGCGGCGGTAGGGAAGCTGCGCGACTGGAGGATCCCGTCCTCGCTCGTCGCTTCTGTACTTAAGGGCGCCATAGGCGTGCAGGTCGTGCAGAAACTTTGCACGAAAGAACGCGAAGAGTACCGGCTCGCGCGGATCGAGAGCGCGCCGCTCGAGCCCAAGGCGAACTTCGGCCGCGTGCTTGCGGCGCTCAAGGAAGAGGGGATAGTGGGGAAGGATATGCAGTGGAAGGAGCTTCTTTTCGCGCGCGCTTCCTCCTGCGAGGAGTGCGCCGGAGGATATCAGGGCAAGATCGGGCTCCAGGAAGTGCTTCCAGTCACTGCTCCTATAAAGGATGCATTAAAGGAAGGCGCGGGAGCAGAAAGAGTAGAGGAAATAGCGCGAGAGGACGGCATGCTCACCATAGCCGAAGACGGATTATTTAAAGCCGCGCAAGGCACTACGAGCGTCGAGGAAGTAGTGCGGGTAGTTCAAGCGTAGCTGTTATTGACTATTTATAGTTTTAGTATTATATTTTATTTGAGGAGGGGGATTGTATGTGCGTACCCCTCCGCTTTCGCCCGCGTCTATAGTTGGACAGCGGGCATTCTTATTGGAAAATAACGAAGTCAGCTGAGTATATTTTCCTGTATCCCGAGGAGCGCGAGGGGCGTATCCAATACAATGGTATATTTTCAGAGATGGCTAAAAAGCGCCTTGTCGCCGGAAACTGGAAAATGTATATGGCCGATGCCGCCGAGGCCCGCAAGTTCGCGGTGGGTCTCCGCCGCCGCACCCGCGGCTTCTCGGGGGTAGAGGTATTCCTTGCCCCGCCCCTTCCTTTTATAGCCGATATCGCGAAAGCGCTTGAAAGCTCGCCAATTGAGGTGGGCGCTCAGATTATATCCGCGCATGAGGACGCGCCGCATACCGGCGAAGTATCGGGCCGTATGCTCAAGGGTGCGGGCGCTTCTTTCGTCATCGTCGGCCATTCGGAGCGCCGCGCTTCCGGCGAGACGAACGACGTGGTGCGCGCAAGCCTCGAGCGCGCGGTGGAGGCGGGCCTTACGCCGGTCCTGTGCGTCGGGGAGCGCGAGCGCGAGGCCGACGGCGAACACTTTGCTTTTATCGAAGCCCAGCTTTCGTCCGCTTTGAACAATTTTCCGAAGAACCTCCTCAAAAAGCTTGTCGTGGCCTACGAGCCGGTGTGGGCGATAGGGAAGTCGTCCGTCGGCGCGATGAAGGCGCCCGAGCTTGAGGAAATGGTCATATTCGTGCGCAAGACGCTTACGGATCTGCTTGACCGCAAGGCCGCGCTCAATATCCGCGTGCTGTACGGGGGTTCGGTCGAGCCCGGCAACGCGTCGGAGCTTCTCGCGGCCGGCGTCAACGGGTTCTTGGTGGGCCATGCGAGCGCGGATCTGAATTCGTTCGTGCAGATCATACAGGCATGCAAGTAACTTCAATACGAGACGCGGATGTTTCCGGCAAACGCGTACTGGTGCGCGTTGATTTCAATGTGCCGATGAAAGACGGACAGGTCGTAGACGACGCTCGTATCAAGGCGGCGCTGCCCACTATTGGTTTTTTGCACGAGCGCGGCGCCGCGCAGATAATCCTGCTCGCGCATCTTGGCCGGCCGGATGGGAAAGTGGTGGAAGACCTGCGTCTGGCGCCGATTGAGGCGCGCGCGAGGGCGCTCATAAACGCGCCGTTTGAGATGCATGAGAACCTGCGCTTTGATGCCCGTGAGGAGGCCAATGACGAAGGGTTCGCGAAGGAGCTTGCCGGCCTCGGCGACATATTCGTGAACGAGGCGTTCGCCGATTCCCACCGCGCGCACGCTTCCATTGTCGGGATTCCGAAGTTCCTGCCCAGCTATGCCGGGCTCAGGTTCGAGGAGGAAGTGACAAAGCTTTCCGCCGCGCTTACGCCGCCACCGGGCGCCGTCGCCATTATCGGCGGGGCAAAAATAGAGACGAAGGCGCCGCTTATCGAGAAATTCGCCGCCACCTACAGCCTCATATTGGTGGGAGGCGCCATCGCTAACGAGTACACCGCAAAGACCAATAACGTGATGTTGCCGCAGGACGGCGTCAGCGACGCAACACATGTGGCCGATATCGGCCCCGAGACCGCCCGCGCGTGGACCGAAATCATCGCGCAGGCGCCGTTTGTCGTATGGAACGGCACTATGGGTATGTACGAGCAGTCCGCGTTCATCGGAGGCACGGACGCCATAGCCAAGGCTATTATCGGCAGCCGCGCCGTCGCCATCATCGGGGGCGGCGACACCGCGGCGGCGGTCGCGAAGTTCGCATTCGATCCCGCGCGCATTTTCATCTCAACCGGCGGGGGAGCGATGCTCGAATTTTTGATACAAGGCACATTGCCCGGCATTGAGGCGCTCAAGCGGTAGAAGATTTCGTTGTCCACAGGTTGTGGCATCCGCGATTCTGTTTATAGTGTGAAAGGGAACGTGGGGCATTGAAACGACAAGGCTTTTAGTGATGCGGGACTCCGTTCAGCAGCAAGAAGAACCGACTTCAATTTTCAACAAGCGTACTTTGTTCGTCGCCGCGTTCATCGCGGCGCTATTCTCGCTTTTCCTGCTTCCGCGGGAGACGCTGAAGGGGTGGGTAACCCCATCCGCAGATCATTCTATGACAGCGAAGGCGCTGCCATAGCCAGACGAAGGCCCGCCGGATGGCGGGCCTTTTTGCTGTAAGGCGCGTTATACTATAAGGAGTATGCCGCCGGAATCGCAACCGCAACCGCAGCAGCCCCGCATTCTTTTTCCGAAAGCGCATCTTTTTGTCGCGCTTGCGGCCGGCGCCTTGTGCGTCGCGGGCGGCACGGCGGCCCTTTTCTTTTCCCGCTCGCCGGACGTTTCTCCTGCGGCGCAGGCTCCAGAGCCTCCGGCATACGACAGCCGCTCTCTTACCGCCGAGGAAAAATTGAAACTCATCTCGGAGCATCCCGCCCCTCCGGGCCTTTCCGCCGAGGAGAAGGAAGCCGCGTACGAACACAGCGGTGCAACAGCTCCGGAAGGCCTTACGTCGCAGGAAAAGCAGCGCATGGCCGAAGAAGCGCAGAACTGATCACGCATGAAACCTGCTACGACTTTAAAACGGCATATGCGAACTGCGCTTGCATGGATGGTCGCGCTCGCGGCTGGCATAGCGGTGCTCGCGACGCTTTCTCGTGTCATGCCGGCGCCCCCCCTTTACGCGCAGGTGCCCGCCGCCAACGGAGGCGTCCTTGCGCACGCCGCATGGAGCTCGAATATTGGCTGGGTAGAGTTTTCGGGAACAGGCTGGGGCGTGTATCTTTCGCCAAGCGACGGCACTTCGCTCCTCGGCTACGCCTGGAGCTCGAACGTGGGATGGATACAGTTCGGCGCGACATCGTGCGGCGCGGCGCCAAGCATAAGCGGCACCAAGCCCACCGTATCGCTCACGGGCTGGGCCAAGGCGCTCGCCACGGGCGGCGGCTGGAATGGCTGCATCAAACTTTCTAATACCGGCTCGCCGTCATATGGCGTCGCCGTCTCCTCGTATTCGCAGGCCAGTCAAGGGGGCTTGCTTCAAGGCTACGCGTGGGGGAGCGATGTGGTCGGCTGGCTTCGGTTCGATCCGGCGCCCGGCGGCGTGTATCTCAAGTTTACCTCCTGCAACAACGGCCTCGACGATGACCATGACGGCCTCGCCGACGCGGCCGACTCCGACTGCCCCGACCTGACTTCAAACGGCGAAGTAGTGACGAATCCGGCCGCGACGGTCGATATCAAGGCTAACGGTAAGGACACGCTGTCGGTGCGTCAGGACTCGAGCGTGAGCGTCACCTGGAGCACGAGCCTCGTCGGAGGCTGCACGCTGACCGACCCTTCCGGAACCAGCGCTGTTTCCGATCAGAATACCGTGGGCTCGGCCTATACTGTCTCGGCCGCGAGCGGCTTCACTCTCGCCTGCCGCGAGCTCGTGGGCGGCCTGCCTACGGGCCCCGCGCATAGCGATAGGGTCGTGGTGCACCTGCTTCCTATGTACCGCGAGATTTAGTGATAAAATAAACTCATGTTCAAAAAGACGCGCGAAGAATTCCTCCGGTTTTCAAAAGCTTTCCTGCTAGCCGCTTTAGTTCTTCTGGGAAGCGCGGCGCTCGCCGATTGGACCGCGCCCGTTGCCGCGCCACCCACCTGCGCTTCCGGCAACCAGGGCTGCGACGCGCCCATCAACGTAAGCGCAACAGCACAAACCAAAACGGGCAATCTCACCATCGGCTCAGGCGGCACGAACGTGCTCATTTCCGCCACCGGTTATATCTGGCCTACTATCCTGAATGTCGGCAGCACCTATCCAACCACGCCCCCTCCCAACAGCATTTGCCTATCGGGTTCGTGCATTACCGCCTGGAGCCAAGCCGGCGGAGGCGGGACTGACTATCAGGCCTTCACTACTGCGGGTGCTGGGTCATGCCCCGGCACTGGCACTAATTGCTGGACGAAGCCAAGCGGCACCACCGCGTCATCACGTACGCTCATAGAGTGCTGGGGAGCGGGCGGCGGAGGCAGCGCTAATGGCGGGGGTGGGGGCGGCGCATATCGCGGGCGCTGGGTCCTGACCTCATCTCTCGGCGCGACCGAACCGGTTACTATCCCTGGCACAAGCAACACAGCAACCGCAGGAGCGGCAGCTTCTTTCGGAACCTGGGCAACAGCACCGGGGGGTGGGGCAAGCAACACGACAAGCGGCGGAGGCGGAGGCGGAGGTGGCGGGTATGATGCGGCAGGCGGCAATGCCGGCGTCGGCGGCGGGGGCTATGCCGCCAGCGGCGGTAACGGCGGCAATGCCGCGTATAGTTACGGCCTTGCAGGCCTGTGCAGCCTTTCTTCCAACGTGGCACTGCGTACCGGTACTGACGCTACCAGCGGAGGCGGAGGCGGAGGCGCGGCAGGCTGCGAGGGCGCAGACAAAGGAGGCGACTCCATTACCGGCGGCGGGGGTGGCGGCGGCAACCATGGAGACGGTAACCCGAAGAACGGCGGCAACTCAATATGGGGCGGCGGAGGAGGCTCAGCCGGGTCTTCAGGAGGAAGCGGAGGGCGCAGTATGTACGGCGGCGCGGGCGGCGCGACCGGTGTTGCGGGTACCGCGCCGGGCGGCGGCGGCGGGCGCAACGCCCAAGGAGCCCGCGGCGAATGCAGGGTTACGACGTTTAAGTAGATTATTTTTTAGAGCGCCGCGCGGATCTTCCGCGCGTTCCCTTCAAGGTCCGTTTTTTCGCCCTTCGCGTTGTTATTGGGAAATACCCAGATATGCGCGTGCTCCACTTCGTCGCCCACTGTTTTTGAAAGTATCCAGTCGGTGTCGAACGCCTGTTGCTGGGCTTTGGCTATTTTTTTCGCTACCTCAAAATATGCTCCGGCATTCGGCACGTCCCAGACCCAGCGGTAGTGCTCTTTCGGAATTACCTGGGCATGTCCCGGCGATTGCGGGTGTATGTCGAGGAAGGCGAGGAAATGCTCGTCCTCATACACCTTCTGCGCGGGAATCTCTCCGGCTACTATTTTGCAGAAAATACAGTCAGGCATGCCTCTATAGTATACTTCTTCCGATGAAATCCTACCGATTGCGCGAGCGGGCGCACGATGAGCTGCTCCCGGACCTCATGCTCGCCCGCGGCGTCGTCGGCGATGAGGCGCAGAAGCAGTTCCTCGCGCCCGACTTCGAGCGCGACTCCGGCGATCCCTTTCTGCTGCCTGACATGGATAAGGCGGTCGACCGCATTCTGTCCGCGGTGAAGAATGCCGAGGCGGTGTGCGTGTGGAGCGACTACGACTGCGACGGGATTCCCGGCGGCGTCATGCTCACGGAGTTTTTGCGCTCCATCGGTTTGACCGTTCGCCACTATATTCCGCATCGCCACACCGAAGGGTACGGATTGAACGAAGAGGGAATAGAAGAGCTCGTACAGCAGGGCATCAAGCTCATCATCACCATTGATCTCGGCACGACCGAGATAGAACAGATCGCGTACGCCAATTCCAAAGGCGTCGACGTCATCGTCACCGATCACCACATCGTGCAGGACGATCTTCCGGATGCGTTCGCTCTGCTCAATCCGAAGCGTCCCGACAGCGCGTACCCGTTCGACGGATTGTGCGGCGCGGGCGTTGCGTGGAAGTTGGTGCAAGCAACGCTCGCGCGTTTGCGCGCGAGCGACAATCAAATAGACTGGCGCGGTTTTCCGGAAGGCCAGGAGAAATGGCTGCTTGACCTGGTCGGCATCGCCACGCTTTCCGACATGGTGCCGCTCGTCGGCGAGAATCGCATGCTCGCGCATTTCGGTTTGCGCGTTCTTCGCCGCGACCGGCGCCCCGGCCTTTCCGCGCTTTTGAAATTGCTGCGCATCAAGCCGTCCACGCTTACGGAAGACGATATCGGATTCATGGTGTCTCCGCGCATCAACGCCGCCTCAAGGATGGACAAGCCCGACACCGCGGCGCGCCTGCTTGCTACGTCCAATGCCGTGGAAGCATCCGACATCGCCTTCGAGCTCAACCGCATCAACGACGAGCGCAAGGGAGTGGTTGCCGCGATAGTGAAGGAGGCGAACAAGCGCATGGAGGATATGCCTGCCGACGGTCCCGTCATCGTCATGGGAAATCCGAAGTGGCGCCCCGGCGTGCTCGGTCTCGTCGCAAACAGCTTGATGGAAGCGCAGGGGAAGCCCGCGTTCTTGTGGGGCCGGGAAGGCGGAGAAACAATAAAGGGCTCGTGCCGCTCCGACGGTTCCGTCAGCGTCGTCGATCTCATGGCTGCGGCCGGAGACGTGTTCCTCGGGTTCGGCGGACATACCGCCTCCGGCGGATTCTCGGTCGATGCCGGGCGCGTGCACGAGCTCTTGCCGCGGCTGACGTCTGCGTATGAAATGCTGCGCGCGAAAGCGTCTGTCGCGCAAGATGTTGTTATAGACCGGCAGGCTGACCTGTCTGAGATCTCCCACGCCCACCGCGACTTGGTAAAGCTTGCCCCGTTCGGTATCGGCAATAGCAAGCCCCTGTTCATGTTCCCCGACGTCTCAATCGGCAACACGAAGATGTTCGGCAAGACCAATAATCATCTGGATATGAGCCTGGAGAAAGGCGGCAGCCGTATCTCCGGCATCGCGTTCTTCTCCGGCCACGATTCGTTCACGAAGAAGGTGGAGAAGGGCGCCCGCGCCGACATCGTGGGCCACATAGAGAGCGACTGGAGGGGGCAGTCGCGCATCCGGGTTGTTGATATACTCTAAATACACAAAGTTTCATGGAGCGCATCATTATGCATACCGATGGAGGTTCGAGAGGCAACCCGGGGCCAGCGGGCATTGGCGTTGTGGTTAAGCGGGAAAACGGGGAAGTTGTGTATGAGGTTTCACGGTACATCGGGGAGACGACCAATAACATCGCCGAGTACGAAGCACTCATCGCCGGCCTTGAAGAAGCCAAGAAAAAGTTCGGCAGCACCCTCCGGGAGATGACTATAGATGTCCGTATGGATTCAGAACTGGTGGTGCGCCAGCTCACCGGAGTCTACAAGGTAAAGGATCCGGGCATGAAGGAGCGGTTTGCGCGCGTGGCGAAGATACGCATGGAAGACGCGCCCAATATGACCTTCACTCATGTCTACCGCGAGGAAAATTCCCATGCTGACGAACTCGTGAATAAGGCGATAGATGCGGCGGTGAGATAAGTATGAAAATCATAATCGGATCGGAAAGCAAAAGAAAGATAGAAGTTGCTGAACGCACCCTTAGGCAATTCTTTAAGGATGAGCTAGAAGTACTGGGATACAAGGCTCTTTCAGGCGTTCCAGAGACCCCATACGATAAAGAGACATTTGATGGAGCCAGAAACAGAGCACTTGACGCGAAGGTTCATGCACCGGACGCTGAACTATACGTCGGTATGGAAAGCGGCCTTATTGAACGCTACGGACATATATTTGAAGAAGCATGGAGCGTTATTCTCGCGGGCGGCAAAGAGTACTTTGGATACTCCAGCGGTCTGAAAGTCCCCGATTTTATATTGGCGAAAATGAACGCGCTCAAAATGCCGCACTCGGAAGTTATGGGGATGCTTGAAAAAGAATATGACCTGCCTCCAAGCGACACATGGAAGACCTATTCCGGAGGGACGATTTTAAGGGAAATAAGTTTAGAAGAATCGCTGCGCAATGCGCTTATACAAGTTACGGCGCCAGAAAAAAGCTTCTATAGAAAATAGTCTTTGACACTATAAAAAAATAAAAGTAGTCTGCCCTGCGTGGCAAATCGTTTCATATTGGGTCTGCTTATTTTGGCCTATGTTGGCGCGCTTATCGTGCGGACAGATTTTCTTTTACGAAGCGAGGCAGGGGAGACGCTTAAGAATTACGTCGGCACTTCTGCGACTGTTGAAGGGAGGGTCGTGAACGACCCAGAACATCGCGACACGTCGCTCCACGTCAACGTCGAAGTTTCTAAAATAAATGATGAAGCTGCAAGCGGCGTATTGCTTGCGATACTGCCGCGAGAAGCGCAACTTCAGTACGGAGACAGAGTCGCGCTTAAAGGAAAAGTAACCGCGCCGGAATCTTTTGAAACTGATACCGGGAGAATATTTGATTACGCCGGCTACCTGCGCGTGCAGGGAGTATCGGCGATGCTTAAATACGGAACGATTGAAGAAATAAATCCCGGCGGATGGTCGCTCCAAAAAACGCTGTTCGATATCAAGCACGGGTTCGAACACTCGCTTGAGCGAATGCTGCCGGAGCCGGACAACTCGCTGCTCGAAGGGGTACTCCTCGGCGAGCGGCGCGGATTGCCCGACAGCCTCAACCATGCGTTTATCGTCTCAAGCCTGGTGCATGTTGTCGTGCTCTCCGGCTACAACATTTCTATCGTCGCCAATGCGATGCTGTACGCGACCAGCATTTTGCCTCGCACGCTTAGCTACGGGCTCGGCGGCGTGCTGATGGTCCTCTTCGCTATCATGACGGGCGCCGGCGCCACGACGGTACGCGCGTGCGCCATGGGTATCATCGCGATAGTGGCGCAGTATATGCGCCGCAGGGCCGTAGCTATGCGCAGCCTCATTGCGGCGGCGGGCGCCATGGCGTTGTGGAATCCGCTCATTATCCTGCACGACACTTCCTTCATATTGAGCGTGCTGGCGACCTTCGGGCTCATTACGCTGTCGCCGTGGGTGGAAACATACCTCTCTTGGATGCCGCGGTGGAAATATCTGGACGTACGCGCCATAGCCGCCTCTACCATTGCGGTGCAGATATACATATTGCCCGCGCTGCTGTACTTCATGGGCATACTTTCGTTCGTAGCGCTTCCGGCCAATATGCTGGCGCTCCCGGTCGTGCCGTTCGCGATGCTCTTAGGTTTTTTTGCAGGGGTTGTGGGGCTGATCCAGCCGGTTCTTGGGCTGCCGCTGGCATTCCTCGCGGATATTCTGTTGCGCTGGATGATGTTGGTGGCAAACACCGCCGCATCCCTGCCGTTTTCTTCAGCCACCATAGCCGCGTTCCCTGCATGGGTCGCAGTTGCGGTCTATATTCCCCTGACGGGCTTCGCTATCTGGCTATATCGAAACGCTTCTCGAGAACAGACCAGTTCAAGTTCTTAAGGAATGCCTCGACGTACTTAGCTTTTCCGGTAGCGCCATAATCCAAAAGGAATGCATGTTCCCACACATCCAATGCCAGGATGACGGGGAGCGTTACAAAATGCCCTTGGTGCTGTTCGCCTGAGAAACCGGTTATGAATTGCTTGCCCTGCGGGTCCCAATAGAGCATGGCCCAGCCCGGGCCGCGCATCATGGCTATCATCTTGAACATCTCGAGGAAGTATTCCGGTTTGTGGTATTCGGCCTCCAATTGCTTGGCCAGAGGGCTGTCGGGGGAGAGGGGAGCTCCTCCTCCTTCGAATTGCGAGAAATACAGCTCGTGGAGGCGCATGCCGTCCCATTCGAACGAGCGGCGGCGGATAAGCTCCGCAAGCGCGTGATTATTCTTCTCGGCTTCTTTCGCGTATTCCGGCAAAAGTGCCGACATCGCGTTGAAATTCTTGACGTACCCGGCGTAAAGTACCAAATGCTGCTCTATGGACTCCTTAGAAATGCCTTCCAGTGCCGGCAGATCAAACTTTTTTTCTTGGTATTGCATCTACTCAGTAAAACACCATCCGGGTGAAGCCCTAATAAAGATATCCCCAGCAAGGCTTGCTAAAAAACGCCCTTGTAGCATAGTTATGGCGGTTACGGTGTACTGCCGCTCTGGCAGATCAAAAGTCGAGAATTCACCGCGCATCCAGGAGGCACCCTATGCGCTATCTATTAGCCGCAGTCGGAGCCTGTGTGGCCTTGGCTGCTGTATCATCAGCGAATGCATTCGACGGGCTTTATCCGAAGATCGTGTCTGTGCCGCAGGATGATGCGGGTTATGGCGGAGAAACAACAATATCGCCATTACCCGATCCTCCTCTAGCGGACGAAGATAACGTCAACGGGACTGATGATGTCGACCTTGTTGTTGAAGGCAAGGGTGACATCATCTTCTGTACCGCCGAGGACTACTACTGCTACGCCAGCTCTTCCTGGAAAGAGGCTCGAGAAAAGGCCCTTCCTCTCGTTGAGGCGGGAATCTTTTTTCCACTTCCCGGAGCTCGCGTGCTGGAGGAGACCGAGGTTGTCTGGCTGTTCGATTCCGACGTTCTGATCGAGCGGGCTTCCCGTTTCAGTCATGAACCGCCGTATGACCGGCCGTCGGTCGGCCGAGAGCCGATCGTCGCATCGGCACCATGAAGGAAGTCGTGAGCCCGGACGACCATATGTCGCCCGGGTTCCTGCTTTTTATGTATACTTTCCGCATGCGGTTTTTGCGGCAGTATTTTTCATACATCGTGTTCGTGGCGCTTGTCCTTGCCTCCATCGGCATCTGGAGCGCGGTATTCGCCGCAACGCCCAGCGGCGTCCTTACGTTCGCGGTACTCGATATCGGGCAAGGAGACTCCTTATATATAGAGTCTCCTGTGGGTACGCAGATACTCATTGACGGGGGGCCTGACGGATCGGTTTTGCACGAGCTGCCGAAAGTGATGAGCTTTTCAGACCGCTCCATTGATGCGGTCATCGCGACGCATCCGGACGCGGACCATATCGCAGGGCTGGTCGATGTGCTCAAGCGCTACAGCGTCGGTGATTTTCTCGAGCCGGGCATCGCCAAGAGCACGGTTACCGCGCAGGCGCTTGAAGACGGCGTGGACGCAGCAGATATTCCGCGCATCAAAGCTATGCGCGGCATGTGGCTGGACCTCGGCGGGGGAGCGCGCCTCGACATTTTGTCGCCGGACTTTGACGTTTCGACCCTTAAGCCCGACGAGGCAAACGAAGGCTGTGTTGTTTCAAGGCTCACCTACGGCGCCACATCCGTTCTGCTCATGTGCGACGCGCCGATGGACGTGGAAGGTCACTTGATGGGTATCGAACCCGTTGCCGATCTGAAGAGCAACATTTTAAAAGTAGGCCATCACGGCTCCGCAGGCTCGACGGGGGACGCGTTCGTTTCTGAAGTGGATCCGTCCGTGGCGGTTATCTCGGTAGGGGCCGGGAACCGGTACGGTCATCCTACCCGGCAAACGCTCGATACGCTTGCAGGCCACAATATAAAAACCCTCCGGACCGACGAGGAGGGGACTATCGAGTTTATATCGAACGGGGAGACCTTCGAGCGGATTAGATAAGGCCTGCTGCCTTCAAAGTCTTGTAGGCGCCGTTCTTGGTGACAGTGCGCATGCCCTTGGTGGAAAGCGTTACGGTGACGGTGCGGTTAAGCTCCGGCACGAAGATGCGCTTCTTCTGCATGTTCGGCTGCTTGCGGACCATGCCGGTCGGGTTGAACTTGGTGGCGCGCACGCGGTTAGAATAGCCGCCTGCGACTTTGGAGCCCTTTTTTGCTACCGGACAATACTTTGCCATAAATTTCGTTGTTCAGGCATGATATCATGACTTTACAGACATGCCAACTGACCTTATTTTCAGCGTCCTTATCCTCATAGTGTCGGTCATCCTCCACGAGGTGGCCCACGGATATATGGCCAATTGGCTGGGCGATCCGACGGCGCGGCTCCAGGGGAGGCTCACCCTCAACCCCATATCCCATATCGACCCGATAGGGACGATCATCCTGCCGGCCATCCTGGTATTTACGCACTCTCCTATATTGATCGGCTACGCCAAGCCGGTGCCGTACAACCCGTATAACCTGAAAGGGAAGTATGACGAGGGGCTGGTGGCGTTCGCCGGCCCGGGCACCAACATCCTTTTGGCGCTCATTTTCGGCCTCACGATACGGTTCTTCGGGGGAGCATTGGACCAGGAGCTCCTCCAGGCATTCGCGCTCATCACGTACATCAACATGCTGCTGGCGCTCTTCAATCTCATTCCCATCCCGCCCCTGGACGGCTCCAAAGTGCTCTCGAGCATACTGCCGGGGGAATTGGGCCGATGGTACGATTCGTTCCGTGCGAACTTCGAGCGCCTGGGCACGCTCTCGGGCACGCTCCTACTTCTTTTTATCTTCTACTACTTTCTCTCGCCGTTTTTCGGAGCGGCGCTTCAGAATCTGTTCGCGCTTTTGACCGGGGTTTCCATATAAGGTGTGGACAGGGGAGGCCGTGGCCGTACTTAAACACATATAGAATAGGGGTACAGTGGAAAATCTTATAGCGACGGCCCGCCAAAACATCGGCGCCATAGCCAAGCTTTCGGGCGGCGCGGCTTTCCTTGTGGCCGTAGCGCTTGTTGCGGGCGGTACGAATCTCAAGCACGGCGGGCTTGGCGCCGCAACAATGACATTTGGGGCCTCAACGCTTACCATCACTGCGGCGAGCAATACGGTGCAATTGGGAAACCAGACCACGATTTCGTGGAATGCGAGCGTGCCTCTCACTTGTTTTGGAAATGTCTCTACCGGATGCGGCAAGACAAGCTCTTTTATGGCAAACATA
>DASZWM010000002.1:0-125660 GCA_035546615.1 Minisyncoccota bacterium
CCATGACCAATCAGCCGCTGCGATTGGGCAAGAGCGTTGATACCTATTGGCAGGCACTAGCGGGTTCGCTCGATGATGTGCGTGTATATAATCGCGTGCTTTCGGCAACAGAGGTACGCCAACTCTATCAGCTTGGAGGAGGCAAGGCCTCTTCAGGCGCCGCTTTGCAAAACGGCACGACGCTTGCAAGCGGCCTGGTCGGCTACTGGAGCTTTAACGGCGCCGATGTAACCGACAAGGTGTATGACCGCGCCGGCACCAACAACGGGTATTTCTACAATGCGGCCACGTCGTCGGCGAAAGTCCAGGGCAAGCTGGGGCAGGGGCTGCAGTTCAACGGAACCAGCGCGTATGTGCGCGTGCCGGACGCAGCCGCGATCGACAATAACGCCTTCACTGTTTCTGCCTGGATAAAATACACGGGCAGCCAGCTTGGCGGGATCATGTCCAAGGCATCCGGCGGTACCGAGATGCTGCTGCTCGTGGGCGGCGGCACATGCGGCAATGCGACCGCGAGCGGAAAGATCCGTTTCGATGTGTCGGTAAGCAGCTCGATCGCATGTGCGGACAGTTCGGCCTCCTACAACGACGGCAAGTGGCATCTAGTGACAGCTACGCGCGACGGCTCGGGAACGGGCAATATGGTGCTCTATGTAGATGGCGCGCAGGTTGCTACTGCTACGAAGACGGGCGACATGACCACCAGCCAACCGCTCGCCATAGGACAGCATATCCCTGCTTCGACCTGGTACTTCAACGGCACAATGGACGAAGTGCGGCTGTATAACCGCGCGCTCTCGGCCGCGGAAGTCCTGCAGCTCTACAATCTCGGGAAATGAAAAAGCCCCTGTATATCATTGTCTTTGCGCTTTTCTGTCTTCCGCTTGCTGCGCAGGCTTCAGCGCGTATCGCCGCGCCCGCCAACCAGCTCGGGGTGACCGCCTACTGGTCGTTCGACAGCGATACGGTGAGCGGCGCCACGGTATCCGATCTCTCCGGCAATTCCCACAACCTCACCCTGGTGAATGGTGCCTCCGTTACAGCCGGCAAGAACGGCCAGGCGCTGACGCTCAACGGCAGCAGCCAGTACGCGTGGGGGCTCATCGGGACATTGCCCACCTCGGTGTCGCTCTCGATGTGGGTCAAGGCGAACGACGTCTCCACGACGCAGAGCGTGCTGGTCGAGGAAGGCGACGGCGCGCCGAGCTCGGGCTACCATTTTACGCTCGTGGGAATATTGAACGGGAGGTTCTATGGCGGCTTTTGGGATATCGGCAACATCGCTTCCTCTCCCATCAACGCGGGGCAGTGGTATAACGTCGTGCTCTACTATGACGGCGTAGCGCATACGCAGTCGCTCTATCTCGACGGAGTGCTGCAGGGCACGCAGAGCGGCACATGGAGCCCGCCGTCGAATATTTATTTTCTCGCGGGCTATCAGCAGCAAGGCTGCAGCTTCACCAGCGCGTCGGGCCACTGCGGCGACCTGGCGCACTACTTCAACGGACAGATCGACGAGCTTAAGGGGTATAATCGCGCGCTTACGACAAGCGACATCAGCGCGCTTCAGCAAGCGCGCACGTATATCGGCCGCGCTACCTCCGGAACAGCCGCAAACGCGCCGCTCTCAAATGGCCTGGTCGGATATTGGCCGCTCGACGGCGCTACCACCAACTGGAGGACCAATAAGACGACCGATGTTATTGCCGGTACCGCCTCCAGTTTGGTTTCCATGAGCACTTCCACCTCGCCGAGTGCGGGGAAGGTAGGGCAGGCGCTGAAGTTTGCCGGAGGGTATATATCTGCCAGCGCGGCGGCCCCTTCCACGGCATATTCGGTCTCCGCCTGGATACGCTACGAGGGTGCAACGCCCATTTCGGCTATTAAAGTTGCGGTGAGTTATGGCTCAGGATCCGGGGGAAGTACGCTGTGGATGGGCTACGCCAGCGACGGCAAGCTGGCCATCAGCAATTCGTCCACCGACTTAAAAAGCTCTACGGTGAGCAACTCAACGACCTGGCACCATTTGGTGGCTGCGGTGGGCGGCGGCACCATGAGCGCCTATATGGACGGCATTCTAGTGAATACTGTTTCCATGAGCTCCCGGGCGTCCAATACGCTTGTCATGGGCGATTATACGGGCCTTATAGGATCGTTTGCCTTTCCCGGCAGCATCGACGACGTGCGGGTATATGGCCGCACCTTGTCGGCCACCGAAGTTGCCCAGCTGTATAAGCTGGGCGGGGTTGGGGCAAACATAGCGCACTCACCCTCCGGGGCGGCCGCGCCCATCTCCAGAGGCTTGATAGGCTATTGGACTTTTGACGGCTCACAGACGAGATGGCCAACAAATACAACGCAGGATAGCTCCGGGCAGGGGAATACGGCCACTATGGTTTCGCTCGGCACGACCACCGCTCCGGTGGCGGGCAAGATCGGCCAGGCGCTGCATTTTAACGGCAATGCGCAATATGTAAGCGCTTCGGGCAGCTATCCTACGGGGACCAACCCCCGCACGCTATGCGCGTGGGCGAAGTCGGACGACACTACGTTCGAGGGCAATGCGGACCACGTGGTTAACTACGGCACTGCTGCAACGGGGCAGGCGTTCGGGTTCATGATCCATACCGGCAACCAGTGGCGCTTTTACGGGCACGGGGTCGACTTCGACACCAACGTCTCGGTAGACACGAAATGGCATTACCACTGCGTAACCTACGACGGGGCCACCGTGATCTACTACATAGACGGGATAAACGTAGCTAGCGCAGCCCGTACGCTCAATACTACTGCGGGTAACATGACCTTTGCCCAAAGGCCCGACCTGGGAGCATCCAACGAGTTCAACGGCTCTATCGACGACGTGCGGGTCTACAATCGCGCGCTCTCGGCGGGCGAAGTGTATCAGCTCTACATGCTCGGGGCTCCTGCGACTCAGACTCCGCCGGCGGGGAACCCCGCAGCTTAGCGGGAGGGGTTTGCCAATTCCGGCTTCAAATCTAGTGAGTTCGGTTATCCACAGCAGGGCATTTTTGTCCGTACACAAGTTTGGGTGTAGTATCTAGTGCATGGGGCAGACCGCAGAGGCGGTTTGGCCTTTTTTGTTTTTCGTTAGGCGAGGGAGGCGAAGTACGCCCCGACCATGCTCACGATGACAATGACGCCTATCGTCCAAGAGAATATCTTGGTGAATTTGTCCCGGTTCTTTCCAAAAAGCCCAAACATATACCGAAGAGAATAGCATATATGCAGGAATTTAAAAAGCATCACCCAAAGACCCACCATCTGCTGCGATTCGCGGCTATGCTTCTAAGCACTATCCTTCTTTTTGCTACGGCGGGAGTAGCTGTTTCCTCCGCCTGGAATATGTACGGCACGTTCGCCGTCGCGGCTGATGCGCGGGTGGACGCGGAGAAAACATTGAGCGCCGCCCAGGCCGACGAGGCCCGGATAACCGCCACGGTCGCGGCGCTGGACTCCCAAAGCGGGATAGAGCGCGAGGTACGCGAGCGTTTCGGCGTAGTTAAGCCGGGGGAAGGGGAGATCCAGATAGTGCGCGAAAGCGCGCAGGAAAGCCCGGAGGCAGTGCAGGAAGAGAACGGCCTCCTGCGGACGCTGCGCTCGCTCTTTTTGTGGTAGAATCTTTTCCGTCAGACAGGCGGAATTAGTTCAGTGGCAGAACGAGTGCTTCCCAAGCATTAGGCGCGAGTCCGATTCTCGCATTCCGCACAAAACTTGACAGGCATGCTATAATAAAAGAAAAGCTAACCACAATACTTATGGACAAGAGTGTAACCATCTACAGCACACCGACCTGCCACTTCTGCCAGATGGCCAAGGAATTCTTCGCGGAGAAGGGCGTGCAGTACACCGCCTACGACGTCGCAAGCGACGCGGCAAAGCGCGCGGAGATGATACAGCTCACCGGCCAGCTCGGCGTCCCGGTCATCGTGATAAACGGCGAAGCGATGATCGGCTTCAGTCGCGACCGCCTCGCGCAGAAGTTGGGAATTGAGGCGTAACAGAGCGGAACTAATAAGTACTTGTATAGATTAATTTGTTAGTTTAATATAGGGGTATGAGAAAACATGCCTCTGCTGTTATTGCCTCAGTAAAAGACGACCGAAAACGAGGCTTTTCCGTTTCTGAATTAATGCAAAAGTATTCGTTGCCAAAGACAACGGTATGGCATTATGTACACTCAATAAGACTCTCTGATACGCTGGGCGCACGTATCCGCTCGCGTCAGGGAGGAAGTGCTAAACGAAGCAAGGAAGGTTGGGAAGAGGCAAAAAGACAGGCCGCTTTTTTATTGAAAGGTTTTAAGGAAGAGACTGCATGGCCTGTATTATTCGCGGCTCTGTATTGGAGCGAGGGTACAAAAAAGAGTGGGTTTGTCTTCACCAATACAGATCCTTCAATGATACGAGTCTTCTTGAAGGCTCTACGTCGTAAGTTGGGAGTGAAAGACGGGGATATCGATATTCTCATTCGCACATGCGCGCCTATGGATCAGGCCGCTTGCCGCAAACACTGGGCAAAGATAACCGATACTCCTATACATAAAATAAGAATCAACCACCATGCGCAGAATAAAAGTAAGACAACCTATGGGATGTGCCGGATTACCGTCAGGAAAGGAGGCAAGTACTTGAAGCTCGCACACTGTCTCATTCAGGAGTTAACTGGTAAGATATTGGCTGTCGCTTAAGCCCCCGTAGCTCAATGGATAGAGCACTGCACTCCTAACGCGGCGATCCAGGTTCGACTCCTGGCGGGGGCATGGTATTATTTTTCTATGAATCCGGAGATGGAAGAGCTCAAGCAGCTGGTCCGCCAGAACATCGCGCTCACGGAAGAGAACAATAAGATGCTGCACGGGATGCGCCGGAGCGCCTGGGTATCTCGCGGCATACGCCTCCTCTGGATAGCCGCCATCGTGGCGTCGTCGGTATACGCGTACTGGTACGTCCAGCCGTACCTCGCTCAGATACTGGATTTCTACGGCAATCTCCAAAGCCTGCAGCAAAAGACGTCCGGCTTCTTCGGCCAGCCGCAGCAGGGGCAGCAATAGCTCCCTATTCCGCGCGGGGTTCCTAAATAGGGGCTTTTTTGCTAGAATCCCTAGTGTTGCTTTCGTACGGAAGGCCGCGCTTGGGTAGCTCAGTTGGTAGAGCATCTCCCTGAAGAGGAGGGGGTCGCCAGTTCGATCCTGGCCCCAAGCACAGAGGAGCGAAGCGATTACTGGGCTTGGGGCCAGGATTGGGAAGGGGTCGGAAATATTTGATTTATTTTATATTTTGTGCTATCCTATATATAGAGGGGCGCAAGGCCTTGATCTCAACAGACGAGGGAAACTATGGGCGATTTTCAACGTGCGGTCGTTGTTGGGCTCATTGAGTCCGCGGGCGAAGTACTCTTGGTGAAAAATTCCGAGGGAAATAGGCGGGATTGGCAGTTACCCGGAGGGGCTATCAATGAGGATGACAAACCCGCCATTTCTGCTTCGATGCGGATACTTCAGGAGACCGGACTCCATGTTCGGGCGGAGAAGCTACGGCTCGTCAAGTCTTTGGCACGCGATACCGACACCGCCAGGCAAACAGTGTATTTCTATCGTGCCGAATTGCCGGGCGGCGCCTTCGACCGATTGCCGTCAGTCGGTCCAAGCGGTCACGCGATTCGTCGGGAAAACCGCAAACGTATAAATCACTTGCTTGGTCCACAAGACCTTCAACTGATGAAACATGTACGGTAAGTATTGCGCCGCCGGGAAACCTGGCGGCGCAATTTGTTTTTATATAAACGCTTAGTTCGATCTGACCTTGAGCTTTGCCTGCCTGCCTTTGTCCATCTTAGGAAGCCTGATAACGAGAAGGCCGTGCTTCTCTACCGCTTCCGCCTCCTCTATCTCAACCTCCTGGGGAAGCACTATCGTGCGGCTGAAGGCGCCCCAATAGAGCTCCTGGAAGAAAAAGTCCCCGTTTGTGCCCTCGGCGTGGCGCTCGCGCTTGCCGCGAATAGTAACCATGTCGCGCGTTATAGAAACATCCAGGTCCTCGGGCCGTACGCCCGCTATCATGGCCTTAATGACGATATGGGTCGGGGTCTGGTAGACGTCCACCGAAAGCTCGCCTTCGGCTTCCTCTACGACATCCGCTTCCTCGCGCATAGGCGACAGGGGGCGCTTCTCGGCGCCGCGGCTTACGGGAACGCCCGCGCCCTGGTCAAGGTCGTCAAAAGAGTATTCGGTATCCGCGCCGGCCGAGCCGGTGAGCCAATCAAAGAGGGATTTTTTGTCGCGTGCCATAGAAATACGGGGGGTTTAGGAATAGTGGGGCATAGGGCGCTTCACGCGCTCAAGCCCAAGCAATATCGCGACGATACCAAGCCAGATAACGAGGAAAATCCAAAATGTCGCGCCACTGCCACTCCCCAGTATAAAAAAATTGAACAAGGTATGCAACGCGACGGCAAGGATAACTCCGCATAAGGCGGCCAGGCGCCGCGCGGCGGCCGGCTGGTAAAAGGAAAACGCGAGCGCCACGCCGATAGACGCGGAGGAGAGCGTGTGCAGGAGGGTAGCCCCGATGAACCGAAGGTCGCCGGTGACTATCGTCTGGAGCACGTTGCCGTCCATAAGCGGGTTCAGCAGGAACAGCATGTTCTCGGCCGCCGAAAATCCGAGCGCGGCGGTTACAAGATACACGACGGCATCCAGCGGCTCGTCGAACACGCGCGAGCGCAGGGCGACCAGATACGCGGCCGCGAACTTAAAGAGCTCTTCGGCCAGCGCCCACAGGAACAGCACGCCCAGGCTCGTGGACGCGTAGCCGAGGCTTATCGCCTGGGCCAGTACGAGGCGCTCCACGGGGAGCACGAACGGCACCATGCACATGCCGGCCAGAAAGCAGAAGAAGATGTATTTCTTCGGCTCGGGATGCAGGCGGTCCTCAAGGAGCCAGAACGTCAGCCACAGCAGCGCCGGGAGCACGCCGCCGAGGAATGCTATGAACAGCACGGGCGAGAGCATGCGCCCATTATACCGTCTCTTTTGCGGGCCACGCCTCGACCATCAACAAGTCTTTCGTATTCGGCATGGAAGACCAGATCTCCTCGGTTACGAACGGCATGAACGGATGCATGCCTTTCAGCAGCACTTCTAGCGCCTGCAGCAAAGCGGCCGCGCGGGATTTCGCGCGCGCAGCGTCGGGGCCTTTCAAAAGCGGCTTGCTCTCCTCCAGTATGGCGTCCGCAAAGCGGTGCCATATGAATTGGTACATTGTATCGGCTGCCAGGTCGAGCCGGAACGAGTCTATGTGCGTTGCCGCCTCTTGCGCGGCCCCGCGCGCTTCCTCCACGATCGCCTCGTCCTCAGGCGCGAGGGTAGCATCCGAGTCCGCTCCGGCTGCCTGCCCGCTTTCAAGGACGAAGCGTGCAATATTCCATATCTTGTTTGCAAAATTCTTATACCCGCGTATGCGGTCTTCCGACAGCTTCAGGTCGTTGCCGGGAGCGGCGCCGACGATAAGCGAAAGGCGCACGGCGTCGGCGCCGTATTTCTCTATCATGTCCAGCGGGTCGATGATATTGCCGAGGCTCTTGCTCATCTTGCGGCCTTTCTCGTCGCGCACGAGGCCGTGCAGGTACACGCGCTGGAAGGGCACGGTATCAAGCAGGAAGCCGCTCATGAGTATCATGCGCGCGACCCAGAAGAAGAGGATGTCGTAGCCGGTTTCGAGAACCGAAGTAGGATGATAGGTCCTCATGTCAGCCGTCTCCTCGGGCCAGCCGAGCGTGGAGAACGTCCAGAGGCCCGAAGAGAACCAGGTGTCGAGCGTATCGGAGTCCTGCTCCCAGCCCTCGCCGGGGGATTCCGCGCTGATGCGAATTTCCTCGCCCTTGTACCAGGCGGGGACGCGGTGGCCGAACCATATCTGCCTTGAGATGCACCAGTCGCGCAGGTTGTCTATCCAATGGTAATAGATCTTCTCGAAGTGGTCGGGGGTGATAGTGATGTTCTTGCTTTCAACCGCCTTGCGCATAATCTCCTTGAGCGTCGTCTGCTTGCTGTCGCGTTCGAACTCCTTGTTCACGGCGACGAACCACTGCTTCATTATCTGCGGCTCGATGACCGCCTCGGTGCGCTCGGCCGTGGCGACATTATGCACGTAGTCCTCATCCACTTTGACGAGCAGGCCCTTTTCGCGCATTTTCTCGACTATTTTCTCGCGCGCTTCGGCTATCTTGAGCCCCGCGAACTCGCCCGCGATAGGGAGCAGCTTGCCGTACTTGTCGATGACCTGCTCCTTGTTGAGCTTGTGGCGCTCGGCTATCTCGAAGTCGATGCCGCTGTGCCAGGGCGTTATCGTCATGACGCCGGTGCCGAACTCCGGATTCGCCGCCGCGTCTTTGATGACGGTGGCGGTAATGGGTCCGTTTATCCATTCCACTTCCAGCGTATCGCCGTGCTTATACTGCGCATAGCGCGCGTCATCCGGATGCATCACCACATACTTGTCGCCGAACTTCGTCTCCGGCCGCGCGGTGCCGATGGTGAAGGGGCCGTAGGTGAAGTAGTAGAATTTCGATTTTTCCTCCCGATATACTATTTCGTCGTCCGAAATCACCGTCTGGCCCTTCGGGTCCCAGTTCACGATGCGCTCGCCCTGGTAGATGAGCCCGGCCTTATGCATGCGGATGAACGCCTCGTTCACCGCGCGGCGGCGGGAATCGTCGAGCGTATAGGCCTCGCGGCTCCAGTCTACCGATGCGCCCATGCGGCGCACCTGGTTCACAATGGTGTCGTGGCTGGCCTGCGCGAACTCCTCGACGCGCTTGAGGAAGGTTTCGCGGCCGAGGTCATGGCGGTTCACGCCTTCTTTCTTCTGGATCTCCTTTTCGACCTTTGACTGCGTGGCTATTGCCGCATGGTCGGTACCGGGAACCCACAGGGTCTTAAGCCCGCGCATGCGCGCGAAGCGCACGAGGATATCCTCAACCGCGAGCATCGCGGCGTGGCCCAGGTGGAGCGTGCCGGTGACGTTGGGCGGGGGAAGGACAATGGAAAATGACTCCGTGCGCTCGCCGGGAAGATTGTCCGGGTTGAAATAGCCGGAATCCTCCCACTTTTTGTAGATGTCCGTCTCGACCGCCTTGTGGTCGTATGGCTTGAGGAATTTGCTGTCCATTGCTGCAAATACTACGCCAAATAAGGCTTTTTTAGAAGGGTCAAGGACATATTTGCTTTTTATGCTAAAATATGATATAATTGTAAAGCTGACCGGAATGGTAGCCGTTTAACTGATGAGCGGTTAGATGAACTCCAGAACAGGGGTTATTAATGTCCAAAGAAATCGTTCTTTCAGGCTCCGCCCGTCTCGCACTCTTCATTGTCGAGAAGGCGCTCAGCGTCTTACTCGATAAGGAGATCATGCTTAAGGATTGCACCATCCTTCTGCATGAGCCGTGGGCCCACAAATTCGAAAATGGTGCTCAGATTCGTGAAGGGAGAATCACAGGTAATCTTTGGCTTAAGGAGGGTGAGAAGCCGGAGCCTGTGGACGCGGTAGTGTCTCTCTTCTGTTTCGATGACGGTCGCCCAGCCATGATCTCTGGCAATCAACAAGTCATTCGGATTCCGACCTCGGGAATACTGGTATACGCGAATTGGCAAGAGAATGGTGCTATTCGGGTGGGGGATGCAAATATTTCCCCGATTCCCTGGTTTTATACCCCAGACTACGTAAAGGGATCCCTTGACCGTTAACCAAGTCGCCGCTTCCGGCGCAGAGCCAGCATCGAAAGGTGCTGGCTCTAGCTATTTTACTATCGACAATTGACCCTCCGCCCTGAAGTCTTCCTTTGTTGCGTCATCAAGGCCGTTTAAGCGCCTTGCGAGCGCGGCTTCGGCTATCATTATCGCGTTGTCACCGGTTATGGAGAGCTCCGGCAGCCGGAATTCGGCGTATGAAAAGTCTTTTTCGATAAGCTTTTGCAGCTGGCTCCGCAGATGGGCGTTCGCCGCGACCCCGCCGCCGATGACGAACGTCTTGGCACCCGTTTGTTCCATCGCGCGGGCCGTTTTCTTAAGCAGTATCTCCGTTACAGCATCCTCGAACTCGCGCGCAAAATCCGCTATTTGTTCGGCCGAAAGCGTTTGTATGCCGCCCATGTCGCGCAGGGCGTAAAGCGCGGCAGTCTTAAGGCCGGAGAAAGAGACGTCGCAAGTGTCCGCCTGAAGCATGGGACGGGGAAGCGAGACAACGCTTTTTTTTCGCGAGGTTTCACCTCGCGAAAAACTGGCAAGCCGGGAGATTTCCGGACCGCCGGGGTAGGCGAGGCCGAGCATGCGCGCAACCTTATCGAACGCTTCGCCAACGGCGTCGTCGAGCGTCTCGCCGATAATTTCATACTTGAACCACTCGCGCATGAGCACGAACTCAGTGTGCCCGCCGGATATCAAAAGCCCTAGGACGGGGAACTGCACATTCTTAATTTCCATCATTTTAGCTTTTTGCAAAAAGCTAAAATGATTGCTTCCTGTTTGTGCAAGGGAAGAGATAAGATGCCCCTCCATATGGTTGGTCGGCAGGAGCGGCAGATTTTTATCAGCCGCGAGCTTCTTGGCGAATTCGATGCCGGTCCAGAGCGCTGGCTCAAGCCCCGGGCCCTGAGTTACCGCGATAGCGTTCGCTTCTTCATCCTTAAACTGCTCAAATAGCACGGGCAGGTTCTTCTGGTGCTCGCGCTTGGCGAGATTGGGGTAGACCCCGCCATACTCGGCGTGTAATTGGGCTTGCGAAAGGAGAGCGTGCTTAAGCACGCTAAATGCGAATCCACCGGCGGTCTTTTCTCCTTCAACTAAGGCAATACCCGTCTCGTCGCAGGAGGTTTCTATAGCGAGGATTTTCATAGTCTTTTTGTGTCACAAATATTTCTTCGCCGTCGCTCAGAAATTTTGCGACCCCGGCTCGCGGTTTTGCAATTGCAAAACATCGCTGCGCCCCGCACCAGGTGCAAAAACTGCCGCAGGGCAGATTTTGCGTCTCTGGTGCGCGGTGAGGGATTCGAACCCCCGACATCGTCAACGTCAATGACGCGCTCTACCAACTGAGCTAACCGCGCGATTCCGTATTACCTTCTGGCAATACAATTGATAAAGATACAATAAATCCCGTTGTATTGCCACATCGTAATATGAAACTATGCATACTCCTTTATAGGAATTACGTGATTTCTTCCCGATGGTCCTTTTGTCAAAATAAACACCTTTGAACTGATCTTGTGGAATTGCGAGCGCTGCGCACCAGTACTTGATTATTTCCGAAGGTCTCTGATCCGCCCGTATATGCACTTCGCACCGCATCCTTTTAAGATCTATCCTGTACGAAAGGCATAAGGCGCTTATAAAAAAGTTCAATATGTTGGGATCAGCATTTCCTAACACCAAGCCTTTCTCTCGTTTCGTTCCTTCTCCCCAATACAGCATCGCCAAAGCAAGCTTAAGTATCTCCTTATCTTTGTAGCCAATCCGCTGGATCGTTCTTTCCGCCCGGGTTTTCGCTGCTTCTATGCGCTGCATTTTTTGTTGAGTATGCCGAAGAGCAGCCTTTTCACGGGCAAGAATAAGGGCGTTTTTCCTACTTCGTTCGAGCCTGTCGCGATAGGTAGGCGGAAGTTCCACATTTCTAAGCCACCCGCTAAGAGTAGAGCGCGGGATTTGAAGTGCCTCTTCTATATTCCTAATGGAAGCTCCTTTGATTCTCAGGCGAACAGCCTTGTCCCGCAAACCAGAAAAACGAGATGTCATATTATCCAGTGTACACTCAATGGTTCCAAGACTCAATCCTTTTTTGCTTATCTTCTCCCCAGCGCCACCGCGCAGGCTCGCCCCGTTTGTAACATATCCAGAAAAGCAGGCCGGTAGTAACCGCAATATACGGTATCAACAATAAAATTCCCCATACGTTGCCGCTCGTTACGATGAGATGCACGAGCAAGAGCGCTCCGGCGATAAAAGATAGCATCCACAAGAGCATCACCAAGAACCCTTCCTTCGTAGCGGGGTACCAGCCATATCCGTACTGCTTCGCCTTGAACCAGTATTTTTCCATACTGCGGAGGAGGTGGGATTCGAACCCACGATACCTTGCGGTATACCGGTTTTCGAAACCGGCGCGTTCGACCACTCTGCCACTCCTCCGTACCTAACCGAATTAAAGTACCATTTTTTCTCAATTTAGGCTATATTTTGTCGTACGGCCCTATCGTCTAACGGTTAGGACATCGGCTTTTCAAGCCGGTAATAGGGGTTCGATTCCCCTTAGGGCTACAAATTTAGGGAGTATACTTGGAGCATGCAAAAGATAAAAATAGAGAACCATACGCTCTCGGGCGGGGCGTGGATAGCGGCGTGGCTTTTTACTATCGGCTACCTTCAGCTCACATTCTGGCAAGGCGTTCTCGCGGTTATACTGTGGCCCTACTATCTGGGGGTCGCGTTCAGCACGTTCTTCCACTAAGCGTATGTACGGCTACATTACGAACATCGAGAAGGCGTCGCTTGAGAACGAATACTTTCGGCGGGTGCTCTACACCGACAAGCGCCTCCAGCTTGTGGTGATGAGCCTCAATCCCCGCGAGGATATCGGCGAAGAAGTGCATCCGCTTGACCAGTTCATCCGCGTGGAGCAGGGCGACGGCAAGGCCGTATTGGACGGCAAAGAGACCGAAATCCACGACGGCTCGGTGGTTATCATTCCGCAGGGAACCCGGCACAACATCGTCAACCTGTCTCCTGACCAGCCGATGAAGCTTTACACCCTGTACGCTCCGCCGGACCACAAGGACGGCACTATACATAAGACAAAAGCGGACGCGCAGGCAGACAAGGGGGATGAGTTCGACGGCAAGACGAGCGAATAAAGAAGTGACAAAGGCCTATATTCAGCATGAGGGTAAAGCCGTAAGCGACCCGCGCTTCAGCCACATGATGGCTATTGCCCTGGACTCAAGTTCGCAAAACAAGCGTGGCGTTATTCGCTGTATTGTGAGCCGCCAGGGGAATGTTGCGGAAAAGGGATATGTAGATCGTAGCGAGTTGCATACAATTTCCGGGGACACACTAGAACACTTTACTGTTGGAGAAAAGCTACAAATAGAAAACGAGAATGTTATTGCTGAGCAGCTAAGTGCAGAAGGGCTCGATTACCTTGGGCTCGAGGATCCGGATATTTGGATTGACCAAAAGACGGGGCTTTTGCACTTGTACTTCACCATGCCGTTTGTCAGTAAAGAAGAGGGTCATTCTCAAATTCATCTCGGACATGCTGTAGGCAAGGATTTGAACTCGCTTCAAATGACAATGCCCGCGCTCCGTGCGGATACGGGCGGTAAAAACACCGCAAAAGAAGTCTCTATTGCTCCGACAAATAGCAAAGGGCTCCGCTACAATCTTTTTGAATCAAGCCAGATAGAAGGCGGAGTTTGGTATTCTACGGTCCGTGTAGGCATTGCGGCAGATATGGACCAGCCGTGGCAGTTTGGCGAAACAGTATTCCATCCTAAAGAAAAAAATATTGCCTGGGCCGGTGGCCACGCCTCGCCAGGACCCCTGTTCTCCAAAGAGTTTATTGATGTAGGGGAAGGGAAGCTCCTCGGCATTATGAACGGGCGCGAGGCCAATCAGCAGCCTGGAGACAAAACAATATACGGAATGTTTTCAGTCGGACTTTTTGTCTACGATTACGAGAATGGAAAAGTCGACTGGGTCTCGCCCGAGCCGCTCATTATTGATTCCGAGGCCAAGACGATTACTTTCGCGAGCCAATTTGTCGAGACAGGAAAAGGCGAGGGTATCTTATATGCGCACGTGGATGATTCCTTTGTGCGGGCGTATACACTTAATGCGGAAGCTATAAAAGGGCTCCTGCTGAAATAAAAAGAAAGACCGCCGCGGCTCGGGGGAGCCGCGGCGGTCCTGTGTTTAGTTCATGCTCGGGCCTTCGTGATTGATGGGGAAGCGCTCGAATTCGTCTACCTCGATTTTCTCCGCGAATTCGAGGTGGTAGCCGGTCACGTCCGGGTCGCCTTCCACCCGGATTCGGCCCTCGAAGGTGGCTTCGAACCAATCGCGCAGAGCGTCGAGGATGCCGCGGTCGCGATAGACCTTCTTGAGGAACTCGTGCATCGCCGGCGAAGTGTCGGCCAACCTCATCCTGTTGCCGTAAGAATTGGCCGCGATCGAGTTCACGATGCTGGCGCAGATGACAGACTTTTCCGTCTCCAGCAGCCGCACCAGCTCTTCCGGCTTTTGCACCTGCCGAGGAGGAAGCTGAGATGTCACCCTCAGCTGTTCGCGCCTTGTTTCCCAATCAGCGAGCGCGGCCAGTACGTCAGAAGGCGTGGCCGCATCCAGGGCTTTAGCCATGTGCTTCTCCAAGTTTGCGCCGAAGCGCGGTTTCTGAAACTTAGAATTCAGAGGTCTTTCCGCCTCTATATATAAAACAAAAAGTGCTTTCGGTCAATCTAGACCCGGGCCTTAAGCCAGAAGTAGATATCCTCAAGCGCCTTCACCGCGTCGCCGGCGGCGATGTTGTTCTGATGGTAAAGTTCGTCGGTCACGTCGCCTGCGGCCCAAATTCCAAAAAAATCAGCATCTGCTTCGTTACGGGGCCTCTGTGGCTCGGTCATCGTACCAGCGGGTACGCCTTCCTCGCCGCTTTCCCCGCGCCTTGCATCTGCCGCTTTTTTTGGAATTTGCGATAAGTATGCACGCTGATTCTTTGGGTTCACCTTCACGCGGTCGTATTCGTCCAGTTCGACGAGTCCCTTTACCCAGTCGGTCGACGGCAGCATGCCGATTTCCACGAAAATGCCCGCGACAGGAAGCTCGGAAGTTTCTCCGGTCTTGGTGTTTTTAACGACCAGGCCCGAGACGAAGTTGTCCCCCTTTACCTCAACCGGGACGGTGTACTGGAGCGCCTTCATATTGGGGTGCGCCAATACAGCGTCGACGGTGGCGGCATCCGCCTTGGAAAAATCGCTGCGGCAGATGAGAGTGACGCTCTTGCAGTAGGCCAGGAGCTGGGCGGCCGTCTCGAAGCCCGCGTTGCCGCCGCCGATAACCACCGCGTCCTGGCCGGAGAACAGCGGGCCGTCGCAGGAGGCGCAATAGGTAAGTCCCTTATTCTCGAACTGCGCGGCGCTCGGTATATCGAGCTTGCGGCGGATGCCGCCGGTCGCCACAAGCAGGGCTTTAGCCTCGTAGGAGCCTTTGGCGGTCGTTACTGAGAATCCTCCGCCGGTCTTTTCCGCCTTCAGCGCACGCTCGCCCAAATGAACGTCCACGACGTCACCGGCGTACGCGTGCAGGTGCATCTCGAGCTGTTTCGCCAGCCCCATGCCGCTTACGTGCTGAGTGCCTATCCAATTCTGGATGTCGGTCGAGTCCATGCTCTGGCCGCCGATGGTTTCGGCGATAAAGACGGTCTTGAGCTTTTTGCGCGCCGCATAGACGCCGGCCGCCACACCGGCGGGTCCGCCGCCGACTATCGCAAGGTCATACATATTGTGATTTTATCACAAATCCCGCCTTTCGGCGGGATTGTTCCTACTTCATTTTCGGCCTCCGGAGGAAGCTGGGCACCGCGCCCCAGTCGTCGTCTTCCTTGTCCTCCGCCTTCGGCTTGGCCTCCGCGGGCTCCTTTATGGGCATGCTTGGAGCGTTGTATATCTTGCCGATGGGCTGGGCGTCCGCGTCCTTGTCCTTGGCGAAGGTAAACAGCGGCGTGCCGCGGGGATTGATGCCAACCGCCGGGAAGCCGGTCGCGATGACGGTCACGCGTATCTCGTTCTTCTTGAGCTTCTCGTCGCGCGTTGCGCCGAAGATAATCTTCGCGTTCGGGTCAACCGATTCCGTGATTATCTTGGCGGCCTCATGCACCTCTACCATGCCCAGGTCCTCGCCGCCGGCGATGGCGAAGAGTACGCCCTTGGCGCCGTTGATGGAAAGCTCCAGAAGGGGGGAAGAGACCGCCGCCTTTGCAGCCGCCTGGGCGCGGTTCTCGCCGGAGGCGATGCCGATGCCCATGAGCGCGGAGCCGGAGTTCTCCATGACCGCGCGCACGTCGGCGAAGTCCACGTTGATGATGCCGGGATTGGTGATGAGGTCGGAAATGCCCTCGACGGCCTGCTTGAGCACGTCGTCGCACATGGCGAATGCCTGCTTGAGCGTGGTCTCTTTGGCTACGGTTGCGAGCAAACGGTCGTTGGGGATTACGATAAGCGCGTCAACCTCCTTGCGCAGCTCGTCGAGGCCGGCCTCAGCCAAGCGAAGGCGCTGCTGGCCTTCGAATGAGAAGGGCTTTGTAACGACGCCCACTGTGAGCGCGCCGAGTTCCTTGGCGGTCTTTGCGACCACGGGCGCCGCGCCGGTGCCGGTGCCGCCGCCCATGCCGCACGCGATGAAGACCATGTCGGAACCCTTGAGCGCCTGCTGGATCTCCTCCTTGGTCTCGTCGGCCGCGCGCTTGCCGAGCTCGGGGTTCATACCGGTGCCGAGGCCCCGGGTCAGGTTCTTGCCGATGTGTATCTTCTTCTTGGCGCCCGAGTTGTGGAGGTCCTGCGCGTCGGTGTTGACGGCGATGAAATCCACGCCGCGCACCTTGCTTTCGACCATGTGGTTGACGGCGTTCTTGCCGGAGCCCCCGACGCCGACGACGCGGATGCGGGCGAACGCTTCGATTTCCGGTTGTATCTGGGGCATAGGTAAAAGTAGTGGATTTCTGGTAAGTCTTGCGTCCACCACTATACCACTTATGGAGCTATTGCAAACTTTGACTTTTTTGCCTTTCGTTTCCCGCGGCCTAAAGCGTTTCTATAGCCCTACGGAAGGAATTTTTTGAACCAGCGCACGAATATCCGGAAGAGGTCGCGCAGGCCCGCGCCGGCGCCCGGCTCGGCTTCTTCGCCCTGGGTAAAGCCCCAAATAGTGAGGCCATACGCCACGGCCCACGAGCCGTCCTTCAAGTGCACTTTGGAGCCGACGCCTTCCTGAAGCGACGCGACGCGCGAAGGGAGCCGGAGCACGGCCTTGGCGAGGTCGGACACGGTCTGTATGGAAGAGCCGCCGCCGGTGAGCACGACACCCGCGGGCAGGAGCTCGTTCTTGCCTATTTTCTTGAGCTGCGCCTCGACCAGCTTGAACATGTCGGAGACGCGGCGCGAAATGAGGTCGTCGATTTTGCGCTGCGGGAAGGTGGAGCCCAGCACGACGCCCTGCTTGAGCTGCTCCGCGTCCTCGGGGCTGATGCGCAGGCCGAGCGCCAGGTCGTTGGTGATGTCGGCGGCGCCGACGGGGAACACGCGCATGGAAATGGGGATGCCGTCCTCGAACACGATTATGGAAAGGGTTTCGGAACCGATATTGGCAAGCACGCAGCCCACGCGCTTCTGCATTTTGGAAAGGGCGACGAAGCTGGCGGCAAGCGGCGAGGCTGCGACGTCCTCCACCTCGATGCCTGCTTCCTCGGTGGCGGCGACAAGATCGTTCACATGGCGCTCAAGGCAGGTAATAAAGAGAGCCTCGGCGGAGAGCCGCTGACCCTTGAGCCCGGCAGGGCTGCGGCCCATGACGCGCACGCCGTCCACCGAGTAGCGCAAGGGAATCGTATGGAGCACTTTGCGGTTAAGGAGCGCCGCGGGCGACAGCCCGCTTTCGGCCGCCGACAGCACGCGCGCGATATCGCGGCCGGTCACTTCGGAGTCGCCGCGCTCGATGACGGTTTCGCCGCGCGCGAACGCCTCGTCCAGCCCGACGCCGCCGATGCCTAAGTACGCGCGCTTCACCTTAACCTGTGCCGCCTTGCTGGCCTGCGCTACCGCCGCGGCAATGGAGCGCGAGACTTCCGGGATGGAAATGATATAGCCCTGCTTCATGCCGCGGCTCTCGGCATAGCCCGTGCCGAGTATCTGCGGCGCTTCGCGGGAAAGTCCCTGGTGCGCGGCGATGACTACCTTAACTTGATAGGTGCCGACGTCTATTCCCGTGACTATTTTTTGCATACGGTATGAAGCGCTCGAGCATGCGGGTCTCGAATCGCTCCATTGTAGCACCATGTTTGTGGCCTTTCAGATGAAGGGCGCCGTGGATAAAGAGGTAGGGCAGGCTAAAAGGCTTCGCGGCGGCCGGGCACAGGAGTATTTCGCCGGAGTTTTTTGAAAGGGGGAATGAGAGGACGTTGGAGACGTGGTCCTTCTTTTTCGTCGCAATAGTTATGCGGCGCATCTCGGCGGCCGGGATATATGCGACCGAAAGCTCGTAGTTCTTGCCTAAAATAGCATCCTTAATAGACGAGAAAAGCGCGCGGGGCATCCGCGCGCGCGTTTTGTTTGAAAAAGATACGGTGTCCCGCATCGAGAGGAGATTAGCGGCGCGGACGGCGCTCGCCGGGCATGCGCTCCACCAGTTTGCCGAGCTTGATGAGTTCCTGTATTTCCTCGCGGCGCTTAATAGCCTTGAGCGCGTGCTTGCGGACTACCGCGGGGGACTTAACGCGGGCGCGGTAGCGGCGGGCGCGCATGCGGATGAGCACCTGCGCGCCTTGCACGCGCTTCGTAAAGCGGCGGATAAGATTTACCGCCGATTCGCCCTCGTTCTTCTGGACCTCCGCATTTACTGCCATGTGTGATGCCTAGAATAGCACGCGGGGGGCCCTAACGCAAGGTGCGCAGGAAGCGGGGGACTTCGTTGACGCTGATTATGTGCTGGGAGCTGTTGCGGGTGGAACGGACGATGACCGTGCCGTCAAGCGCCTCGCGCTGGCCCATGATAAGGAGGTAGGGGACGCCGAGCTCTGCCGCGGCGGAGAGCTGCATCGAGAGCCGGCTGGCATCGAAGGACTGCAGCACCGGCACGTGCGCCGCGCGCAGCATATCCACGACCGCCAGGCCCTGCAGCTTGGCGCGCAGGCCGAGCTGGGCGAAATAGATCTTCGGCTTTATAGCAGGCGCGACGGTGGCGAAGTTCTGCTTGGAAACGCCTTTCTTGCGGAAGAAGATGCTCGCGCCCACGCCGGTTGAGTCCTTGCGGTGGCTTTCGCGCTTGAGGTACTCGTCATAGCGGCCGCCGAGCGCGCCCACGATAGTGGCGTCGTCTTCTTTGAAATCGAGCGCGAAGGCGATATGGGGGCCGCGCTCGTCGCCGCCCAAGAGGTCGTCGAGCTGATAGGGGATGCCAAGCTGCTCCAGATGCTCGAGCACGGAGCGGAAATGCACGCGGCTCTTTTCAGAAAGGAAGTGCATCGGCCGCGGACCGCCCTCAAGCAATGCCGTTATCTCCGGCGAGTGCAGGCGATAGACGGAGAACGGGTCGTCCATCACGCCTTTGCGCGCGGCTTCCTCGAACTGGTCGAGGTTGCGGCGCAGGTAGCTTCCGAGCTCGCGCCCGAAGCGCTGCTGGCTGTCGCGGTCGCCGAGTGCGTTGACGCGCACGCGCTCAACCTCGCTGCCCCATTCGGTGGCCACCATCGTTATGGTCTTGAGCAGGACTATTTCGCCGACGCTCTCCGGCGTGCCGATGACCTGGAGGCCGAACTCGCCCACGTCGCGCGGCGACATCCCGCCGGGCACGTGGCTGGGGGCGGGCGTAGCATAAAATCCCAGTATCGGGTCCTGCGGCCGCGCGGCCGCGCGCATGGCGCCGAGCAATGCCGCGCTTTGGAACGAGTACACGCCCTGTGTACGGCGGTTGCCGACCTTCGCCTCGATGTGGCGCATATGGTCGCGCTCTATCTCGCGCATGGGGCGGAAGCCGTAGAACGACGCCACTTCCGACGCGTGCTTCAGGAACGATATCGGCGATGTTCGGGAGGTACTCATGCGTGGCAGCTGCTATTGCGACGAAAGGCTTCCGGGGAAAAGGCCGAGTTCCTGGACGGGGAGAAGCCGCACGAACGCGCGGCCGACGATATCGGCGCGCGGCAGCACGCCCCAGATGCGCGAATCGGAGCTCTCGGGCCGGTTGTCGCCCATGACGAAATACTCGCCGGCCTTGAGCGTGACGCTCATGTCGCCGCCGTTGCCCTGATGCGTGACATAGGATTCGTCCGGCGTGAGGATATTGCCGTTGGTCATCACCACAGACACTACTCCGCGCTGTATGCGCACGGTCTCTCCCGGAAGCCCGATGACGCGCTTGATGAAATACTGGGTCGGGTCCTTCGGATAGCGGAAAATGACGACATCGCCGCGCGCGGGCTCCTCGAACCGGTAGGAAAGCTCGTCGACGATAAGGTACTGGCCCGTCTCAAAGGTCGGCACCATCGACGCTCCCGAGACGATGAACGGTTTCGCGATGAAAAGTCGGACCGGAACGACGATGACGATTGCGATGAGTGCGAATTTCAGGAGTTCGATGAAAAAATTTTCACGTTTCTCCTCTTGCATACCGAGTATTGTACATCCGCCGTGCATTGATGCAAGCCCCGCACTGAAAATTGGCGTTGTTCATTTTGCAAAACCGTGTCATGAGGTGGTATGCGAGCGTGCAGGCGTCAAAAAATGGCGATTATCGGGAGATGAACATGTTTTGCGACGCCAATTACTAGTGTCGGGGCAAGCGCAAATGCGTTTTCTCGTGCGTTTTTTGCCGCCGTGCTATAGTTTTCGGCATGCAGTGGATAGTCGCAGGCCTTGGAAATCCCGGCGAAGAGTACGTCGGCACGCGCCACAATGCGGGCCGCGACTTTTTGCATGCGTTTGAGGACAAATTGCCGAAGAACGTGAAGGCGATAACACCCGATGTCTACATGAACAACTCCGGCGGGCCGCTCAAGAAGCTTATTCCCTCCAAAAAGGCGGCCGAGAGGCTCATTGTGCTTCATGACGAGCTCGACTTGCCGGTCGGGCGCATCAAAATCTCCTATGGCTCATCCGCCGGCGGCCACAACGGCGTCAAATCGGTACAAGCGGCGCTCAAAACGCAGGATTTCACGCGCATCCGCATCGGCATTTCTCCTTCAACCCCTTCCGGCAAGCTGAAGCGCCCTCAAGGCGCAAAGATAGTGGACTTCGTACTCGGCAAATTCAAGCCCGCCGACCAGGAGAAACTCAAGAAGGTCCGCAAGACGGTGCTTGAGGCTATCGAACTGATAGTAAAAGACGGCGTCCAGGCCGCGATGATGGAGATACATTCGCGGTAGACGCGCCCGGGGCTTTTTGTATACTCGCAAAGGAATCCCGTCTGCTGTAGCCGGGATGTAAAGCGCAAGGAGGCGGCATATGCGCCCGCGAGTGCTTATTGCAGACGAAGACGACAAGACACTAGCAGTGGCGGGAAGCCTGCTCAAGGAAGCAGGCATGGAATTCGTCCTGGCAAGAACCGGCAGGTCGGCTCTCAAGGCGGCGCAAAACGTCTTCGACCTTATCATCACCGAATGCGAGATCGAATTCGACCCTGCGAAGTCTCCAGGCGAAAAAATAAACCTGCTTGAGGCGTACAAGACAGCGTGCATCGCGACGCCCATCGTCCTGTATACGGCTCTCGAACATTCCTCCGTGATCGTCTCGGCGGCTGGCAGCCAACTCCCTCTGGTGAAGCAGATACTCCGCAAGCCGCTCGCGCTCAAGGAACCGCAGAACTTCCTGACTGCGGTCCGCGCGACGCTGATCGTGTCGTTGTAGGTAAAACGAATCGCCCGCCGGAGGAACTCCGGCGGGCGATTGTTGCGTTAGTTTTTCACGGAATTACTTCTTATCTCCGGCGAATGCCAGCGCCATGCGCATGTCCTTCGGCTCGAAGAGGGAAATGGTAAACGGGTAGCGCTTGCCGAGCTCGAGGCTTGCGCGGAGCTTTTCTTCGCTCCCGAACTCGCTGACGTGCACGAGGCCCGCGATGCCTTCCTCAATGGATGCGAGCGCGCCGTGCTTGTTGAACTTGATGACGACGCCCTCAACCTTATCGCCCTTGTTGTATTTGCCGGAGGCGACCTGCCACGGGTTTTCCTTGAGCTGTTTTGCGGAAAGGGATATTTTGCCGTCCTTGATGTCGATTATTTTCACCTTCACCTTGTCGCCGACCTTGTAGAAGTGGCGGGGATCGTCAACGAGGCCCCAGTCGATCTCGGAAATGTGGACCAGGCCTTCGAGGCCTTCCTCAAGCTTCACGAAGACGCCGAAGTCAACCATACCGGTCACCTCGCCCTCTACCGTGTCGCCGACCGCGTAAGACGCAATGAGCTCGCGCTTTTCCTTATCGTCAACGCCCTTCTCGGAGAATATCAGCTTGCCTTCCTTCGGGGTTGCGGAAATGATGGAAACGATAAGGCGGGTGCCCACCAGCTTGCGCAGCTCGTCGAGGATCTTGTCCTTGTCGCCGTCTACGACGCGCGGATAGTGCTCGGCTTTAAGCTGGCTGGCGGGGAGGAAGCCGGCGATGCCCTGCCACTCAAGTATGAGTCCGCCCTTGTTGGCTTCCTTAACCAGTATCTCCACCTGGCGCTTCTCCTTGACGGCAAGCTCGGCCTCGGCCCAGATGAGCGCCTGGCGCGCCTCCTTGAGGGAAAGCTCGATGTAGCCTTCTTTGCTGTCGGTCGAGATGACCTTGGCGGCGATGCGGTCGCCGACGTTCGTGCGCTTGATGACCTCGCGCGCGTTGAGGTATTCGCGGCCGAAGATGACGCCGGTGCCGAACGGAGGGAGGTCGATGTAGAGGCGCGCGCGGTCAAGAGCAATGACCGGACCCTCGACGATGTCTCCCGGCTGGGGAGGGGTAGGAGCACGCTCCATAAGCCCTGCCATGATGGTCGGGGCGGCTGCAGAATCTTCGATCTGGGACGCGTCTAAGACGGCCTCTTTTGCTTTTGCCATAGTCTAGTGAAGTAAGCGAAGTAAAAACTTGTTTTTATTTCGGAACGAACGACGACTATATAAGTCGCCGAGACTTCTATAATTATTGTGTTGTACGGTGAGGCCTCCAGGTCGGAGATTAGTCTCACTCGCGCTAATAAAGGATAGCCCTTTATTGCTTGCACTATATATCAAAACTGCGTGAGGCGCAAGGCTCTGAATTAAAGAAGAAACCCCGCCCCAGCAATGCGCTGGAACGGGGCCTCGGCGCCAGCGTGGGCCGCTGGTAACCGGAGATCAGGAAGTGAGGAAGCCGAGCGGCATGTGCCCGACGCCGACGCCGTGAACGATGGCGCCCACCGTGTTGATGTCATTCGACGCGGCGACCAGCAGCGGGGGAGCGTGGCCGTGGCCGGCGCCCTTCTGCTTGTCGATGTCGAGGCCGTAGGCGTTCGAGATCGCGACGGTCCAGGTCGGAATGAGCGAGCCGGTGGCCGGGTAGGCCGCCGAACCGTCGTTCCAGCCGCGGGACTTCACGAAGGCGACGTCGTAGATGCCGGCATGGCCGTCGATCACGCTCGGAATACGGTCGAGAATGACCCCGCCGTCAGCGACCTGGTCGATGTGCAGCGCGCCCTCCTTGAGGCCGAAGCCGCCGGTGATGGCGTACGTGTCGTCCAGCGCCGAGGCGGCCTTCAGAAGGTTCGGATTGCCGGTGATGTGGCCGATGACGAAGGCGTCGAAGGCGACCTGGTCGATGTCGAAATGTCCGCTATAGATACCCTTGTCGATCAGCGCGTGGCCGGGCGACGAGCCGGCGAACGCGGCGGGAGCGGCGAGCAATGCGGCGGCAAACGATGCCGCAAGAGTCAGACGCAAGCTTTTCATGCGCAGTCCTCCTGGTTGCAGTTCACTTCCAAATTGACGAATTACAGTTCCGCACTTGTCCTGGATTCAAGGTCCTGGCGTACGGAATACCAGCAGATAGTATGAAATCTTCACGTTTGTGTCAATATATGTTCTGAACAGGGTCAAAAAATAACAGTGCCCCGAGGCGGATTCCTCGGGGCGGGCGAACAGATGCGAAACGGGGCTAGAAGCCCTCAACTTTCTTGTATTCCCGGTAGGCCGGGTCGTTGGGGTCAAAAGACGGCTTCTGCGGCTCGGGCGGATCGTCGCCGAGCGCGGCGTCCCGGCCAGTCTCCCCGCGACGGCTGCCGTCGCCGAAGCCGCTTTCCGGATTGGGTGTCATATTGAACACCGAAGCGCCTTGCTGCGCCGTTGAGCGGTCGTCAGACATCGGCAATCCGCGCTGGTTGTGGGTTCCGGACATGTCGGCGTTCCCAACCATCCGTGCAGGGCCGGGGCCGCTGCCATTGGCGATCTCGCGAAGTTCTTCCATGCTTTCCCCGATATCGCAGATGCCGGGAATTGAGGTTCGGTCAGTGCCGCCGAAAGGGCCGGCGAATTTTGTAAGTCGCATCTTACCTGCTCCCTAAGATTTTGGTTTGCCCGATAGGGCGGAACATAGCCTCGTCATCAGCCTTTGCGTATACGCGCAAAAGTTGGAGGTATCCGCTTACTGTAGCGCAAGGGGCGCGCTCTTTCAAACAGAGTAATCCCCCGCCGCGCCTAAAAGCGCGCCGGGGGATATGGCTCACACTGAGCCTTTGTCTTCGCCTCGGCGTTTGCCGTCGGGGTATTTGTGGTCGATAGCGTGCGGGCGATAGACGTCCTTTTCGGGAAGCGGTGTTCGATCCGGCCGAAGGCTCGCGTGCTCCGGCCCGGCAGGCAGACTGGCGCGTGCCCGGGCGAGCGCCTCGTCTATTTTCCGCTCCCGTTCCTCTTCTTCTGTTTCTGTTCGCACTGTTCGTACTCCTCGTAACCGACTCCGCATCATACAACAAGGCGCGAATATGCAAAGTTCTGGGGCATCTGGGGGCGTTTTAAAGAGGCAAAATGCGGCAAAATATGCTATACTAAACGCATGGTTATCAGCTATTTGGGGGGCCAGAATATCAAGGTCACGCAAGGGGATTTGACCCTTTCCTTCAACCCTCCGTCCAAGGACTCCGGCCTCAAGTCGGCGAAGTTCGGCTCCGACATCGTATTCGTTTCGACCGACCACGAAGACTTCAACGGCGTTGAGAACGCGAGCTTCGGCGAACGTGAGCCGTTCGCGATAAAAGGCCCGGGCGAGTACGAGGTCCGGGGGGTCGCGGTGCGCGGCTTCGGCATGCCCACCGAATACGGCGGCAGCCCCGGCATCAATACTATATATAGCGTGGTGCTTGAAGGCATGAACCTCTGCTTCCTCGGCGCTCTCTCAAATTCAGAGCTTCCGCAGGCGGCCAAGCAGGAGCTCGACGACATCGATATCCTCTTCCTTCCCGTTGGCGGCGAAGGCATTGTCGATACGGCGGCCGGGTACAAGCTTGCGGTACAATTGGAGCCGAAAGCGGTCGTGCCCATGCCGATGGACGACGGGGCTTTGAAGAAATTCCTGAAGGAGGCGGGCGCGGAGGACACGAAGCCAACCGACAAGCTCACGCTTAAAAAGAAGGACCTCGACGGCAAACAGGGCGAAATAATGGTGCTCGCCGCATAACGATATGAAAAAGCTTATCGAAAAACTTCGCGCAGAAAGGACTCCGCATGAGCGGCGCCAAATTTCCATGCAGGTGGCCGGCGTCATGACCGCGATACTCTTTGTCGGCTGGATAGGCACGCTCGGCGTGCGCCTGGCCGGCAGCGCGCAGCCCGCAAGCGATTCGTCGCAGGCCGCGGCAACCCTGGAGGCGGTGCAGGGAAGCGCCACCTCGACATCGACGTTCCTTCCCGGGTACTCTGGATACTCAAACGGATTCTAACCTTCCATGGCTGACGACGAAACAAAGAAAGACCCCAAAGACGGCCGCACTGACGGCGGCACCGGCATAGTCGGGCGCAACATCTCCACCGAGATGCGCGAGAGCTTCATCGACTACGCGATGTCGGTCATTACCGACCGCGCGCTTCCTGATGTGCGCGACGGATTGAAGCCCGTGCACCGCCGCATCCTCTACACCATGCATCGCCTGGGGCTCACGCCTTCGGCGCGCTTCCGCAAGTCGGCGCTCGTGGTGGGCGACGTGCTCGGCAAATACCATCCGCACGGCGACGCGTCCGTATACGACGCGATGGTAAAAATGGCGCAGGAGTTCTCCATGCGCTATCCGCTCGTGCTCGGCCAGGGCAACTTTGGTTCCGTGGACGGCGACTCGGCCGCCGCCATGCGCTACACCGAAGCGAAGATGTCCCGCATGGCGGAGCAGCTCCTCGGCGATATCGAAAAGGAAACTATCGACTGGCGCCCCAACTACGACGGCAGCCTCAAGGAGCCGGTGGTGCTTCCGGCCGCGGTGCCCAACATTTTGCTTAACGGCACGCTCGGCATCGCTGTGGGTATGGCCACCTCTATCCCGCCGCACAACCTCACCGAGCTCTCAAACGCGCTCGTGCACCTTATTGAGAATCCCGAGGCGACGGTAGAGGACCTCATGCAGTTCGTCACCGGCCCCGACTTCCCAACAGGTGCGCTCGTATTTAATAAGAAGGACCTGCTCCACGCGTACACCACCGGCAAGGGCGGCGTGGTTACCCGCGGCGTTGCCGAAATTGTGGAGGGCAAGAAGGGCGACTATCAGATAGTCATTACCTCCATACCGTACCGCGTGAACAAGGCCGACATGATAATGCGCGTAGCCGACCTCGTGCACGAGAAGAAGCTCGAGGGCATCCGCGGCCTGCGCGACGAGTCCACCAAGGACATCCGCATCGTAGTAGACCTGAAGCAGGGCGCGCATCCGCAGAAGGTGCTCAACTACCTCTACAAGCACACGGCGCTCGAGGACACGTTCCACTTCAACATGGTCGTGCTCGTGGACGGCGTGCCCCAGACCCTGTCGCTGAAGGGGATACTGCAGGAATTCATCAAGCACCGCCAGGACGTCGTGCGCCGCCGCACGCAGTACGACCTTACGCAGGCGCAGGCCCGCGAGCATATATTGCTCGGCCTCAAGAAGGCGCTCGACCATATCGACGAGATAATCAAGCTCATCCGCGCATCCCGGGACGTGGCCGACGCACACGCAAACCTGATGAAGAAGTTCAAGTTCTCCGAACTGCAGGCGACCGCCATTCTTGAAATGCGCCTCCAGAAGCTCGCCAACCTCGAGCGCAAGAAGATAGAGGACGAATTGAAAGAGGTTCAGGCCCTTATCGAAGAGCTCACGAGCCTGCTGAAGAGCGAAAAGAAGATGATGACGGTCATCCGCGGCGAAATAGAGGACATCAACAAGAAATACGGCGACGAGCGCAACACCAAGGTGGTAAAGGGCGCGGCAGGCGTCATTAACGTCGAGGACCTCGTGCCCGACGAGGAGCAAGTGCTCGTGCTCACCCAGGGCGGCTATGTAAAGCGCACCAACCCCGACGAGTTCCGCAAGCAAAAGCGCGGCGGCGTGGGCGTCATCGACCTCGATACCAAGGAGGAGGACTTCGTAACGAACTTCCTCACGACCTCGACGCACTCGGACCTGCTCTTTTTCACCAACGCGGGCAAGGCGTACCAGCTGAAGTTCTACGAGATCCCCGAAGGCAAGCGCTCCACCAAGGGCCGCCCTATTGTGAACTTCCTCTCCGTTACCCCCGAAGAGCGCGTTACCTCGGTGCTCCCTATGCGCAAGAACCAGAAGGAGGGCGAGAAATTCCTCTACATGATAACCAAGCAGGGCGTCGTGAAGAAATGCGACGCGACTGCCTTCCACGATGTGCGCCGCTCCGGCCTCATCGCGCAGAAGCTCCAGAAGAACGACGAGCTCATCGCGGCACTCTTGGTGGAGAAGGGCGATGAAATATTCCTTTCGACCGCCAAGGGGCAGTCTATCCGCTTCAAGGAGTCCGACGTGCGCCCGATGGGCCGCGCGGCCGGAGGCGTGCGCGGCATGAAGCTCAGCGGCGGCGATACCATCGTGGGTGCCGATGTGGTTAAGAAGGGAGTAAAGAACCAGGAAGTGCTCGTCATTTCACGCAACGGCTACGGCAAGACGACCGCGACCGAAGAATATAAGAACCAGAACCGCGGCGGCTCCGGCATCAAGACCATGAATATGACCCCCAAGACCGGCCCGCTTATCGCTGCGCGCATCATCACCAAGGAAGATGGCGTGGGTGAGGACGAGATCGTGGTCATATCTAAAAAAGGCCAGGTCATCCGCACCGAGCTTAAGGAGATCCCCAGCCTTTCCCGCAGCACGCAGGGCGTACGCGTTATGAAGCTCCGCGAAGGCGATGCGATAGCAAGCTTCGTTTGTCTATAGGATATGGATACTACCACTCAGGCGTATCTTGAAATTCTGGAGAAAACAAATCAGCAATTAAGTCTTTGGTATAACCCATATGGTCTAATGGTGGCAGTATTGACTGGCCTAGTAGCGGCACTTGCAATTGTTTTTGCTTTTATTTTATGGAGACAGCAGAAAGAATATAAAGATGCTTTTAAAGATTTTCTCGCTGAACGTAAAAAGTTCGCCAATAGTGAGATAGCAAAGGCAATAGTAGAAGCCGGAAAAGTGCTTGACGATAAAATTATAGAAGCGGACAAACAACTCAAAGATATAAAAGACTCAAGTAGCAAAACAAAAAAAGACATTGAGAAGGAAATTCAAGAACTCAAAAAGTCCAGAGAATCTTTGCAGTCAGGTAGTGCGATTTTTCGTAGTGGAGGTGTGAGCGGCCCAATATATGGCACCGCTGCGAGTTCTATTTTGGGAGTAGCTTCTGGCGCGAATAGTACAACCGTTTGGGATCCAACTTCTAGTGTATTTAGTGCTGTTGGTAAAATATGTGGTTTTTGTGGAACTCAGAATTATCCTGGCGCACAATTCTGTTTCTCTTGTGGGAACCCCCTTGGATAAAAAGTTCTTGTCTTCCTAGAAAGAATCTAATCACTATATGAAAATAAAGATTGAAGAATTGCGGCAATTAATGGTTAAAATTCTTGCGGGCAAGTATTACTCGCAGGAGGAGGCAGAAAAGATTGCCGAAGTTTTTCTTTATGCTGAATTGTCCGGTAAAAATACACAAGGAGTTCTTAAACTTCTTGGTTCTGAGCCGGCTCAAAATATACAGCCCAAGTATCTTCCTAAGATTATAAAAGAGACAAAAGTATCTGCGCTTGTAGACGGAGGCGGAGCGGCCGGACCTTTGGCAGCTCAATTTGCACTAGATAAGGCGATTTCATTGGCTAAAGAGACTGGAGTAGGAATTGTGGGTTTAAACAATACTTTTTCTAGCGTAGGAGTTATGGGATTTTATGCTCGCAAGATGGCCCAAGCAAATCTGATAAGTATTGTGAGTGCAAGTTCACCCAGAGCAATTGTTCCTGCGGGAGGTATTGAGCCAGCTTTTGGCACAAACCCCATAGCATTTGGTTTCCCTACAGAAGAATATCCAATCGTTTTTGATATGGCGTCTTCGGCTATCACTTGGTATGGGCTTGTTCGTGCAAAAGCCCTTGGTCAAAAGCTACCCGAAAATGTCGCGATTGATAAAGAAGGAAACATAACAACTGATCCTGAGGCGGCAATGGCTGGAGCTATTTTACCTTTTGATCGCTCTTACAAAGGTTCTGGGCTGGCTATGGTCGTTGAACTCTTAGCGGGAGCTTTTACAGGTGCATCGGTTGTATTTGACGAAGGTGACTGGGGAACTTCCTTTATTGCCTTTAGTCCCGATCTTGTTATTGGCACTGAGCAATTCAAGAAAAAGTCCTCAGAGCTGGTAAAGAAAGTAAAAGCAGGCAAAACCAAAGCAGGAGAGAGCATACATATCGCCGGTTATGACAGCGAGGCAAAGCTAAAAGAGATCAATGATTCAGGAGAGATAGAGATTGAAGATAAAATTCTCGATCAACTAAAGACTTTGTAATAAGAATATGAAATTTGGGAACTTGAAATTTGCGCCTGCCATTGAACACCCAGAACTTTTGGCTGCTCCTGTTGCTAGTGCACTTACGAGTTTGTCCATCGCTGATGTTGGTGTCGCAGAAATCGACCCAGCTCTCTCCGACACCGCAGCATTTTGCGAGAAGTACGCCGTTGTGCCTGCCCAGGCTGCTAATTGTGTAGTGCTTAAGTACAAAAAAGGCGAAGAGTCGGCCTTTGTCGCATGCGTGATTTTGGCAACCACTCGTGCTGATGTGAACGGCCTGGTGCGCAAGGTACTCGACATCAAAAAGATTTCTTTTGCGCCCATGGAGGAAGCCGTGGCAGGAAGCTCGATGGAATTTGGAGCAATAACTCCTATCGGTTTACCAGCTAATTGGCCAATTTTAATAGACAAAGCCGTTGTCGATTCTCCTGGGGTTATAATCGGGAGCGGAATTCGCAAATCTAAATTAGGTTTACCGGGCAGAGTTCTTGCTTCACTGCCGAACATACAAATACTTGAAGGGCTAGGTCAGGTAAAGACATAATAAATATATGAGCAAAGGAGATACAGTACCGCCAGTTCCTTCGGACGCTCCTCAGGTAGGAGAGGTCTTTAAGCATTACAAAGGGGACCCATACCGCGTCGTAGCGCTCGCGCTCCATTCCAACGACGACGAGTGGATGGTGGTGTACGAGCCCATATACGAAAATCCGGCCGCGCCCATGTTTACCCGGCCGGTTCGGGAGTGGGGAGAGGAAGTAGAGTGGGAAGGCAAAAAAGTGAAGCGCTTTCAAAAAACAGCTTAATTCTTTATTTTAGCTTTTTGCAAAAAACTAAAATGAAAAAGACCGTCATCTTCGACATGTACGGCGTGCTGGTGCGCCGGAACTTTTTCATAAACGAGGAGGAAGATACGGAGATGGTCGCGCTTGTGCGGGAGCTTAAAGAAAGGGGAACTCAGCTTCTGCTACTTTCCAATATCTATATATGGAACTCGGCGCACTTCAAAAGGAAGTACCGCTTTTTGGAGCTGTTCGACAGGCTCTACTTCTCTTCCGACACTCACTTTTCCAAGCCCGACCCGGCGGCATTCCGAATGGTGCTTGAGGAAAATAACCTAAGCTCCGAAGACTGCGTCTTTTTTGACGACACAAAGGCCAATGTAGAAGGGGCGAAAGCCCTCGGCATAGAAGCGTATGTGTTTGAAGGCCCGGATGCGACAAGAAAAGCATTGGGTATGTAGGAGAGGGACGAAAAGGGATATTTAATGCTATAACACCGGAAGATGAATAGTGGAAAGGGGGCAGCGATGCCGAAAATCGAAATCGACAAGATGATGCTGGCTCGGGTGGAGGGGAGAAAGCTCCTGTTCGCCCGCACGCGCGGCCTGGATACCTTTTACAGCCTGGGCGGCAAGCGCGAGCCGGGCGAAACGGATGAGCAGGCACTGGTACGCGAAGTGCTGGAAGAGGCGAACGTCCGCATAGACCCCGCTACCATTAAGCACGTACAGACCTTTGAAGGGCCCGCCCCGGACGGCCGTTGGATGCGCATGACCTGCTACGACGCGGAATTTGAGGGCGTCATGACGCCTTCAAGCGAAATAGAGGAGTTCAAATATCTGAGCTCAACCGATAAGCAGCTGACAACCCAGATGGGCGCCATGCTCCTGGACTGGTTCAAGGAACAAGACCTCATCGACTGACAATATTCGTTCTATACTATAGCCAGTCTGAACAGGGAGAAATACATGAGCGATCGGCGAGATTTCGACGACAGCGACTTTCCAATCCGCGGTGGGGGAAAGCAGCCGTGGAGCTTAAAGATCTCGCGCCAGGAAGTGGAAGCCGCCGTAGAGGAGGGCAACCTTCTGCGCATGCTCGACCAAGAAGTGACTGTGACGCCGGAGGTCATCCTGATGATCGAAGCAGCACGTCGCTTATAGGCGACTTCGCCACTGAAAACTAAAAGGCCGCCCATGGGCGGCCTTTTGCTTTTGTCGTAAGGAACAGGTCGGGCCATAGCTAGGCCGTGCGGAAGCGCCCCGCGCCAACCCACTCGTCTTGGCCCTTGGGCTTGGGGTAGTCGTAGCGCTCGCGAGCCGACCAGACGTCGACCCGGTGACAGAACGAAGCTAGCTCGTTCATAACCCGGCGCTTGGACGAGTAGTCCGTGTACTCGCCCTCCACGTACGTCAGCGCGTTCATCTGGTAGTCGGTGAGAACGATTCCGTATTCGCGCAGCTTCTGCTCGCGGAAGCGCCGGAACGCCTCCTTGGTCTGCAAGCCTTCCGCGTTGCTGGCTTCTCCGTTCTTAACTTGGATTCGCCACGGCTTCTCCAGGTCGTGAAGGAAGAATATCAGCGTGAAATCGTCGAGCTCAAAGCGCATTGGCCTTCCGAAGGCCTTCTCGAACTCGTACAGGTGTCGCCCGTAGTTGAGGCCGTCGGTGATGTGGTCGATGTAGCCGCCTGCCCACGTTTGATGGTTGTGGGTTGAACCCTGAGCCTTCTCGAAGAGCTTGCGATTATCCTGCAGGATGCGTTCGCAAGCGCCCCTCAGGCTGGTATCGCGGATATGAGTCAGGCATTCATCGATAGTTTCGTAGTCGAAACCGAGGTTTATGGTCCGCACGGCTGTCTCCCTGGGTTTTGAAAGGACTGTTTTTACCATACCACCTTGTAAGGTTTTAATGAACGGCGCGTCAAAAGGGGTATGAAATTACAATTTTTTGCGGGATTTTTAGTAGCTATCTTGGCACTTGTGGGCGTTTGGGCGTATGCCTCTTGGGACCGCAACAAGATGCTGGACGGACAGGCGAACCAAAATATAGTTTCTAATGACGCCTCATCTTCTCCCGCGACCGGCGGCAAAAAGTCGCCTACTTCGGAAACTTTGACCGGCACCATTGAGTGCCTCCCGCATAAGGGCGACGGCCCCCACACTATGGAATGCGCCGTCGGCATCAAGACCGACCAGGGCCAGCACTACGCCCTCACCATGTTCGACTATCCGTCCGCTGCCGACGTTGGCGACCATGTGAAGCTCGTCGGAGTTACCGTAACTACAGACGAACTTCATGCGAGCTATGACATAGTCGGTACATTCCAGGTCGCAAGCGTTGAAAAGATATGAAAGCGCGCATCGTAAAAATGAAAAACGAATACGGAGGGGAGCTGACGGTCATCCTGATAGCGCTTGCGGCGGTATTGGCCTACGCGTTCTGGGGCTCGCTGCTCATCAAGTAATAACAGTACAAGCCCCCGCGGGGGCTTGTTTAGAATTCGCGACCGAACCATTTCCCCTGATGCGGAGGCGCATCGTCCTCCATATCGCCCGGGGATGTGCTGACCGCCGCCTTTCGCATAAGAGCCGTCTGGATGATGGTGTTGAGGTGCTCCGCTCTCGCGCGGTAGACAAGCACCGCGCCTCTCTTCACGTCATATCGCCGGTAGGCCTTGATCCCTGCCGCCGTCAATTCGCGGCGTATCGCCAGAACCGTTCTCTTGGCGGCTCTGACTTTTAGAACAGTCTCCTTCATTGCCGCTCCTGCCGCAGTATGCGCCTGAACCGACACGACTATACCATGCGTTCGTGGGGTATACTTATACGCATGGCAGAGAGTACTTTTTTGCACCCGGGTGCGGCGGTGCGAGCGGCCGGCATACATGAGGGGCTGCTCGTAGCCGACTTCGGGGCGGGGTCCGGCTTTTTTACCCGGGCGGCGGCGCGCGAGGTAGGCGATGCGGGCGCAGTGTGGGCGGTAGACCAGAATCGCGACCTGTTGCCGCGCATCAAGAACCTTTCGGCAGGCGAAGGACTCAACAATGTAGAGGTTATGCACGGCGATATCGAGGTGGTGGGCGGCACCAACCTGCCGGAGAACCATTTCGACTTCGTTATTCTCGCCAACGTGCTTTTCATGCTCTCCGAGCGCGGCGAATGCATGGCGGAGATGCGCCGTGTGCTCAAAAAGACCGGCCGCGTTCTTGTTATCGACTGGAAGGATTCATTCGGGGGCCTTGGGCCGCATCCGGACCATGTGATCACTCAGGAAGCGGCACAGGCGCTGTTTGAAAAGCACGGCTTCACCATGGGCCCCGCGGTGCCGGCGGGCGAGTATCATTGGGGATTTGTCGTTCGCAAAAAAGCCGCGCAGGGCGCATTATAGATACAGGATATGTCCACGTTCCAAATCGTCGTCCTCGGCATCTTTTCTTCGCTTATCCTTATAGGCGTCGGCGTGTTCGCCGCCTTTGGCGGCGTGCTGGGCGGCGCGGCCATCGGCCCGGTTACTATTTGGGGCACGCTTGATAGGAACACGATGGACGGTCTTATAGAGGCCCTGCGCGCGGAGGACAAGGGCTTTGAAACCGTTACCTATGTGCAGAAAAGCGAAGCCGCGTACGAGGGCGACCTGGTAAACGCCATGGCATCCGGCTCCGGCCCCGATCTGTTCCTCCTTTCGGGCGACGAGGTGCTCCCGTTTTCCGACAAGATACTCACCATTCCGTACGGCTCCATTTCGCAGGGAAGCTACTTAGCTTCGTACGTGGACGAGGCGCAGCTATTTTTGACGCCGCAGGGCGTGCAGGCGCTGCCCTTCACGCTCGACCCCCTCGTGATGTACTGGAATCGCGACCTTTTCGCCTCCGCCGGCATCGCGTCGCCGCCGAGCGTCTGGAGCGAGTTTTTGACGCTGGCGCCCAAGATAACCTCGCTCGATACCCGGTCCACCGTGCAGAAAAGCGCGGTGGCACTCGGCGAATGGCGCAACATTCCGCACGCCAAGGATATTCTTGCCGCCCTGTTCATGCAGGTGGGGGACACTATCGTCGCCCGCGACGGTGCCGGAGCGCCTACGGTTACGTTCGGCTCGGAGCCCGAAGGCTCGGCCGGCAATCCGGCGGAGTCGGCCCTGCGCTTCTATACCGAGTTCGCAAATCCTTCAAAGACCAGCTACTCGTGGAACCGGGCGCTGCCTCCGGCGGCTGACGCGTTCGTGTCGGGCGACGTGGGCGTCTACTTTGGCTTCGCAAGCGAGTATACGGAAATTAGCCAGCGCAACCCTAACTTGCGGTTCGGCGTCGCGCTTCTGCCGCAGATAGACCAGGGCGGAAGCCGGGTCACCTACGGCGACATCACCGGCATCGCTATAGCGCGCACGGCAGCGAACGTTAAAGGCGCGCTTACGGTAGCGCAGATACTCTCGGGCAAAACATCGGTCGGCATTATCTCCGGAGCGCTCTCCTTGCCGCCCGTTCGGCGCGATGTCGCGGTGGATACCGCATCCAGCGCCACAGCGGGCGTCTTCGTGCAGTCGGGGCTTATCGCGCGCGGCTGGCTTGATCCGTCCCCGAAAGGAAGCGATACCGTGTTCCAGACCATGATAGAATCCGTGGTGAGCGGCAAGGAGGCGCCCGCCACTGCGGTAAGCGAAGGCAAGGGGGCGCTCAGCGAGCTGCTGCCGTCGACCAGATAAGCGATGAAACTATTTTTCTTCAAGCATAAGGAAGTCATGCGCGTGCTATTTACGGTGACAATATTCTTATTGCCAATCATAGCTCTTGGGGCAACTTCTTCGGGCGGCAATACGTTGCCCACGTCCTCCGGCGGCAACACCTTGCCGACCTCCTATGGCGGCAATACGGCAAATTCAGGCGACAACTGCGACCCCAGGGTCCAGGTATGCAACCCGCTCCAGTTCCATAGCATCTGCGGCCTGGTGACCGGCGTGTTGGATGCCATCATGGTAATCGGCATTCCGATAGCTATAATGTTCGTCGTATGGGCCGGATTTAAATTCGTCGTAGCGCAAGGCAATCCGGAATCCATTTCACAGGCTAAAACCAATTTTCTGCATGTCATCATCGGCATCGCCATATTCGTGGGTGCTTCGCTAATCGCGCATGTCATCATGCAAACGATCGAAAATCTCGGAGTGACCGGCATTAGTTCCTGCCAATAATATGCCGCTCACCGCCGCCGCTACGCTTTCAAACCAATCGTCGCTCAAAGATGTCGCATTATTCGCGGTGGAGATTCTCAACTCCCTGGTTCCGGTCCTCCTGGTGCTTATCCTCGTGCTCTTTCTCTGGATAGGGGTGCAGTATATCTACCGGGCCGACGGTGAGAACAAGGCCTCTACCCGGGAAGCGATTCTCTGGGGGCTTATAGCGCTATTTGTCGCCTTCTCAGTGTGGGGAATAGTGCGCCTGGCTTGCAGCACGCTTCTTGGCACCAGCGAATGCAGTTCAGGCAGCAGCGGTGGAGGGGGAAATGCAAACCAGGCGCCGCTCAATATCATTCCCGAATCGGCCCGCTAAGCTAAAAACTATCCACACGGCCGCCTTGTGCCGGAGCGCCCCGCGGCATACAGTTAAGCCATACCCATTTAATACTCGTATGAAAAAAACAGCACTTATCTCATCTCTTTTGTTCGCCTTGCCGGCGTTCGCCTTCGCTCAGGTGCAGGGTAACAACCTCCAGGGGCTTATCGCATGGCTGGGCGATACGCTCAATATGCTCATTCCGGTCCTTATCGCGCTCGCGCTCGTGGCATTCTTCTGGGGATTGGTCCGCTACGTTTGGGGTGCAGGCGGCGAAGGCGCAGCTGACGGCAAGAGCATCATGATAGCAGGGCTCCTTGGCCTTTTCATCATGGTGTCCGTCTGGGGCATCATCAAGCTCGCGCAGAATACCCTTGGCGTTAACAACAGCAACGCTCCTCAATATCCGCAGGTTCCGCGCTAACCGGGTATGAACAACGCGGCGGCGGTTACCGTGTCGGGCCAGTGCATAGACAGCGCGCGGCTCTTTGCGGGCTGCCTGGCTGACCTCATCATCAATCCAATACTGCTGCTCATATTCGTAGCGGGGCTCGTCGTATTCATTTACGGCATTGTCGAGTTCGTCTGGGGCCTTTCCGCGAACGGCGAGGAAAAGGAGAAAGGGAAGCAGCACATGCTCTACGGCCTTATCGGCATGTTCATCATGGCGGCGGCCTTCAGCATCATAAAAATAATTGCCAACACGATCGGCGTCTCGGTGCCGCACTAGCTTTTAGAAATAGAAAAGGCGCGGGAAAGAAATTTCCCGCGCCCTCAGTGTTGTTGACCTCCTAGTTGTACCGGGGAGGCGAGAGTGCGACCCCCAGTATGAAGGGAGTGTCGGCGCTCCATGCCCACTCGGCGTCGTTTGGGAGACTTCCTCCACACACCTCGTAAGGGGTGGTATCTCCCGTCCATGCGGCACGCTGGACGATAATGCAGTGCCCGTCGTGCCACAGGTCCGGCGCGCACATGCCGCCGGGATTGAAGTTAGTGGGCGTTTCAGTATCCAGCGCGTAGCTTGTCTTCGAGGAACATGAATCCTGCGGACCCACGCTTCCGACAGCTACCTGCTCCGGCGCGCCACTGCCGCTCATGAGCGAAGCCAGCATCGGAATTGCGAAGAACCCGAGCAGGATGGTGAGGAAGACAGCGAATACCCGCCGCCCTCCTTTGCTGGTAAGTACCAGCACCGCCGTAGCCAACATGCCTGCAACGAGCAGACCTGTGAGCAATTGCGTTGTGAAGAACTTCGCTGCTGCCGTGCCTGTATTTCCTACGCTCGCCCAGATCGAAGCCTGGAATGAAGCAAGGAAGGCAAGCGGAGCGAGCAGCGCGGTGGCAAGCACAATCAGAGTGATCGCCACTGCCACCCAAAGCCACCGAGGCAAGGCATACCACCGGGGACCGGTATGGGTCGCGGGTTCTTCGTGCCCGTGGCCACCACCCGCCGCAGGAGCGGCGGGTGCAGCTGCAGGCGTATGTACTGCCGGGGGAAGAGTCGCTCTCCCGGCAGGTGTTCTTGTTCTGCGCCCCCTGCTGAGCATGGCTGCGGAAAATATGATCGCAACGATACCAGCAGAGGCGACAGCGATAATCCAACCCTGAAGCATTACGTTTCAGCTCCTTCTCTAAGTCTACGGACCTCGCGTATGAGAGCAGCCTGTCCTGGGTCGATTTGAGCTCCACCCAGGATTACGATGCCGCCGTTCCTTCCGGCCGCTTCGGCCGCGCGAACCGTACCTTCGATCTGGGGAATGACAGTGGCGTCGGGGTATTCCTTGAGCGCTGCGCCGGTTTCCCGTATCAGTGCCGCCTGCCCCTTCGCCCGTTCGATTTGGGCATCCTTGTCCACCCGGGCTATCGCGAGGTCGCCAAGGCGAGCTCCGATAGCCGGATTTGTCGGAGTAATGTCCCGGATTTGCACCCGGACGTTCATTACGCCGAAGTCCAGCGTCGTACCGTCGGTGGTTTTTGCATCCACCGCCGGAGCCGGCTTTCCCGTGCGGGCGATGGCGTCTGCCAATTCCCGCGCCTCGTCTTCGTCCTGTGCTGATAGTACCGCGTTTAGGGAGTGCGACCTCGTGAACGCGGTTACAGCATCGGAAGTAGTAGTTAGCAGGCGGCGAGTCCAGTCATCATCCGTGTTATAGGCCGTATCGTACGGGTTGGTAACCCGCTCGATAAGGTCGACATGGATACTCACGGGAATCTTGTCCTGCGTGTCCGCCTTGGGGATGATGATGGGATAGAGGAAGTCAGCGACACGATAGTGGTCGCTATAGTCCTCGACCCGTACGAAGTCAACTTCCCCGTCCGGTCGGGTAATTTCCTTGAAGCGTTCGACCGGATACACGCGGATGTTCTGGAAGGGCGGGATGCCGGTGAATATGGCACCCGTGATCCAGTAGGTCCAACGCTTCCATGCCCACCAGAGAACGCTGATAGGCGAGTAGAGCAGCCAGACGAAAAAGAACCACCCGCGTTTTCTTCCCGGAAAGGGTATAGGATGAGAGTCGGTATAGCCGCCCTCGCCCGGCAGATTCGTTTCCTCCACCTTCCAATAGGCGTTATCACGCCGATGGAGGGGGTTATCTTTCTCGCCTTTGAACTTATGCCCTTCGAATGCCATGATGGCATCGACGAACCGCTGCCCGCGCTCCTTGATCTTCACCCGGCCTGGTTGCAGGTAGGTGAAAAAGCCGGCACGCGACGGCGGGTAATTCAGCTCATTGTTCCAGTCGTCCGGACGATATTCGTTCGGGTCGTTGGTGAGCCGATCGACGGCATGCGGTATAAGCGGCAGAAGAAAGAGCACGGCAAAGATACCTGCTCCCGCCCATGCCACCCAACCAAGTACCGTTACGAGCGTGAACAGAATTTCCATCTAGGTTACTCCTATTGAATTTTCAAGCATCTATTGCGAATAGCAGCCCAAAGGCAGCTACACGCTTCACCTACTATTATATCATACTTAGTACCACTTTGTCAAGCTACAAAAGCCTTGGAATATAAGGCCAAATCGAACGTTTTCCTACTGCTTTTTGTGCCGGGGGTGGGAATCGAACCCACACGAACTCGCGTTCTCAGGATTTTAAGTCCTGTATGTCTACCAATTCCATCACCCCGGCGTTTCATATTTTTACCACGAATTTATGCTCTGTATATGATACAGTGTCAGCACGCTGGGGTGGCGGAATTGGTATACGCACCTGCCTTAGGAGCAGACGGGGTAACCCATGGAGGTTCAAGTCCTCTCCCCAGCACATTGTAAGAGATAAGTTTTTGTTGTATTTTGATTCATACGCGCCTATATCTTCCCCAGGTCGATATAGCCGTTCGTTCGGGGCGAATGCAAAACAGGATTTTGCGCTCTTCCTCACTTCGCGCCTATAGCTCAGCTGGTAGAGCTGCTCCCTCTTAAGGAGAAGGTCCCAGGTTCGAATCCTGGTGGGCGCACAGACGACAGTAAAATCCCGCTTGAGCGGGATTTTCTGCGCTGTGCGGGGCGCAGCCATGTCCCGCACTGGCGGGACGGCGAGCCGGGGTCGCGAAACTATTTCGCGACGGCGAAATAGTATTTGTGACCACAAAGTGCGAGACGCTTTTTTGAGGCCAGGAGAAATCGATCAGGCGTTCAAAAATTGTCGTCACAATTTTTGCCGCACGACCCTGCCTCGCTCCCAAGTCTGCTGACTTGGGGCCCGCTCCGGCTTGCGATTCCCGACGAGAAGCACCCCGTGCTTCTCTCCATGGCCGCTTGCGTCGAAGACTCCTTAGAGGCCACGGCGGGAATCGCACCCGCGTATAAAGGATTTGCAGTCCCTTGCCTTACTACTTGGCTACGTGGCCATTGCCTAGCGGCAGGCACGTGCCCGCACGCGTAGGTGTAATTACAATACCGTTACTGCGAGAGTTCGTCGAGGCGCTGCCGGTTCTTTTCGCCCATATCTATTTCGAATACGATGTCCGGCGGAAGCGCACCCTTGATGCGCGTCTTGAAGAAATCCTTCATCTCGGTGCGATTGCGATTGGCGAATGACAACGCGTTCTCCTCCGCAGTCTCAGGCAGTACGGTCATATAAATAGTCGCGTGCTTGTTGTCTTCGGTTAACATGGCGCGGGTAATGGTGATGAGCGAGCCGCGGCCCGCTTCGCGCACCATGAATTCCGCCGCGACATCGCGCAGTCCTGCCTCAAGCCGTTCGTGTCGGTTGTCCATACGTTTCTATACTATTTGTATACGATCGTAAACGCCTGGAGAATATCACCGGCAGCCGGTTCGGCCTGCGTTTTTATCTGCGCGCCGAATTCGTTTCCGGCCTCTACCTTTTTAGTAGGCGCCTTCTGCGTCTGGAGGCTTACGACCGTGCCGCGCCCGAGCTCCATGTCGCGGCGCATGATCTTCACTTCCTCGCCCTGTATCAATTCGCCCTCCTCGACGCGGCCGCCGAGTATCACTTTGCCTTTGGCCGTGCTGAATACCTTGAGCACTTTGGCGGTGCCGGTGGCTTCCTCAGCACGCTCCTGCGGCACACGCTTCCGGATTTCCTCCCCAAGCCATTCGGATAATTTGTAGATGATGTCAAAGAGGCCTATCGAGACGCCAAGGCGGTCGGCCAAATCGCGCGCGACGCCTTCGGCCTTCACGTTGAAGCCGACCACAAGGCCCGGCGGCGTGCCGGAGCCCGCGAGCTTCACGTCCGATTCCGATATGGGGCCCACCGCCTTCGAGACGATGCGCACTTCGAGGCGCTCGTCTTGCGGCAATTTCTCAAGCTCGTGCATGACCGCGTCGGCGGTGCCGGCTACGTCGGTTTTGATGACGAGCGGGAGTATGATGTGCGTCTTTTCCTCCTCGCCCTCGACGGTCTGCTGCTGGGCGGCGCGCGCAGGAGGCGCTTTGACCGGCGTCACGGCCGCCTCTTCCGCCTCTTTCTTCGATTTCACCGCGCGCCACTTGGCGCCCACTGCCGGAAGTATTGAAAAGCCCACGATGCCGATGGCGCTCCCGGCCGAAGCTTCCTTGATAGGCTTGCCGAGGAAATTTTCCATGATGCGCACGGGCGCGGTCGCGGCTCCGGAGACGATATGCTCGCCGCTGTGGATAGTGCCGTTTTGCACAATAAGTGTAGCGGTATTGCCGCGGCGGTTGTCGACATGCGCTTCTATGACAAGCCCTTCGGCTGCGGCGTTCGGATCAGCAGTGATTCCTTCAAGCTCGCCGGCAAGCAAAATAAGGTCGAGCAGTTCAGGAATGCCTTCGCCGGTTTTGCCGGACACGGGGATGTAGGGGACGCTGCCGCCCAGGCCCTCGAGATATATATTGTGTTCAAGCAGAGACATCTTCGCTTTCTCGACATTGGCGCCTGGCTTGTCGACTTTCGTGAGCGCTACAACGTACGGGATCTTCGTCTCCTCGATAAGTTTCAGCGCTTCGACCGTCTGCGGTTTGACGCCTTCTTCGGCGGATACAACGAGTATCGCGACGTCGGCGACTTCGAGACCGCGCGAGCGCATCGCCTTGAACGCCTCGTGGCCCGGCGTGTCGAGGAAGGTAATGCGGTGTTCGCCGGTCGCATTTTTGTGGACGGCTTCGTAGGCCGAAAGATGCTGGGTGATGCCGCCCGCTTCGCCGGCCACGACGTTGGTTTTGCGGATATAGTCAAGAAGCGTCGACTTGCCGTGGTCGATGTGTCCTACAATAGCAACGATAGGGGGCCGCGCCCCCGCTGTGGGCTTCTGTTCAGGCATACTCAGAGGCAGTATATAGTAGATTAGACAAAGTATGAAGTTATGGCAAAAAAATATCTATGCCGACGCGGCGGCGGCAACGCCGGTGTCCGGCGAGGTGCGGCGCGAGCTTGTACGCCTGCTGGGGCTTTTTGGCAACCCCGGCGGGCTCCATGCGGAAGCTAACGAGGCCAAACGCGAGCTGGATGCCGCGCGAGAGCGGACCGCGGCGGCAATCGGCGCGCATGCGGACGAAATAGTCTTCACCTCGGGCGGAACGGAAGCGAACAATCTCGCGGTTTTCGGGGCCCTGCGGCGGATGCTGCGCGTGGGGGAGGACGTGCATGCGATAACAAGCGCGATAGAGCACTCGTCGGTGCTGGAGCCCCTGCGCGCGCTTGAAAAAGAGGGTCTGCGGCTTACGGAGCTTCCGGTCGATATGAGCGGATTCGTGTCGCACAAGGATCTGCGCGAAGCGCTGGAGGCGCGCACGGTCTTTGTTTCCATACAAATGGTCAACAGCGAAGTGGGTACCGTGCAGGACATCCGCGAGCTTGCCAAAGAGATCCGGCACCAGCGCAAGGCGCGCGAAGGCGTAGGCGCGCCGCTGTATTTCCATACCGACGCCGCGCAGGCGCCGCTGTGGCTCCCTCTTAATGTCGAAAAGCTCGGCGTCGATCTGCTGACGCTGGACGCGCAAAAAATGCTTGGCCCCAAGGGCGCGGGGCTTTTGTACGTCCGCCGGGGCACCCGGCTGGAGCCGCATATATGTGGAGGGGGACAGGAGCGCGGATTGCGCAGCGGCACCGAGAACGTCGCAATGGCCGGGGCATGCGCGCTCGCGCTTTTGCGGGCGCAGGAAGCCGCCGAAGCCCGGGCAGAAAAGATATCACGCGTACAGGACTATCTATTGGAATCGATACAGAAACTCCTTCCGGGAGTAATGCTCAACGGCCCAAAGGGGGAAGGCCGGATAGCGAACAACATCAATATTTCCCTGCCGAACCTGAACGGCGACATGGCGGTTGTTGCCATGAGCGCGCAAGGCGTGGCCATTTCCACACGCTCGGCGTGCGATACCGACGACGAGGCCCCTTCGCATGTGCTTCAGGGGATCGGAGTCTTGCCGGAGAGGGCAAAAAATACCGTCCGCATCGCGCTTTTGCCCGACGCGACGCGACGCGACGCCCGATGCATTGCCCGGACGCTTTTTAAAGTCGCAGCGCGATACGCTAAGACGCCGTAGCACTGGCAAATCCGCGCTTAAGTGCTATAATATCCAGTAAGTATGGATCTCGAAAAGCTGACAAAACACCAAATCGTCCTCCTAACCCTCCTGGTGTCCTTCGTCACGTCCATCGCTACCGGCATCGTTACCGTTTCCCTTATGGACCAGGCGCCGGCGGGCGTGACTCGGGTGGTGAATCAGATAGTCGAGCATACGGTAGAGAAGGTCGTGCCGGCCACGCAAAGCGCCGCCGCGATAACGACCACGGAAAAGACGGTTGTGGTGAAGGACGACGACCTGGCCGCGCAGTCGATAGCGAAAGTGCAGAAGTCGATAGCGCGCGTGGTGCTTCCGGGCGGAAACGTTCTGGTCTCCCGCGGGATTATTATCGATGCCAAGGGGACCGTGCTCGCCGACAAGGCGGCGCTTGCCGCGGCGAACGTTCGGAACTTCGAAGTCCTGCTGCCGGACGGGACCCGCGCTTCGGCCAAGTGGCGCGACCCGAAGGCAACCTCGACGCTCGCGACGCTGGATGTGAACGTCGGCACCTCGACCGGCTTCGCGCCGGCAACGATAGCCGACTCGAGTAAGCTTGCCCTGGGCCAATCCGTCATTCGCATAGGCGGAACGGGCGGCGACCAGGTAGGCACCGGTGTTGTTGCCTCGCTTCCCGGGGGCGCGGCGCATTCGGTGGACGCGAGCATTTCCTCGGCTACTCCCGGCTCGCTGCTTATGACTTTATTCGGCGAAGTCGTCGGCCTCTCGACCACGGCCGCGATACAAGCCGGCGGCAGCCTTTACACGACACTCTCGCTACCAAGCTAACTACTAAAAAACCATGCCTCCATTCAATCATTTCACGACAAAAGCAAAAGAAGCGGTCCGCCGCGCTCACGAGCTGGCGGTGGAGCGCGCGCAGAACCAGGTAAGCCCCATGCATCTCTTGGGCGCCTTGCTGCTGCAGGAAGACAGCCTGGTAGCGACCGTTCTCGACAAGCTTGAGGTTGACGTCATTCTCCTGACCGACACCGTGCTGGAGGCGCTGGAAGGCACCCCGAGCGGCTCCGTTATGTCGCCGTCATACCAGCTCTACCTTACGCCTGATCTCGTGCAGGCGCTTGAGCGCTCCGCGAAGGTGGCGACCGAGCTCCACGACGAGTTCGTCTCGACCGAGCACCTCTTCATTTCCATCCTCGACATTCCCGGCACCGCCCGCGAGATACTCAACCGCTTCCGCATCAACCGCGAGACGATAGTCCGCTCGCTCTCGGAGCTGCGCAACGCCAAGCCGGCGCAGAACGAGAACAAGAAGCTCCGCGCGCTCCCCAAGTACACCCGCAGTCTCACCAAGGCGGCGCTTGAGGGCAAGCTCGACCCGGTCATCGGCCGCGACGAGGAGATACAGCGCGTCGTGCAGATACTCAGCCGCCGCACGAAGAACAACCCCGTGCTCATCGGCGAGGCGGGCGTGGGCAAGACCGCCATCGCCGAAGGCCTCGCTTCGCGCATAGCGACCGGCGACGTGCCGGAGAGCCTTCGCGACAAGGAGCTTGTGTCGCTCGACCTCGGCGCGCTTATCGCCGGCACCAAGTATCGCGGCGAATTCGAGGAGCGGCTCAAGGCCATCATGAAGGAGATAGAGCGCAGCGAGGGCAAAATACTCCTCTTTATAGACGAGCTTCACACGGTCATCGGCGCCGGCGCGGCGGAAGGCGCGCAGGACGCAAGCAACATGATGAAGCCGGCACTCGCGCGCGGCGACCTGCACGTGATAGGCGCCACGACCCTGCGCGAATACCAGAAGCACATCGAGCGTGACCCGGCATTCCAGCGGCGCTTCCAGCCGGTCTACGTGCTCGAGCCGTCCGTCGACGACGCCATTTCCATCCTGCGCGGGCTCAAGGAGAAGTACGAGCTGTTCCACGGCGTGCATATCACCGACGACGCGCTGGTGTCGGCCGTAGAGCTGAGCGCCCGCTACATTCCGGACCGCTTCCTTCCCGACAAGGCGATAGACCTCATCGACGAGGCGGCCTCCAGCCTGCGCATAAGCCTTGAGAACAAGCCGCCGGTTTTGGAAGACGCTCATCGAAAGATCATGCGCCTTGAGGTTGAGAAAGAGGCGTTGCGCAAGGAGGCGGAAGGAGAGGACGGCAGCCGCGACGCCAAGGCGCGCGTCAAGGCGATAGAGCGCGACATCGCGGAGCTGAAGGAAAAGACCGGCGAGCTCGAGCTTCGCTGGAAGAACGAAAAGCAGATACTCCACGACATCAAATCGATAAAGAAGGAGCTCGAGACCCTCCGCATGGAGGCCGAGGCGGCCGAATTGGCGGTTGACCTGTCGCGCGCGGCGGAAATCCGCTACGGCGAGATCCCCAGCCTCGAGCGCGAGCTCGAGCAGAAGCAGAAGCGCCTCAAGAAGCTCCAGACCTCGCGCCGCCTGCTCAAGGAAGAAATAACGGAGGGCGATATCGCGGGCGTCGTCGCCAAGTGGACCGGCATTCCGGTCAGCCGCATGCTCGAGGAAGAGGCCGAGAAGCTTTCGCGCATCGAGGCTGACCTGGAGAAGCGGGTGGTGGGCCAGAGCGAGGCCGTGCAGAAGGTGGCGGACGCGGTCAAGCGCTCGCGCGCCGGCATCGCCGACCCCAACCGCCCCATAGCGTCGTTCATGTTCCTGGGGCCGACCGGCGTGGGCAAGACGGAGCTTACGCGGGCGCTTGCGGAATTCATGTTCGACGACGAGAAGGCGCTCATCCGAGTGGACATGTCGGAATACATGGAGAAGCACTCGGTCTCCAAGCTCATCGGCTCTCCGCCGGGCTATGTCGGCTATGACGAGGGCGGCGGGCTCACCGAGATGATACGCCACCGGCCCTACTCGGTCGTGCTCTTCGACGAAATAGAAAAGGCGCATCCGGAGGTCTTCAACATACTGCTTCAGGTGCTCGATAACGGGCAGCTCACCGACGCCAAGGGCCGCAAGGTCAACTTCCGCAACTCCATCATCATCATGACGAGCAATATCGGCGCGCAGTATATCGACAAGATGGAGCAGCTGGGCTTCGCCATGGGCGAAAGCAGCGAGGCGAGCAACTATCGCCTCGCCAAGGAGAAGGTGCAGGGCGCCCTTAAGGATTACTTCCGGCCCGAATTCCTCAACCGCATCGACGAGATAATCATCTTCAACATCCTCTCTCCGGAGGCTGTTAAAGAGATAGTGGGCATCCAGGTGAAGGAGGTCGTTGCGCGCCTGGCGGCCAAGGATATTACGCTCACTATCAACCCGGAGGTGTATGAGTTCCTTGGCAAGGAGGGCTATAACCCGCATTACGGCGCCCGCCCGCTTCGCCGGCTCATCCAGGACAAGATACTAACGAAGGTCGCCAGCCTTATGGTCTCGCGCGGCGTGCTCTCAGGCGGCTCGGTGACCGTGGGCATCAAGAACGGCGAATTCACCTTCGATGTCAAGAAAAGCGCCCGCAGCAGGGGAGTAAAGATGACCCCGACCATGATAGCGGAGGAAAAGGTGGGGGCGTAAAAAGAAAAAGCGGAGCCCGTCGCGCATCGAAAAATGCGCGACGGGCTTATGCGTGGTGGTATAGGAAATCATTCGTGACGTTCCCGACCCTGGAGAACCTGTTCTTTTCCCAGAATCGCTCGCTTTGGCGCTGGACTTGCACGGCGCGAATGTCCCGCAATCCGGCCTCCCAGGCTTGTTCGAGCAGTACAGCCAGCGCTTGGCTCCCGAAGCCGCGTCCATATGCCGTATGGGGTATGACGGTCATATTGGTAATGACCAGGTCGGCCCCGGTCTGCCGGTCGTTGAACACGATGCGGATGTGCGCCCGCACGGCGTTAGGGAAGGGAAAATGCAGGATGTATGCTTCTTCCGCGCGGTCGTCGGGTTCGATCTCGCAATACTCAGCCAGCTTCTTGATCAGCATGGTCCCTCCTAGTGTTTCGGTTGGGTTTTGGCGTAGAGCATGACCGCAACGGCATATACGGCCGTTAGGGTCGGCGCGCCCGTGGGGTACGTCTTCACCGCATGCTTGCCCTGATTGATCTCCTCAAGCGCCCGCTCGATGTATTCTCGCGGAACAGGAGTATCTCCCCGGCCTTGCGCCGTATCCTCGACTAGTTTTACCATGTCCGACATCCGCAGATTCTCCTTACTAACGCGTTCTGCCTCCAAAATGCACTATACGGCACCGGAGCGGAATGGGAAAGGCGAGACAGTTTTATAGTGGATAGAATAGTGGACCAAGATAGAAAAAGCTGGCAATAAGCCAGCAGTTTCTTTTTTAGTGCGCCGGGGAGGAATCGGTCAGGAATAAAGTGTTCGCCGTCGCGAATACTTTTTCACGACCCTGCCTCGCTCCCGCATCTGGTGATGCGGGGCCCGCTCCGGCTTGCGAATCCTCACGCAAGGTATCCCATACCTTGCTCCCGCGCAGCACATAACGCAAAAAGTCCTAGCAAGAGCTAAGACTTTTTGACGTTTGTGCGCCGGGGAGGATTCGAACCTCCGTAGCCCGAAGGCGACAGGTTTACAGCCTGTTGTAATTGACCACTCTACCACCGACGCGTTTCAATAGAACGTTCTTACTTTACACTGTTTGCTTTTCCTTGTCAGCAGGCGAAAATTGGGTGCTACAATATTGGCATGCGCAATAGGGGTGCCGTACTCATATTTGCGGGAGGGCTGCTCTTTACCCTCTTGCCGTTTATCGCCTCGGCCGCCGGGATTGTTCCATGTGGCGATACCACGGGCCTTGCGCCAGGTACTCCTCAGTATTACGCGGCCGCAACAAGTTGTCAGGCATGCAGCGTAATTCAACTGATTCAGACCCTTATTAACTTCATGATAGGACTCTCCATTCCTATCGCGATGGCGCTCTTCGCCTGGGCCGGCGTCCTGTATTTTACAGCCGCTACCAAGGAGGAGAATATATCAAAGGCAAAGAGCATTTTCCGCAGCGTATTTGTCGGATTCATCATAGTTCTCGGCGCATACCTTATGGTAGAGACGCTCCTGCACGCCATTCTTAATCAGGATTACTTTACCGGCTGGAACAAGATCGAATGCGTTGATAATACCAAGCGCCCAACCCAGGGCACGCTCGGTCAACTGATAAATGAAGTAATAGGCCATCCGGAAGATTCTTTAGTTGTTGGGAAGGCTCCTGTCGCGGTAAGCGATCCGTCTACATGTACCGGCAAACTGAGCTACGACAGCTCTATCAATCAGTATTACTGCTTGAATACAGTCAGCGGCATGGTCAGTCAAACAGGCTCTGGACAGTGTGCGCCCGGCAGCATACAAGCTGCTGCTGCGGCGGGAGGATATCCCATTACACCAGCACAAGCTCAGACCTTTTCCTGCCTTGCGGCTCCGGAAAGCGGTTGCCAAGGGAATCCTGGCCAAGCCAGGACGCCGACCGGCGACCCGACAAGCGCTTCCGGCCATTTTCAGATCGTCCTTGGCCTCAATGATCAGTGTCATAATCTGAATATTCCTGCATGCACCCAGGCTGCGCAAGCAGCCGGCTATTCGGTAAGCGGGAATCTCAATTGCTCCAGCCACTTCAGGGGAGGCGTTCCTATAGACGCAGTAGGACAGGCATGCAAGGCGGCGGCAAGCAACTTTACCTGCAATGCTTCGGCTGCGGCTTGTCTGGTAACGCAGAATCCAAGCTTTAGCGACTGGACGGCGGACCCTCGCAGCAGTTCACAGAAATCATGCGTCAATACGTATAATCATTAGGATATGAAAAGCACTACTCTATATGGACTTATAGGATTGGGGGTCATCGCAGTGCTTTTTGCGGGCATATGGATCTGGCGCACGACGTCCGCTGCGCCTGCGGAACAAATTCCCTCCAATGACGGAACCCCGGTATCCATCGGCGGAAATTCCTCTTCTGTAAATGTTCCGGTAAACCCGTCAAATCCATCTTCCGGCAGGGATACGGAGCCGACTATCTCAATTAGCGGTCAAAACGGAAGTTCTTTCGTAACGAAAGACTTCATCCATAACGGGGAGACCGCTTCTGACGTGGTAAATCCGGGCAATTACTATCTGGCAGGCTCTATCGGATACTGCCTTGCTGACGGCAGATGTCCGGCAGGAGCCACCACTACGGATTTTAACGTGAGCTATGACAGCAACCACAGCTCATTCAGTATATTGTTGCTGGAAGAACCGCTGGGCCAATCCCGACTCCATGCCGAAACATTCCTTGAGGAAAAGCTCGGCCTTACGGAGGCTCAATTGTGCGGCCTCAATTATTGGCTGGGCACGACCTATTGGGTAAACGAGATCTACGCCGGCAAGAACCTCGGATTCAGCTTCTGCCCGGGCGCGACCCAGCTCTAGGATGGTCCTGGCGCGCCTGGGTTGCGCAAAAGGCCCTTATACGGTATAGTCTTCTGGTCATGTCACAAGATAGGCTTATACGGCTCGCCTGCACCAAGTGCAAGCGCATAAACTACTGGTCTTCCAAGAATAAGAAGCTGGTGACCCGCAAGATAGAGCTCAAGAAGTGGTGCAAATGGTGCCGGGCTCAAACCGTGCACAAAGAGGCAAAAAAGTAGTATCCTAAGCCGTACGGGCCTATAGTTTAACGGTAGAACGTCGGTCTCCAAAACCGTCGGTCGAGGTTCAATTCCTCGTGGGCCCGCAAAAGACGCAAAATGCAACCTTCGTTGCTTTTTGTGCGTTGCGGGAGACGGAGCGATGCCGCGCAATGGCGCGGCCGCGAGTCGGGGTCGCGAAAATTTTTTGCGACGGCAAAAAGTTATTTGTGACCGCTCAAAAATTTTTTTGCGAGCCGCATAGCCTTCGCTTTGTTCCCGATCCAGATAATGTCCTTGTTCCGCTTGAACCAGCGCATCTGGCGCTTGGCATAATCCCAGTTTCCCCGTTCTATTTCCGCTACAAGCGCCTCTTTGTTCAGCAAGCCTTGCAGATACTGCGCAAGAGAACGGTATTCAAGCCCCAGCTCATGCATGCGCTTGTATGACACTCCTGCCTTGTGCAAACGTTTTGCTTCCATCACCATGCCTGCTTTCATGCGCCGGATGGTGCGAAGATGGATATTTTTCTTGAGCTTTTTCTCATCTGGCGCCAGCCCCAGCCACAGGACGTCATATTTCTGTTCAGGCTTGGGTAGAGGGCTTTTGCCGATAGCCTTGGCTATCTCTATCGCGCGTATGATACGCCGCTTGTGTCCGGGTTCAATAGTGCCAGCGCGGCGCAGGTCGAGCTTTTTAAGAATTGACAGCAGCTCTTCGGCGCTCTTTTTCTCGAGCCGCGCACGAAGTGCGGGGTTAGGCGCCACATTGGGCATAGTCATGCGGCCCAGGAGCATATCGATATACAGCCCCGTTCCACCAACTACTATGGGGAAAGTATGATATATCATACTTTTTTCGATCACGTTTTGCGCCTTCTTTACGAAGTCGTCGACGGAGAACTGCCTTTTAGGCGACGCGACGTTGAGCAGGTGGTGGGGGATGCCGGCCATCTCTTTTTTTGTAACTTTGCCGGTCGCAATATCGAGGCCGCGGTAGACTTGCCGCGAGTCGGCGGAGATTATCTCGCCGCCCAACTTTTGCGCAAGAAAAATACCAAGGGCGCTCTTGCCCGAAGCGGTCGGTCCGACTATAGCGATAACTTTAGGCTTTGACATCTCGACACTTTTACACTGTTTGTATAAAAAGGGAAGAGAAGCTAGAATGCCCTCGGCTCGTACAAAGTACTGTACGGCAGCAATACGGAGGTGTATCAGTGAAAGACATAGGAAGGAAAGCGATAATCCTTGCTCTAGACGAGCTTACGCTCGACCAGGCCTTGGAACTCTGCTCCAAAGTGGGCGACCGGATATTTGCCGTTAAGGGCCACAGTATTGTGGACCACTACGGCCCCGGTGTCGTTTCGCAGCTTCTCCAAGCGGGCGCTCCGCAATTTTGGGAAGATGCCAAACTTCTCGATATCCCGAACACGGTGCGGCTGCGCGCTCAAGCAATCGCTTCGTCGGGCGTCAACATACTTACCCTGCAAGCAGAGGGAGAAATCGAAATGATGCTGGCCGGCCGCAAGGGCGGGTCTGGCATGAAGCTCTACGCCATTACCGTGCTAACCTCGCTCTCCGAAGAAGAAGTGCAGCTCCAGTCCGGACACTCGGTGAAAGCGACGGTGCTCTACCGCGCGCGTCTTGCCAAGCTGGCGGGAATGGACGGCATCGTTTGTTCGCCTCAGGAAGTTGAGCTCATTGCGAAACGCCCCGAGCTAAATGGGCTTGAGATCGTCGTTCCCGGCAGCAGATCTGCCGGCAAGGACCATGGCGACCAAAAGCGGGTCGGCACGCCAACGGCAGTGATCAAAGCGGCAGGCGATCGGCTTGCACGTCTGGTTATTGGGCGGCAAGTTACGCAGGCTTCCGACCCGATTGCTGCCCTTGAAGAACTCGAAGCCGAGATTGCAGCGGCGATCAAAGAGAAGGAAGCAGGAGTACCATGATACACGCTACGGACGTTCTCAAAATGGGTCTCCCGGAACTTCGTAAGCTGCAGGTGGACGACTTTGGTGTCCTCATGTCGCGAGCGGAGTTCGACCACATCCTCGAGACATGCCAGGCCCTCTGGCTCCACTCCGGGAAGCCACAGGACCCGCACGCACTTCTCACCAGTCTTCGGCACAGTGACGGGTTCGTCGACACGCTCCGAATGCTCCGGTATGCCAACCTGTGCATGATCATGGCCCAGCAGGTCGTGCTCAGGTTGCAGGAGTGCTACGACGACCGGGTCGATTGGGTCATCGGCTCCGACCACGCAGGCGCGACGCTCTCGTTTGCGGTTGCGTACCTGCTGGGTGCCAAGCACGACTTCAGCGAAAAAGACCCGAAGAACGACAAGAAACAGATCTGGAAGCGCTTCGAGATCGAACCGGGCGAAGTCGTCCTCCAGGTGGAGGAACTTGTAACCACTACGCAGACCCTGCACGCGGTGCGGGACGCTATCCGCGCCGGCAACTCGACACCGGTCCAGTTTGCGCCGATTGTCATGACGCTGGTCCACCGCTCCGATACCCTAGAGTTTGAGGGCGGACCGATCGGCCACGTCGTGCATTACGACATCAAGAGCTGGACAGCGGAAGAATGTCCTCTGTGCGCAGGGGGCTCGAAGGTACTTCCGCCGAAGAAGAATTGGTTGGAACTCACCCGGAAGGAATGATATGCAAGATCGAGGGTGTACGCGAATTGTCTCGCGCACACCCTTTTGCTTTTTATGGCGGGGGGAATCGGCTACCACGTAGCCAGGTACTTTTCGATCTCGATGACTCGATAACGAAAAGTCTTTCGATTCTCCCATGGAAGCAAATCAATTTGCTTCCTCCCCGGACTCCAGACAGAAAAAGAGCCGGGCGGTAAGCCTGGCCTGTTTTCTGTGGTGCCGGGGGGGAGAATCGAACTCCCATGCCATTGCTGGCGCGGGATTTTGAGTCCCGTGCGTCTACCAATTCCGCCACCCCGGCTTGTGTTGGCTCGTGTTAGAATATCGTTTATGGCAGGGTTTTACAATAACGCTATTTTCTGGGTCGAAGTAGAGAAGATACGGCCGAATCCCTTTCAGCCGCGCAAGGAATTCGACGAGGCGAAATTGCGCGATTTGGCAAACTCCGTGCGCCAGTACGGCGTAATCCAGCCGCTTACCGTCACGCGACACGAGGTGCAGAAGGAGGACGGCGGGCTGGCTTCCGAATACGAGCTTATCGCCGGCGAGCGCCGGCTGCGCGCGGCGAAGATGGCGGGCATCACCTCGGTGCCCGTGCTTATCCGCGACTCGTTCGACGACGACAAGACCAAGCTGGAGCTCGCGATAATCGAGAACCTTCAGCGCGAGGACCTCAATCCCATAGACCGTGCGCTGGCCTTCGACCGGCTGGTGAAGGAATTCAGCTTCAAGCACGCCGAAGTTGCCGAAAAGATAGGCAAGAGCCGCGTGTACGTCTCCAACACCATCCGCCTGCTGGGAATGCCTCCGGAAATGCAGCAGGCGCTTTCGGAAGGCAAGATAAGCGAAGGCCACACACGGCCGCTCCTCATGCTTGCCGACCGGCCGCAGGAGCAGAGCGTGCTCTTCCGCGAAATAATGCTGAAGCGGCTCACCGTGCGCGACACAGAAAGCATTGCGCGGCGCATCGCCTTCGACCGCGTGCGCAAGAAGGAATATCTCTATTCGCCGCAGATACTCGAAATGGAGCGCGAGCTGACCGAGGCGCTCGGCACCCGCGTTGCCATAGAGCCCAAGGAGAACGGCGGCAAAGTGTCCATAGATTTTATGAGCGAGGAGGACTTGCAGATACTTTTCGCGCACCTGGCGGCCAAGATCAATGCTTCAAAAGAGGTGTCGACACAGCTGATACCCGCAGCCGCCACAGCTCTTGCTGAGGAACAGCCGGCGGCTTCCGACGTGCCGCTGGCGCAAAGCCTCGACGATCGTTCGCGCGACGAAATCACGAAGGACGAAAACACCTTCGACCCGACGAATTTCTCTATCTAGCCGCTCTTCTCCGCTTCAAGCGCATTCCGGATGTGCCTTCGGGCAAGAGTGGTTTTGGCGAAGTCGAGCCATTTCTGCTTGGGCCGCGCGTTCTTCTTAGTCTGTATCTCAACGATGTCGCCGTTGTGAAGCTCGGTATCAAGCGGAACCATCTTGCCGCCCACTTTTGCGCCGAACAGGCGGTCGCCCAGGTCGGAGTGTATGGCGTATGCGAAATCCACGGGGGTTGCGGCAACCGGCAGGTCTACCACGTCGCCGTGCGGCGTAAAGACGAACACGCGGTGGGAAAATATGTCGCCGCGCACCGCGGTGTCGAAGTCAGGGTCCTCAAGCTCGTTTTCCTCAAGGCCCGAAAGCCATTCAGGCACCGGCGCGGAGCCGTAGCGCGTGCGCTCGGGGCCTTTTGGCGCGGCATCGGCCTCCGGCTTTTTCTCGGGCGCGCGGCGGAAACCCGGCAGGAGCGAGCGTATCCAATCGAAGCTGGAACCGCGGCCGCGCGCCGGATCGCCGGCCCCGCCGCGTTCTTTATAGATAACGTGGGCGGCGATGCCGAAGAGCGCGTCGCGATGCATCTCTTTGGTGCGTATCTGGACCTCGACGATGCCGCCGTCGCCCGCGAACACCGTGGTATGGAGCGACTGGTAGCCGTTGGGCTTCGGGAAGGCGATATAGTCCTTGATTTTGTAGGGAAGCGGCTGCCAGAGATTGTTCACGAGCCCCAGCACGCGGTAGCAGTCCGCGACGTTCTCCACCACGACGCGCAGCGCGGCAATGTCGTAGACCTTGTCGAGCTCGCCGCCTTTGCGCTTGAGCTTCTGCCACAGGCTCCAGAGGCCCTTCACGCGGAAGTCGGTCTCGAAGTTGCGGATATCGTTCTTGCCGAGCTCTTTCTTGAGCGTGCGGCTCATCTCCTCGAGCCTGTTCTGCGTTTCTTTGGACTTCTCGGTCAGGAGCTTGCGCGCCTCGGCATATTCTTCCGGGTACGCGTACTCGAACGCGAGGTCTTCCAATTCCTTGCGCACCACTCCCATGCCTAAACGGTGGGCGATAGCGGCGTATATCTCGAGCGTTTCGAGCGCGATACGCTTTCGTTTCTCGGGCGGGACATGCTTGAGCGTGCGCATGTTGTGGAGCCTGTCCATCAGCTTGATGATAAGCACGCGCACGTCCTTGCCGGTCGCCACCAGCAGCTTGCGCAAGGACTCGCGATGGCGCTCCGCGCCGCGGTACTTGAGGTGTCCGAGCTTGGTAACGCCTTCCACCAAAAACAGCACATCCTTGCCGAACTCTTTCTCAATAGTGGCGGCTTCGACGCCCATATCCTCGATGGTGTCGTGGAGCAGTCCGGCGGCGATAGTGCGCGCGCTCATGCCTATTTCGGCGAGCGACTCGGCCGTGGCGGCCAGGTGGGTGATGTACGGCGCGCCGGAGAAGCGCTTGTGGTCGCGGTGCGCGTGCGCCGCGAACGCGTACGCTTTTTCAACCAGCGCCCTATCCTCCGCGGTGGGGGAGCTCATCTTGCCCAGTATGTCTTTCACTTCGGGCATATCCTCTAATACTACTCCTTTTGCAGTAATTATTCCGCTTTTTTCTTTGCAAAGCCTCTGCGCTTCTTTTCTTCGCTCAGTATCTCAAGCGCGCGATCGAGCGTAATCGCATATACGTCATCGGTTTTGAGTGAGCGGAAGTCGGGTTTGGGCTTCGTATTGTGGGCGATATAGGGACCAAAACGGCCGATGTTTGCAGTAATGGTCTCCTCGGTATCGGGGTGTACACCGAGCACGCGTGGGAGGCTCAAATACTTAAGAGCATCTTCAAGCGTAACTTCTTCGGGCACTTTTTCTTTGGGGATGGAGCCGCGCTTGGGCTTGTTCTTGGACTTCGAGCCCTTGCCGGTCGGCGTTTCGCCCACCTGCACGTACGGGCCGAATCGTCCGGTCAGCACGTAAATGGGCTCGCCGGTCTCCGGATAATTGCCGATGGGCTTGGGCGGCTCGTTTGAAATAACTTCGCCGGTCTCCGTGCGCGCGCCGAGGCAGTCGGGGAAGCGCGAGCAGGACATGAACTTGCCCTGGCGCGAGAGCTTGAACACCATGGGGCTGCCGCAGAGGGGGCATTTGAACTCTTCCGGCGCGGGACCGAGATCGGTAATCTTACCGGCCTCCTTATCCTTCAATTTAACGTCCTTAAGGAACGGGGTGTAGAAATCGCCGAGGGTCTTGGCATATTCGCGCTTGCCCTGCGCGATGTCGTCGAGCTCGTCTTCCATCTCGGCGGTAAAGGTATCTGAAATATAGTTGGCGAAGTTATCCTCGAGGAAGCTCGATACCACGTCGCCGGTGTCGGTGGGCATAAGCGTGCGGCCTTCCTTCAATACGTAGCCGCGGTCCTGGAGCGTCTTCATGATGCTCGCGTACGTGGACGGGCGGCCGATGCCGCGCTTCTCAAGCTCCTTTATGAGGCCGGCCTCGGTATAGCGGTTGGGCGGAGTGGTAGCCTTTTCCTCGGCCGACACGTCCTTAACGTCGAGCACTTCCTTGGCCGATACTTTCGGCAGTTCCACATCCTCGCCGCGGGCCGCAGGGTCGGCCTTGAGCCAGCCGTCGAATACGACGCGCGAGCCGTTGGCCGCAAATTGGGGGATCTTGGCGTTCTTGGTCTCGGCTACGACTTTCGTCTTGAGGAGCTTTGCATCCGCCATCTGGGAGGCGATTGTGCGCGCCCAGATAAGCTCGTAGAGCTTTTTCTGGTCCGGGGTCGTGCCGACCGACTCCTTTTCTATGTGGGTGGGACGCACCGCCTCGTGGGCTTCCTGCGCGTTCTTGGACTTGGCGGCGAAGGTATGCGCCTCGACATAGTTCTTGCCGTACTTCTTTTCGGCGTGGGCAAGTATGGAGGCGCGCGCCGGAGCGCCGAGGTTGGTCGAGTCGGTGCGCATGTAGGTGATATGCCCGGCTTCATACAGCTTCTGCGCGATGCGCATAGTATTGGAAGGGGAATACCCGAGGCGCGTCGAAGCCGCCTGCTGGAGGGTGGAAGTGGTGAACGGCGCCCGGGGTGCGCGCTTCATTTCGCTTTCGGTCACGTCCAAGACGGTAAGCCCGTCCTTTTTGACGGCCTCTAGTATCTTGTCAGCCTCGTCCTTCTTGCGCGGCTCCTCGACGCAGGTAAGCATCAGGTCATCCTTTGCCTCGGTCTTCGTCGCCGCAGTTATTACATAAAACGTTTCGGGTACGAAGGCGCGTATCTCGCGCTCGCGCTCCATGATGATGCGCAAGGCGGGGCTCTGCACGCGTCCGGCCGAAAGCCCGTAGCGCACTTTCTTCCAAATGAGGCCGGAGAGGTCGTAGCCCACGAGGCGGTCGAGCACGCGGCGGGCCTCCTGGGCGAAGCGGAGGTTCTGGTCTATCTGGCGCGGATTCGCGAGCGCCTCGGCAATGGCTTCCTTGGTAATTTCGTGGAATACGATGCGCTCGGGCTTTTTGAGCTTAAGCTCCTGGCCGATGTGCCAGGCGATAGCCTCGCCCTCGCGGTCGGGGTCGGTCGCGAGTATGACCTCGTCGGCCTTCTTGGCGAGATGCGCCAGCTCGTCGATGACCTTGGCCTTGCCGGGCACGACCTCGTAGTGGGGGACGAAGCCCGCCGGAATGTCGATGGCTTTCTTATTGGACTTCGGCAGGTCGCGCACGTGGCCCACGGATGCCCGCACGACGAAATCGCCTTTCTTGTCTATTTCGGAAAGGTACTTCTCAATAGTTTTCGCCTTGGCGGGCGACTCGACGATGACCAGTTTCATTGGATGCCTTGGATACTACAGTAGCACAGTGCGGAACATTACCCTTTTTCCACTTCGCTTGGCAAGCGCCCCGGCCAGCGGTACACGAGCGTCGGAATGAGAATGAGCGTCAGTATCATCGCGAAGGAAAGCCCGAAAAGAATGGCGAACGCCAGCGGCCCCCACAGGGCGGACGCGAAGGTGAGCGGTATCATGCCGATCACCGTGGTGATGGTCGTGAGGACGATGGGGCGCAGGCGCGAGGTCGCCGCCTCGACCACGATGTCGGAGAATGTGCGGCCCGCTCCCGCGTGGAGGCGCTGGAGTATGGAGTCCATGAGGATGATGGCGTGGTTGATAATGACGCCCGCGAGCGCAATGACGCCCAGAAGCGAGGAGAACGAGAGCGTCTGGCCGGTCAGCACCAGGCCGCCGAACACGCCGATGAGAGAAAGCGGGATAATGGCGAGCAGATACGTGGTGTAGCGGAATGAGTTGAAGGCAAGCACGAGAATGACGAACATAAGCGCCATGCCCGCCAACAGCGCGATACCCATCTCGGCGAAGGACTGATTGGTCTCTTCGTTCTCGCCGCCGATAGATACCGTGACGCCCACGGGAAGCTCGACGCTCTTCATCTTCTCGTTGTACGCGGCAAGCACCGCTCCGGCGGTGTAGCCCGGCAGCGTATTGGCCGACAAGGTTACTATGCGCTCCCGGTCCTCGTGGTTGATTGTCGAGTCGTTGCGCGCCACGCTTTCCTCAAGGAGCGAGCCGAGCAGTATCGTAGTCCCGCTCTGGGTGGTGATAGGCACCTGATGAAGCGCGTCTATGGTGGCGTTTGAGGCGTCATGCGGGTCAATGTAGGACGGGTTTAGATTGAGAAGCACGTTTATGTCCACGTCGCGCTCGGCGCCCGAAATGGACGTTGCCTTCATGCCCGACACCGCGGTGCGCAGGGTAGAGGCCACTTGCGCGGCCGTCACGCCCGCCTGCGCGAGCCGCGAGCGGTCGATGCGAAGCTCGAACTGAACGGTCTCGTTCTTGTTTGAAGCGTCGACGCTGGTGGCGCCGGGTGTCGACTCGAGCACGCCGCGCGCGGCCGCCACCGCCGCATCCAGCGCGTCGCGGTCGGAGCCGAGGAACTTAATAAGTACGGGCGCGCCCACGGGCGGGCCGCCGGTCGGCTGGTCGGACGTTACCTTGGCGCTCCGGATGCCGGAAAGCTCTTTCCGGACTTGGCTCAGCACTTCGGTGCTGGTCTTCGAGCGGCCTTTCGGCAAATTGATGGTGAGGCTCGCAAATCGCGGATCGGACTGGGGATTGCCGCTGAATTCGCTGGTGCGGCCGACGGTCGTCACGAAGGACGCGATGTCGTGGTCGTTGTACAGCACTTCCTCCACCTGGCGCGCGACCAGATCGCTCTGATTGAGCGACGAGCCCGGCGGAAGCTCAATATCGGTATATAAAAAGTCTATGTCATCCTGCGGGAAAAAGCTCACGGGAAGCAGTCCCGCGATGGGCAGGGCGAGGGCCAGAACGAACGCGAGCGCCATGCCCCACAGGAAGCGGTTCTGGTTCTTCTTGTGATGCAGGAAGCTTTTCAGCTTCGCGGAGTACCAGGTACGCGCCGCCTCGGCGTACTCTTCCTGCTTGTCCAAGAGCCAGCCGCGCGCGCCTATCTTCTGCGAGAACATCATGGTGAGCGTCGGCACCAGCCCCAGCGCCACGAAAATGGAGGCGATGAGCACGAATATGAGCGTGTACGGGATGCCGGCGATGAATTTGCCCACGATGCCCGAAATAAAGAAGAGCGGGAAGAACACCGCGACGGTCGTCATCGTGCCGCCGATGAGCGGCCAAGCGTACTCGCGGAGGGCCTCGAAGGCAGCCACTTTTTTGTCGCCGAACGTGCGTATGCGGGTGTGTATGGCTTCGACGACGACGATGCCGGAGTCCACGAGGATGCCGATGGCGAGAATGAGCGAGAAGAGGGAAATAAAGTTGAGCGTGTTGCCGGTGTAGAGGAGCCCGACGAACGCGATAAGGAACGAAAGGGGAATGGAAAGGCCCGCGACTATCGCCTCGCGCCAGCCGATGGTCGCAAAGAGCACGAGCATCACGAGCACGACGGTCTCAAGCCCCGTGCGGGTAAGCTCGGTCAGGTCCTGCTGCACCTCGTCGCCGGCGTCCAGCGACACCACGACCTGGCTGCCGTCCAGAAGCCCTGCCTTGAGCGTATCAAGCCTTGCCTTCACCGCGCGGGTCACAGCGGTCACGTCCTGTCCGCGCACTTTGTATACCAAAAGGGTCATGGCCTGCTCGGAGGGCGCGCCCGCAACCGAGATGCGCGAGTAGGAGGTCGCCTTCTCGACGCCGTCGGACACGTCGGCGATATCGCGCACGTAGATGACCTGCCCGCCGACGTTCAGTATCGCCACCGAGCCGATGTCCTCGGTCGTATCGAAGCTGCCGTCGAAGGCGATATTGTAGTTGATGTCATTGACCTCGATGGAGCCCACCGGAAGCGACGAGTTCGCAGCGCCTATGGCCGCCACGACCTGGGGGAGCGAAATGCCGTAGCGCGCGAGGTCCTCCTTGCGCACGACGACGTCTATCTCGCGGTTGCGCACACCGGAGATGTCTACGCGCTGGACTCCCTTCACGGCCTGGAGCTCGTTCTGTACCTGATCGGCCAGTTCCGCCAGCTGGGCGAAGGGCTCGTTGGCGGAAATGGAGATTATCTGTATAGGCTGGTCGACGAAGTTCACGTCAGATACCGTCGGGTCCTTCGCTTCCGCCGGGAGGTCCACTTTCGCCTTATCGACCTCGTCCTTGAGCTTCTGGATGGACTTGTCGAGGTCGGCCGACGCGAGGAACTGCACGGTCACGACCGAGATGCCGTCGCGCGATGTCGAGGTGAGCGTGTCGAGGTTCTCGATGTTGGCCAGATGCTCTTCAAGCTTGTTAGTGACCAGGCGCTCGACGTCCTCGGCCGATGCGCCCGGAAGCACGGTCGATACGATGCCCACCGGGATGGATACTTCCGGCGCCGACTCCTTGGTGATGCGTACGGCCGCGAAGACGCCCGATATCGTGACCGCCGCGATGACGAGCAGGGTGAACTGGCGCTTTTCTATGAAGAATTTCCAGAATGACAGCATGGGATGATGCGGCGGGATTACTGCGCTACTTCTACCGTTTCCCTCGCGCGCAGGCCCCGGGCGTCCGTGACTATCAGCATGTCGGGAGTGGCGCCGTCGAGTATGACCACGCGGTCGCCGAGCAGCTCGCCTATCGTTACTGTATGCGCCACGAGCATATTGTTCGCGTCCACCGTAAAGACGCTCATGCCGCCCTGGCCAATCTTAAGCGCCGCAAGGGGAATGACGAGGCGCGCGGGAGCGGCGGCCGTGGCGGCGTTTTGCGCGCGGGCAAGCTCGACCGTGACCGACTGGCCGTTGATGAGAGCGGTCGCGGAGCCGCTGATGCCGACGCGCACCTCTATTTTCTTGGTGACGGGGTCAATGGCGGGCGCGATGCGGGTTATGACGCCGTCTGCCGAGCCGCCGAGCTTCGCCTTGCCGCCTACCGCAAGCTGGCGGGCGTCGGATTCGGTGACATAGGCTACCACTTCAAGCGCGCCGTTGTTGGCTACCGTAAGGACCGCGGAGCCGAGCTGGACGTAGTCGCCGCGCTTCAGCGACAGGGAATTGATAGTGCCGGAAATGGGGGCGCGGATGAGCGTATGCTCAAGGTTGGCGCGCGCGGAGGCGAGGCCCGCCTGGGCCTGCTTTACCGCCGCGGCGCTGACCGAGGCGTTTGCGCCGGTGCCCGCGATGCTCTGGCGGGCGCTGCCGAGCGCGGTTATGGAGGCGGTCACGGCCGTGCGCGCCGCGATAGTGGCAGCCTTATAGCCGTCCAGCACCGATGCGGTCACGACCTCGTCGGGCTCGCCGGCGTTAAGCGCGCGCAGGAGGGCATCGAGGAAGTTGCGCACCTGCTGGAGCTCGGCTTCGGTTTGAGCAAGCTCGCCGCTTTGGTCTGAGGCGGAAGAGATCTGCGCCGATGCGGCCTTCTGCCTGTCGAGCGCGGCATCGAGCGCGCTGCGCAGGCTTTCGGCCTCGCGTTTGGAGGCGGAATCTTCCGTCTTTACGCGCAGGTAATACGTGTGCGGCGTGGTATCCGGATTGATGAACATAGGGTCCGCCGCGTTGTGCACCGCGTTGTCTGCCGCCGCGTAGGCGGAGAGGAGCGCGCTTGCGGCGCTGGTGCCTGAAATGCCGGCGGAGGCCTGCGCCGCCTCGACGCCGGCCTGCGCCTGGAGCACCGCCGCGCGCTCGGACGCGTTCTCGACTTCCGCTACCACCGCGCCCGCGCCGACGTAGTCGCCGAGCTGGTAGTTGAGCGAGGTAATCTCGCCGGATTTCTCCGCGCGCACGGTAGCCTCGGACTTGGAGCTCACGGTGCCCGCTACCGAAAGCCCGGAGGTCTGGTTGGAAAGGTCGGCGATGGAGCGCAGCTCAACGCTGCGGGTATTGTTCGGCGCCGCCGCTTCGGAAGCGCCGCCTGAGAACGCCGCGTGGAGGACGATAAGCAGGACGACCAGAACGCCCGCCCCCGCGGCGAGTTTTTTCCAGCCCAGACGCTTGGCTGTACGGGTCAGATACGAAACGAAGTCCTGGAGGCGCGCGAAAATAGATTGCAACATATGAAAATATTATCTGTTCTTCTTAATAATACCCTGAATGACGTTGAGCCGCTTGGACAGGTGGGTGGCGAACTTCTCGACGCCCGATAGCTTCGCGAAGGTCACCATCTCGCCGCCCATGCCGAACACAAGCAGTTTCTGGCCCTTCTTGAGGCCCATCGCCTCGCGGGCGTCCGCGGGAATGACTATCTGGCCCTTTTCGCCCAAGGTCGTGATGCCGTATATCTTCTCCGCGGGGTGGTGAGCATGGTTCTTAAGCATAGTATGAAATGTATTACTTTTCCTACACTGTACCGCAGGAAGGCCGTGCGGTCAATGAAGGCTTACGTGGCGTAAAAAATGCCCCGCGCGACTATGAGTCGCGCGGGGTGATGTTGTCTGGGCCTAGTAGGCCCCATACTGCGGATTGACCGGCGTTGCGGCCTGCCGTCCATAATGCGCGTGATAGAGGCAATACTGATTCCTTTTTCCTCCCGTATCCGCGCCGCAGTACAGCGCGGGGCTCGTTTCCGTCTGGTCGCGCACGATAGTGTGACACATCCCTTCCTCAACCTGCAGGAGCGTCACGTTGATGCTCTTCGGTTGCGGGATTTCCATGACGGCACGGGGCAGCGCAGCCTGCCGCGCGGCTTCCGGATGCAGCTTGGGCGGCTCGCGCCTTGCTTTTATCCGTAACCGCATGAGCGCGGCATTGTTTGTTGAGCCTGTTCGCGGTTTGCGCGGCCGGGCCTGGCTGGGTGCGGGCTTCGGCCGTCCGGAAAGGTTGAGACGGTGGATTTTTCCAATGACGGCATTCGCCGTAACTCCGCCCAGCTGGGCGGCTATCTGGCTTTTGGAAAATCCCTCGCTCCAGAGCTTTTTGAGCAATTCAATGCGCTCGTCCGTCCAGCCATGATTCTTGGTAGAACCCATAGGCTTTTACTCCTTGTACTGATAGTGGAACAAATGTCCTGTCCTTACTATAACTATGTCCGTACTATCTTGCCAAGACGCTCTTCTACGAGCCCGCGGATCTGCAGCGATGAAAGCGCGATGTTCGCTTCCTGAGCGGAAAGCCCCGCGCGCTCAATAAGCTCGTCTTTTTCGAGTGCTTCGGCCAATGCCTCGAGTATTTTCGCTTCGGCAGGCGTCAGATCGGACGGGAAGGAGGCTTCCGCAGCATCTTCGACTTTCAGTCCGAGCGCTTCAAGAATATCTTCGCTGTTGCGAACGAGCGTTGCGCCTTCGCGAATCAGCCGGTTGACGCCCGCGCCGCTCTCGCGCCCCAGCTCGTGCGGCACGGCGAGCACTTCGCGGTTGTAGTCAAGCGCGAGCCGCGCGGTAATAAGCGTGCCGGACTTTTCTCCCGCTTCTATTATGAGCGTGGCAAGCGCCATGCCGGCCCCGATGCGGTTTCGCTTGGCGAAATCGAACAGCTGGGGCCGGTAGGGGCCGGGATTCTCGCTTACGAGCGCGCCGCCCTTCTCAAGTATCCGCTGCGCCAGCCCGCGGTTGCTTGCGGGATATATAGAAGAGTCATCGCATGAGGAGGGGAGCACCGCTACGGTTGCCAGCCCGGCATCGAGCGCCGCCTTGTGCGCTTCGGCGTCTATGCCTAAAGCGAGGCCCGAGACTATCGCGACCGGATACCGCGCTAGCCCCGCGATAAGCGCTTGGCACATACGCCTTCCATATATAGACGTAGCGCGCGAGCCCACGACGCACAGGAGCTTGTACTCGGGCGGGGGAAGTTCGCCGCGTAGGTACAGCATTTTCGGCTTGTCCGGAATTTCCCTCAAAAGGTCGGAAAATCCGTCAGGCGGCAGTTGTCGGATAGGGAAAGCCATTGTATTCTATGGATATTCTGAACATATGTTAGATATCACGTTCATCCGCGAGAATCTAGAGCTCGTGAAGGCCGGCGCCAAGAAGAAGCATATCGAGGTCGACCTCGACCGGCTCATGTCCGTGGACGAAAAGCGCCGCGCGCTCCTGGTGGAGATAGAGACCATGCGCGCCAAGCAGAACGAGGTGTCCGACATGGTGGTCAAGGCGAGCCCCGAGGAAAAAGAAAAGGCTATCGGCGAAATGCGGGTGCTCAAGGAGACGCTTCAGGGCAAAGAGAAGGAAATGGAGGAGGTGATGCATGAATGGCAGCTCCTTATGGTGGCGGTGCCGAACATTCCGGATTTGTCAGTGCCCGACGGCGACTCCGACGCGGACAATAAAGAGGTGAAGGTGTGGGGCGGAAAGCCGCAGTTCGCTTTTACCCCGAAGAGCCACGTCGAATTGATGCAGGACCTCGAGATGGCGGACTTCGAGCGCGGCACCAAGGTCGCCGGATTCCGCGGCTACTTCCTCAAGGGCGACGGGGCGCTCTTATCTTTCGCTATCTGGCGCTACGCGCAGGATTTTTTCCTGAAAAAGGATTTTACGCCGATGATAGTGCCGAGTTTGGTAAAGCGCGTCGCATTTTTGGGCAGCGGGTACCTGCCCCAGGGCGAGGACGACCTGTATAAGACGCAGGACGGCGATTTTTTGGCCGGCACCGCGGAAGTGGCGACGATGGGGTACTACATGAACGAAGTATTGCCGAAAGAAAAACTGCCGATGAAATTCCTTTCCTTCTCGCCGTGCTTCAGGCGCGAGGCGGGCGCGCACGGCAAGGACGTCAAAGGCCTTATCCGGGTACACGAATTCTTCAAATGGGAGCAGGTCATCGTGTGCGAGGGCACGCATGAGGAGTCGGTCAAATGGCACGAATGGGTGAATCGCAACACGGAAGAGTTCATCGAGTCGCTTGAGATCCCGTACCACACGGTGCTCAACTGTGGCGGTGACCTCGGGCTGGGCCAGGTAAAAAAGTATGACATCGAGCTGTGGGTGCCGGGCGAGAATACGTATCGCGAGATAAGCTCGGCCTCGTACTTCCATGACTTCCAGACCCGCCGTCTTAACATCCGCTATCGCGACGAGAACGGAAAGATGCAGTACTCGCATTCGCTTAATTCCACCGCCATTCCGACTCCGCGTATCCTCGTGTCTTTGATAGAGAATTACCAGCAGGAAGACGGCTCCATCCTCATCCCGAAAGCCCTGCAGCAGTACATGGGCAAGGAAAAAATAGAAAAAGCGAAAGCGTAAGTATGGCACGCGTGCAACTGCCGGTCTCCAAGCTCAAGGCGCGCAAGCGCCGCAGGCGCGTGCTTGCGCTGGTGTTCGCGCTTGCGGGCGCCCTCGCGCTTGCGGCAGGCGCGATAGCGCTTACATGGGCGCCGTTCCTGCGCATCCAGAAGCTTGAGGTAGCAGGAGTGTCGTCGGTAAATAAAGAGCTGGTGGAGGAGCAGATCCGCAAAAGCCTCAGCGGCGCGTATTGGGGCGTATTTCCGCGCGACAATATCTTTTTGTATTCCAAAGCCGAGATGCGCGCGCGGCTGCTTTCGCAGTTTCCGGTGTTCGCAAGCGCGAGCCTTTCTTCCGAGGGCTTCGACGGCCTGCGCGTAGACCTGGTCGAGCGCAAGCCGGCGGCGCTTTGGTGCGGCGAGGGGCCGGAGCTTTCAGGCTCATGCCTTACGCTCGACGAAAGCGGCGCGGCGTATACCCTCGCGGCGGATTTCTCCGGCTCGGTATATGCGCGGTACACCGGAGCGCTTCCGCAAGGGCCTTTGCCGCGGCAGTTCCTGGCGCCCGAGCAGTTCCGCGGCCTTGCAGCCTTCGTGAGCGAGCTGTCGGGCAAGCTTTCAAGCACGTCGATAAGCGTCGTCGCTGTCGGCGGGGACGGCGACGTGCAGGTGGTGTGCGAGAACGGCTTCAGGCTGGTGTTCTCGCTGGATGATAACGGCGCCGATGTGCTTGAGCGCTTCGCGCTGGCGCTGACCGCGGGGCCGTTCGCAACCCACAAGCTTTCGGACTTTGAATATCTCGACCTTCGCTTTGGCGACAAGCTGTACTACAAGCTGAAAGGGGAGGAAAAAGCGGAAGAATAAAAGAGGGCGCGCCGTACGGCGCGCCCCGCTTCGTTTTCATCGCCCGGTGAGATTTCCCCACCAGTCGTCTATTCGCTTCAGCAGCCGCCGGAGTTTGCCCGGCTCCTTCTGCTTTTGCTGCATGGGCTCTTCGGGATCCTCGGGTTCAGGCTTCATGACCTCAAGGCAGCTTGCCTCCCAATCATAGTGAATGCCCTGCTTTCCGGGCGGGATTTGCTTTAAAGCCCGTTCTGCCGGGGAATCACCCGGGTTGATCGGACCCAGTCCTATTCTGGCTGTCACGTCGATTGCTCCTCGTACTGGTTCAGTTGACTATTACACCGCCGCTCGGTAGCCTTGTCAAATGAAGTCAAAAGAAAGCTTCTGGAACGGCCTTCCCAAGCCCTTGTTCGTGCTCGCGCCTTTGGCGAACGTCACCGACGCGGCGTTCCGGCGCATAATCGCCAAGTACAGCAAGCCGGCGGGGCCGCACGTGTTCTGGACTGAATTCGTCTCGGCGGACGGGCTTGTCCTCGCCAATGAGGAAGGGAAGGCAAAGCTCATGCGCGACCTTATATATACGGAAGCGGAGCGGCCCATAGTGGCGCAGTTCTTCACCTCGACTCCGGCGCATATGGAGAAAGCCGCCGCGCTTGCGGCCGAGCTTGGCTTCGACGGCATCGATATAAACATGGGATGCCCCGACAAAAGCATTGAGAAGCAGGGTGCGGGGGCGAAGCTCATTCAGACCCCTGAAGTTGCGCAAGAACTCATTGCCGCGGCAAAGCGCGGGGCGCCGAATCTGCCCGTTTCGGTCAAAACGCGGCTCGGCTACAACAAGGATATTCTTGAAGAATGGCTGCCTAAGCTGCTTGCCGCTGAACCGGCTGCCCTGACCTTGCACGCGCGCACGCGCAAGGAGATGTCGGCCGTGCCCGCGCATTGGGACAGAGTGAAGCGCGCGGTTGAGATCCGCAACGAGCTCGGAAGCAAAACTCTCATCATCGGCAACGGCGATGCGATGGACCTCGAAGATGCTAAAAAGAAGGCGGAAGAGTCGGGAGCTGACGGTGTTATGCTCGGCCGCGCCATTTTCGGCAAGCCGTGGCTCTTCAGCGGGGCCGAGGCACCCGCGCTTACGGAGCGGCTGCGCATCGCGGTGGAGCACAGCAAGCTCTTTGAGGAGCTTTTGGGCGATATCAAGAATTTTGCCATCATGAAAAAGCACTTCAAAGCATATGCCGAAGGGTTTCCGGGCGCGAAGGAGCTTCGCATGGAGCTGATGGAGACGAAAAGCGCCGCGGAGATAGAAAAGGTGGTTGAATACTTTCTCGCATCCTGATATAAAAACTGTAGGCAGTAGGCAGGGAGGCTTCAGTGAAGCAGGGACAGAAAAAGCCAATCACTACGGGTAGTCTGCTCCGGGCTGCCCGGGAGCTAAAGGCGGAGGGCCAAAAGGTCACGTATTCGAGTTTGGGAAAAAAGACTGGCCAACACGGCCATTCGATCAAACGTTTTTTAGATCGAGTGCCGTGGATAATTGCTGAACTCGAAATAGTACGGGTAGCAAAGGGATATGCTCCCCAAGAACCTGACCGGCTCAGACGGCTTATCTTGACGTTTCCTGAGGATGGAGCGTTCGGCTGGCTCGCCCAAAGGATCGGGCCTCGTATCTTTCAGGAAAGCTTGTGAGTCCGCCCGCAGCCACGACCGATGGTAGGAATACTATCGGTCGTTTTCGTTCCTCTTAATTAGTAGCGTATACTAAGGCCATGAACGAGCTGGTGCATGCCGATATCTTCTTTTTTATAACGTCCGTTGCTGTCATAGCACTGTCGGCCGCCATGCTCGTCCTCCTCTTGTATCTTATTCCGGCCGCACGCGATCTGCGGTCGATTACGGCCAAAGTGCGGAAGGCCGGCGACGAGATGGAGAAGGATTTCGAGGACCTTCGCGCGAATCTGCGGGCGGAAGGTAGCAAGGGAAAGATGCTGGTAGATATCGTGCTCGGCTGGGCGGGCCACGTACTCAAGGCGCCCGCCGCGCGTCGGGCAAAGAAACAGCCGCCTTCATCCGAAGTTTAGGTTAGGGCTGTATTGTGAAGAAGAGCGGAAATATTCATTAACCTAATTACTGTTACTATGGCAAAGAAAAATTCTGGAATGGGCATGTCAGTGGGCGTCGGGGCGGGGCTCGCTGCGGCTGCTACGGCTGGAGCGGCGGCGTACTGGCTCTACGGCTCCAAGCACTCGGCACAGCACCGCAAATTGGCCAAGAGCTGGATGCTCAAGGCGCGCGCCGAGGTAATGGAGGCGATAGAGAAGATACAGGACATAGACAAGGAGCAGTACATGGCTGCGGTCAACGGCGTGCTCAAGAACTACGCGGGCGCAAGCTCAACCGAGATGGCGGCCATGATGCGCGATTTCAAGACCGCATGGACCCACATGCAGGCCGCGCAGAAGAGCGGCAGCAAGGGCGCAAAGAGCGCCAAGCGCACCGGCAAGAAGATGGTGAAAAGCGCTCGTAAAATGGTCCGCGGAAAGTAATACTTTAATCAGCAAGCAAAAGGTCGTCGAGGAAGGTTCCCGGCGGCCTTTTGTTATATACTGGCTTCATGGCAAAGGGCTCCAAGGAAGAAATCGCTGCGCCTATGGCGCTGTATCGCAAATACCGGCCTTCCGGCTTTGCGGAAGTGCGCGGGCAGGAAGAGGTCGTTTCGGTCCTTGAGGCCGCTATAAAGAAGAACGAAATCGCGCACGCCTACCTTTTCTCCGGCGGGCGCGGCACCGGCAAGACCTCGATGGCGCGCATTTTGGCCCGCGCGGTCGGGACCAGCGAGCAGGATATCTACGAGATGGACGCCGCATCCAACCGCGGTATCGACGAGATACGCGAGCTTCGCGAAGGTGTCTCGACGATGCCGTTCGATTCCAAATACAAGTTCTATATCATCGACGAGGCTCACGCGCTCACCAAAGACGCCTGGGGAGCGTTTCTCAAGACCCTTGAGGAGCCGCCGGCGCACGCGATATTCGTGCTTGCGACGACCGAGCTCGACCGCGTGCCCGAAACCATCCAGTCGCGCTGCCAGGTGTTCCGTTTCAAGAAGCCCAGCCACGAAACGCTTAAGAAGCTCGTCCTCGATGTAGCCAAGAAAGAAGGCGTCGCGCTTGCGCCCGCAGGTGCGGAGCTTGTCGCTTTGGTAGGGGAAGGCTCGTTCCGCGACACACTCGGCACGCTCCAGAAGGCGCTTACGATTTCGGAAGACAAGAAACTGACGGAAGAGGAGATAGCGAAGGTAATTGGTGCGCCATCGGCCGGGCTGGTAAATAATTTTATCTCGGCGCTTGCCCAGAAAAATATAGACGACGCGCTTGCCGCCTTCTCGGCCGCGGTAAAAAACGGCTCGGAGCCGCAGATATTCATCTTGCTCGCCGTTGCGAAAGTGCGCGGGATATTGCTCCTGCGCTTTGCCCCCAAAATGCGCGGAGAGCTTGCCGAGCAGTTCGGCGAGGACGATATGAAGCTGCTTGAGTCGCTCGCAAAGGGCGAGGGCGCAAGCATTAACTCCCAAACCCTGGCAGAATTCCTGACCGCGCTCATTGAAACTCCGCGCGCTCCGCTTCCGACTATTCCGCTGGAGCTTGCTCTGTACCGCCTCTTCCAACAATAGATATGGAATTTATACAGTCATCGAATCCGAGCGAGGGCGCCCAGGCTATGGCGCAGAAGATAGTTGAATCTTTGCGGAAGGGAAAAGTGCTGTGGCTGATATGCGGCGGCTCGAACGTGCCGCTTTCGGCGGAGGCCATGGATGCCGTACGCGCCGCAGTTTCTGCGGATGAATTGCGGAACCTAACGGTCGGCATGACGGATGAGCGGTACGGGCCGCTTGGGCACGCCGACTCCAACTGGAAGCAGCTTGAGGATGTTGGGTTCAATATAGAAGGAGTCACGGCTATTCCGGTACTTACGGGAAAGCCGCTTGAAGAGACTGTTTCGGAATATGCTCAGAAGCTCGAAGATGCGCTGCAAGAAGAACCGCTTGTTATCGCGCAATTCGGCATCGGCGCGGACGGGCATATCGCGGGCATGCTTCCGCACAGCCCCGCGGTCTCAAGCACGGACACTATATACGCATACGAAGCCGCGCCATTCACGCGCATTACAATAACCCAGCCGGTATTCAAGAAAATATCCGTCGCGTATGCGATAGTATTCGGCGAGTCCAAAAAAGCCGCCATCGACCGCCTCAAGAACGAGGACCTTCCGGTTGAGGAAATGCCCTGCCAGTTGCTTAAGCAAATCCCCGAAGCGTATTTTTATACCGACCAGCTTTAAGAAAAACATCCTTACAAACTTGAGAATGTAAGGATGTTTTTAGAGATTCTGGAAGGATTTTAGGAAGCGGACGAATATCTTACCGTAGGGCGAAAGCCGGTGCTCCACGAACTTGCCGCGATACTTTTTTGCGATAAGGCCGGCCACATAGAGCCGCCTGGTGTGCTCGCCGATGGTCTTCTCGTTCGCATTAAGGGTCGCCGCAATAGTATCGAGCGTAACGCCCTCGTGCCGGGCGATAAGAAGCAGTATCTCGATGCGGTAATGATTTGCCATGCCCTTGAGATGGCGTTCCATCTGCTTTGCCGTCTTCGTATTTTTCATGCGGGAGAGTATACATGACACCCCAACATTCTCAAGTTTGTAAGGATGTGTGGAAAGGGAAGAGGCGGGGCTGGAAGCGTTTTGTGAAGGAGCCTTAAATTTGCTATCCTCAGATTGTATTGCCCGATCGTCTAATGGTAGGACAGAGGCCTTTGAAGCCTTTAATTGGGGTTCGAATCCCTGTCGGGCAGCAAATGTAGCGAAGCGTAATTTGCGCCCGAAGGAAGCAATGGGATTGCTTCCGGCAGGGATTCGAAAGCCGGAGCGGGACCCGCATCAGCAGATGCGGGAGCGAGGCAGGGTCGTGCGGCTAAAGTTGCGACGGCAACTTTAGAACGCCTGACCGAATCCCTAAGAAGTTTCTAGTTTTCTCTGTCTCTAGGCAGAATCACTTTTTGATGGTAAATCTGTCCTGATGCCGTATTCGACTGATATGTCAGTGTATTTAGATTTGGGCGGCGCTTTAGCTGCTTTTGGCCTTTTATTTACTGTTTACCAACTTCGGCGACCAAGGTGGGAGGTAATTTTGCGAATTAGAAATAATTGGCAAAGTGATATTTTCTGGATATTAGGTTTTATAGGTTTGTTTTATGCCCTAGTTGGCGTGCTTGTATCTGAACTCCCAATTAATTCTTTCAACTTTCCGTTTAATACCCCATTACTTTACGAGGTGGCAGCGTACCTATCGTTTGTAGCTTCACCTCTGTCATTAATATATTTTGCGACCAATGACAAAAAGTTATTTAACGCAAAAACTGCAGAAACTTTCTACGAAGTAATCTTGCAAGAAATTTCTAAATCTAGTGATGTAAACCTAGATGCGGCATTGGAAATAGTCTTGAGAAACTTTAATGAAATTTGTGATGCAACTCTTCAAAATACAGATAAAGATTTGCGCTCATACGCAAGGTCAATTTTAGACGTTGTACTAAGTGACGAGTCTGTAGTAAAAGTGCTCACTACCAAGAGGCTTGATGCTTTGCAATATATCTTTTATTTAATAAAGGAAAAGAATATCACTCGTGCTCATTCGGGGATAGGTATACCGAGAATTGTAAATAATCTTTTCTTTGACGAAAATTCCTTCCTCTATAAACAACTCGATAGAAAAGGGTTGGCACTTTCATCAAATATATACACGAGCATTTTTGAATCTCCAGTTATACTCACCAACTTTGATCTGTTTGGGTACCCGACTATCGGTTATGGAATGAGTAGAGATACTGGCAATGCTGGTATAAGAGTATTTATCAAAGCCTTATCTCTAAGCATTGAAACTTACTTTAAAACAGGGAGCGTGCCTCCGAGGCACATTAATAATGGGTTGTCTTACTTAAGCAATATATTTGGAGGGTTGTGTGCAAAAATTGCCATCAAAGAAAATAAAGGTGTTGATACTAAATCTAGTTTAGAAGATGAGTGGTGGGGCTTACATCAAATAGCCTCCTTTTTAGGACATGATTATATTTTTCTTGCCTATGAAGAAAAACTAAATCAGCAAGTTCTGGAAAACGAAAAAACTGCCCATGAGGCTCGATTTGGCTCAAATGCAACTATAAATGAGGGTATTGCAGCTGTTATCTATAAAGCTTTTGAGCAGCTTTCACAAATTAAAAAAACCACAGACATATATCATACAGTTCTGGAGCTCTTGCATGGAATGATGAATGAGCCTACCTACAAGGAAGGTTATAGACCGCCTTTTGAAAAGAGACTCTGGCAACAAATCGGTGCAAATGTTGCTAAACGTTATTATCCTGCCGTCGTTAGAACGTATTTAACCTTTGTTGGGTTCTGTCTTGGCGCAGATGCAAACCAACGACAAGGTTGGATTGGCGAACAAGCGGAACGTATGAGACGACTTTTGTATATTGACCTTAAGCCTTTATTTGATAAGAATGAAAAAATGATAAATAAGGAATTTATGAAAGACGTTTTGCTCCCAGATTCCATGTCCTATAAAGATGGTAAATTTACTTATACCTCTGGATTCGGAGAAGGTACAACCACTGAAGTAGCACCACCCCCTGAGGGTGCGACATCAGGTTTGGAAGGAATAGATTTAGAGAGTATGCCTCACTTCGTCTAGATATGAATCCAAACATTTGGTTTTACACTTTTAGTACAGCAGCCCAAGTAATGGCGGCTTTGGCCGGTTTATTTGCAGTATTTGTTGTATATAAGATTCAAGATTTTAGTCAGCTTATAAAAGACGCCCGCTCTAGTCTGTCCCGGTTGATTCCATACAATTCAGCGAATACGGGCGGAGATACAATCTCTAAGCAGGAAGTATTAGATATGACTGATAGAGAATTGGTTACTACGCTTGCCGAGTTGTTAGTACTTGAGACATCTCAGAATGGAGCGTTCTTTAGCGGACATTCAGAAACTATAGATGGCACAACGATAGCTGTAAACTCGAATACCTACGACTATTTCGCAGCCCTTGTTGATAAAAAGGAAAGAATACTAAAACGTCTGATTTTTGTCTTGGGTTTAAGTTTAGGAACTATTTGTGTTTGTCTAGTATCATTGGTGCTAATTGACGTGTTATCAAAGTTTGAGTGGTTTATTTGGATGTGTTTGGCTTTATTTATATACACCCTTTGGACAATCGGAATGGATATTTACAAGATAACCCTAGAGTAATCTTTCTCTATGAAAGGAATAATTATCGAAAATAGTCTCAAAGACAAAAGTATTATCACCGAAGCTGAAATTATTCGAACTTGGGAAGATGGAAGTTGGAAGTTGCGGGAGGTAAAAGTTTCAACAGAATGGGCTGAAAAATTTGGAGGATACTTAAATGATGGACCCTGGTATGTTCACTTTTGGGAATCCGACAGCGACGATGTACTAGTAGTATTTAAAGACAAAAGCTTCTGGATCAAACATTCGGACAAGAATACTTGGCAAGATGCTATTGCTCATGGAAAGTCGTTACATATACCCGTGGAGCAATTAGACTTTCCTATTGATTGAGATTTCGATTTCTCCCTTTTATATTATATAATCAAGATATGAAGTATTTGCTAATCACGGCTTTATTTTTGGTTGTCTTTGTGTTTGCTACTCCAGCAAAGGCCGCACCATTAACCCAATCCCAAGTAAATGCAATAATTACTATTATGCAGTCTTTCGGTGTAGATAGTGCTACGATTTTAAATATCAAAACAACACTCTCTAATTCGACTTCCGCTAAGGTAGAATCCGTCGTCAAAACTACTTTTAAAGGAGTTCCTACCTACGCACAAGTGAAAAGAGAGTTAGCAAAATCACGCAATAAGGAGGTGACTTATATGGAGAATGGATGTGTATACTCAATAAACCATTTAGTGAGTGAACATATTTTCAAAACACGCGATATGAGTATTCGCGATCTTGCATCTGGAGCAAGTTGTTAGTGCTCCTTGGTGTATAAAGTTTAAAAATATAGTTAATCTTCTCTTACCCCCGTCGCGCCGCATCAATAGCGGCAACGTCGAGCTTTTTCATCGTCATCATCGCGTCAAACGCGCGTTTTGCCTCATCGCCGCCCTTGGCAAGTGCTTCGGTCAGCGTGCGCGGCGTTATTTGCCACGATACTCCCCAGCGGTCCTTGCACCAGCCGCACTCGCTCTCCTGGCCGCCGTTTCCGACGATGGCATTCCAGTAGCGGTCCGTCTCTTCCTGATCGTCCGTCGCTATCTGGAAGGAAAACGCCTCGCTTTGCTTGAAATACGAGCCGCCGTTAATGCCCATGCAAGGAATCCCGCAGACCGTGAACTCTACCGAGAGCACGTCGCCTTTCTTGCCCGACGGGAAATCGGCAGGCGCATGGAAGACGCCCGTTACCTTGCTGTCGGGGAACGTAGCGGCATAGAAATTCGCCGCCCCTTCCGCATCCTTATCAAACCAGAGGCAAATAGTGTTTTTTGGTATCATATACATATATTTTATAGCACCTCAGGATAATCTACAAAATAAGCGGAGGCTCCGGAAAAGGCCCGACATCGTCCCAGAGGATCCATCCTTTGCTATACTGGCCACTATGAAGGCTTTGATAAGACGCCTCTCACACCCGTTTCGCGGGCTTAAGTACGCCCTTATGCACGATTTCGCCGTACGCTTCGAAGTATTTGTCTTCGGGGGAATCGGCCTGCCGGCTGCGTACTTCTTTTTCGGGCCGTTTTCAGCGCGCGAAATGCTGCTGCTCATATTCTGCTGGTTTTTTGTGGTAGTGGCGGAACTGCAGAATTCGGCTATCGAAGTTGCCCTCGACAAGATTCATCCCGAACGCCATGAGGCGATTGGCCGTAGCAAAGACCTGGCTGCAGCGGCCGTGGTGTGGGCGTCGTTTTTCGGCATTATAAGTTTTATTTTTGTAGTGACCGGATTGATCTAAAGGAGTATGACTACCCAAAAAATCGCCGGAGGCGTGGTTCACACCATGCCGGACGACTTGCGAAAGGCGATTGCCTCGGTGCCTGCGGCGCTGGCCGTGTGGGAGGACGTCACGCCGCTGGCGCGCAACGAGTGGATCTGCTGGGTCATCTCCGGCAAAAAAACGGAGACGAGAAGCATTCGCATCAAGAAGGCGATATCGAAGATGAAGAGCGGCATGCGCAGGCCTTGCTGCTGGGCGGGCTGTCCGCATCGGTAAAATCTGCGCGAGGATATACACGCTCGGAAGGTATCTATAGACATTTTATAAATTCCATTGTAGAGTACTCCCTGGATTGAAATACAAGATGGGAGCGAAGGATGTATCTACCGACACAACCGGTTTTGGCTTCTCGCGTGATTAGGGGAATGGGCGGCGTGGGCAACTACGAGCTCTACCCCAGCAACGGCTCATACCTGCGTACGCCGGAGGGGAAGATGCTCCGCAAGGCGCCTCTCAAAAAGTGGCTCGCCTATATGTTCGAGACCGACAGCGGAATATACCGCGGAGCGATAACGGATACGATCCTTGTCGAGCGCATCATGGAGTACATGGCGCGCTATCATGGCAAGCATTTCACGAACTGCTCCGCGCTCGCGCACTTTCTGACCACCGGCGAGTTCGTCGAATGCTCGGAAGATCGAGGCCTGCTGGTTGCCGAACAGGGCATGCGCCTCTATACAGGCCAGACGGTCGGCGTAGGAGACATGCTGTGCATCTTCTATGCGAATGAGCGCCGCTTACGGTCCCGCAAGGAGCCGTGGCGCAGGCTCTACTTGAATTCGCAAAAGGGCCGGCATGAAGACGGGCGGTTCAGTCACGGATGCGTGCCGGCGCAGAAAGTCTTCACTGCGCAGGACCTGCACAAAATCCAAAAGGACTATCGCGTCGACGACTATCACTTTCTCGTGTGCGTCGCGAAGCATAACGGCGAGCCCGTTTGGATCGCGCAGTGGGGCTATTCTCGCCCTAATGAGGCGCCCGCCTCGCTGGTGCTTACGGTGGGAGAGCATGACGGCTACCATATCCGTACGCCATTCCTAGTGTTCATCAAGAAACGCAGGAACTGAAGATCTTGAAGCGTTGGCGGCCGCGCAAGCGGCTGCCATTTCTTTTTTACGTACTTACTTAGCCAGTTGTTTGTATTCCCGAAAGAGCAGTGTACACGCCGCGGCCACGCCCGCAAAAATAGCCGCCGTGCCGGTTGCATACAGCGTGCCGGCTACTTGCGGCGTCCAGTACAAAAAGTTAGTCGTGCTCAGCAGGTAGTGCCAGTCGTGCATCACGCCATCGCCGCCCAGAAGCGGCAGCTGCATGGCAAGGGCATCGCCGGCGTATATGGAGACGTTCACCAAGCTTTGACCCGCCCACATGAGGCACACGGCCGCGGAGAGCTTTTGGCCGGTGTAGAAAAAATATCCGGCTAGGAACGCGGGGAGGGCAACCTGAAAACCGGAACCCATCAGGACATGGATGAACTGCCCGAAGAATATGAATATAGCGTGGCCGGCCTCGTGGAAGATAAGGTTGGCGCCGTCGATAAAGTGCCATTGCGCGGGCGTTGCGGCGCAGCGCAGAAAATATATGCTTGCGAGCGCGACTCCGGCCGCCCGGGCGTACCAGGAATTCATGCTGGTAGTATACTTCCTCTAAAAAACGTACGAAAAAGCGCCGCTTACTGAGAAGGTGAGCGGCGCTTTTTAGCAATTCAGAACAAGTGGTCAGGCTACTGCGATGGCGAGCGACTGAGGCATGCGGCCTCCTATGCGCACATTCTCACCGCCGGCCGATTGCAGTTTCTCCAGGAACGGAAGGTACCAGAGCAGCCACACGACGTCTGCAGGGCTGTCGATGTATCCTTCAAACGCGTCGGCAACCTGTGCAGGTAACGGGGCAGAAGCCGGCATCGTACGCAAGCCGTCGGTTCCGGTCCTCACAAACGCGCCGAACTGGCCGATAATAGTCAGTACGAATTCCTCGTCCGGATTCAGGCTGCCACCGGCATACCATACGCTTTTCAGCGTTCCGTCGAGGAATAGGCGAGCTATCGCGGCCCGTTTCTGCGAAGGCCAGCCGTGCTTTAGGCCAATCCTTATCAGATGCGCATGATACGGCAGCCAAATGGCCAAGAACCAGAAAGCGGCTAAGCCTCCGCAGATCAGCAGGCAAATTTTCCAAAGAGACATGTCGCGTCCTCCGTGCTATCCAGGCGCGATTAAACCATACAAATCAGCCTAACAAAAGCAATACCCTCGCTTCTTTCTTTTGCTACAATAGCCCCACTATCCAATGCCCCAAAAAAATTCATACGATGTCATAGTGGTGGGCGGCGGGGCCTCGGGCCTTATGGCCGCGGGCCGGGCCGCGGAGCGGGGGTTCAAAGTGCTTTTGTTGGAGAAAAATCGCAAAGTGGGGGAGAAGCTCAGGATAACCGGCGGGGGGCGGTGCAATATCACGAATGCCGAGGAAGACGCGCAGGCGCTTTTGCGCGCGTACGGCAAGGCGGAGCAGTTTCTGTACTCGCCGTTCTCGCAATTCGGCGTGAAGGATACGTTCGCGTTTTTCGAATCGCGGGGATTGCCGCTTGTCGTGCAGGCCCGCAAACGCGCGTTCCCAAAGAGCGAGAAAGCGGCAGATGTCCTCGCGGTGCTCGAGAAATACACGAAAGATGGCGGGGTAATTTTCAAAACTGGTTCTCCGGTGACGGAAGTGCACGCGGCAGGAGAAGGAATCACGGGTATTTCCTGCGGCAAGGAAACATACGCCGCTTCCAACTATATTTTCGCGACCGGCAGCGTATCGCACCCGGAGACCGGCTCAAGCGGCGACGGGCTCAAGTGGCTCACTCAGCTTGGGCACACGGTAGAAGAGCCCACTGCGGCAATCGTGCCGCTTGCGGTGAAAGAAGACTGGAGCAAGGCGCTTGCGGGCACGACTATCTCGGGCATGAAATTGACGTTTTTCGTAGAAGGTAAAAAGGCGTTTTCTGAAACGGGCGGGCTTTTATTCACTCACTTCGGCCTTTCAGGGCCGCTTGTCCTCAATAGCGCGCATAAAGTCGCGGACTTGCTTCATGGCGGGGTGGTGACCGCAGCCATAGACCTCTACCCGCAGACCGACTTGGGGGCGCTTGAGAAAAAGATACTCGCGGCGTTCGATGCGAACAAGAACAAGGCGCTCAAGAATGTCGTGAAGGAATTCGTACCGGAAGGAACGCACAAGGGCGTTGCGATGCTCATCGCCGCGCAAACGGATATCGAGAAAAAAGTGCATCTCGTGAGCCGCGCTGAGCGCAAGCAGATGGCGAGGCTGCTCAAAGCCCTGCCGCTCACTATCGTGGGGCTCATGGGGTTCGATAGGGCGGTCATCGCCGACGGCGGCGTCGTGCTTGAGGAAGTGGACACGCGCACGATGCGCTCCAAAAAAGTGCCGAACTTGTACGTGACCGGCGATTTGCTGCATATCAACCGGCCTTCAGGCGGCTACAGCCTCCAGCTGTGCTGGTCCACCGGCTTCGTGGCAGGGGACCATGTCGGGGAGAAAGAGCCTCTCTGATACAATGGATAGGTGAAGCATCTTCTTTATATAGGAATATGCGCCGCGGCCTTCTTCGCCTTTTTTCCTCAGGCCTCTTTTGCCGCCGCAGTTACGGCTCCTTCAATACTCGTTTCTTCAAGCACTCCGCTTCAGGGCGAGCCGGTGCTCGTGACGTTTGAGGGCGTCACCGCCACATCTTCCATACAAAGCATTTCGTATAACGGCGGCAAGCCGGGCACCTTCTTATACGCGGGCAAGGTCCATGCGCTTTTGGCTGTCGACCTGCATCAGAAGCCGGGGCCGTATGCTGTCTCGGCGCTTCTGGCCACGGGCAAGAAGCTCGAAAAGATTATTACGGTCATAGAGCGGCCGCAGGTAAAAGCCCCGCTGGGCATTCCGGAAAAGCTCGGCGGAAATACGGCGGCGAGCCAGGCGACGCTGGTATCCACGCTTGCGAGCGAGAATGCGAGCCTTGCGAACATTTGGACCGGCACGAAGGCGTTCTGGTCGCAGAACTTCCAGTGGCCGCTTAAAAGTATTACCGTGACCGACCCGTACGGCTACTCGCGGGAAACCGGCGCGTATTCGATCGCCCATAAGGGCACCGACCTTCGCGCGGCGGAAGGCACGCCCGTTGCGGCGATAAACCGCGGGGTAGTGCGCGTTGTGCACGAGTATCGCGACTACGGAAAGACGATAGTGGTCGACCACGGGCTCGGGCTGATGTCCTTTTACATGCATCTCTCAAAAATAAATGTCGTCGCGGGCCAGCTGGTGCTCCCGGGGCAGATAATGGGCTTGAGCGGCCATACCGGCTATGCCGACCAGCCGCACCTTCATCTCACCATCCGAATTAACGGAATCTCCATAGACCCGGTGCTGTTCTTCAAGCTCTTTAATTTATAGTGGTACGCTAAGGGTATGAAAAAACTAATAGGCCTGCTGTTCGTCGCTGGGGCCGTGGCGGTGAATATTCCGTACGCGCTCCTTATCTCCAATTTCAATTATCCGGATATCCTGCGCGAGCCGGCGGGGACGGTGCTGACGCAGTTCGCGGCGGGAGGCGATACTCTTATATACACCTGGCTTTTCTTCGCGCTCTCGGGCCTGCCGCTCTTGTTCGCTACGATCCTGCTCGGCCGGCTGTGGAACGACGCGTCGAAGGCGCTGGTCGGCCTCGCGACGACCTTCGGGGTTATCGCGCTCACAGCCCAGCTTATCGGCCTGCTTAGGTGGGTGTTCGTCGTTCCGATGCTGGCGCGAGAGTACGCCGCGGCAGGCTCGTCGGACGCGCTCAAAGAGGCTTCGGTCGTCGCGTTCCAGACGGTGAACCAGTTCGGCGGCGTGCTCCTGGGCGAATACGTCGGCCAGCTCTTCAGCATCATCTCGATGCTCCTGTTCAGCATCGTTATCTTCCGGGAGAGGCTTCTGAGCCGGGCGGTGGCATGGCTCGGATTCGCGGCGTCGGCGGTGTACTTGCTGGCCCAGGGTGAGCTCTTCCATACGGTCGTTCCGGCGTTCCCGGTACTTGATATAGCCGGCCTTTTGGGCAGCATGCTGTGGATACTCTGGCTTATCGCGCTCGGCGCTTTCCTCATTCTCCGCAAGGACCGTTCCTAATAAACGGCTTAGATACAGGCTTATTCGGGCACTATTGCCCGTACCCCGCCTGTGCTTTAATAGATAGGTTAGAGGGGCACCCGATTAGCCGTAATAATTTTCCATGAAAAAATCACTCATTGCAGTTATTGTCATTATCCTCGTCATTATTCTCGGCGCCGGGGTCTACTTTTGGATGCAGCAATCCTCCAACACCGCAAACGTAACTCCGCCTGATACGACCGGCACTACGCCGGACACTACGCAAGCGACCACGACCGCGGAGGGAGCGTCGGTGGTCATCGGCAAGTCGGCCGGAGGCAACGACATCACCGCGTACAACTACGGCACCGGCGATACCCGCATCCTCTTCGTCGGGGGCATACACGGCGGCTACGAGTGGAACACCTCGCTCGTCGCGTACCAGCTCATGGATTATCTCGAAGCGCATCCGGACGCGATTGCAAAGAACGAAACCGTTACCGTCATCCCCGTGGTCAATCCGGACGGCCTTAAGAAGGTAGTCGGCACCGCAGGGCCGTTTACCGCGGCGGACGTTACCGTCTCCTCGGCCGCGACCGTGCCGGGCCGCTTTAACGCCAACACCGTGGATCTTAACCGCAACTTCGACTGCGACTGGCAGGCGGAGGGCACGTGGCAGAATACGAAGGTCAGCGGCGGCACTTCCGCCTTCTCCGAGCCGGAATCGCAGGCCATCAAGGCATACGTCGAGTCGCATGATCCGGCGGCCGTCATAGTCTGGTACTCTTCGGCGGGCGGCGTATATGCCTCGAGCTGCCACAACGGCGTTTCCGCCGCCACGGCCGCGCTCACAAAGACATTCGCCGACGCCTCCGGCTATCCGGCGCACCAGACCTTCGACTTCTACGAGATAACCGGCGACATGGTCAACTGGCTCGCCAAGAACCAGATCCCGGCCATCAGCGTATTGCTCACCAACCACACCGACACCGAGTGGACTAAGAACTGGAAGGGCATCGCGGCGGTCCTCAACGCCTACGCCGAGTAATGCCGCCTCTCGCTAAGCGCATTCTTATCGCGGTAATCGCCCTCGCCGTCTTGGGCGGGGGGATCGCCGCATGGATGGCGCTAAATAAAAAAGCTCCCGTTCCGGCCGCTCAGGCGCCGGTTGAGAAGCCCGGTCCTGTAGCCGAAGTCATCGGTTCTTCGGTGGAAGGCCGCAGCATCACTGCCTACACCTACGGCAAGGGCGCGACAAAGCTCCTATTCGTTGGCGGCATGCACGGCGGCTACGAGTGGAACAGCGTGCTCCTGGCATACCAGTTCATGGATTACCTTGATGCAAATCCCGCGGCCGTTCCCTCAAATCTCTCTATAACGGTCGTTCCATCCATCAATCCCGATGCGGTGTACGAAGCGGTAGGCAAGGAAGGCCGATTCACTGCAGCCGACGCGACGACGAGCGCTTCGGCGCTGGCGGCGGCGCGCTTCAACGCCCACAACGTGGACCTCAACCGCAACTTCGATTGCCATTGGGCACCGACGAGCATGTGGCAGAACAAGACCGTAAGCGCGGGCACCGCGGCATTCTCCGAGCCGGAAGCGCAGGCGCTCCGCGGCTTCGTCGCCAGGTATCGCCCTGCGGCGGCGGTGTTCTGGCACAGCGCGGCCGGAAGCGTGTACGCTTCCGAGTGCGATGCGGGCGTCCTGCCGGGCACAATGGATGCGATGAACGCATACGCGAAGGCCGCCGGCTATCCCGCGGTCGCGTCGTTCGACGCGTATCCGATAACCGGCGACTCGGAAGGCTGGCTCGCCTCGCAGAACATCCCGGCTATAACAGTGGAGCTCTCAAGCCACACCGCGGTGGAGTGGGACAAGAACCTCGCGGGCATCAAGGCGCTCATCGCGCTCTATGCGTCCGCGCGGTAGAGTACTTTACTTAGTAAAGTATCGGCTGGTATACTGTACGCATATCACTAACTTTCAGTCATCCTATGCGACTCTATTATTCTCCCGGTTCGTGCGCGCTGTCCCCGCATATCGTCGCGCGCGAAGCGGGGCTCGACGTCGAGATCGAAAAGGTCGTCTTCTCCGCCGACGGCCGCCGCACGCAGGAGCACGACGAGAACTTCTACGACGTGAATCCGCGCGGCTACGTGCCGGCCCTCAAGCTTGATTCCGGAGACATTCTGACCGAGGGCGTGGCTATCGTCCAATACTTGGCGGACCAGGCGCCCGGCGCCGGCCTAATGCCCAAGCATCAGAGCGGGGACTATTACAAAGCGCTCAGCTGGCTCACGTTCATCAGCTCGGAAGTGCATAAGGGCTTCAGCCCGTTCTTCCGCTCCAATCTGCCGGAGGAAGAGAAAAAGATAGCGCTGGACCGGCTGCTCAAGCGCTTTGACTGGATAAACGGCGCGCTTGAGGGAAACGATTATCTGGTGGGCGGAGCGTTCAGCATTGCGGACGCGTATTGCTACACCATCCTGCGCTGGCACCCGAAGGCCGGCATTGATCTGGGCAAGTATCCGAATATCAAGGAATACTACGAGCGCATCGGCTCGCGCCCTGCGGTCAAGACGGCGCTTAAGGAGGAAGGACTCGAATAGCCTCTAGGCCCGATTTAAGAGCCTTCATCCTTTTCAGGACGAACTGTGGTAGACTGCTTATCTGGTCGCTTCTTACCAGCCGTTCGCTAATCGATATTGACTTTATGACAGACGAAACAACGAAGCCCGCAGCACCGGTCGAGATTCCTCCGATGGAACAGCCGGCGACTACGACCCCTCCTCAGGCGGACACGACGACCGCCTAAGCGAAAAACACCGGCCACGCGCCGGTGTTTTTCGTGCACCCCTTCAGTATTCCTTCATCGATGCGTGCTACCCTGTATATACGTGATTACATACCTGTATAAGGGCGCAGTTGGATTTGCGCTATGCTTGGCCATTATCCTGCCGTTCGGTTTTTTGTACACGCCTGCCCATGCCGCAACCCGGACATACGGGGGGTTCTATACGGCCGACGGCTCCAGCGAATCCTCCGCCGAGCGCCAGCAGCGCATAAACAGCTACCGCCGGCAATCGAGCGACCTGCAGAAAAAAATAGACGCGCTTGACGACGATGCCGACGAAGACGTTACGATGCCCGTTCTCTTCGGCGTGACGCTGAATGACATATCGCCGAACTTCGGCGACCCGCGCAGCGGGGGCCGCACCCACGAGGGCGAAGACATTCTAGGGGTCAAAGGCACGCCCGTCGTCTCGCCGACCGAGGCGGTCGTGCTGCGCGCGGTTACGGGAGCGAGCGAAGGCAATGCGGTATACACCGCCAACCCCGGCGGGGAAGTATTCGTGTATATGCACCTGGACCGCTTCGGCGAAGGCGTATCGGCCGGCGACGTGCTGGAGCGGGGCTCGCTTATCGGCTACTTGGGAGACACCGGCAACGCCGCGGGCGGGCCGGCGCACCTGCATTTCGAGATACACGACAAGTCAAACAAGCCTACCGACCCGTTCCCGCGCCTGACCGAGGAATTTTCGCTCAAGCAGAAGATATCGTATTTGGAAGACATCCTAAAGCAGACAGACGACGAGGACGAGCTGGCGGAATTCCTCGTAACCAATTTTCGCGCCACGTTCAATGCCGCCCTGGCCGCGGACATCGAACTCCCGGATTCCATGGTGAAGGCGCTTGCTACGGTGCCGGTTAACGCTCCTCGCGCCGCAAGCGCCGGCTCGGCGCTGCCGTCCGGCGACCTTGATCTCGGCTCATCCGGCGCGGCGGTCATAGCGCTGCAGACATATCTGATACAGGCGGCAAGCGGCCCGGCCGCCGCGAGCCTTGCCAAGGCGGGCGCCACAGGCACCTTCGGCCCCCTGACAAAAGCGGCGCTCATAGAGCTTCAGATCGGTTTGGCTATTAAGCCGGCAAGCGGCTACTACGGGCCGGAGACGCGTTCGTATGTAGAAAAGCATCCTAATAAGGGTTCCGCGGTTGTTACAACGCCGGTTGCTTCGCCGACACAAATTCCTGCTGCAGGCACGGCTTCCTCCGGTGCCGTACGCGACCTTGAACTGGGAATGACCGGCGAGGATGTGCGCGCGCTCCAGATAGTGCTGAATGCGAACGGCTATCCGGTGGCAATAACCGGTTCCGGCTCGCTCGGCAATGAAACAACATATTTTGGCCCGGCTACGAAAGCGGCGGTTATAAAATTCCAGACAGAAAACGCCATACGGCCTGCGGCAGGATACGTAGGCCCGGTCACGCGCGCGGCGCTGGCGTTCTTATAAAAAAGCCGCAGCCTACGCCATTTCGCTGTTATGGAGCGGAAGCCAATCCATTATTTTTTTGCGGTGCTCGTCGAGCGACCAGGACTCGCCGTGCTTGAAAAACGAAGCATGCTCTTCCTTGAATTTCTTCAGGAGCGATTCGGAGGCGTGGGGAAAGCCCTCCGGAATGTTCTTATTGTACGACCGCAGGAACTCGCCGATGGATATCTGCACTTCGCTCACCGGGGTAGGCTTAGGAGTCATCTTCACGCCTTAAGAATACCATAAATAGGAGCGATAATCAACACGCTTTTGCTTGATATACTCATTCCATGACGCTACGGATTCGCACGCTCGACGATTTTTATGAGCAGTCAAAGAAATATGCGGGGATCTTTGACGCATTCGCCGCTAAGCACGCCCTCGTCGGGGAAGTGAAGGCGGACCATATCTGCTACAAATGCGGCTCTGCGGAATCTTTCGAGCATATTCGCGCGCTTTTCGAGCAGGGGAGCCGGTACGTCTTCCAATCGATAATTTCCGGGAGGCGGATAGCGTATATCCGTATGAAAAAGGGTATCGAGACCTCGCTGGGCACCATAGAATTCCTCGAATTGTCCGATCAGAAACCCGACGGGCCTCAAAGGGACGGCTTCGACCATATAGAAGCGTATGCGACGGCTTATTCGTATGACGACATGGTGAAAAAGCTCGAGGCGGTCGAAAAGGTAGTAAGGGTAGAGCGCCCGCACCATACCACGCATGATATCGAGATCGGCGAAGAATTCCTGTTTCGATGCACACGAGGGCCGCTCATCGAAAAGATAACCAAAGAAGAGATGCTATAATCGGGTAGTACCAAGTAAGTTTTACATATGGGAAAAGGGAACAACGCGTATCGCAAGGACAAGAAGAAGCCGAAAAAGGGCGGCAAATAATACGCCCGTCTTAACCGAGCCTACATGCATGCTCGCGTATGCTTGGAGCGAGGTCGAGATTATTGGTCGTAAGAGCAGGAATTCGTATGGCAAACAATGATAGGAGTTCCAGCACGAGCAGCCGCAGCTCTTCATCGGGCAGCAACTCGCATCAAGGGGGCAGTTCGCGCGGGGGGCGCTCAAGCGGCAGCGATAGCGACAGATAGCGTACACTAGCGCACAGGGATGCTGGACATCCGCTGTGCGGCAAAAGGCAGCCTTACACAGGCTGCCTTTTGCAGGGCCCCTATCAAAAGTAAAAGGGCGGCGCGCAAGCGCCGCCCCCAACGCTACCTGACCACGGCCCTCTTCTGCCGTATGTTGGCCTCCATGTTCGCTATTTCCGCGTCGAATGCCGGATCGTTCGACCGGCGCAGCTTCACCACGTTCACGCTATGGAGAATGGTCTTTGAATCCCGGTCCCCGAAGTAGGAGGACATCTTCGCATAGATCATGCCGGTCATGGACCTCACCAAAAAAATCGCGACGTGACGCGCGAGCCGGTATCTGCCGACCTTGATATCGGATTCAAGATCGGAAACCGTTACGTCATAGTGCAGGGCAACAGTTTCCTTTATCAGCGTGATGAGGTCTTCCTCGTCCTCCGTGTTTTTCTGGCTCTCGAGTACCGCCTCAATCCCGTCGAAGCTCTCGAGAACGACAGGCGCTGCTGAGAGCGGCTGTGCAGCCGGCTTTTCAGAAGATGCGTCTTCAGGAGTATCCTCCCGGGGCGGCGGCTTAGCCTTCGCCTCGGTCTTGGGGTTTTTTGTCGCAGCGGCCTTTTTGGCGGCTTCTTGCGCAGCCGTGGCCGCTTGATAGATGCGGCCCTTTTGCGTCGCGATGCTGCGCACCGCAACCAGCACCTCCGTCACGCCGTTGCGCTCTGCCTGCCAGGCGGCAAGCAGGCGCGCGCGATAGATGTCGAGTATCTGTCTGCGCAGGCCCGCTACGGGGACGCTGACACTGACGGTTGCCTGCGTTATTCCTTCAAGTTCCATTCGCCGGAAGAAGGCACTGAAGGCATCCTCGCCCAGATCCTTTTTCAGGCGTTCCTGCACGCGCGACCACTGCTTTGCCGCGTTCGTGCCTTCCCCCACGGGGGTTTGAGCATCCATCCCTATACTCCTTTTGCCTCTTAGGCGCCCCAAGGCGCGAAAACAAAATCCAAATACACTTAAACACATCCTCCTGGATTTTCAAGTGAATGGGGCAGGGCAGATTGACAATATCCGTTCTATTATATATAATCATAAGCGACTGAATCTCTTTTAGTCGTTATGTATCAAGGCAATTCTTCATCTCGCCGCCCTACTAACCGCTCCGGCGGCCGGCCTCAATTCGGTACCAGGAAGCCCTTTCACAGCGGCGGCCCTTCTAGGCGCTTTGCCCGCCCGGCTCCGCGCACGAACCATATCGACGTATCGCGCTATATCAACAAGGCGGTCATTACCGAGGAAGTGGAGCGCTTCGTGCCCGAGCACAAGTTCGCCGATTTCGCGCTTGATGAGCGCCTCAAGGCAAATATCGTAAAGAAAGGCTATGTCGAGCCGACGCCAATACAGGACCGCTCTATTCCGCACATCCTGCGCGGGGAAGACGTCGTCGGCATCGCCAATACCGGAACGGGCAAGACCGCGGCATTTCTCATACCGCTCATCCATAAAGCTATTACTCAACGCAGTGAGCGCGTGCTTGTTATGGTGCCCACGCGCGAGCTCGCCCAGCAGATAGCAGCGGAGCTCAAGGAGTTCACGCCGGGACTCCAGATATTCTCGGCAGTAGGCGTAGGCGGCGCGGGCATCGGCCCGCAGATGGCGGATCTCCGTAAGAAGCCGCAATTCGTTATCGGCACGCCGGGGCGCCTCAAGGACCTGCTCGAGCGCAAAGCGCTTATCCTCTCCAACTTCCAGACGGCGGTCCTCGACGAAGCCGACCGCATGCTCGACATGGGCTTTATCGCCGATATGCGCCGCATCCTTTCGCTTTTGCCTTCCCCGCGCCATACCCTTTTCTTTTCCGCGACGCTTTCCCCGGAAATAGAGAAGCTCATCGGCGAGTTCCTCCGCACGCCGGTGCGCGTCTCGGTTAAGACCCGCGACACCTCCTCGACCATCGACCAGGATGTCGTGCGCGTGGCACCCGGCACCAACAAGCTCGACGTCCTCCACGACATGCTCGTAAAGCCTGAGTTCAACAAGGTGCTTATCTTCGGCCGCACCAAGCACGGCGTCGAGCGCCTCTCTAAAACGCTTGTGGAGCGCGGCTTCCGCGCGGAGTCCATTCACGGCAACAAGACGCAGGGCAAGCGCCAGAAAGCGCTCGAGCTCTTCAAGCGCGACCATGTGCAGGTGCTCGTTGCGACCGACGTCGCCGCGCGCGGCCTGGACATCAACGGCGTCTCGCACGTCATCAACTATGACCTTCCTGCGTCGCATGAGGATTACATCCACCGCATCGGCCGCACCGGCCGGGCAGGGAAGAAGGGTCAGGCGCTTACCTTTATCGACGGCAAGTAGGGGATGGCACGAAATTTTATGAAAGAGAAAGAAGTGGAAAAAAAGAAAGCGAACACCTGGGGTCATTGGACCGCAGCTCCCCGCCGCACCACGACCCTGGTGTGCGAATGCGGCGCACGCTACATCAAGACCCGCCCGGGCCAGACCATGTGCATGGTATGCACCCGCAAGGCGGGGGAAGCAAAATAAGCGCCTCTTAATGTACGCTTCATGTGCCGCCCCTTACTGTGTGTAATGCAGGCGGTTTTTTAGACCCTTATTCATTAAATATCTATACCTAACTTATGTTGGTAACTGTCGCAGCGCTTCTGGTTATTTTGTGGCTTCTCGGACTCGTGACGTCCTACACGCTGGGCGGCTTCATCCATATCCTTTTGGTGGTGGCCATCATCGCGGTGCTCATCCGCCTCATTCGCGGCGAGAACCCCATCGCCTAAATTCTGGACTTCGTAAGTCCAGAATGGCACAAGCCCGCGTCAGGCGGGTTTTTGCTATGATGTATACATGCAAAAGGAAACTATCGTGCTCGGCGGCGGCTGCTTCTGGTGCACAGAAGCGGTGTTTAACATGTTGAAGGGCGTGTCGGGCGTCGAGCCCGGCTACGCGGGCGGGCACGTGGATAATCCTACCTATGAGCAAGTCTCGACCGGGGAAACCGGGCATATCGAGGTCATAAAAATAGACTACGACCTCGACCAAATAGCGTTCGAGGAAATTCTCCAGGTGTTTTTCGAGACGCACGATCCGACCACCGCGAACCGGCAGGGGAACGACGTGGGGCCGCAGTATCATTCGGCCATTTTCTACACCACCGACCGGCAGAAGGAAAAAGCCGAGCACTATATAAAAATGATAGCGGGGAAATACACGAAGCCCATCGTCACGACCGTGGCGCCGCTGAAGACTTTCTACAAGGCCGAGGACTATCATCAGAAATACTACGAGAACCACAAGGACGCCGGCTACTGCCAGGTGATAATCGAGCCGAAGGTAGAGAAGGTGCAGGAGAAGTTCAAGAATCTGCTCAAGTGACCGCGCAAGAGTTCGAAATACTCGTTGCAGAAGAATTTCCGGGAGCGGTGCCGGAAAAGTTTCGCGCGCAGATAGAGAACGTCGCGTTTCTTGTGGAGGAACAGCCGTCGGCCGATCTCCGGCGGGAAGAGGGCCTTGGCCCGCACGAGACACTGCTCGGGCATTACCGCGGCATTCCGCATACCAGCCGCGGCGATTGGTACGGCGTCGGAGGAACCTTGCCGGATACCATCACCCTGTACCGTTTGCCTATCGAAATGGAGGCGCAGGAGCTTGCACAGCGACTGAACCTCTCCGAAGAGGAGAGCGTGCGCAAGGTCATACGCGAGACCATCTGGCATGAGGTCGCGCATCACTTCGGCATGGACGAGCGCGAAGTGCGGGAGCGCGAAAGCGAAATGGGGTTTTAGGCGGACGTGATACCATACGGATATGGAGCGGAAGATACTTATTCTGATAGGAACGCTTGCGGCACTCGTTCTTATCGCCGCGGCGTATGCTGTCCTGCATGGCCCGCAGGGTGCGAACGGTTCCGCGCCGGGCTCTAAACTCGTTCCATACATTTCGCAGGACCTCGGCATAGCGTTCGCCTATCCCGCGCGATACGAATTGTCGGAAGACGTCACCGCCGGCGGATATGTGCTGACGCTGGGCGATAAAGAGGCGCTCGCCGCCGCCCGCGCCAGGGAAGTATCCGAGGGTCCGCCGACCATCGCTATCGCCGCCGTCCAAAATCCCGACAACCTTTCGCTTGACGAATGGGTCAAGCAGGCGATAGAAGCCAATAGCAGCGCGACGGACCAGGAGCCCGCATCGACAATCCTGGCGGGGGAGCCGGCGCTCAAGTACCGCCTTATCGGCCTGTACGACAGCGATGCGACGGCGCTGATCCATAACGGGAGGATATATGTCTTCAGCGTCGCATGGCTTACGCCCGCGGATTCCATGGTCAAAGACTTTGAGCAAATCATAAAGAGCGTTACATTTATCTGATGGAAAAGCCCCTCCTTGCCCCGTTCTATCTTATCGCCGCGACATTCATCGGCTTGGCGGACACCCTCTACCTTTCGTACTTCGCGTTTATGAACGCCGTGCCCGGGTGCGCCATCGGCGGCTGCGAGGCCGTGCTCACCAGCGCTTACTCGAAGTTCTTCGGCGTACCCTTGGCGTATATCGGCCTCGTCTTCTATATATACATGCTGGCGCTTGCCGTTCTTCTTGCAATGGAGCCGCGCTCGCGGACGCTGAGCCTGGCGACGCTCGGCTATACCCTCGTCGGCTTGGGGCTCTCGCTCGTGTTCGAGTTCTACATTCAGGGCATGCTCATCGGCGAGTACTGCATGTACTGCGCCATCTCAGCGGTAACGACCCTGGCGCTGTTCGGAACCGCGGTGTGGCATTTCCGGAGCACTCGCGTACAATAAAGAAAAGATATATGACCGACATCCAGGGACAGAAATTTCTCGACAAGCCGTTCGTGCTTCCGGCGATACTGCTGGGCATCGGGCTTTTCCTGAGCGCCGTTGCGGTTTCCTACACTCTGTATGCGATACGCGGCCTGGATAACACGCTCTCCGTGACCGGCTCCGCCAAGCAGGACGTGAAGGCCGACAGCGCCAAGTGGACCGTGCAGGTGTTCCGCAGCGTGTCTGAGGAGGGCGTTTCCGCCGCGTACGGGCAGGTTGGCCGCGATGCCGACGCGGTCAAGGCGTACTTCGCGCAGGCGGGGATTCCGGCGGAAAGCATTACCGTTACGACCGTCGTTGCCGACCAGGACTGGAGCTATAACCAGAACGGCGGCCCCAAGCACTACAACGTGCACGAGGACATCACGATACAGTCCGGCGATGTTGAAAAGATACAGGGCCTTTCGCAGAACATAACCGCGCTCGTTGCCAAGGGCGTTTCCATAATGCCGCAGCAGCCGCAGTATTTCGTAAGCACCCTGCCCGATCTTCGCATACAGCTTCTGGGCCAGGCGATAGCCGACGCGAAGGCCCGCGCGCAATCGATAGCAGGGACCGCGGGTGCAGGCGTCGGCCGGCTCAAGAGCGCATCAAGCGGCGTGGTTCAGGTATTGGCTCCGAACGCGACCAACGTGGAGGATTACGGCTCGTACGACACCTCGACCATCGACAAGGAAGTGATGGTCACCGCCCGCGCGACCTTCTTGGTGAGATAATTTTTAGTACGCGTAGCTCGGCCTGCGGAAGCGCTTATACGTGCGCCACAGGACGAAGAAAAACAGTATCGCAAGGAGCGGGTAGAAGATGCCCGCGCTTCCGACGAGGAACCGCAAGATAGTGAAGAGATATAGGCTTATCGTCGCCAGAAAGAACCAGAGCGTGCCCATGATGCCGCTTGGGCTCGGGTCGGCGGTAGAGGCGCCGAGCACTTCGCCGGGCTTCTTGCCGCCTGTCGTATCTTTTGCCCACTCGATGCCGCTGTCCAGCGCATCCGCCGCTTTGGAGCGCGCGGAATCTATTGCGTTGAAGACCGGCGCGGCGGCATTGGCCGCCGCGGGGGAATATTTTTCTATCCCGTCCTGAATATCCTGGGACGATTCGACAGCCGCGGCGGAAGAGCGCGTATTCGATGACGCCGGCTTCGGCTTTGCGTCAACCTTGAACGTCGCGGATTCCTTTTCTACGACCGCGCCGGCGGGATCGGTAAGCTCCGCGGTGACCGGATGAGAGCCGGGACCCGGCTTCCAGGAAATAGAAGTCGCCGCGGCGCCCCCGGGGGAAATGGTCACGGCGACCGAGCCGATAGTGACGCCCTCGTCCGCGAATTTGACGCTTCCCGTGAATTTGTCGGCGCCCTCGTTCGCCACGACGGCGTGGATAAGCACGGTTTCGCCTTCCGTAACAGGGGTCTTTGACAGGAACAGGGATTCCTTTGCAAAACCCGCAGCCGAGGCGGGGAGAGGGAGCATTGCCAACAGGAGAAGCGCCCACGCCGTGATTCGCATGATAGTATTGTACTACACAGCCTATGAAGCCCGTGAAGGATTTTTTCAGGAAGGTTAAGGACCACTTCATTCCCTCCGCGCGCAATGTCTACCGTCCGCACGTGCTGCGCCGGCCGTTCCTCGTCTTTTTCCTGGCCGTCATACTCACCGCGGAAGGCGTGTTCGTATTCGACCTCGTAGCGCGCCAATACGCCTTCAATTTCCTTGCTTCGGTGCTTCCGGGCGAGGTCATCGCGCTTACCAATACCGAGCGCGTGGACAATAATGTCGGCCGGCTCAGCGAGAACGCGCTTTTGGACGCCGCCGCGCAGGCCAAGGCCGACGACATGGCGGCGAAGGGATATTTTTCGCACGTGGGGCCGGACGGCAAGGAGCCGTGGGCCTGGATAACGGGCGCAGGCTACGGCTACAACTCCGCCGGCGAGAACCTTGCCGTGCGCTTCTCCGACTCGACCGACGTGGTGAACGCATGGATGGCGTCGCCCACGCATCGCGCCAACATCGTGAAGCCGGTGTATCAGGAAATTGGCGTCGGCGTGGCACAGGGCACCTTCCAGGGTCAGCCGGCGACCTTCGTGGTGCAGTATTTCGGTACGCCGTTATCGACCGGACTTGCAGCCGCTCCTGAACAGCGTCTGGCAGTAGCTTCCGCGCCTGCGGCTCCGGAAGAAGCAGCTTCGCCCGCTTCGGCTCCGGCGGGCGCGGCCGCCTCCGCCGACGTGCAGGGCGCGGAAACGCAAGAGGCGGCCGCTGAAGGCACGCCGCCCGTCGAGGAGCAGCCCCAAGCTGCTACCGCTCCCGAGCCCGTCACCGCATCCGCGCCTGTTGAAGCGGCGTCTCAGCACAGCCAGACTCCCTGGAGCTCGTTCGCCCGCGAGCTGGTGCGCGGCGACGTGCAGCCGGGCGGCGCTATCTTGTGGGTGCTCGGGGGCACGGCAACGCTTCTCATAATCGCGCTTGCGCTCGCTTTCTTCGTCCACATACAGGTGCAGGCGACCGACATGCTGGTGGGCGGCGCGGTAGTGGCCGTGGTCGCCATTTCCTTCCTCGCGCTTAACGTAAAGACGCCCTACTCGGAACACGCGAACTATCAATCGGCGGCGGTGTTCGGGGCGATGCCGCACAGCGGCGGTTTCATAGATTCGGTAGCCGCCAGCACCCAGCAGTAATCAGCGTCTACTTGGCCGATACAAAAGCGGCCCAGCGCTCGGACTTCGTAAAAAGCGGATCTTTCCAGCGTCGCTCAAATTCTTCGAGCACTAAGGAAGTCGTGCCGGTCCGAGAATCGGGATCGATAAGCGTTATTGCCCCCTTCTCTATCTTTTCAACGATAGCGTAGTGACCCCACTCAAGCACGGGCTCCGTATAGCATACGACGCAGACTTTTTCTTCCGATACCGCAGCCGCTAAGTCGTCGATAGTCCGTTTTTCAGCCGCGTCCACTGACAGTCCCAGTCCTTTTAATGCGCCGACTAATCCTTCTATAGGCGTTCCGACCTCTTCGTTTGTCTGGGCAAGGACGGCCGCTTCTTGCTGTGTTATCGTGCGTCCAAACGCGCCGAGCGTCATGGCGATAATGGCCGGACCGCAAAAGTAATCGTTTTCCTGCAATACGTGAGGAATATTCATGCTTGGATAGTAATACATAATGCGCGGGGATAACAGGAGTTGCTTGGGCCCCTGCGGGGGAGTACCGTATACGTATGACAACACAAACACTTATCCGGGGCATCGCGGTCACGGTCGCGCTGGCCGTCGTCCTCGTATTCTTCATCCTGTTCGGCAATCCGCTGGGCGGCGACATCCTATCCGGCTCGGTAGATCAGATGAGCGGGGGACAGCCGACCCAGCTTATCGCGCAGGACGAGGTTGTCGGCACGGGCGCGGAGGCGCGCGTGGGCGATACGCTTTCGGTCAATTACACGGGCAAGCTCGAAGACGGTACGGTATTCGACACGTCGGTCGGCCGCGGCCCGTACCCGTTCGTGCTTGGCGCCGGCGAAGTCATTCCGGGCTGGGACCAGGGGCTTGCCGGCATGAAGGTGGGCGGCAAGCGCCTCCTTATCATTCCGGCTTCGCTCGCCTACGGCTCGCAGGGCAGGGGCCCCATTCCGCCTAACGCGACGCTCATATTCGAGGTCCAGCTTGTTGGCATAACGCCGCAGGGACAGTAGACTGCTTCCCGTGCGCCCTATTTCCTTCACTATCGAGAAAGAACTTCCCGGCTCCCTTGCGAGGGCCGGGATTTTGAAGACCGCGCACGGGGAATTGAAGACCCCCGCCTTTATTGCCGTGGCGACCAAGGCGACGGTCAAAGGCATATCCTCGCAGAGCTTCCGGGAACTGGGCGTGCAGGGCGTTATCGCCAACACATACCATCTATACCTAAACCCGGGGGAGAAAACGGTGGAGAAGGCCGGCGGCGTGAACAAGTTTATGCAGTGGAATGGCCCGAGTATGACCGATTCGGGCGGCTTCCAGGTGTTTTCCCTGGGCGTCGGATTCGGCAAGAAGCTCTCGAAGTTCCTTCCGGAGCAGGCCTCGCCGGAAGAGGGCGTTGCGGTGTTCGACGAGGAGCTCGCGACCTCCCACGGCAAGCTCGCGGTCATCGATGAGGACGGCGTGTCCTTTACCTCGCATTTGGACGGCTCTCTCCACCGCTTCACGCCGGAGCGCTCTATCGAGATACAGCACGCGCTCGGCGCCGATATCATCTACGCGTTCGACGAATGCACGGCGCCGAGCGCCGATTGGGACTACCAGAAGGAAGCGATGGACCGCACGCACCGCTGGGCCCGCCGGAGTCTCGCCGCGCACCGGGGCAATGTCGCCAAGAACGCCGCGCAGGGCATCTACGGCATCGTCCAGGGCGGCCGCTACGCGGACCTGCGCATCGAGAGCGCCCGCGAGATAGCGTCGATGGATTTCGACGGCATCGGCATCGGCGGCTCCTTCAGCAAGCACGACCTGCTCGGCATCCTCGACAAGGTGAATGCGGAACTCCCCAAGGAAAAGCCGCGGTACCTATTGGGCATCGGCGAGCCGGAGGATATCTTCATCGGCGTTGCCGCGGGCATCGACACCTTCGACTGTGTGCTCCCGACGCGCACGGGCCGCACCGGCGGGCTCTATACTAGAGGCGGCAAGATACAGATCCCGAACGCACAGTACAAAGAGGACTTCACGCCGATAGACGACAAGTGCGGCTGCCCGGTCTGCACAACGTTCACTAAAAGCTATATCCACCACCTGTTCCGCAGCGGCGAAATGCTGGGGCCCATGCTCGCGAGCGAGCACAATCTCTATTTCCTGGCCAATCTCACCGCGCGGATACGCGAATCGCTTATTGACGGGAGCTTCGATAAGTTCCGCGATGCGTTTTTAGGGGGTTATCACCGTTGACGCTGAACCGAGTGAACGTATAGTGAAAAAGTCGACGCTTTGTCCGGCACTTCCTCCCTCCGGACTCCCTGGGCGACGACCACCTTCGGACCGCCTCGCCCTCCGCGAGCGGTCCTTTTTCTTTTTTCGGCAAAATATATAAAAATACGCTGCAATATGTTAAAATGCTTGTAAATGGCCAATTTCAAGCTCAAATCCGAATACGCTCCGGCCGGCGACCAACCCAAGGCTATCGAGGCGCTGGTAAAGGGTATCAAGGCGGGGGAGCGGCACCAGACGCTTCTTGGCGTTACAGGCTCCGGCAAGACATTCACCGCGGCGAACGTCATCGCGCAAATAGACAAGCCGACGCTCGTTATCGCGCACAACAAGACGCTCGCGGCCCAGCTGGCGCAGGAGTATCGCGAGTTCTTCCCCGACGCGTCGGTGCAGTACTTCGTGTCCTACTACGACTATTACCAGCCGGAGGCGTACATCCCGCACAGCGACACCTATATAGAAAAGGAGGCGCAGATAAATGAAGAGATCGACCGTCTGCGCCACGCCTCGACCCAGGCGCTTCTTTCGCGCAAGGACGTCATCATCGTCGCCTCCGTCTCCTGCATCTACGCGCTCGGCAGCCCCGAGGAATACCGCAAAGTGCACCTGGAGATAACGCCGGGGCGCAAAGTGAACCGCGCGGAGCTTATCCGCGAGCTCATTTCTGTGTACTTCAGCCGCACGCCCGCCGACATCACGCCGGGCACGTTCCGCGCGCTCGGCAACTCCATCGAGATAATGCCCACCGGCGAGCGCGTGCTCTACCGCGTCGAGTTCGAGGGCGAAACGATATCGCGCGTGCGCGTGATAGACGCGATAACCCGCGCGGAAGAGGCGCCGAAGACTTCGCTCTTCCTTTTTCCCGCAAAGCATTACGTAACGCCGGAGGATGAGCGCGTGCGGGCTATCGAGGACATCAAGCATGAGCTGAAGGAACAGCTCGCCGAGTTCGAGCGCAAGGGCAAGGTGCTCGAGGCGGAGCGCCTCAAGCGCCGGACCAACCACGACCTCGCGATGATACGCGAGATAGGCTATTGCAACGGCATCGAGAACTACTCGCGCCACTTCGACGGCCGGAGTCCCGGCCAGCCGCCGTTCTCGCTTCTTGAATACTTCCCGCACAAGAAGGACGGCACGCCCGACTTCCTCACCATCATCGACGAAAGCCACGTAACCGTGCCGCAGATAGGCGGCATGTACGCCGGCGACCGCGCACGCAAGGAGAATCTCGTCGAGTACGGCTTCCGCCTGCCCAGCGCCATCGACAACCGGCCGCTGAAGTTCGAGGAGTTCGAGGAGCGCGTCGGGCAGGTCATCTACACGTCCGCTACCCCGGGCCCGTACGAAAAAGAGCACTCCGGAGCAAATGTTGTGGAGCAGATAATCCGCCCGACCGGGCTGGTTGATCCGGAAATCATAGTGCGCCCCGTAACGGGCGACCGCGACGCCGATCGCCGCGGCCAGGTGGAGGACTTCCTGGAGGAGGCCGACAAGGTCATCGAGCACGGCGGCCGCATCATGGTAACGACGCTCACCAAGAAGATGGCCGAGGACCTCGCGGAGTTTTTGAAGGACCGCAAAATAAAAGCGGCGTATCTGCATAGCGACGTCGAGACCCTCGACCGCATCACGACGCTCACTGAACTCCGCCGCGGCATGTACGACGTGCTTGTGGGCGTGAACCTGCTTCGCGAGGGGCTGGACCTGCCGGAAGTCGAGCTTGTGGCTATCTTGGACGCCGACAAATCGGGCTTCCTGCGCTCGGAGACCTCGCTTATCCAGACCATCGGCCGCGCGGCGCGCAATATCTTCGGCCGGGTCATCCTGTATGCCGATGAAATGACGCCGCAGCTCACGAATGCCATAAACGAGACCAACCGCCGCCGCGCGATACAGGTTGCCTACAATACCGAGCACGGCATCACCCCGCAGACCATCATAAAGAAGATAAAGGACATCACCGACGAGCTTAGAAGCGAGCACGGCAAGGCGGTGCACGAGATGCTCGAGATAGAGCAGAACGAATACAAGAAGAATCCGCGCAAGTTCATCACGGCTAAGCGCGCCGAGATGGCCGAGGCGGTGAAGAACCTGGACTTCGAGACAGCGGCGCTTATCCGCGACGAGATATACGCCATAAGCGGGGAAGGAAGCGAAGGCAAGCCGAAAAAGGCGAAAAAATAAGGGCGTTTATATTGCCAAATCTAGAACTTATTGTGTAATATAAAGAGTACTTGCATGCCCGCGGCATTTGCTTACAATGGTCAATCTAACTCCTGGGCTGAAGTTTCTACGGTGCCGAGCAATCGGACGACTGGGAAATGGAAACCGGGGTTGAGGATCGAAAGGGATATAGGGCCGCAAGGTCCGGTATTCCGAGGAAAAGGCAGGGAGCAATCTTTGCCAGGAACTGCTAAGTTGGAAGCAGGCGCAAGCCCGCGGAAGACCCGAAGCGTTCTCAAGAGCTAGCAGTGAGGCATGAAGGCGCGAGTCGGCATGTTTACACAGAAGGATAGGCGAACCGAAAGGAACGCCAGTCCGGATAGCCTCCTCCCAAGCGCTGCTTACGTCGTGAAAACGAAGTCGGCTGACCAAGTTTCTGATCCGAGAAGGGTTCTGGCGCGCAAGTGCCAGGACCCTTTTTCTTTTCATAACCCGGGACTATTTCTGCAAGCGCCCATAGGGCGCTTGACAAATACTTTAAATAGGTATATAATAGAGAGTAGAAGGCCGGGTCACTGCTGCGGAGGTACACCGCAGTTCGGCTGTTCGTAGGAGTTTTTCTTCCCGTGTCTCCGAAGCGTTTTTTTCGCGACGGCGCCATGACAACGAATGTGATGAGTAAACGGTATCGTGAGTAGATGGTCCACCATTCGCCCTTTTTCAAGGCGAGCGGTGGACCATCATTGTTTGTGGCATATGAGCACTCGCTTTGCTCGTCTCATATAACCGTCGCTCGCTCGGAAATACGCGCTGCGCGCTACCTGTCCCATATCTGTCCTAAAAAATAAGCAAGCTTCCTTTTTAGTCCATATAATAGGGACAGCCGCAAGCTTTATTTCTCTCACTCGCTAGGTTATAATACTTGTGTATGTGTACCCCTTGGAGCGCTCCAAGGGCATATATGCGTGGACGACGAACTTGTGTACGATTGGCGGCTCAATATCAAGGTCGAACCTTGCTGAAACTATGGAAGACAAAATAACGATCAAAGGGGCGAAGACCCACAACCTCAAGAATGTCTCGCTGAGCATTCCGCGCAATAAGATGGTGATTTTCACGGGCCTCTCCGGTTCCGGGAAGTCGTCATTGGCATTCGATACTATTTTTGCCGAAGGCCAGCGCCGCTATGTTGAGTCCCTCTCCGCTTACGCGCGGCAATTCCTGCGCCAGATGCAGAAGCCCGACGTGGAGGAGATAACCGGACTCTCGCCGGCCATTTCCATCGACCAGAAATCGCGCTCCAACAATCCGCGCTCGACAGTGGCGACTATCACCGAGATCTACGACTATATGCGTATTTTGTTCGCGCGCGTCGGGAAGCCGCACTGCCTCGTATGCGGCCGCGAGATTAAGAAGCTTTCGAACGAAGAGATAATCCAGAGCATTGTCGACAGCGTCGGCAAATCCGCGCCGAAAAAGACCCGGAAGGTGATGGGCGTCGACATCCACGAGGACACGGTGAAGATATTCTCGCCGCTTGTGGTAGGTCGCAAGGGCGAGTACTACCAGCTCTTATACGACCTCCTCGGCAAGGGGTTTGAGAAGGCCAAGATTGACGGCACGGTTCGGAACCTGCGAGAACAAGTCATCCTTTCCAAATACCAGAAGCACAGCATCGACGCGCTCGTGGACGAGATACTGGTGACCGACTTTGCGCTTGCGCAAAAAGATTCAAAGCGCCGCGAAGCGGCGCTCGAGCGCCTTTCTGAAGCGGTGGAGCGCGCGCTCACCGAAAGCGACGGCCTGGTGAAGATAGAGGACGCGCACGGGGAGCGGCTCATTTCGGCCAAATTCATGTGCCCGTACGACGGGTTCTCGTTCCCGGAAGTGGAGCCGCGCCTGTTCTCGTTCAACTCGCCGTACGGCGCGTGTCCGGCCTGCAACGGGCTGGGCACCAAGCACTTCATGGGCGAGGAGCCGTGCGAAGTCTGCCACGGCGCGCGCCTGCGTCCCGAAGCGCTCAATGTATTTTTAGAGAAGGAGCAGAAGGATGCGGGCGAGCCTATGCCGGAGGCGTCTGTTCGCCGCAAGGAAGGGCGCTTCAATATCGTCGAGATAACCGATCTCTCGATACAGGACGCGCACGAGTACTTCATGGCGCTCAACCTTTCCAAAAAAGACCAGGAGATATCGAAAACCGTCATCAAGGAGATATGCGCGCGGCTGAAGTTCATGCTCGACGTGGGGCTCGACTACCTGACCCTCGACCGCCGCGCCAATACGCTCTCCGGCGGCGAAGCCCAGCGCATCCGTTTGGCTTCACAGCTGGGCTCCGGCCTCGTAGGCGCTTTGTACGTGCTCGATGAGCCGACCATTGGCCTCCACCAGCGCGATAACGAGCGGCTTATAAAGACCCTCGTGAACCTGCGCGACCTGGGCAACACCATCATCGTAGTCGAGCACGACGAAGACACCATTTATTCCGGCGACTACCTCGTGGACATCGGCCCGGGCGCGGGCGTGCACGGCGGCCATGTGGTCGTGGCCGGCGACCTCGATAAATTGCTTACCGCTAAGAAGAACGACAGCGGCTCGGTAACGCTCGCGTATCTGCGCGGCGAGAAGGCGGTGCCTGTGCCGGACTATCGCCGCGACAAGGAGAAGGGGTGGATAAAAATAAAAGGCGGCGAGGCGTTCAACATACATAATCTTTCCGTCGATATTCCGCTTGGGCGGCTCGTGGCGGTCACCGGCGTCTCGGGCTCGGGCAAATCGACGTTCCTCTACGAGGTCTTGTACGAGAACCTGCGCGCGCGCTTCGACAAGCGCTACCGCACCAGCAAGGTGTTCAACGCCGCGAGCGTCGAAGGCATGGAAAATTTGAGCCGAGCGATACTCATCGACCAATCGCCGATAGGCCGCACGCCTAGAAGCAACCCCGCAACCTACACCGGCGCATTTACCTTCGTGCGCGACCTGTTCGCCGAGACTAACGAGGCGCGCGCGCGCGGCTGGAAGTCCAGCAGGTTCTCCTTCAATGTGCCGCAGTCGCGCGGCGGCGGCCGCTGCGAGGCGTGCGAGGGCAACGGCACCATCGCGGTGGAGATGGCGTTCTTGCCGACCGTGTATGTCACCTGCGACGTATGCAACGGCAAGCGCTTTATGAAGGAAACGCTCGAGGTCAAATACAAGAAGAAGAACGTATACGAGGTGCTCGACATGTCCGTGGAGGAGGCGCTCGCGTTCTTCAACGACATTCCGGCTATCTACGACCGCTTGAAGACGCTTGAGGAGGTGGGACTCGGCTATCTGAAGCTGGGGCAGTCCGCCACGACGCTCTCCGGCGGCGAAGCGCAGCGCGTGAAAATATCCGCCGAGCTCTATAAGCCGCATCTGCAGAAGACCATCTACCTGCTGGACGAGCCGACGGTCGGCCTCCACTACGAGGACGTGCAGAAGCTCATTGATATATTGAACCGGCTGGTAAACGCGGGGAACTCGGTCGTGCTTATCGAGCATAATATGGACATCATCAAGAACGCCGACTGGCTGCTCGATTTCGGGCCGGAAGGGGGAGTGGGCGGCGGGAAGCTGGTGGCAAAAGGCACGCCGGAGGACGTGGCCAACAGCAAACATTCCCATACCGGCAGATACCTGCAGAAAATATTGAAAGGAAAATAGAAAAGGGCCGGCTATGCGCCGGCCCTTCTTCTTGTTCAGCCTTATCCGCTCAAAAGCAGGGCGGTTGCCGCGTCAGCGTCGCTCATCGACGCGAAATACATCCGGGTCACCGCATATTTAGGCGCCAGCGGCGTTATACATCCCGTATGCCCGTCCCGCTTGCGGGTTACCCAGCAGCGCGCTTCGTAGGCTTTGAGCGCCCGTTTGATCTCATCCAAAGAAGGGATGATGACCGCCGGCTTCCCGCATTCCGTCGCCTTAACGCTTGCGGCGGCGCGCATCCGTTCGAGCCGGAGCTCCGCGATCGAGTACTGCAGTTCCGCAGCCGTCTGCTGAGGCTGTATCAGCAGGGCCGTAAAGAGGTCGTCGTGCCGCACCGCTTGTCTCCCCGTATATGAGTGAGTCCGAGGAGATTAATATCATGGATATGGTATAATGTCAAAGATGCTGCTTGAAGACTACAACAACCTGAAAAAAGAGATGCCCGACAGCCCCGGCGTGTACTACTTCCTGGGCCCCCGCAAGGAAGTGCTCTACATCGGCAAGGCGACCAGCCTGAAGAGCCGCGTGCGCAGCTACTTCGCGCCCGACCTCATTGAGACCAGGGGGCCTCTGCTGGTGGAGATGCTCGCGCTTGCTAAGAATGTGGAGTGGAAGCAGGCCGACTCGGTGCTGGAAGCCCTGATACTGGAGGCGAACCTCATCCGCTCGCACCAGCCGCCCTACAATACGCTGCTGAAGGACGACAAGAGCTTCAACTACGTCGTCATCACGAAGGAGGATTTTCCGCGCGTGCTCGTGGTGCGCGGCAAGAATCTGGAGGACGAGTTTCCTGAGAAAAAGCGCAAATACGTGTTCGGTCCGTTCCCGCACGGGCTCCAGCTGCGCGAAGCGATGAAGCTGGTGCGCAAGATATTCCCGTATCGCGACACCTGCACGCCCGCGGCGGATCTTATGGCGCAGGGCAAGAAACCGCGGCCCTGCTTCAATGCTCACATCGGGCTGTGTCCCGGCGTGTGCTCGGGCGCGATTTCAAAAGAGGAATACGCGCGTATCATCCGCCACATCGCACTGCTGTTCGAAGGCAAAAAGAAGCAGCTTTTAAAGACCCTTGAGCGCGAGATGAAGGCGGCGGCGAAGGCGGAGCGGTTCGAGGAAGCGGCGCGCATGCGCGGCCAGGTCTTCGCCCTCACGCACATTCAGGACGTGTCGCTTATAAAGGAAGAGTACCGAAAGCCGAAAATCACGCTCGGCGTCACGCGCATCGAGGCGTACGACATGGCGCACCTGCGCGGCTCGGCCAACGTGGGCGTCATGACCGTGGTGGAGGATGGTGTCGCGCAAAGGAGCGACTATCGCAAATTCCGCATCCGCGCCGCCAGCCCCGGCGACGACGTGGGCGCGCTTCGCGAAGTGCTTACGCGCCGGCTGGGACATGAGGAGTGGCCCCTGCCGCGGCTCATCGCGGTTGACGGCGCGGCGGCGCAGATGAACGCCGCACAAAAGGTGCTCGACGAATTCGGCATGACCATTCCGATCGTCGGCGTCGTAAAGGACGAGAAGCACCGCCCGCGCGACATCCGCGGTGACCGGGAGCTCATCCAAGGCCGCGAACGCGATATTTTGCTCGCCAATGCCGAGGCGCATCGGTTTGCCATCAATTATCACCGCAAGACCAGCCGCAAAGGGCTAACTGAAATTGGATGGTCGGAAAGAACCATCCGATAAATAAAAGCGTTATATACTTCAAGTATGAGAACGGTGGTGGGAGTGTTGCGCGGCGGGCCGTCGAGCGAATACGAGGTATCGCTTAAAAGCGGCGCGTCGATATTGCAGTCGCTCGACCGCGAAAAATACGAGCCGCGCGACCTGTTCATAGACCGCTCGGGGCAGTGGCACGCCGCCGGCGCCCCGGTCACTCCGGAACGGGCGCTACGGGGCGTCGACGTCGCATTTAACGTCATCCACGGCGAGTACGGCGAGGACGGCCGCCTGCATGACGTGCTCGATTCGCTCGGCGTGCCGTACACCGGAGCCAATGCGGAAGCCTCGATGCTTGCGTTCGACAAGGCGCGCACCAAGCAGGCGCTCAAGAAGCTCGGCATCAGGACGCCGCGAGTCCTGCTCGTAACCCAGGACGACGCGCAAGGCGGGTACGAGAAGCTCGCGCTCGACATATTCCGCTCGTTCCCGCACCCGGCCATCGTAAAGCCCGCCATCGGCGGCTCCTCGGTCGGCATAACCGTCGTCAATACTTTCCATACGCTCGCCTTCGCCCTTGAGAAGGCGTTCGCGGTCTCGCCGCGGGTGCTGATAGAGGAATATATAAAGGGGCGGGAGGCGACGGTGGGCGTTATCGACGATTTTCGCGGCGAAAAGACGTACGCGCTCATGCCTATCGAGATAATCCCGCCGCCCTCGAGGCCGTTCTTCGATTACGACGCGAAATACGGCGGAGAGACCGTCGAGCGCGTGCCCGGCAACTTTACCGCTGGGGAAAAGGAGGAGCTGGCGGCGATAGCGCGCGCGGCGCACGAGGCGCTGGGGCAGGCGCATTACTCGCGCTCCGATTTCGTCGTTTCCCGCCGCGGGATCTTCTTCCTGGAGACCAACAGCGCGTCGGCCGTCGGCATGACCCGGGAATCGCTCTTCCCGAAGGCGCTTTCCGCCATTGGAGCAAGCCTGGGCCATTTTACGGACCATGTGGTGACCCTTGCGCAGGGCGGCAGAAGGGTGGTACATACACGCCATGGCTAGCAAACTCGCGAAAAAGAAGTGCGTGCCCTGCGAGGGGGGAGTAAAGCCCCTCACCGAAGAGGCTGCGCAGGACCTTATGAAGGAGCTCGACCCGGAATGGGCGCTCATAGATGAAGCCCACATACTGGCCCGGGGCTTTCACTTCAAGGATTTCAAAAAGACGATGGTATTCGTCAATAAGGTTGCCGCCATTGCCGAGGAAGAGCAGCACCACCCGGACCTGACCATTTCCTACGGCGATGTGGGGGTGGAACTGACCACCCACGCTATCCACGGCCTGTCCGAGAACGACTTTATTTTGGCCGCGAAGATTGATATGCTGGGGGCATGAAGCATTTTAATCTTGGGCTGGCCGCTTTCGCTTTACTTATTATTCCGGGCGTCGTTTCCGCAACGGGGTACTCCTCTGACAGGACCCCTCCAGTTATTTCTTCGCACTCCAACGTTACCGTAACCGCAACGACGAATGCGGGCGCCAAGGTCACGTATACGCTTCCGACCGCAAAAGACGCGAAGGACGGCACCGTTTCCGTCTCCTGTACTCCTTCATCTGGCAGCCAGTTTCCCATAGGGAACACCACGGTCACCTGCAGCGCCAAGGACAGATCCGGCAACGAGGCGCGAAGCTCTTTTAAAGTGACGGTCAATCCGTTGCCTCCGGACAGGACGCCCCCGACGATAGCGTCGCATCCTAAGATAGTCGTAGACGCCACTTCAAGCGCCGGCGCGTTCATCGATTACGCGCTTCCGACCGCCAACGACGCGCGCGACGGCGTCGTACCCGTATCTTGCTCGCCTCTTTCCGGCACGACGTTTTCGATAGGCGTCACGACGGTCCGCTGCTCCGCGCACGACGCCGCGGGCAATACCTCCTCAAGCTCCTTCACCGTTACGGTCAAGCCGGTGCCCCCTCCTCCGCCCGACAGGACGGCGCCGAAGCCTCTCTCTATCCATATCCAGAGCAATAACACCAATCCGTCGCAGGCCAAGGCGGGCGACACGGTGACGATAAGCTTTACCGCCAGCGAAAAGGTCAACCCCGTTGTCCTTGTGGAGAGCCGCGTGCTCTTCGCGAAGTCGGTCAACACCGGCGGCAATTCCTGGGACGCTTCCTATGTCGTGACTTCCAAGGACAGGACCGGCAACAAAGTAGACTATCTTCTTACGCTCAGGGATACGGCGGGCAATATATATGCCTGCTCCTCCGCCCGCCTGCCGCTTGTCGGCTACTGCCCGACGACCGACGGCTCTTCGGTCACTATTTACAAGCAGACGACGCCTCCGGCCGACACGACCGCGCCGGTCATCGCCGCGCACGCGGACGTTACGGTTACCGCCACCGACTCGTCGGGCGCAACGGTAACCTATTCGCTTCCGACCGCCAACGACGCCAAGGACGGCGCGGTGCCGGTTTTGTGCGCTCCTGCATCCGGAACCCTGTTCGCGATAGGGAATACCACGGTCACCTGCACCGCGGCGGACATCGCCGGCAATGCCGCCTCGACGACCTTCAGCGTGATAGTCAACCCCCTTCCTCCGGACACGACGCCGCCCGTTATCAACTCATCCACTAATATCGCAGTTGATGCCGATGACGAGAACGGCGCTTCGGTTGCATACGTCGTCCCGAACGCGACCGACGCCCGCGACGGCGCGGTAGCCGTATCCTGCACGCCCCCTACAGGCAGTGTATTCGCGATAGGCACCACGCCGGTTAACTGCTCCGCTACCGACGCCGCCGGAAACACCTCGTCGAGCTCGTTCACTGTTACCGTCAATCCGCTTCCGGATAGAATGGCGCCGACTCTGGAGTCGCATGATGACATAACCGTCGAGACTTCCGACGGCGCCGGGGCTTCCGTTACCTACACCGCACCCTCCGCGACAGACAATATCGACCCGAATCCGACGGTTGAATGCGCCCCGGCTTCTGGTACCCTATTCGAACTCGGCGATACCGAGGTAGAGTGCGTCGCCGAAGACGCGACCGGCAATACCTCCTCCACCACGTCCTTCAAGGTAACAGTTGTCTTCGTTCCGCAGCCGTATACCATGGCCTCGCAGGAGGACGAGTCCAATTTCTGCAATCCGGATTGGCGCGAGTGCTATACCGGAGGAACTCCGGAGAGCGTAATTAACTTGGGACAGGGGTCCAACTTTGGCAACGGCTCTCTCTTGAGCCTTACCATCGCTCGTGACGATAGCTATGGGCCGGTTTTGGAGGATTATCCATGGACGATAGAGATCCGTTGTTACACTAATTCGGCGTACACTTCTGCTTGTCCTGACTGGACAGCGCCTAACGCATGGAATGGAGACCGAGCCTACTTCGTGAGAGAAGCGGCGACCTCCACACAGGACCTCAAATACTGGACGGCATACTTTACCGACCCGAGTCACGAGACTAACTTTGATGGTTCCGCGCCAGTCGTATTTAATCCCGCATATTACTACCGTCTCTCGATCAACGATAATAATATAATTATTGGTGCCTACGGTTCTGCTACCGAACCCTATTGGGTAATGACAGGAATGACACGACCGTAGGTATAACTGTGCATGCAACATAAAGTCCTACGCGGCTTCACATTGATAGAGCTTCTGGTCGTTATAGCTATAATAGGGATACTTTCTAGTATTGTATTAGCGGCACTCGGGAAGGCTAGGGACGGCGCACGCGATGCGCGACGTGTCAGCGAGCTGCGAAGCATAGTACAAACTCTATTCCAATTGGATATAAACAATCCAAATCAATCGCTCGATTGTGATGGCAGCGGTTTTACAACTGGTTGTAATTACATCAGCCAGTATAAAGATCCTACCGGTACGCTGTCGTGCGTTGTATTCCCTCCTAGTTCTGCCCGTGTGTGTCAATACACTATTACAAGCCCTTCCGGAGGCACTATCACCAGTTCTAACTTCAAGGTATGTACCTATTTAGAGGTAGGTTCAGGGGGTTTGCCGAAAGGAAATATAAATATAAATAGCAGTACTTACACCCTTACCGCCGGCTGCTAGAATGGTAGTGGACCTGGCGAGAATCGGACTCGCGACTCGGCAATGCGAATGCCGCGTAATACCACTTTACTACAGGCCCGCTGAGATTTTCTTAGCGTTCTGCGCCTTAGAAAATCCAAGTGCACTTGGTGCTACCAAGGTGCCTTTTATCAAAATGCGTGCAACCCAGTGTCGGGATGCCGAGAATCGGACTCGGGAGTCGGTTCTACGCACCGACTCAATTCAAGAAATGCGCACCCTTCTCAATTTTCAGAGGCTCTGTCGGAGTGCCGAGAATCGGACTCGGGTCTTACGCACCCGAAGCGCATGTAATACCACTATACCACACTCCGACAGAGCCTCCGATGGCCTACGTAATACCATTATACCACATCCCGACACTGGATTTCACAGGACTTTTTTGTGGTCACAAATCGAATTTTCTCGACAGAAAATTCGTTCGCGACCCCAGCTCGCGGTTTTGCAAGTGCAAAACATCGCTACGCTTTGCCCCCAGGCGTCCACTCTGCCGCAGGGCAAAGTGGACGTCCTGTGTGCACCCTGAGAGGCTCGAACTCCCGACCTCGCCCGTGTGAAGGGCGCGCTCTAGCCAACTGAGCTAAGGGTGCGGTAGGAACATCATAGCGGAAAAAGCGTATGCAGACTAGCGCGGAATTTTTTGGGACATAGACGGAAAGGAGAAAAAATGTTTGAATGGGGCATACAGCGGGCCCTTAGCTCATCTGGTAGAGCGCCTCATTTGCAATGAGGAGGTGACCGGTTCGATCCCGGTAGGGTCCACAAAAGACAGAAATACCTCCCCTGCGGGAGGTTTTCTGCTTTTGTGGAGGCTGCAGCCATGTCCTGCAAGTGCAGGACGGCGAGGCGGGGTCGAGAGGCGTTTTCGCGACGGCGAAAACGAATTCGTGACCATACAAGCATAAGTCTTAAAATTAAGATGCTAAAATGAAGCCAATGGACTGGCTCAGCGGATTTTCCGTCCTTAACCCGCAGGGCGCGGTGGGGCTTGCCGAGCGCGGGCTCATGATCCACGCGGTCGAGTTCATGCTCATTGTCGCCATTCCGGTCTATATTCTTCTGTTCTTTTTTGCCTGGCACTACAGGGCGGGCAATAAGGAGGCGAAATACACGCCTGACTGGGAACACGCGAAGATAGACGAGCTTATCTGGTGGGCGATACCGTTTGAGATAGTCCTGGTGCTGGGCGCGCTCACCTGGACCAGCACGCACCAGCTCGCGCCTACTAAACCGCTTGAAGGAGGCCCGCCGCTTGTGGTCGAGGTAGTGGCGCTCGACTGGAAGTGGCTTTTCATTTACCCGGAGCAGGATATCGCCACAGTCAATTACCTGCAGCTGCCGGTCGGCCGCCCCGTGCGGTTCGATGTCACCGCCGATGCGCCTATGAATTCGTTCTGGATTCCGCAGCTGGGCGGGCAGATATACGCGATGACCGGCATGGTGAATTCTCTCAACCTGGTGGCCGACAGTCCGGGGACGTTCAAAGGGGGCTCCTCTAATTACAGCGGCGAGGGCTTCGCGCAGATGAAGTTTTCCGTCGATGCGGTGCCGCCCGAGGATTTTGATGCGTGGGTCAGGGTGACGCAGGCCCGACCCGCCGCCTTAACGCTCGATACGTACCATACGCTTGAAGCCCAGAGTACCGTTAAAGACCCCGTGTACTATGGAGATGTGGACGAAGGCCTATACGATGCTGTTGTGGGCCAATTCATGGGCCACGGCGATTCGGGAGAAGAGGAACACAACCACTAATCTATGTTCGGCAAACTCACGTTAGATGCGTTCATCCATGGCCCCGTCGAGACCGGCGGGCAATTGGGTGTTGTCCTCGGCGCGCTCGCGGTAATCGGGCTCCTGTTCTATTTCAAGCGCTGGAAGTGGTTCTACCGCGAGTGGCTCACGAGCGTGGACCACAAGAAAATAGCGGTCATGTATATCGTGCTTTCCTTCGCGATGCTTGCGCGCGGCGCCGCGGACGCGTTCATGATGCGCGCGCAGCAGGCGGTCGCGGTGGGCGACAGCGCGGGGTACCTGTCGGGCGACCACTTTTCGCAGATATTCACCGCGCACGGCGTCATCATGATATTTTTCGTTGCGATGCCGTTCATGTTCGGGCTCATCAATCTTATTATCCCGCTCCAGATAGGGTCCCGCGACGTCGCATACCCCTTCCTTAACTCGCTTTCCTTCTGGCTAACCGCTACGGGCGCGGTGCTTATAAATCTATCGCTCGTCGTAGGCGAGTTCGCCGCCACCGGCTGGCTCGCGTACCCGCCGCTGTCGGAACTCCAGTACAGCCCCGGGGTAGGGGTGGACTACTACATTTGGGCGCTCCAGATAGCGGGCGTCGGCACGCTGCTGTCGGGCATAAATTTCCTCGTGACCATCGTCAAGATGCGCGCGCCGGGCATGAATTTCATGCGGATGCCGATATTCTCATGGACTACGCTAGGCTCCATGGCGCTGGTCATATTCGCGTTCCCTATACTTACCGTAACCCTGGCGCTTCTCGGGCTCGACCGTACGCTCGGCATGCACTTTTTTACGACTGACCTGGGCGGCAACGCGATGATGTACGTGAATCTCATCTGGGCGTGGGGGCATCCGGAGGTGTACATACTCATCCTGCCCGCCTTCGGCATATTCTCCGAGGTCGTGCCGGTATTCTCGCAGAAAAAGCTCTTCGGATACACGTCGATGGTCGTGGCAACGCTCGTCATCGTGGTGCTGTCCTTCCTGGTGTGGGTGCACCATTTCTTCACCATGGGCGCGGGCGCCGACGTGAACGCCTTCTTCGGCATCATGACGATGGCCATCGCGATCCCGACCGGCGTGAAGGTGTTCAACTGGCTCTTCACCATGTTCCGCGGGCGCATCCTCTTTACCACTCCCATGCTGTGGTTCATGGGATTTCTCACGACGTTCGTGCTGGGCGGCATGACGGGGGTGCTCATGGCGGTGCCGGGAGCGGACTTCCAATTGCATAACAGCCTGTTCCTCGTGGCGCACTTCCATAACATGATAATCGGCGGCGTGCTCTTCGGGTTCTTTGCCGGGTTCGTCTACTGGTTCCCGAAAGCCTTCGGCTTCACGCTTAACGAACGGCTGGGGCGCTACGCGTTCTGGAGCTGGATCATCGGGTTCGTACTCGCGTTCATACCGCTGTATCTCCTCGGGCTCATGGGCATGACGCGCAGGCTTTCTCAAGTTGACCCGGCATGGCACGGACTCCTCATTGTTGCCGCCATAGGCGCGGGCATCATCGCGCTGGGCATATTCTTCCAGGTGCTCCAGATGGTCGTGAGCATTTGGCAGAGGAACCGGAATCGCGATACGACGGGCGACCCGTGGAACGGCCGCACGCTCGAATGGTCCGTTTCTTCGCCGCCGCCGTTCTATAACTTCGCGCTCATTCCGCGCGTGCACGGTCGCGACGCGTGGTGGATGATAAAACAGGGCCACGCTCCCGCGCATTCCCGCCTGTACGAGGACATCGAGATCCCGTGCAATACCTTTGTCGGGGTGCTGGTGGCCGGAGGCGCGTTCCTCTTCGGATTCGGCATGGTCTGGCACATCTGGTGGCTCGCTGTCCTGGGAATACTCGCCGCCGCCGCGCTGCTTATCGCCCGTTCGTTCAACGAGGATATCGAATACGTGCTTCCTGCGGCCGAAGTGGCGCGGATAGAGGCCGCGCGCAAAACTACATGACGAACAACACTTCACACTCGCATGCGCAGGACAGGGTAGCGTTCGGCTTCTGGGTCTATCTCATGAGCGACTGCGTGCTCTTCGCCGCGCTGTTCGCAACCTATGCGGTGCTCCAGCATGCGACAGTAGGGGCGCTGGAAATGTCCGACATAGTCAGCTTACCCTTCGTACTCGTGGAAACCCTGCTCCTCCTGACCTCCAGCTTCACGATCGGCCTCGCGATGCTCGCGGCGCATGCAGAGAAAAAGCTCCTTACGATTATCGCGCTTGCCGCCACGCTTTTGCTGGGCGTTTCGTTCCTCGGGATGGAAGTGAGCGAGTTCTCGAAGCTCATTGCCGAAGGCCGCGGGCCCGACCAGAGCGCGTTCCTCTCATCCTTCTTTACGCTGGTGGGCACGCACGGGCTTCATGTGGCGCTCGGGTCGCTCTGGATGCTCGTTCTTATCGGGCACGTGTTCCTGAAAGGCCTCACGGCGGGGAGCGTGCGCAAGCTTCTGTGCCTGAGCCTCTTCTGGCACTTCCTTGATATCATCTGGATATTCATATTCACCCTCGTATATCTTTTCGGAGCGCTTGCCTTATGACATTGCTGAAAACATACATACTCGGGTTCGTCCTTTCGATAGTGCTTACCGTCGTTGCATTCTGGCTCGTATGGCGGCATGTCGCGTCCGGCCACGAGTTTCCTTCGCACGAAACCCTGGTGCCGCTGCTCGTACTGCTGGCGCTGGGGCAGCTCGCGGTGCAGCTCATCTGTTTCCTCCATGTGGCTCGGGAAAAGCGCCCCCGCTGGAACCTTGCCGCGCTCGGTTTTGCCGTACTCATCGTCGCGATTCTTGTCGGCGGCACCCTTTGGATAATGCGCAACCTTGAGCATATGCAGGGGATGCAGAAGACGATACCGTTCGAAGAAGGGGCGATCACTCCGCAGACCGAAAATGATTAAGTCGTACTACCGGCTCGCGAAGCCCGGCATCATATACGGCAACGCGCTCGCGGCGGCGGCGGGCTTTTTGTTCGCCGCGGCCGGCGCCGTCGATTGGGCCCTGTTCCTTGCGATGCTTCTTGGACTTTCGCTCATTATCGGGAGCGGCTGCGTGCTCAACAACATATATGACCGCGATATGGACGCGCGGATGGAGCGCACCAAAAACCGTGCGATGGCAACCGGTGCCATACCGCGCAAGCATGCGCTTATATACGCCCTTGTCCTAGGCGTTATGGGAGGACTGCTGCTGGTTTTGTATACGACGCCGCTGGCGTTTGCCTTCGCGCTCGGCGGGTTCTTCGTATACGTGCTTCTGTATACGCCGCTAAAGTCAAAGAGCGCGTTCGCGCTGTTCGTGGGCGCTGTTGCGGGCGCGGTGCCGCCCGTTGTTGGCTACGCCGCGGCAGCCAATACGTTCGACGCGTACGCTTTCTGGCTGTTCGCGGCGCTCTATGTCTGGCAGCTGCCGCATTTCCTCGCCATAGCGACCTACCGATATTCCGAATATCGCGCGGCGGGGGTGCCTCTGCTCATTGCGCGCGAGCCTTCGGCCCGGGCAAAGCGATGGGGAAGAACGGTGTTCTACGCCTCGCTCGCGGTCCTTCTTTTGGCGTGCGGCGCCTTGATGCTCCACAGGTGAAGCAGGTAGGGGGCGATAGTGCCCAGCAGGAAGGCTCCAACGACGCTCGTGGCTATGGCAAGCGGTTCCACCTCGCGATATAGCACCGTACTGAAACCCACCAGGTTTATAAGCAGGAGCGCGCCCATAACAGAATAGAAGTTTATGACGCTCCACCAGGTAAATTTTTTGAAGTCGGTCGGATGTATGTGCGCGAAATGCTGTACGTAATGCGTCAGTCCCTGCGCTTGCAGCTTGGCCTGCTCCGTGCGCACCCCGAGCAGATAGCCGATAAGCGCGCCTAAAAGCCATGCCGGAATAGTGAAGGGAAGCGTGTCCAGGGTGTACTTCCAGAAGGAAATGGTTATCGTGGCGACGATAAAAAGGAAGAAGAGCGTCATGATGAGGCGCGTGCGGGTAAATTCGTCCTCAATGGCGTATTTGAGCGCCGTGATTATTGAAAGGAACACGGTCAGCGCGGCAACAGTGATGGTTATGGAGTTCGGCAGCTGTTCCATAGGTATATGCAAATATTAGCATGGAGAGACAATAGCGCCGCCTCTCACGAGGCGGCGCGGAGCCGGGTTAATGCATCCCGGGATAGGTCGGACACTGGGCGGAAAACGCAAATCGGACGAGGTCTGCCTTCCATCCAAGCCCGGTCAAATCGACGTACCTGCCCTGCACTTCGTACGCCTGGTGCTCGGTCTGGTTCAGGCACTGGAATTTGGTGCTGTACGCGACAAGCTTGCCGTCGATGTCGATGTCCCCATGCTCGAACTGCAGCACGTGCACGAGCTCGTGGACCACGATGTAGTCATCCCGGGGAGACTGATAGTCGTCCCGGACCGTGATATGCGTGCCGACCGTGTAGGCTTCAATATCCTTCTGGCCGGCATATGCTTGTCCATAGTAGCGCTTATTGATGTCGTCGATCTTATCGAAGCTGACCGTGGGCTGGACGTACGCGACCGAGTAGCCGGTCTGATTTCCGACCCACGGAAGCAGCGTAGCCACGCGGTCGTCGACCGAACTCGCGTGTGCACACGCCGCACTTAGGAAGCCGGAGCAGAACGCGATCACTAATCTTGTGATTAGGCGCATTGTCGTCACCACCTTTCTTACAAGGAGCGAGTGAGGTGATGCCCTGCATTTCCTCCTATTGTACTAAATGAACTATGCGCTTAAGAAATAGCATGTCAAGAAATAGGGAAGTGGATAATGAAAAGCTCCCGTACGGGAGCTTTTCATTATGAGAGCTCTTTTCTAGAAGTTAAAGTTGAGCCCGCCGTTTACATCCGCCTTAAGCGAAGCGTTCGTATCGAGGCTGCTTTGCGAACCCGACGTCTGGGCATCCGACTGCGCATGTGCGCGTACGGAAGCATCGGCGTCCGTGTCCGCGTTCAAGCGGCTTTCGCCGGTATTGTCGGCTTCAGCATCCGCGTTTGTATCGGAATCCGCATCGGCGTTGAGATGAAGAACGGCCTTGACGGAAGAGCCGACCGACGTGAATTCGTGCGCGGTCGCTACGGCGCCGGCGCGAACATTGTCATTTACATGCACTTTGTACTGGTAGAGCGGTTCGCTGGGCTTTGCATGGTCCGCTGCAAGCGAAACACCGCCGCCCAAGAATACTGCCGCTGCAAGAGCTATAGCGATAAAAGGCATAGGTAGTGTAGTTACCTGCTAATCTTCTCGCACAAACATGAAGACGTCATACTCGATGGGTTATTACAGACCCACGTATATCAAAAAGCCGTTTTTGTGTTATAGTGTAACGAACTATGGAGTCAGGCCTGCACATCACGCTCGCTTCGGAGCGCCTGTTCAACTTTTTCGGGCTGCCTATAACCAATACTCTCATAACCACCTGGCTAGTCATGGGCTTGCTTCTCACTATCGCATTCTTCGTCGGCCGCGGCCTTAAGCTGACCCCTGGCCGGTTCCAGAGCGCGGTCGAGATGGGGCTTGAATATGTCTACGCCTATGTCGCGGAGACCCTGGGCGACGAAAAGCTCGCGCGCCGCTATTTTCCGCTTATCGCGACCATTTTCATCTTTATCCTTACGGCAAACATGTTCGATTTCCTGCCGGTCTTCGGCTCATTCGGCCTGCACCATGGCGAGGAATTCGTGCCGCTCCTGCACCCGGTGAATGCCGACCTCAACACCACGCTGGCGCTCGCCATCATTGTATTTTTCGTCATCGAATTGTCCGGAATCCTCACTCTTGGCGTGTTGAAATACGGCTCCAAATTTGTTAATGTAACCAATGGCGCGATGAATTTCGCCGTGGGGCTGCTTGAGCTTATCGGCAACTTGGCGCGTCTCATCTCGTTCTCCTTCAGGCTCTTCGGGGCGATCTTCGCCGGAGAGGTCCTGCTTATGGTCATCGGCTCATTCGTCCCTGTCCTGCTTCCGGTGCCGCTTATGGCATTCGAGGCGTTCATCGGGCTCCTGCAGGCGGCGATATTCGCCATCCTTACGCTTGCATTCATCAAGATCGCCATCGCGGAGCCGCACGGGCACGCGGAGGCGCACGCAACGCATTAATTATCCGTTTTTATTCATAGTTTTTATTTATGGACATTGAAGTAGCAAAGACGCTCGGCATGGCAATAGTGGTGGGGTTGGGCGTTATCGGCCCGGGCATCGGCCTCGGCATCCTGGTATCGAAGGCGCTTGAGGCTATCGGCCGCAATCCGGAGGCCGCGCCGATAATCCAGACGACGATGTATATCGGCATCGCGGTTACCGACGTTCTCGCGATCTTCGCGGTTGTTATTGGCTTCATAATAAAATTTACTTAGTAAATTTTATTCCTTTAGGTAATGGAAGCGATACTCACAACCTTCGGCATTGATTGGCGGCTTCTGCTCATAAACGCCATCAACTTCGGCCTGCTCCTGTTCGGGTTGTGGTACTTCCTGTACGGCCCGGTCATGCGGATGCTCGATGAGCGTCGCACAAAGGTCGCGCAGGGAGTAGCCGACGCGCAGAAGGCGGCTGACGAGCTCCGCGGCATCGAGGATTCCCGCGCAGCAGCGCTCGCCCAAGCCGGAAAGGAGGCGGACAACCTCGTATCGCAGGCGCGCGCTTCGGCCGCGCAGAAGGAGCGCGAGATAGTCGCGCAGGGCGAGGCCGCCGCCGCCCGCATCGTAAAGGAAGCGGAGGCCCAGGCGCAGGAAGCGAAGGCGCAAGCCATCGCGGAGAGCAAAGAAGAGGTCGCCCGCATGATAGTGCTTGGCATGGAAAAGACGCTAACCGGCAAAAGCGCATGAAATTAGAGGAAATGTACGCGCATGCGCTGCGCGAGTCGGATATAGGCGACGCGAAGAAGGTTCTCGATTCGTTAAAGGCCTCGCTTAAGCGCCGCGGACACGAAAAGCTCCTGCCGAGGATCTTCGCTGAGTATCAGAAGCTCGGGCTTCGCGAGAAGCGGATGGAGGCCCATAAGGCGGTAACTCCGGAAAGCGAGCGCACAAGGATATTGCTGCAGCTCTACAGGAAACTAGTCGCAAGCCGCTAGTGACCAGCCAATCAAAAAGTATATGCAAAACTTCATCGAACAATTTAAAAAGGAAATAGAAGGCTTCACGCCGGAAAAGCGCTCTGCAGGCGCCGGCGTCGTTCTGCGCGTCTCGGACGGCGTTGCCGAGATCGAGGGCCTTTCAAACGCGGTGATGTCGGAAATGATCCGCTTCGATACCTCCCACGGCAAGAGCCTCAAGGACGCGGTCGCCTCGAGCCAGGAAGTCTACGGCGTTATTTTGAACCTGGAGGAAGAGTCTGTGCGCGCAATCATTTTGGGCGACTCGGCAGCGGTGCGGGAAGGCATGCAGGTGGAGGCGACCGGCGAGGTGCTTTCCATTCCGGTGGGCGACGCGCTCATCGGCCGCGTGGTTTCTCCCTTGGGTGTGCCGCTGGACGGCCAGGGCGCTATCGCTGCCACGAAGAAAAACCCTATCGAGCGCGAGGCCTACGGCGTTATGGACCGCCAGTCGGTCAACCAGCCGCTCCACACCGGCATCAAGGCTATCGACTCGATGATCCCCATAGGCCGCGGACAGCGCGAACTCATCATCGGCGACCGCTACACCGGCAAGACCACCATCGCGATGGACACCATCCTCAACCAGAAGAGCGAGCCGGCCGACACGCGCCCCATCTGCATTTATGTTTCTATCGGCCAGAAGGAGAGCAAGACCGCGCGCCTCGTGCAGCAGCTTCGCGAGCGCGGAGCGCTCGAATACTCGATAGTGGTGGACGCGGGCGCATCGGCCCCGGCCGCCATCCAGTACCTGGCGCCGTTCGCGGGCGCCGCTATCGGCGAGTTCTTCATGGACTCCGGCCGCGACGCGCTCGTCATCTACGACGATCTTTCCAAGCACGCCGTCGCATACCGCCAGCTCTCGCTCCTTCTTCGTCGCCCGCCGGGCCGCGAGGCATATCCGGGCGACGTCTTCTACCTCCACTCGCGCCTGCTTGAACGCGCGGCAAAGCTTTCCAAGGAAAAGGGCGGCGGCTCTTTGACCGCGCTTCCGGTCATCGAGACGCAGGAGAACGACGTGTCAGGCTACATTCCGACCAACGTCATTTCCATTACCGACGGTCAGATATTCCTCGAGACAGACCTCTTCAACAAGGGCATTCGCCCGGCAATTAACGCGGGCGTGTCGGTGTCCCGCGTGGGTTCGGCCGCGCAGACCAAGGCGATGAAGAAGGTCTCCGGTAAGATAAAGCTCGAGCTCGCTCAGTTTCGCGAGCTTGAAGCGTTCATGCAGTTCTCGCAGGACCTCGACGCCGACACCAAGCGCCGCATCGAGTCCGGCCAGCGCATGATGGCTACGCTCAAGCAGCGCAACGGCAATCCGATGGGCTTCGAATATCAGGCCATCTCCATTTACGCGTCGGTAAACGGCTACCTCAAGGGTGTTGCAGTGGACCGCGTGCCGGAATACGAGGAAAAGCTGCTCGCCTACATCGAGGCGGAAACTCCCGAGATACTCAAATCTATCCGCGAATCCCGGATCATAGCCGAGCAGACCGAGGAGCACCTGAAGGCCGCGCTCGCGAGCTTCGCAGAAACGCATCCGGACCTGGTTAGTAGGGTATAGCCAATAGCGACTAGCCACTAGTAAAAACCAATACTATGAAAACTACTGAAAATATCCTCCCTAAACCCTATTGGCTAGTGGCTAATTCCTAATATATGGCGGCACTTAAAGCGATAAAATCAAAGATAAAGAGCGTCGAGAAAACGCAGAAGGTCACCAAGGCCATGGAGGCGGTTTCGGCTGCCAAGATGCGCAAGGCCCAGCAGAAGGCGCTCTCGGGCCGCGCCTATGCCCGCGCCGCTGCCGCGATTCTTGCCCGCACCTCCGGCTCGCGCGACCTGGCAAACCATCCGCTTGCCGCCGTGCGTTCTGTGAAGCGCGCTCTATATATAGTCATCACCTCCGACAAGGGCTTGGCCGGCGCGCTTAACTCCGCGGTGCTTCGCGCCAGTGCGGCCGATATCGCAGCTCAGGGCCTTTCGCCCGAGGATGTCGAAGTAGTTACCGTCGGCCGCAAGGCGAACGATTTCTTCGCCTCCCGCGGATTTACCATAGCCGCGTTCCATCCCAACACCGACCAGGTGTCTTCAGAGTTGCTTGCGTCGCTGGTGCATGACGCCGCGGCCCGCTACATGGAAGGCGTCGTAGACGCGGTGAAGATCGCATACCAGAACTTCGTTTCAACATTCGAGCAGCGCCCGACCCTGCGTACCGTCTTTCCGCTGAGCTTGCATGAGCTTGAACAGGTGGTGGAAGATATTCTCCCCGTGCGCGGCGTATATGCGGCTCCGGCAAACGCGGCGGAAAACCCGTCCGTCTATTCCATAGAGCCGTCCGAAGGGGAAGTATTGAGCGCGATACTGCCGCGGCTCGCATCCATCTTCGTCTACCACGCGCTTCTTGAGACGCAGGCATCCGAGCATTCCGCGCGCATGGTGGCGATGAAGTCGGCGTCCGACAAAGCGGGGGAGATGCGCAGCAGCCTCACGCTTAAGTTCAACAAGGCGCGCCAGGCGGTCATCACCCGCGAAGTGTCGGAAATTACCGGAGGCATGGAGGCAATGAGCGCATAAAAACGTAATCAATTATATGAAAGGAGAAATCAAACAAATAATCGGTCCGGTCGTCGACGTCTACTTCGAGGGCGAGCATTTGCCGAAGCTGCGCAATGCGCTCCATGTGAAGCATGAAGGCAAGACCGTCACGCTCGAAGTCGCACAGCACCTCGGCCTCGGCCGCGTGCGCGCCATCGCGCTTCAGGACACCGCGGGCCTCGCGCGGGGCGCCGCAGTCGAGGACACCGGTTCTCCGGTCATGGTGCCGGTAGGCGAGAAGGGCCTCGGCCGCCTCTTTAACGTCGTGGGCGATCCTATCGACGGCAAGGAGGCACCCCAGGGCGCTCCGACGCTCCCTATCCACCGCGAAGCGCCTCCGTTCAAGGAGCAGGCTACCAAGGCGGAGATTTTTGAAACAGGCATCAAGCCTATCGACCTCCTGGCGCCCTTCATGCGCGGCGGCAAAGTCGGCCTCTTCGGCGGCGCCGGCGTGGGCAAGACCGTGCTCATGCAGGAGCTCATCCGCAACATCGCCACCGAGCACTCCGGCTACTCCGTGTTCGCCGGCGTGGGCGAGCGCGTGCGCGAGGGCAACGACCTCTATCACGAAATGAAGGAGTCCGGCGTTATCGACAAGCTCGCGATGGTCTTCGGCCAGATGAACGAGGTTCCCGGGGCTAGGGCCCGCATCGCGCTGTCCGGCCTCACCATGGCCGAGTACTTCCGCGACGAGATGGGCAAGGACGTGCTCTTCTTCATGGACAACGTGTTCCGCTTCGTGCAGGCGGGCTCGGAAGTATCGTCGCTCCTGGGCCGTGTGCCGTCGGCCGTGGGCTACCAGCCGACCCTGGCCGAAGAAATGGGCCAGCTCCAGGAGCGCATCACCTCCACCAAGAAAGGCTCCATTACCTCCGTGCAGGCTATTTACGTGCCGGCCGACGACCTGACCGACCCGGCTCCTGCAACAACCTTCGCGCACCTCGATTCCACCATCGTGCTCTCGCGCGACCTGGCATCTATCGGCATCTATCCGGCAATCGACCCGCTGGGCAGCAACTCGCAGGCGCTTGACCCTGACATCGTGGGCGAAGAGCACTATCGCACCGCGCTTGAAGTGCGCCAGGTGCTCCAGCGCTACAAGGACCTCCAGGACATAATCGCCATTCTCGGCATCGAAGAGCTTTCCGACGAAGACAAGAAGCTCGTCTACCGCGCCCGCAAGATCCGCAACTTCCTTTCCCACCCCATGCACGTGTCCGAAGTCTTCTCCGGCATTCCGGGCGTCTACGTGCCGCTCCAAGACACCGTGCGCGCCTTCCGCGAGATCCTCGACGGCAAGCACGACGACAAGCCGGAGTCCGCGTTCCTTAACAAGGGCGGCATAGAGACCGTAAAGGCCGAGTAAAACCAGCGAGGTCCGACCTTGATATCAAGGTCCGACCTCGCTGAAAACAAGTATGAAAGTCGTAATCGCAAAAGTTGATGAAGTATATTTCGACGGCGAGGCGCAGTCGCTGACCGCGCCCGGCGTGGAAGGGGAGATGACCATCCTCGGCGAGCACATGCCGATGGTAACGACGCTCAAGGCGGGCGAACTTATCGTACGCGTCAAAGGCGAGGCGGATAAAAAGTTCCCGGTCGAAGGCGGTGTCCTCGAGATCCGCCACGACGGCGCTACTGTTATCCTATAAGGGGTGATTTTCTCTAAAAAGCTCTATTGTATTTATAGTGCGCCGCAGCTATGCGCATACACCACCTCGCTCCTATAGGAGCGAGGTGGTGTATGTGGTTTTGAAAAGCAAAAACCCATCGACGCAATGGGTTAGTGCCATGCGTGATGGGCGGTCTATTCGGGCTTGATGCCCAGTAGCGTCACCAAGAATTGCTCTCTGCTGCGGTCGAGGGGGGTAAGAGTGTGGGAAATGGTATTCGGCAGAACCCCTTCGCTCAGGAGATGCCGGGTTTCCTGAATCAGTATTCCGCTCAGGCGTTCTTCGTATTCCCGGTTCGACAATCTCCCGGGCGTGAGTCCCGACATACCGAAGGTGATAACTCTGCAAACCGGCTTTCCGCTCATGGTCTCATTCCTCTGTTCAGAGTGGCAGGTAACTTTCTATATAATTATACACCCAACTAAAGTATTTGTCAAGTTTTAGAAATCGTGTAAAATTAAAAATCTCGGCGGCAGCTTGCGCGATGCGGCTGCACTTGGATTTTCTAAGACGTAGGACGTTAAGAAAATCTCGGCGGGCCCGTAGCTCACTTGGTAGAGCGCTTCCATGGCATGGAAGAGGCAAGGGGTTCGATCCCCCTCGGGTCCACAAAAATTCCCGTGCTAACATTAAGCCATGTCCTTTCCGGTTGATATCGTCAACCTTATCTTGTATTGCGTGCAGCAATTGGGGGTTATGCTCGGCGTGGGTGCCGAGACGGTCATCCTTATCGTCTATTTCCTCTCCCTGCGCGACGGGCGGATAGAGCCCAAAGAAGAGCAGTTCGGCCGCGCGGTGCACAAGGTGCTCAAGTGGGGCCTTTTGCTCGTTATCGCCTCCGGCTTTCTTATCACCGCTATACATCTGTTCTTCGGCCAGCTCGCTATAATCCTCCAGCCCGCATTCCTTTTGAAATGGCTGCTTATCGGCGCGGTGTGGGGGATGGAAGTGGCGCGCCGCAGGCAGGTGTTCGCCAACTACCTATGGGAGGGGATTTCAGGCATGAACTGGTACGCGCTGTTCGCGCTCCACATTCTCGCGCCGATCGCCACCTGGGGCGACCTGTTGGTGCTGTATGCGATATGGGCCGCGGGGTTCATGGCGTGCTACGTGTCATTCGTGCATGGCATCGGCATACCGGTGCCCGGGTACGCCCGCCCGCATCCGCGTCCGGACGCAACCGCACCCGCGCAGAAAAAATTCGTCCCGCCTCCTGCGCCCAAGCCCGTATTCAAACCGCAGCCTAAGCCTGTTCCAAAGCCGGTCATAAAATTCGCTCCGCCGCCTCATATTTCCAAACCCACCCCGCCGCCGGCGCCCAAACCGGCTCCCCTGCCGCCGCCTATGGCTCAGCCGAAACCCGCGCCGCCGCCGCTTCCCGAACGCAAGCCTCAGCTGGACCTTCCGGCGCCCGGGCCAATGCCGCCTCCGCCCATGGTTATTCACGCGGAAGCCGTCTTGCCCGCGACGGTAGCGAAAGCGCCGGTAAAGCCTCCGATGCCGATACCGCAAAAGCCTAAAATGGCCGTCCCGCCCATGCCGCACAAGCCGCAGAATCAGATCCCGATTCCGAAAAAGCCGGACGCAAGCGGCGCCCCGCATCACTTCGGCCTGCCCGCTATACGCGTCATGCCGAAGTCGCAGGAGGATGTGGACAATCAGAACCGCGCGACTGCCGTACAATTAAGCGAGGTCAAGATATAACCCATGTCTTTTTTCCACGACAGCACCCAGCGTAAAAAAATAGTCGTTCTCATCGGCCATCCCGATTCGGACTCGACCATCACGAGCCAGCTCGCGCTTTTGTATGAAGAGTCGGCAAAGAAGGCGGGCCACGAGGTGAAGCGCTTCCACTTGGCCGAAATGCGCTTCGACCCCATCCTCCACAAGGGGTACAAGGTCATACAGGCGTACGAGCCGGATCTGGTAAAGCTCCAGGAGGCGATAAAATGGTGCGACCACTTCGTTATCTTCTACCCCAACTGGTGGTGCACGATGCCCGCGCTCCTGAAGGGCCTCTTTGACCGCATGTGGATGCCCGGATTTGCCTTCAATATGCGCAAGACAAAGCAGGGGACCCCGGCGCTCGGCTGGTACAAGCGGCTTAAGGGCAAGACCGCGCGGGTGTTCATACTCTCGGGCACGCATCCGCTCCTTATATGGTTCTTCTTCGGCGACTACACCAACGAGATAAAGCGGGGGATACTCTGGTTCGCGGGCTTCCGCGTGAGGAGCACCCTGATGGGCCCGTCCGAAACCGCGCCGGAATGGAAGCGCAACGAATGGCGCCGCAAGGTTACCCACCTCGGCAAGCTCGCGAAGTGATCCGCTATCACTATATTCATATCTTTACGGGACCTTTCGCACGAAAGGGCGTGTAATAATTTTGGTATACAGAAGGAGGAATTAAAGAAGTGAGATCGTCAGACGCGCTATGGGAGGAAGCGGGTAGGACAGCCGGAAAAACGTGAATCCGGAACGGGACTCCTTTTCCAATACTTCTGCCGCTACGAGCTGGCTCAGATGCTTGGAAGTCGACTTATAGGAAAGTCTGAGATGCTCGGCAATGTCGCCCAGGTTCGCGTCCTTTTCTCCGTTTAAATACCGCACGATGGCAATCCGCCGCCGGTTAGCTAAGGCTTTATGGATCTTCTCCAGTTCTTTATCGGTCATTTTTTCAGCCCTAGCAAATACGGCAAGGATTATAGGGCCTTTCGTGCGAAAGAGTCAATAGGGCAATATAGGATCAATACCGGGACTGGAAAAGAAAAAGGGAACCCCGTCCGGGTTCCCTTTCAATTATGGTGCCGCTCAGGCCTTCATGTCGTCTCGTAGCGGCGGAACTGGTTATGCGCGGCGAAGAGATATTTTTGCGCCGCGTAGACGTCAAGGTCGTCGTGCAGGTCGCGCAGCCGGCCTTCGGCGTCGATGCTGAAGGCGCCGAATTGACGCACAAGTGGACGCAATTGCTCGAGGTTGTTCGCCGCAAGTCCGCCCGCGATGCCAAAGCCGACATGTTCGATCTTCTCAAGTTCTGCAAAGCACCGCTTTGCGAACTCGTAATCGAATCTCTTGCCCTTGCCGGCACTGCCGTCGATGAGCACGTAATCGATGCTGTCGCCGTAGCTGCGTACGCGCTGGGCGATCTTCTTCGCGGAGCCTTCGCAGGCCTCGATGGCCGTCGGTCCGCACTGAAGTACGATAGTCTTGCGCGTGAAGAAGGATGTCTTCTTGTAGCTTTCCAATATCTTCTTTTCCGGCCACGGCACGTTTATCTGGAAGCCATGGCAGTGTGGTCCGGCTTCGTCCTGGGCGCGAAACATGTCGCCTACCAGCTTTTCCTGTTCATCTGTTGCGAAGTGCAGCAGATTGAGCACATTGTGACGATCGAAGAAGATGTCGCTGATGCGGTCCGATTTCGGATACCGGCGCGGATATTTATTGGGCATGCCGCGCAGCGTCTTGCCGCTGACCAGCACGCCCACCATCACAAGCTGTTGGGCGCCCAGCGGAAGTGCCGCGAGCACCGGATGTATTTCTTCCCGGTTCATAAAACCGGTCACTCCAATGTACGATGCGGGGCGCATGTATACCTCCCGTTGTTGAGCCAGCGATGATAGTACTGCAAAAACTCCCAAAAAGAAAAGCCGCCCGACAAAACGAGGTCGCCGGAGGGCTTTTCGTTAGTGAGGCGGGATCAGGGCAAGGGAAACAGATACATACCGTTATGTCCAACCATGAAGTGAGTTATCTGGCGGCCGTCGCGGTAGAAATAAACATACGCGCATTCCTTTTTGCCACCCCATTCGTCCATGTCGATGAGCATTCGATCGCCGACTTGGAGATGTCTGCACTGGTCCCATGCTGCGGGCGGGAATTCGACCTTCGTGCCCTCGTGGAGAACGATATTTACTCGTTCATCCACCGTCCGTACTTCAGCAAATACGTGCTTGATAGATGCGCCGGCGCTACGAACCTCTGTCATGACACTCTCCGTTGTGTACTTAATCAGAAGAGACAATACCATGAAAATATTGTATATTCTAGTCTCATGGCTTTAAGCATCGGCATTGTCGGGCTCCCTAACGTAGGGAAGTCCACTCTTTTTAACGCCCTCACGCGCAAAAGCGTGTTGGTGGCGAATTACCCGTTCGCTACCATTGACCCGTCGGTCGGCGTCGTGGCAGTGCCCGACGAGCGCCGCGAGAAGCTCGCGAAGTTCTCGGAATCGGCCAAGGACATTCCGGCAGCTGTCGAATTCGTTGATATCGCGGGGCTGGTGAAGGGCGCGTCGGAAGGGGAAGGGCTGGGCAACCAATTCCTCTCGCATATCCGCGAGGTGGATGCTATCGCGCACGTGGTGCGCATCTTCGACAACCCGAACATCGCGCAGGTGGAGGACACGATAGACCCGGTGCACGATATCGAGCTTATCAATACCGAGCTTGCGCTCGCCGATATCGAAACGAAAGATAAGACGCGCCTGCTCGCCTCAAAGCCGATGCTCTACGTGCTCAACAAAGAGTCCGGCGGGCATAACCTCGACGAGAACCCCGGCGACGAGCGCTGGGTGCGCCTCATGGAGTTTTTTGAAAAGAATAACGCCAAGTATGTCATCGTGGACGCGAATGTCGAATCCGACTTGCGCGAGCTCGATACCGGCGACAAGACCTCGTTCCGCCGCGAGTACGGGATATTCGAGGACGGGCTCGACGCGCTTATCCGCGCGGGCTACGACTTGCTCGGCCTTATGAGCTTCTTCACGACCGGCAAGGACGAGACGCGCGCGTGGACCATTGTCCGGGGCTCAACGGCCCCAACTGCAGCTGCGGCAATCCACACTGACTTTAGAGACAAGTTCATTCGTGCCGAAGTCATCGGCTGGGACAAATTAATCGAGGCGGGAAGCTGGACAAAAGCGCGCGAGCTTGGTGCCATACGCACGGAAGGGAAGGAATATATCGTACAAGACGGCGATGTTATGGAGTTCCTCCACGGCTAATTAAGAAGCGGAGTTTTTGCACGGGTAAGTATAAAAACTAAGATCCGGCGCGTCTTACAAGACGCGCCGGATGCCTGCTGCCCGCAGCCTACCTGCGGACTACGCCGAACAGGGTCTGCACGCCCAATCCGGACTTCTGCCGGTACGGGTACGCAAGAATATCGTACACCGCGACCAGGGTGAGAATGAGGGCGATGAAGGCCCAAAGCATGACCGTCATGATCCCATATCCCATCCGCGTCATCCGAGACGGCGGCGGGTTTTCGTGCACGCGGCGCGGAACGCTTCCCGGGCCGGCGTCAATCGTGTTGTTGAACAAGATCTCCTCCTCGTTTTTGAACGCCTCTTACTCTAACAC
>DASZWM010000003.1:0-156901 GCA_035546615.1 Minisyncoccota bacterium
GAACAAGAAAAAAGACATAGAGGCAAGGGAATCTGCAAAAAAGGCGACGCTTCCTGAACAAAAGGATGAAAATGCTGTTCGTATTCGAGAAGTTATTACGGAGGGACTGGGGCAAATCTATTTTAATCATATCTCTCGAGACCTTATACAGGCAGAACGACTTACCCAGCAGGCAGATGAAATTATCAGGAAGATAGAAGGACATTGGGCTGCTGGGGATACGAAGAAGTTGGCCGGGCTGCAAAAATTAGCAATCAATCTATATAAAAAGGCGTATGAAATACGTCTTATGTATGAAGTAGATAGCCTTATAAAGACGGGGAAAAGTTATCTTGATGCCTCCGAAGAGGTAATCAAAAAGTATGAAGAAAGAGCCGAGAGAATAAATCTCAAAGAAGAAAGGGAGGGTGTCTATGATGCTTTTAGAGGATTGAAGTTTTACACCAGGGGCGATCTAACCAAGAAGCTTAGGCCCGTCTATGAGTCACTTAGTGCGGGGAAGCCTCTAACCGTCGAACAAGATAAATTCCTCCAAGATTTGATAAAGGAAGTAAAGGGTGCCTTCTTTAAGGGGGAAACGGAGGGACATTCCATAGTGAACATGCTTGCAAAAGCTTTACGGAAGGTGTGGAAGAAAGAGATTGGAGGCACAGCCGGAGCGGCTGAGCGGTACGACATTGGCTCTCCTGCGGGCTCCGGGTACTACAAAAAAGGGAGCAGGCCGCGGCGGGACATGTACGGCCAGTCAGGCGGCGAAGACGATAAGTAGTTTGCACATCCAAGCCTTATGTGGTAACATCTTCCTACCTATGGCAGTTAATGCGGAGGTCAGCAAGAACGAAAACGAATCTGCGGTAAACCTTATCCGCCGCTTTCAGAAGCGCGTGCAAGGCGCCCAGGTTATTACCCGTATGCGCTCCCGCCGCTACCACTCGCGCGTGAAGTCCCGCGCCGTCGTCCGCAAGCACGCCCTGAAATCCATCAAGCGCCGCGAAGAGATCATGGAGCTCATCAAGCTCGGCAAATTGGTCGAGCGCCAGCCCGGCGAGCGCCGTCCGCGCCGCTAACTCCACCTCGCATGCGAGGCTCCGTTTCAGTAACCAACAAGACGCGCACCCGCGCGCCGCGCAAGCTGTTTGCCGCTATCAAGGACGCGGCGCTCGGCCCCAGCTACGAGCTTTCGGTAGCGCTGCTTGGCACCCAGGAGATGCTCAAGGTGACGCGCGAGCGCAAGCATAAGGACCACGTATCGAACGTCCTCTCCTTTCCCCTTTCAAAAACGTCCGGCGAGATTCTGCTGTGTCCCGCCGCAGCAAAGCCCTACACGCTGCCCTTCCTCTTTATCCACGGCTGCCTGCACCTCAAGGGCCAGAAACATGGTGCTACAATGGAGCGCAACGAGCAGGCCCTGCTCGCGCGGTTTACTCCTTCGTATGCAAAAGATAGTAACGGGAATCGACGTCGGCACCTACCAGGTAAAGGTAGTCATCGCCGCGCATCCCGATAACCCGCGCGAGGCGCCGCAGATTCTCGGCACCGGCTACGCAGAGAGCCGCGGCATGAAACAGGGCTATATCATCTCCGTCGCGGAAGTCTCGCGCTCCATCGCCGCGGCGGTAGCCCAGGCGAGCAAGGCAGCGCAGGTAAAAGTGAAGCGCGCCTACCTCGGCATCGGCGGCGTCGGCCTCGACGAGGCGTTCGCCCGCGGCGAGGCCGTTATTGAGCGCGGCGACTCCGAAGTGACCGGCCGCGACATCGCTCGCGTGCTGTCGGCCGCCGAAAGCGGGCTGTCTCCCGCGTCGCTGCTTAACCGCAAGGTGCTCCACACCATCCCGCTGCGCTACTCGGTGGACGGCGTGCGCGTCATGGGCCGCTCGCCCATCGGCATGAAGGGCCAGCGCGTCTCGGCCGAGGCGCTCTTCATCACCTGCCTCGAGAGGCATGTCCACGACCTCGTCGCAGCGGCCGAAGATGCCGGCATCGAGGTTGAAGATGTAGCGGCGTCGCCGCTTGCCGCGAGCTTCGTCGCCCTTTCCAAAATGCAGAAGCGCGTGGGCTGCGTGCTGGCCAATATCGGCTCCGAGACGCTCTCCGTCATCGTGTTCGAGGACGGCATTCCCATTTCCATGCGCGTATTCCCGGTTGGCGCCGGCGACATCACCAACGATCTCGCGCTCGGCCTGCGCATCAGCCCCGAGGACGCCGAGCAGCTCAAGCAGGGCGCCGTGCTCGGCTCCACCTTCCCGCAGCGCAAGATAGACGACCTTATTTCCCGCCGCGTGTCCGACATGTTCAAGCTGGTCGAGGCGCAGCTCAAGAAAATCGGCAAGAACGAGCTTCTCCCCGCGGGCGTGGTGCTCACCGGCGGCGGCTCGTCGGTGCAGACCGTTGCCGATCTCGCCAAGGCCGTGCTGAAGCTTCCCTCGCGCGTGGCGTCGCTCCAGGAAGGCGCGGGCTCAAAGATACATCTCAAGGACGGCTCGTGGGCGGTGGCTTACGGCCTTACCATCTGGGGCTTCACGCAGGGCGAAGAGAACGATCCGGGCGCCGGCGCGGGCCTGCGCGAGTTCGGCCGCGTGCTCGTGCGCGGTTTCAAGAAATTCCTTCCGTAGGGCCGCGAAATCGGCGGGCGCGGGAGAACGAAAGGCCGAAAAGTCAAAGTTTGCAAAGGGCCATTTAGTGATATAGTAGTTGGCGCAAGCTTACAGGACTACTAGATCACCCCTATGCCCCAGATACAGCCGGAAATCGAAACATTCGCTCGCATCCGCGTCATAGGCGTCGGGGGTTCCGGCAAGAACGCCATCAACCACATGGTTGAGAGCAAGATGCGCGGCGTCGATTTCATCACGGTCAACACCGACGCGCAGGACCTCCACCAGTCATCCGCCAAGAAGAAGATCCACATCGGCAAGAACCTCACGCGCGGCCTCGGCGCCGGCATGAACCCGGAAATCGGCAAGCGCGCGTCCGAAGAGACGAAGGAGGAGATCCAGCAGGCACTCAAGGGCTCCGACATGGTGTTCGTGGCCTGCGGCATGGGCGGCGGCACGGGCACGGGCGCAGCGCCGGTCGTAGCCAAGACCGCCAAGGAAATAGGCGCGCTCACCGTGGCCGTCGTCACCAAGCCGTTCTCGTTCGAGGGCGCGCAGCGCATGCGCCTGGCCGAGCAGGGCCTCGAGGAGCTCCGCAAGGAAGTGGACGCGCTCATCGTCATCCCCAACGACCGCCTGCTCGCCACGGTAGCCAAGGAGACCACGCTGCGCGACGCCTTCGCCATGTGCGACGACGTCCTCAAGCAGGCTGTGGAAGGCATTTCCGACCTCATCACCAACCCGGGCATCATCAACGTGGACTTCGCCGACGTGCGCGCCGTCATGGAGAATTCCGGCAGCGCGCTCATGGGCATCGGCATCGCCTCCGGCGAGAACCGCGCCCAGGCCGCGGCGCATGCGGCGGTTTCCTCCCCGCTCCTCGAGATTTCCATCAACGGCGCCAAGGGAGTGCTCTTCGCCATCGCCGGCGGCGAGGACCTCGGCATGGTCGAGGTGCATGAGGCCGCCAAGATCATCACCGAGTCGGTGGACCCGAACGCCAAGATCATCTTCGGCGCCATCAAGGACGACAAGCTCAAGAAGAACGAGATCCGCGTCACCGTCATCGCGACCGGCTTCCCGGCCGCCGGCATCCCGCAGCGCGCGACCCCGATGTTCAACTTCTCCCGCACCGACAAGGAGGCCGACGCGCAGCCCGTGGGCAAGATCTACAACGCGCCCGCCATGCCGATAAAGGAGCCGGCCATGGAGGCCAAGCCCAAGGCCGAAGACAAGGAAGACGACGACTGGGGCGCGGTTCCCTCCTTCCTCCGCCGCCCGAAAATTAAGTAGGGTCTAGCCACTAGGCCTTAGGGTTTGGCGAGCGAATTCCCTAGTGGCTAAACTCCAGTGGCTATATACTATTCATATGTATGAACTGGCGATAATCGGCGGCGGGCCCGCCGGGGTGGCAGCGGGCGTCTATGCGGCGCGCAAGAAGCTTAAGACCGTGTTCATCGCGGAGACGATAGGCGGGCAGAGCATGGATTCCGTCGATATCCAGAACTGGATCGGCACGCAGCACATAAGCGGCATGGGGCTCGCGAAGCAGCTCGAGATGCACCTGCACGCATACGCGGCGGACGTCGTGGACGTGCGGCTCGGCGAGCGAGCGCAGAAGGCGGAAAAGACGGAAGGCGGATTTTCGATAACGACAAGCAAGGGCTCATACGAGGCCAGGGCGCTCCTCATCGCGACCGGCGGCATGCGCCGCAAGCTCGACATACCAAGCGCCGCGCAGTTCGAGAACAAGGGCCTCACCTACTGCGCCTCGTGCGACGGCCCGCTCTTCGCGGGCCAGGACACGGTTGTCGTAGGCGGCGGCAACGCGGCCTTCGAGACTGCGGCGCAGCTCCTCGCGTACGCCAAGAGCGTCACGCTCATCGCGCGCAGCGACTTCTCCAAAGCCGACGCCGCGACGGTGGATGCGGTCCTGGCGCACCCCAATATGAAGGCACTCCAGCACACGCTGCCCGACGAGGTGAAGGGAGAGATGTTCGTCTCGGGCCTTCTGGTAAAAGACACGCAGACCGGCGAGACGAGCGAACTGCCGGTCGCAGGCATCTTCGTGGAGATAGGCATGCTGCCCTCGACCGACTGGGTGAAGGGCCTGGTCGATTTGGACGAATACGACCGCGTGAAGGTTGATGCGAAGAACCAGCGCGCATACCCACCGCAAACTCCAAAAAAGGCATTAGATGCAAGGCAGGGGGAAAGCGCCGAGGAAGCTGTACCTGGCGGTACAGCGACGAAGGTGCTGGGGCCCCATAACGCAGCAGATGGTGCCTTTTTTGGAGTTTGGGCTGCCGGCGATTGTACCGACGAGCTGTACCACCAGAACAACATCGCCGCGGGCGACGCCGTGAAGGCGCTCGAGGATATCTACTTCTGGCTTAAGGCGAGGGCGTAGATTGACGGTACTTACTTTTTGTTTTATATATAGGAGCGGACGGACCCCTTCGGGGAACAAATTTCTGAAACCGCGCTGCGGCGCATAGCTAGGGAGTTCATACCATGCTACTTCAAGGCAAGCGTATTCTCGTCATGGGGGTCGCTAACCACATGTCGCTGGCCGCGGCGATCGCAAAGGCGTGCAAGGAAGACGGCGCGGAAGTGATCATTACCCATCACCCCGATCCGATGTTCAAGAAGCACGCGACCAAGTTCGCCAAGAACGCCGGCATCGCCGATACGCACGTCCTCGAATGCGACGTGCTCGACGGGGACAGCATCGACCGCTGTTTCGACAGCGTCAGCGCGATCGGCCAGCTGAACGGCTTCGCCCACTGCGTAGCGTATACCGATCCGAAATATCTCAACGGCTCGTTCCTCGATGCCATCCAGACGGATGATTTCGAGGAGAACTTCGACAACACGATGCGCATCTCGGTGCGGTCCTTCCTTAAGCTCGCCGCCCGGGCGATGAACCACATGCGTGACGGCGGCAGCATGCTTACCCTCACCTATGACGCGGCGAACCACGTCATTGAGAAGTACAATCTGATGACCGGGGCCAAGGGCGCGCTTGACGCATACATGCGGCTGCTCGCCTACGAGCTCGGCGAGTTCGGCATCCGGGTGAATGCCATTTCGGCCAGTCCGGTCAAGACTCCTTCGGGCCTCGCGGTCGAGAACGCTTACCTGCTCGGTCATTTCGACGAGGCTATGTCGCCTCTCGGTCGCCGCGCGACTCACGAGGAGATCGCCAACGAGGCGGCATACCTCATGAGCGATCGCAGCACGGCCATCACGGGCCAGCTGCGCTTCGTCAATTGCGGCAGGAATATCGTCGGAAGGTTCCCGACCAGGAACACTCCTCTCGTTATGAAGTCGCTTGGCGTCGATCCGGAAGGGCATGCCTCGCATCCTGCGACAGAAGAACCCTTCCCGATCAATCATCAAGATCTGCCGAGACGGGGTGACTATCTCACCAACGACGCGGGAGGCGTCGAAGGCGCCGGATGAAGTTCTCAACGAACTGCCGCCGCGGCTTGAGTGGCCGCGGCGGTTTTTGTTTTTATACTAACTATTCGGTCGTCTTGCCGTCGAACTCGTCCCCCTTGTCGGCCTGCGCGTCCGCTTTTGTTTTGTGTATCGTGCCGTCCTTATGGTCCGGAGGAGCGTAAAGCGTATAGAGCTTCATCGGCTTATCGGCGGAAAGATTCACGATGTTATGGCGCGTGCCCTGCGGGATGACGATGACGGAGCCGTCGCGTATGGGCGTCTCCTCGCCGTTTAAGACCGCCGTCCCCTCGCCCGCTTCGACGCGGATGAATTGGTCGAGCTGGTGCACTTCCTCACCGATATCCTCGCTCGGCTTGAGGCTCATGACGACGAGTTGTAAACGCGTGTCGGTATAGAGCACCTGGCGGAAGTACTCGTTCTCGAGCGACGCTTTCTCTATGTTGGTGATATAGCCGTGCATATAGCGCTACTGCGGCAAGCTGCTAAAGAAGACGCCGATATAGTAGGGCCACAGTACGAGCGCGAGCACGCCCTGCCAGAACCCGAGCTTGAGGAACCCGATAGTAAACAGCCAAGCGGCTATCCATGCCCCGCCGGAGAGCGTATGGTTCTCTATTTTTATCTTTTGCATGCTGTCAGTATAGCGTGCTTTTGTGAGCCACAATAATTTCCTCGCCGCCACACTTGAGCCACATGTCGAGTTTGCTCGTCAGCAAACTCGCACGCGGTCAGGCGTCGTTTTCTGCTGAAAACGTGCACGACCCTGGCTCGCGCCGTCGCGCTCCGCCTCTGAATCCTCCAAGTATTCGGATTCAGCCCGCCTCGCGGCCCAGCAAGTGCTGGGCAACGCTCCGGCTTCACAAGTGACCTCAACTCTCAACCGCGCCGTCGCGCGGTTTCGGTCGTAGGCCTCGCCTCGGCCGTTTTGCCTGCTGGCAAAACATGCCTCCGTCTTCACAAGTGGTCACAAGTCGAACGGACTCGTCAGTCCGTTCGCTCGCGACCCCGGCTCGCCATCCTGCAAGTGCAGGATATGGCTGCGCCCTCACAAACGCACAAAATCCCGCTCAAGCGGGATATTTGTGTTGTTTGTGACCCTATGGGGAATCGAACCCCAATTTACGCCGTGAAAGGGCGCTGTCCTAACCGTTAGACGATAGGGCCTGGCGGAGAGGGTGAGAACACTCACTGCTCGTCCCGAACGAGCCGGGACTGCGCCTATAAACCCCTCGGTTTATAAGATCCGCTACGGGAAACCGGCTGGTTTCCCGACCCCTTCCCGTTCGAATCTCACCATCACCAACTTCGGCCACAACATGTGGCCGAAGCTTGCGGAGAGGGTGAGATTCGAACTCACGGTACCCTTACGGGTACGCCACATTTCGAGTGTGGTGCCTTCGACCACTCAGCCACCTCTCCATTTATTATCTAACTGGATTAAAGTACCATTTTTTCAGGTTTTCGGCTATACTTTGGCTCACGCGCGGTTAGCTCAGTTGGTAGAGCATCCCCTTGACGTGGGGAGGGCCAGGGGTTCGAGTCCCTTACCGCGCACCAGAGACGCAAAATCTGCACTGCTGCAGGTTTTGCGCCTGGTGCGAGCCGGAGCGTTGTTTTGCACTTGCAAAACCGCGAGGCGGGGCCTACAACTCGAATTTTGCGACGGCAAAATTCGAGTTGTAGGCCCCCAAAAACCACACCCTATGAAAATCCTCGCCATAGAAACCTCCTGCGACGAAACGGGCATCGCGCTCGTCGATGGCCAAAAGACCGATAGCGGTTTTTCTTTTTCGGTGCTCAAGAATATCCTCCTTTCGCAAGCACAGCTCCATGCCGAGTACGGCGGCGTCTACCCCAACCTCGCCAAGCGCGAACATCAGAAGAATCTGCCTGTGCTTTTTTCAGAATTTGAAAACGAATCATATGACGCCATTGCGGTAACGCAAGGCCCGGGGCTCGAGCCGGCGCTGTGGACCGGCATCGAATTTGCTAAGAAGCTCGCAACCGAGAAAAATCTGCCGCTCCTCCCCACCAACCACATGGAAGGCCATCTTATTTCTTCCCTGATAAAGCATTCTGGTATTCTGCAGAATACCAGAATAAGCGAGGGGGTACTTTCCGACATCAAACTGCCAGTGCTTGGGCTACTCATTTCGGGCGGGCACACCGAATTCGTCCTCATGAAGGATTGGTTCAAATACGAAATAGTCGGCGAAACCCTCGATGACGCTGTAGGCGAGGCGTTCGACAAAGTAGCCCGCATGCTGGGGCTCGCGTACCCCGGCGGGCCGGAAGTCTCCAAGCTTGCCAAACGCGCGCGCGAAGAAGGCATTACTAGGCAGGCAAAACTCCCCCGCCCCATGCTCCAGGCAGATACGTGCGACGTATCATTCTCCGGCCTCAAGACCGCAGCACTCTATGCGCTGCGCGACAGGGGCGGCATCCAGACGCTTTCAGGCGAACAAGTGGCCGACTTCGCTCGCGAGTTCGAGGACGCCGTGGCAGAAATTCTTCTTAAAAAGACGGCCCGTGCAATGGAGCAGACCGGCGCCAAGACCTTCGTCATCGGCGGCGGCGTGGCTGCAAACTCGCACCTGCGGGCACAGCTGCAAGCACTTATAGAAAAAGATTTCTCATACGCCGAATTCCGGCTGCCGGAGCTTTCCATAACCGGCGACAACGCGATAATGATAGCCGAAGCAGCGCTCACCCGCGCGCTTTCCGGCCTCGATGACGCGACAAAAGAAGACTTCCGAGCGATCGGGAACCTTTCTATAGAAACGAAGTGACCCCGGCGATTGCTCGCCGGGGCCAAAACTTGGGGGGTCTACTTGATGACCCAGGTACATGGAGAGACGTCCCAACCGACGAAGTCGTTACCGAACATCCGCTTCAGCTGGTCAGTCATCTTGTGGAAGAACTTCTTATACTCACGCTCCACGAACCGCGGATCACTACCGGCACCAGGAATAACGTACTTGAAGCCGATGCCGTGCTGATCTTTTGAGCACTGGCGAATGTGGATATCGGTGTAGTTCTCACCGTTCTCACCAATACACCAAGCCCGGGCGGTTGCCTGCAGCCGGTACAGAGGAACGGAGTCCGAAAACTTCCACATCCCCGAAATAATCGGCTGGGCGACGTAAGCGTCTTGCTGTGTCATCTAAGACCTCTATGGAAAGGAACAGTACGCGACATTGCGTACGTATTAAGCATATCATACTTTGTATAAAAAAGCAAGTACCTTCTTGACCCTTCTAAAAAAGCCTTATTTGGCGTAGTATTTGCGCATATGCCCGAAGGGACCGTGCCCGAGAAATTCCTCAAGCCCTATGACCATAAGGCGGTCGAGGGAGACACCTACAAAAAGTGGGAAGATTCCGGCTATTTCAACCCGGATAATCTGCCGGGCGATCGGACCGAGCCCTTCACCATCATCATGCCGCCGCCCAATGCCAACGGCTCTCTCCATGCCGGGCACGCGCTCTTCGTGACGCTCGAGGACATCATGACCCGCTTCGCGCGCATGCGCGGCAAGAAAGCGCTCTGGCTCCCCGGCGCCGACCACGCTGGCTTCGAGACGCAGGTGGTGTACGAGAAGAAGCTCGAGAAAGAGGGCCGCTCGCGCTTCGAGATGCCGCAAGAGCAGCTCTATAAGGAAATTATGGAGTTCACGCTGGCAAACAAATCGTTCATGGAAGGCCAGATCCGTCAGCTCGGCGCTTCGTGCGACTGGTCGCGCGAGCTCTTCACGCTCGACGAACGGGTTATCAAGACCGTGTACGGCACCTTCAAGAAGCTCGACGAAGACGGCCTGCTCTACCGCGGCAGCCGCATCGTCAACTGGTGCCCCAAGCACCAGACGTCGCTCTCGAACCTCGAGACCGATCGCGAGACCCGCACCGAGAATTTCTATTACCTTACATACGGCCCGTTCGTCATCGCGACGGCGCGCCCGGAAACGAAGTTCGGCGACAAGTATGTCGTCATGCATCCGAATGACCCGCGCTACGCGCAGTATAAAGACGGCGATACCTTCGAGCTTGAATGGATAAACGGGCCGATAACCGCCACCGTTGTCAAAGACGAGGCTATCGACATGGAACTCGGCACCGGCGTCATGACGATAACGCCTTGGCACGACCCTATCGACTTCGAGATCGCCCAGCGCCACAAGCTCCCGTACGAGCAGGTCATCGACTGGCGCGGCAAGCTGCTCCCCATCGCGGGCGAATTCGCAGGCATGAACATAAAGGAGGCCCGCGGCAAGATAGTCGAGAAACTGCAAGGGAAGGGCCTCGTGGAAAAGATAGACGCCGCGTACACCCACGAGGTCCCGGTCTGCTACAAATGCGGACGCGAGATAGAGCCGCAGATCAAGGAGCAGTGGTTCATCAAAATGAAGCCGCTGGCCGAGAAGGCCCTTGAGGCCGTCCGCAGCCGCCGCGTGCACGTGCTTACCGAGAATCACGAGAAGATACTCATGCATTGGCTTGAGAACATCCAGGACTGGAACGTGTCGCGCCAGATAGTGTGGGGCATCCCTATACCGGCCTGGCAGAAGGATGGCGATTGGAAGGTCTCGGTCGAGTCGCCGGGCGAAGGCTGGGTGCGCGATACGGATACGTTCGATACCTGGTTCTCTTCGGGCCAGTGGCCGTTTGCGACGCTCGGTTACCCCGACGCGCCCGACTTCAAGACCTTCTACCCCACCAGCGTCATGGAGACGGGATCGGACCTCATCTTCTTCTGGGTGGCGCGCATGATCATGCTCGGGCTCTACCGCACGGGCGAGGTGCCCTTCAAGAAGGTGTACATGCACGGGCTCGTGCGCGATGCCAAGGGTATGAAGATGAGCAAGTCCAAGGGCAACGTAATCTCGCCGCTTGAAGTATCAGACCAGTACGGAACGGACGCGCTGCGCATGGGGCTCGTCGTCGGCAACACGCCCGGCACCGACCTCAACCTCGATCCCAAGAAGATAGAGGCGTATAAGAAGTTTTCCAACAAGCTTTGGAACATCGCGCGCTTCGTCCTGGCGCACGGGAATCAGGGCGATATCATGCCGGCGCTCAAAGACGAGTTCGACGCCGTGGCCAAGGACGTAACCAGCGATATCGATGCGTTCCGCATCCATCTGGCTGCCGAGAAGCTCTACCACTACGTCTGGGGCCGCTTCGCTGCGGAAATCATCGAAGAAAGCAAGGGCAAGCCGGAATACGGCGCAACGCTCGAATACATCCTCAAGAATTCGCTCAAACTCCTGCATCCGTTCATGCCGTTCATCACCGAAGAGATATGGAGCTCGCTCCCGGACGCGGGCAGCCTGTTGATGGTCGAGGAGTGGCCGGTTAAATAGGCGCTATACTTGAGAGTATGCTGTCGCCGGTTCTCTTTATCGCATTCCTGGGCGGCGTTTTGCCCGCGCTCCTGTGGCTCACCTTCTGGCTCCTTGAGGACCGCCTCCATCCCGAGCCGAAAAAGTACATATTCTTCTGCTTCCTCGGCGGCATGTGCATGGTGCCGTTCGTGCTGCCGGTCGAGCGCTTCGCCCTGGCGCAGGCCCTGAGCCTGGGCTATGGCTCGACAAGCCTGCTCGTGCTATTCCTGTGGGCCACGGCCGAAGAGCTGTTTAAATTCGCCGCTGCGTACCTTGTGGCGCTGCGCGCGAAGGTATTCGACGAGCCGCTTGATGCCGTCGTGTACCTCGTGACTGCCGCGCTCGGCTTTTCTGCCGCAGAAAACGTGCTCTTCCTGCTCGACCCGCTCATGGACGGCAATGTGCTGCAGACGATAGTCACCGGCGACTTGCGCTTTATCGGTGCCACGCTCTTGCACACGCTCTCTTCAGCATCTATAGGCATTGCGCTCGCGTTTTCGTTCTATCAGCCGGCCGGGTCGCGCCGTTTGGCGGCTCTGTTCGGGGTTATCCTCGCCGTTTCATTGCATACGCTCTTTAATTTTTTTATACTAGGAAGCGGCAGTGGCGCGACTTTCTGGATTTTCCTCGTCATCTGGCTCGGCATCATCGCAATCCTGCTCGGTCTCGAGCGCGTAAAGCGCCCGATGCCCCACTATCCTTAAACATTTACCTATGGCACGCGACAAGAAATCCCTCTTCGACTGGCTGACCGGCTCCGCAGGCGCCGATAACGGCTATTCCTTTGATGATCTCGATCAGGGACCGGGGATTCCGGTGGCGCGCGCGCCGGAGCGCCGCCAGAGCGTGCCTATGCGCGAAGAGCCGGAGATGGCGGAAGAGCCCGCGGACGGCGAGCTTTCGGTGGACGTGCACCAGACCCCTACGCATATCGTCATTAAGGCTATGATCGCCGGTGTCAGGCCTGAAGACCTCGATGTTTCCATAACGCGCGACATGGTGACCATCCGCGGCAAGCGCGAGCGTGCCAGCGAGGGCCAGACGGGCGAATATTTCTTCCAGGAGCTCTATTGGGGCTCGTTCTCCCGCACCATAGTGCTCCCGCAGGAAGTTGAGATTGAAGAGGCGGAGGCTACCGAAAAGCACGGCCTTCTGGTGATCCGCCTCCCCAAAATGGACAAGGGCAGACAGGCCAAGCTCAAAGTAAGGTCAAACTAAAAAAATCCCCTTCGGGGGATTTTTTTAGTTCATTTGGTTTCAAAGTCTAGTCCGTCTATAAAATTACGGTAATCGAAGGTCAATTCTTCGCCCTTTTTAATATCGCGGGCCGCCGCATTAGGCGGCTCTTGTTCGTTTTCATCTTGCACTTCTATGACATTCGGTTCGGCGGCGTGATTGAAAAACCGTGCATCATCCGAACATAAAATATAATTACCCGTCTTCTTGCTTATATATGCATAGTGCTTCATCTGATCCTTGGCAGCCTCAGACAAAGTCTCAAATCCGCCGAGCGTTAGCTCTAGATCGAAGCCTGGCACAAAACGCCACACAAGAGTTCCCTTCGGTATATCTTCTGCCGCAAAGAGACCAATGCCTTCAATGGCACTTGGGCCAATGAGTGTTTTTACCAGAAGCATCCAAAAATTTTAGCATGCTTGGGGCCTAGGTCATGGGAAACACCCCAGGAGTACTTGGATTTTGATAAACAAAATCCTGGCGCCCACGGTTTTCCCAATCCTTCCTCCACGGGGAAACCCTAGCGCTTTTCCCCGACCCCCTTTCGGTTCGATCCTGGCCTCCAGCTGCGCGTCAGACGCGCAGGCATAGTCCCCCGTGTCAGGAGAATAGGAGCGCAAGCGACGAAAGGAACCTTTGGTTCCTTTAGCGGGGGTCGGGGGACTATGGTGCTTGGGGCCAGGATCGAACTGGCGACCCCCTCCTCTTCAGGGAGATGCTCTACCAACTGAGCTACCCAAGCAGTACAGAAGGATTCTAGCAAAAAATCGCTTATTTAGAAACCCCTATTTAGTGGCCCTGAAGAGTGGTGGTGCCGTTGTCGAATTTCGAGAATATGTCGGCGGCTTTGTCCTGGAGGTTCTGGAAGCTGCCATATGCGTCGAGTATCTGCGTGATGTATGGCTGCACGTACCAGTATGCGTATACGGAAGATGCAATGATGAGCGCGATCCAGAGAAAGCGCATGCCGTACGAGACCCACGTGCTGCGGCGCATGGAGCGCAGCAGGTTGTTGTTTTCCTGCGAAAGCGCGATGGACTGGCGGACCAATTGCTTAAGTTCCTCTATCTCCGGATTCATACAAAAATAATACCATGCCCCCACCAAGAATCGAACTCAGATCGTTCCCTTAGGACGGGACTGCTCTATCCATTGAGCTATGGGGGCTCTCAAACCGACAGCCCGTATCTTAGCAGGTTGGGTCCCGGCGAACTAGGCCTCGATACCAAGCTTCTGGGCAAGACGCTCGCGAGAGAAACCGATCATGATATCGCCGTTGATGACGATGACCGGCACGCCGAGCTGGCCGGTGAGCTGGATCATCTCCTGGCGCTTCGCCGCGTCGGAAGCGACGTCATAGGCAGTATATTGCACGCCCTTCTCCGCAAAGAATTCCTTCGCCATCTGGCAGAAGTGGCAGGTCGGCGTGCTGTAGATGGTTACGTTCTTGTCCATAGTTTTCTGGTTAGCTTTTCTTCTAGTATATCATGGCTGTCAAGATGGATATTTCTCAACCGGTGCGGGATGCGAGAATCGGACTCGCGCCTAATGCTTGGGAAGCACTCGTTCTGCCACTGAACTAATCCCGCTTAGCTAACGGGAACGATTCTACCACACAAAGAGCGAATGGAGCGTGCGGGTGAAAATGTTCTGTTCCTGCCCTTCCGGCGAGGCTTCCGCAGGCGCTTCGCGCACGATGCGTATCTCCCCTTCGCCGGGCTTCGCCACGCCAAAGCGCTCGCGCACTTCGCGGTCGATACCGGCATCGGTCGTAAATCCTGCCACCGCAGCGCTGATGCGCGTCTGCTCATCCTGAGCGGAGCGGAGCGCCTGCTCGGCCTCTTCCCTCGCCCCGGCGGCTACGGAAAACGTGCCGTACATGCTCCAGGCGGAGCTCACCGCGACCCCCGCGGTCGCGAACAGGACGATGGTTCCCAAAAGCGTCGCCGCAAAGCGCAGCAGATAGTGGGTCTTCGGATGATGCTTTCTGAAATCCTCCATATATGCTATTGTGTGCGCATCATGATGGGCATGTTTGGAAAGAACCGCGACAAGTTCACGAAGATATTTTCCTGGGTGGTCGGGATTATTGTCATTGTGAGCATGGTTGGAGCGTACTTCGCTTCGCTGTTCGCCTAAGGGCAAACGAAAAAGGCCAAACCGCCTCTGCGGTTTGCCCCGTGCACTAGATACTACACCCGGATTTGTGTATCTGCAAAAGTCCGTGTCTGTGGATAACCGAACTCACTAGTATTTTCAACCCGGAATCGACCGAATCCTCTCGCTAGGCTGCAGGGTTGCCCGCAGGCGGCGGATTCGGGGTCGACGGAGCGCCGAGCAAATAGAGCTGGTTCACTTCGCTTGCCGAGAGCGGGCGATTATAGACCCGCACATCGTCGATAGAGCCGTTGAACTCGTTGGTTGCCCCCAAGTCGGGCCTTTGGGCAAAGGTCATGTTGCCCGCAGTAGTACTGAGCGTACGGGCTGCGCTAGCTACGTTTACCCCGTCTATGTAGTAGATCACGGTAGCCCCGTCGTAGGTCACGCAGTGGTAATGCCACTTTGTGTCTACAGAGACGTTAGTGTCGAAGTCCACCCCATGCCCGTAAAAACGCCATTGATTGCCGGTATGGATCATAAACCCGAATGCCTGCCCCGTGGCGGCAGTGCCGTAGTTAACCACGTGGTCCGCATTGCCCTCGAACGTGGTGTCGTCCGACTTCGCCCACGCGCATAGCGTGCGGGGGTTGGTCCCCGTAGGATAGCTGCCCGAAGCGCTGACATATTGGGCGTTGCCGTTAAAATGCAGCGCCTGGCCGATCTTGCCCGCCACCGGGGCAGTGGTCGTGCCGAGTGAAACCATAGTGGCCGTATTCCCCTGCCCGGAGCTATCCTGCGTTGTATTTGTTGGCCATCTCGTCTGCGAGCCGTCAAAAGTCCAGTAGCCTATCAAGCCTCTGGAGATAGGCGCGGCCGCCCCGGAAGGCGAGTGCGCTATGTTTGCCCCAACCCCGCCCATTTTATACAGCTGGGCGACTTCGGCGGCCGACAAAGTGCGGCCATATACCCGCACGTCGTCGATGCTGCCGGGAAAGGCAAACGACCCTATAAGGCCCGTATAATCTCCCACAATAAGCGTATTTGACCCCCTGGAGCTCATTGAGACGGTATTTACCAAAGTGCCGTCCATATAGGCGCTCATGGTGCCCCCGCCCACCGCGGCCACCAGATGGTGCCAGGTCGTTGAGCTGCTCACCGTAGAGCTTTTTAAGTCGGTGGACGAATTGCTTATGGCCAGCTTGCCGTCGCTGGCGTAGCCCATCCACAGCGTACTTCCCCCAGATCCTGAGCCATAACTCACCGCAACTTTAATCGCCGAAATGGGCGTAGCGCCCTCGTAGCGTATCCAGGCAGACACCGAATACGCCGTGGAGGGAGCCGCCGCGCTGGCAGATATATACCCTCCGGCAAACTTCAGCGCCTGCCCCACCTTCCCCGCAACCGGCGACGTGGAAGTGCTCATGGAAACCAAACTGGAAGCGGTGCCCGCAATAACATCGGTCGTCTTATTCGTCCTCCAGTTGGTGGTGGCGCCGTCGAGCGGCCAATATCCGACCAAGCCATTTGAGAGCGGCGCGTTTGCGGCTGTTCCGGAGGTAGTACGGCCGAGGTAGGAAGTGCCCCCATAGAGCGCTCGCACGTCGCTCGGGGAAAGCGCGCGGCTGAATACTTTTACATCGTCGATCGTACCGTTAAAGAATGCGGCATTGTCGTTACATGCGTCGTTGAAGCTGCAGCTCTGCTGCCGCTGCGCCAGATAGAAATACAGAGTACCCGGACCGCTCCAGGTGCCGGAAGTGCTGGATTGCAGGACGCCATTGAGATACAGGTTCTGGACATGCGCCGTGTTGTCGTAGGTCAGGACCGCGTGGTACCACTGCCCCGCCGAGATCGCGGCGCTCGTTATGTTTGAGATGCCCCAATATGATGCATAGAGCGCGTTGTTCTTTATGCCCAGCACGGTCATGTGATAGCTCGAAATAGGCGTAGCGCTGTCCTGAAAGTCGACAATTGCTTGTTCGGCCGTGGAGTTTGCCTTGAACCACAGCGAGACGGATATCGACGTAGGCTGCGTACCTAGGTTGGCAATGCCGTAATCGCTGGAGCCGTTGTAGCTGCGCGCCTGTCCTGTTTTGCCGCTGGTGGCGCTGGTGCCAGTAAGCGTCATGGTTTTGCCATTTCCCGAAGTGTCAGTGACGCTCGAGCCGGAGACGGTAGCCGTATCAAACGACCAGGCGGCGAGTAGGCCCAAGAGGTTGGCTGGCTTGCCCAACACAGTCGAAGCGTCCGTGTGGAGCGGCAGGAGGGCGACAATGACCAATGTTATACATGCGATCTTTTTCATTTCCCGAGTTGATAGAGCTGCAGCACCTCCGACGCAGACAACGCCCGGTTGTATATGCGCACTTCGTCCATGGAACCATTGAAGTACCAGGTCGAAGCGGGAATATGCTGCCCTATGGCGAGCGGCTGGCTAGTTGTCATGTCGCCTGTCTTCGCAGCAATAGCAACCTGCGCACCATCTACATAGAGCACCATATTGCCCGTTCCAGAGCCGTCGCGTGTAGCGGCGACTAGATGCCACTTGCCGTCGTTGTAGGAAGCCGAACTGTCCGCACATGCGATCGAGCTGCTTACCGACACATCAAAGCGGATCTTTCCGCTCGCGCTCGCATTGCCGCACGTGCCGCCACCAACCAGAAGGAGCATCTCGGTACCGCCGGACGCCTTGGAGACGATACCGCCAAGCTGGCTGCTCGTATATTTTATCCAGGCAGAAACTGTGAAGGCGTTATTGTCTATCGCGGATGCGTCCGGAACGCGTACATATGCGTTGGTTCCATTAAACCGCAGTCCCTGCCCCAATTTGCCTTGGACCTTCGCCGACGATGTGGCCGCATTGTAGAAGTAGCCGTTGTTGGTGCCGGCGCGGTCATACACCTTGTCGGTTACATCAGCGCCATTAAAGCTCCAGTAGCCGACCAGGCCGCTCCCCAGCGTCGTGCCATTTTGCAAAGCGGCGCCTGAAGAGGCCTTGCCTCCTCCAAGCTGATAGAGCTGGCGTACCTCTGTTGCCGAAAGCGCGCGATTATATACACGCACATCATCGAGCGAACCCGCTAGTGTCTGCCAATATGGATCAGCGCTCTTGCCTAATCGCAGCGGCTGATTGGTCATGGTAAATACCGGCGCGGTCCCGCTCTCCGCGACCGCGCCGTCGACATACAGTGAAGAAGAGCCTCCCGAAACATACGTAAGGACGACATGGTGCCACAAGCCGCCGACTCGGATGGTCGCGTCGCTGAGGCCGAGCGTCGTACTATTATTTTTGATCTGTACGCCTACCAGGCCGTTGTATGAAAAGATGCTGTAGCCGTTGAGGGAGCTCGAAGAGTCCGCTTTGCCCGCCAAAAAGTATCCATTGCCCCCAGAGGCAGTGGGGATTTTATACCAGAAGCTTACTGTTCCCGTGCCTCCGTCCAAAGAAGAAGCATCGGAAACGTTCACATAGCTGGTATTTCCGTTAAAGGTGAGCGCCTGGCCGAGCTTGCCTGTAACTTTCATCGAGCTGGTTGCAACACCGCCACCGATGTATCCATTATTCCCTTGCACGCTACTGTCTCCAATTGTTGTGCCAACGGTCGAGCCGTCAAAAGTCCACCAGCCTACGAGCCCGTTTTGTAGTGTAGAACCGTTGCCTAACGTGGCCGAAGATGCGTTGTATCGCGTGCCTGCGGTCCGGCTGTAGAGCACCGTTATTTCCGCCTGCGGAAGCGCCCGGTTGTATATGCGCACATCGTCTACCTTGCCTTTGAAGTAGTTGTCCGGATAATCTCCCGAGTTGCCGAAATGGAAGTTGCCCATGCCGCCCGCCCCCGGCGTGCCCGTCCACGTGTTGCTGCCCTGGAGAACGCCGTTCACGTACAGGCGAATCGTGTACGTCGTGCCTGAGAGCGACCAGGTCGCCACAAGATGGGTCCAGGTGTTTTGTACGATATTTCCGGAAGCGGTCACTCCGGCCTCGACGCCGCTTGCTATGTTGGGGGACGTTACGAAGCGCCAGCGGCCCGGGCTGCCATTGCCGCCTTCGTCTATGAGCATGTAGCCGTTATTGGAAGTACCGAGCTTCCAGCCCGCCGGGCTTATCCAGTCGGCATACGCGGTCGGATACGCCCATACCGAGATGCTGCCGGAGGACGTCCACGGCGCTCCGGTGGAGACGTAGTTATTAGTCGCCCCGAACGTAAGCGCCTTTCCAAGCTTTCCGGTTGTCCAAGCCGGACTGCTCGTGAGCGTGCCGTTATGCGGGGTCGCGCTATGGTCATATGCGGTCGTTCCCCTGCCCTCCTCAAGATTCCAGTAGCCTACGAGGCCGAGGCTGTTAGCAGGCTTGATGATAGCCGCGTGCCCGACCGCAGGCAATGCGAACAGCGCTATGCCGCACAGCAAGATAATTTTGGACTTACGAAGTCCAAAATATGAAGCGGCGTTTTGCTGCGGCTCTAGAGGAATTGCCATGTTTGGAATATCTGCTTGAGCAGGCCGTCGAGGCGGTCGTACGTCGATATCTGGTACAGGTTGCCCCGGAAGACGAACCAGACTTCCCGGCTGGCGCCGCCGAATGCTTCGTTATCGCTCTTGAATGCAAGTCCATTATAGTTATTCCCAACCTCCAGCACCTGCGGGTCCAGTATCGTGAGGTCCGGCACGTCCGTCTGGATGCGTTCCTGCGTGAGCGTGTAGCCGCTTCCTGTATCCTCGTCGAAGGGGCTAACGGTTATTTGTATCCCGTTCCCCTGCTTGTCCTGAAGCACGATGGTGTTGGGCGTGCCGTCCGGGTCGCCGGGAATGTCGGTCGCGTCGAAGTCGGCCGGCATTTTGAGGGAAAAATTATACGTGCTGTTTTTGTAGTCTTTTGAAAGCGCGGGTACGGTATACGGCGGCAATTGCGGCTCCGGCGAGGCGGGCGCCGCGCGGAAGAACACGAAGTACGCGCACGCGGCGGCGGCGAGAACTAACACGGCTGCAATGAGTAGTTTTTTCATAGATTATTCTTGCTGATCTGTCGGCTGGGAATCTGCGGGGGGCTGTTCATCAGACGGTGCGGGGTCCTGCGGCGCCGGGTCGGCTGGCGCGGGCGGCGTGCTGGAAGCCTGGCTGCCGTTATCTTCAGGCGGGGTAGGAGGCGTCGAGCTGGCCGTATCATCGTCGCCGGACGGAGGAGCATCTCCTCCGTTTTGGCCCGGAGTCACGCCCGACGCCTGCACTATCGCCAGGAACTGGTCCTGCGTTACGCACACGTCGCCCACGCACAGCATGTCCGTGTGCACTTCCTTGGCGAAGAGCTTGGTAATGCCGTTAGCCGCGTTGGCGAGCCAGCCGATCAGGTTATCCCTGAATACGCCCGTTATCGAGGCCATTTCCTGTATCGCTACGACGATGGGCGAGATGAGCCCTTCGTAGTTGAAAAGGTATGTGCCGCCGGGAGTGAGCGGCGTCGCCACGTCGCGCGTCACGAGATTCGGGAATGTAACCTGCGCCTCCTGCGCGATGAAGCCGTACTGCGTGGTAGAGGTCGAGAGGTCGACGCCGAACACAGGCCCAGCCCAGCGGAACGAAACCGGCCTAAGCGCAAGCAGCTTCTCGAGCATGGTCTGCGGCAGCGTCTCGATATCCTTCTTGAGACGCTGGTCGGACGAGCAGCCGCTGCAGGAGGCCACCGTAAGCGCGCCCCCGGTTGTGAGCGTGAGCTTGGGCGACGAAGCGAGGTTGCTGCTGGTATTGAGGCTGAAGTTGTTATTGGAATCCTTGCCCGCAAACCACGAGTTCGCGGCGTCGCGGAACTCGATGCCCACGTTGGCAGTGGCAGTACGGCGCTCGAGCGTCAACGGAATGGCGTTGGTGCCGGAGAAGATGCCCTGGTCGGTGCCTAATTCCGTGGAGAATGCGCGCCATGGCGTCGTAGTGCCGATGCCGATGCGCAGGTTCTGGGCGCCGCCGCTTCCGTCCGCTTCGCCGTAGACCGTTAGCACACCCTGGCCGCCTACGTTTGCTGTATAACTTTCTACGGTTCCTGCCGAAGCGTTCGAGGAAATAGGCAGATCAGCCCAGGAAACGATGCCTGCATCCGTGTCGAAGTTGAACGCGCCGACCGCAAGATTGTTGATAGAGGTAATGCCGGAGGAGAAATCATAGGTAAGCTGGCCCGAGCCGACATTAAGCCCTCCCGCAATCGTCGAGGTTGCCGTGGTTGATGTTGCGGTAAAGAAAGTTGAGACAGTCTCCCCCACTACTGAGAGCTTCGCATAAGGCGAGGTGGTACCGATACCCACATTGCCGGAATTGGTAACAGTAAACAGCGTCGTAGTCGCTCCTGCTTGAGTGGAAGATGCGATAAGGAAAAGATTTACGAGAGAACCCGTCGCGCCGTTTGGCGTGGCAACGGTAAGAAGCGCCAGAGGTGAGGTCGTCCCGATGCCGACGTTGCCAGTTGTATCAACAGTAAAATTGCTCGTGGAATTGTTGTTAGTAAATGTGAACTTTGAACCGTAGAGGTAGAATGGTTTTGTCGATAGGACAACGCTGCCCGTAGTGTTGCCCGAGAAAAGATATGAGCGATCATTCGAGCTGTCATAGGCGGCGGTGAGACCTGTTCCGCTCGTATAGGAGAACGTGCCGCTGCGCGCAAAGATGCCGTTAGTAAACGCTCCTGTACCTGATACATCGAGGGCAACGGTGGGGCTTGCCACACCAATGCCAACAGTGCCGGCAAAGTATGCATTGCCCGTCGTCGTTGCGCCTCCGGAAATCGTAAGGCCTGTCGCCTGTGTAGCGTTGCCGATCGTGGTCGAGGCTGCGAGTACGGAAAAAAGAGATTTTGCATAAAAACTGATACCGACGTTTGTTGAGGTGGCAATGAGTATGTCGCCGCTTTGCGCGGCAACACTGCCCGAGGCGTCGCGATATTGCGGGAAGAGGTTCGCATAGGTCGAGCCGTCTTTAAGGCGCAATCCTTGCTGGTTGTACTGATTGGTAATATTTTGCAGCTGTGTCGCGCCGTTGTAGAACGACAACTGGTTTACATTGCTGATATTGCTATTACTCATGTCGATCCCTCCCGAAAACGTGAGCGCAGTAGAAGTTGCATTGCTCGGGAATAGATAACTAAAACTTGCCCCTCCCCCGCTGAGCGGCGTCGTGGTAGCAATTAATTTGCCGAACGGATCGACCGCAAGAAACGCCCCGGCCGGGGCCGCAAGCCCGGTGATGTACTGGCTCGTCGTGGTCGCGCCGGTAGAAAGAAGCCACGGGAACGTGTTTGTCGCGTTCGTAACCGCGGTAAAGTAGCTCGCCACCGCGCGCCCGACCACGGACAGCGCCGCGTAGGGCGATGTAGTGCCGATGCCGACCCGCAGGTTCTGCACTCCCCCGCTGCCGTCGCTCTCGCCGTACGCGGTAAGCACGCTCGTGTCTCCGATATTTATCGACTGCGACTGGATAACGCCCGCGGCGGCGTTTGAATCGACCGGGATATTGGAAAGCGCGACGACGCCGGCGTTCGTGTCGAAGTTGAGGTTGCCTATGCTGAGGTTCGCTATCGTGGTGGAACCTGTTGCCGCGTCGACTGTGAAGGCATTGCTTCCGTTCGTCCCAACGGATAGCACGCCGGCGTTCGAAAGGGTGAGAAGCGACGTGGATGCGCTATTGGCAATCTCAAGCGCATTGCCGGAGGAAGACGAGGCCCCCCAGACGGTGAGCCGCGCGTACGGCGAGGTGGTGCCCACAGCAAGGTTGCCGTCGGCGGTAAGGCGCATCTTCTCCGTGTTATTGGTAAAGAAGCCTATCGGATGGTTGGTAAAGTTGCCCAGATAGAATCCCGGCGTACCCAGCGGTCCGGTGCCGAGGCCGTCGGCATAGAACTGCGAGGCAACTGCGCTGTTGTTGGCATACAGTATGGCGCCCGCATACGACTGCCCGCTCGTATTCGTGTTCGAGATCGTATAGCGCACGCCGCGGGAATTATTGATGCTCTTCTGCACGAAGATCGATTCAAGCGAATCATAGCCGCCCACGTAGAGGTTGCCGCCGAAGTATGCGTTGCCGGTCGTGGTCGCCGCGCCGTTTACGGTCAGCCCGAGCGCGCCGCCCCCGATAGTCGTTGACGCGTAGATGCCGAGGCCGGTCGTGGTCGCGTTGGCCGGGAAGAGGTAGCTGAACGAGCTTCCCGTGCCGCCGGAGATGCCAAGGCTCGAGGTTGCGACGTTCGCCCACTTGGAGCCGTTATACACGAGCACATTGCCCACGGCAGGGGCAGAGACGAGGGTGTCCGATAGCGCGGCGAGCGCGCCCCCGCCGGCAATGCCCAGGCTCGAGGTCGCTACCAGGCTGTAGCCGCCGGAGGAATTGCCCATCAGCACCTGGCCGTAGCTTGGCGCGCTTGAAAGCCCGGTGCCACCCTGTGCTACCCCCAGCAGTCCGCTGAGGTCCGAGAGCGGCGGAATGGAGGTGATGCCGCCGCCTCCTCCCCCGCGGCTTGAGAACTTCGGCGAGAGCGCAGCCGCCTCTATCTTGGGAAGCAGGTAGTTCGTGAGGGTTACCAGCCGCGCGGTCAGATACGCTTCTGTAACGCCGGAATTTACATTCTGCACGATGGAGTAGGTCGGATACGACGCCTGCATGGAAATCGGCACTGAAGGAATGATGTACGCTCCAGGCGCAGAGGTAATGGGCGCGGCCGGGGCGACAGCGATGTCAGGAACGGGGGCAGGATATATGACGAACGTATTACTCTGAGTCGCTACCGCGGGCTCCTTGGGCCAGAAGAACGCCAATATGCTGTTAAAGAAACCGCCTGCAGCCGAAAGGGAGACCGAGGCGGCGTTCGCGGGCGAGGCCGGATGTCGGTCTACAGCGCCTGTAGCCGCCACATACGCGGAAGCCGTAGCGTCCGCTCCACGCGCGAGCGTCTTGCCTATCCCGCCGACCGCGGCTGCATATCCGCCTGCGGCGGTATCGGCGCCCCGTACAAAAGCTACACCTGCGGAACCTACGGCGGCGGCATAGGCATCGGCGGCCGCCTCCGCTTCGGCGACGAACCCGCGGCCTATGTCCCCTACGAGGGCCGCGTAGATGTCGGGCATTTCCTGGGCCGTCGCGACGAACTGTGCGCTAAACGCGCCGACCGCCGCCGCATACGCGTCGGACGCGGCGTTCGCTCCATTTACAAACGCCTTCCCTATACCGCCCACGGCAGACGCGTAGGCATCCGTAACGGATCCTTCAACGGATCTGGCCATTGCATCAACCCGTAGGGCGAATGCGGGAGTAGTATTGAGCGTTTCGGCAATAAGCTGTACCCCGCCGAGGACCGTGCGCCGGTATGCGACCGACTCGCCGCCGAGGGTGGCCGCGGCTGAGGCAAGCTTCATGTACGCCTGGGCCTGGGACGCGGCCGTGTCATCAGCGCCCCGCACAAAGGCCACGCTTGCCCGGCCGTATGCTGTCGCGGCGGCATCCGCGAGCGAAAGCGACTGCCTGCTGAACCGCGAAAGCGAGGCGACATACGCGTCCCGCGCGGCCTCCGCAGAGGCGACGAATGTAACGTACCCGGCGTTCTGCCACTCCGCGAGCGCGTCCGCAGCGTATGCGATGCCGCGGTGGACAGCGGCGACCTCGCTTGCGAAGCGGGTGAGATTTTCGGTTATGAAAAGATACGGAAGCGAAGCGACAGCCAAAACAGGCGATATGACCTTATCTGTCGCGATAGTTTGCACAATGCCGGAGCGGCTTCCGCCGGACGCGTACGACGGCGCTTCAGGAACGGCGATAACCGGAATGGGCCGCGCCGAAGCGACAGCCGCCGCCATGAAGAGCGTATTCCCAAGCGCGGCGGTGTGGGAGCCCGCACCACCAAGAACGTCGGTCCCCTTTTCCTGCTTTTTAAAACCGTCTTTCTCAGCGGCTGCCGGCATCAGCGGCTCCCATGCTGACGGGGATGACTTTTGCGGATACAGCTCCGCTACCGCAACTATGCCTGATGCGACATTGCGCTGCAGTGACGCGGCCCTCTCCCCAGCTAGCTGAAGCGCGGCCCCGCCCCAAGCCCCCGACGCGTACCCGGCGCCCACGAAAAAGAGCCCGAGCGCGAATGCGAGCCCGTATACATGCGGCTCGTGGGCGACGAACGGGCTCTTTACCGGCTGCGGCTCGGCCGGAGCTTCTTCGGGAGCTTGTGAAAAAACAGGCGCGCGCTCATGATACTCGCGCTTAAGCTTATTCGAAAGCGCAGCCTTGCGCGTCGTACGCTCTTCATCCGCGCTGCGTATGTACGCTTCCAGGGATTCAATGCTCACATAGCGCGAGCGGCCTACCAACGTGCCCGCTATCTTGCCCTTGCGGCACAGGGACGCAATATGGTCGTTGGTCAGGTTAAAGCGCGCCGCGGCCTCTACAGCGGAAATATACCCGCCGGGAACGGCAGGCGGCGTTTGTGCTGATTGTGATACGGGGTTAGGGTCTTGCATCGCGGTGAGACTTCATCTCGCCTGGCGATATGACCAAAAAAAGAAGGCCAAATCGCCGTTCGGCGGTTTGCCCTGTTAGTCATCACTATACGGCCAACCCTGTTTTCAGTAAAAGACTGAGCCTGTGGATAAGGGGCCGCTCGCTTGCGCAGTGGAGGAGCCGGATATTTTCCTGGTGGAAAATTCCTTAGCCTCGAGCCGTCGCTCTGCGGAACTCCTCAACTGCGCAAACTCGCTTTCGATGTTCGAACCCTTCACTGCCGAGATTCGTTGCAAATACTAGATATATCGGATACAGGCTATTCGCTTTTGACCATCTTGAGGAAGACCTCCTCCGGGATATTGACCGTGCCCCGCTCCTTCATTTTCGCCTTCCCTTTCTTCTGCTTCTCCCACAGCTTCATCTTGCGGGTGCGGTCGCCGCCGTACATATGCTGGGTGACGTTCTTGCTCATTGCCGGAAGCGTCCGGGAGGAAATGATGCGCCCGAGCGCCACGCCCTGGATTTTGGCGGCGAACATCTGGCGCGGAAGGATGCCGTACAGCTTCTCTACCGCGGCAATAGCCTCGGCTTCCACGCGATGCCTGGCGACGATGCGGGAGAATGCCGGGACTATCTCCTCGGCGACAAAGATATCCAGGCGCGCGACATCCGCCACGCGCAGCTCTTTCATCTCGTACGAGATGGAGGCGTAGCCGGCGGATATGCTTTTCATCTTGTCGAAGAAGTTCCGCATGAGCTCGCGCAGGGGCATCACGACTCGCACCATCATGCGCTCTTCCGAAAATACTTCCGTCGATTCAACGACCGCCTCGTGCTCGAAGAGAAGCGGCGTGATGCTCCCCACTTGGTCGGCGGGCAGGATTATTTCCGCCGATACGAACGGCTCCCATACTTGTTTGATGTCGCCGTATGCGGGAAACGCCGAAGGCGAGTATATGGTGCGGCGCTTGCCGTCCGAAGTCTCAACCTCGTACGTTATGGTCGGCGTCGTCACGACAAGAGAAAGATTGAACTCGCGGCGCAGGCGCTCGGTAATTATTTCAAGGTGGAGCATGCCGAGGAGCCCGCAGCGGAATCCCCTGCCGAGCATGCCGCTTGCCTCTTCCTCGAAGGACAGCGACGAATCCGAAAGGCGCAGGCGTGAGAGCGACTGCTTGAGCTGGGTAAAGTCGTCCTGCGACTCCGGATACACGCTCGCCCACACAACAGGCTTCGGCTCCGCGTAGCCGGAGAGCGGCGGCGTCTGCGACGCGCGCTCGCGGATGGTGTCGCCCACGCGCGCCACGCCCGGCTCCTTGATGCCGGTCACGATGTAGCCGATCGAGCCCGCGCCAAGGCTATCGCTCGCCACGGGCTTGGGCGAGAACGTTCCGACCTCAAGCGCCTGGAACCGCTTGCCGCTTATCGCGAATTCAAGCGCATCTCCTTTTTTTATAATTCCGCCGAACATCCGCAGATACACGATGACGCCCTGATGGTCGGAGTATTGGAAATCAAAGATGAGCGCCTGCGGCTGCCTGATGTCCGCGTCTTTGGGAGGCGGCACACGCTTGATGATGGCGCGCAGAAGCTTTTCCACCCCCTCTCCCGTTCTGCCTGAGCAGAGCAATATGTCGTCCTCGGCTATTTCAAGCAGCTTCGCTACCTGCGCCTTTACCGCCGTAACATCCGAAAGCGGCGAATCTATCTTGGAGAGGGCCGGAATGATGACCAGCCCGAGGTCGCGCGCGGCCCGCAGGGTCGTCAGCGTCTGAGCCTGCACGCCCTGCGTGGCGTCCACCAGGAGTATTGCGCCTTCGACCGCCGTAAGCGCGCGGGAAACTTCGTAGGAAAAGTCGATATGCCCCGGCGTATCTATGAGGTTGAGCTCGTACTGTGTGCCCTCAAGCGCGTACTGCATCCGGACAGGCTGCATCTTTATAGTGATGCCGCGCTCGCGCTCGAGGTCCATGGAATCGAGCACCTGATCGCGCATCTGGCGGGCCTCTATCGTATGGGTAACCTCAAGAAACCGGTCGGCAAGCGTGGACTTGCCGTGGTCGATGTGCGCGATTATGGAGAAGTTGCGTATGTGTTCCATATATATAGTATGCCCGACTTCGGTCGGGCGCGGGGTCGTGCGGGCCGGGCGGCCTACGCGACGTCGCTGGGCTCGACCGCGATGGTCTGCGAGCCCTTGAGCTTCCTGCCGAAGGCGCCCGCTATCTCGGAAAGCTCGCGGCTCTTCAGGAGGCGCAGTATGCCCGCGGCGGCTATAAGGCCGACGCAGCCCGAAACGGCGCCTTGGAAGACGATACCTAACAGGGTCTGGGTGTCAACCACGGGCTCGAAGAACTGGAGCATGGCATACGCGCACGCTCCCCCGATAACGGCCGCCGAAAAGCTCTGGAAAAAGAGCCTTCCCACCCCGGCAAGCGGAAGCCTGAAGTCGCGCCTGAGCAGGAAGAGCCCCAGGCCGCACTGCACAAGGGAGCCGACGGTAACGCCGAGCGCAAGCATGAGCACCGCGGTGCCGGGCACGTTGGCCACGCGCAGCATGGCTTCCACGAAGGCCCTGAAGAATCCGCTTCCCTCAAATACGGACAGGAAGAAAAGCGCCGCCGAAACGGATACGACTATGTTGACGACGCCGAGCACCAGCGGCTTCACCGTATTGCCCGCCGCGTAGTATGCGCGCGCGACCAGCAGATATAGGGACTGCGCCAGAAGCGATACGACGAAAAGCGCGAGCGCGGCGGCGGTGAGCCTGGTCGCCGACCAGTCGAACGCTCCCCCGCCGAGCACCGCGCGCACCAGGTGCGCGCGCAGGACGATGATGAGCACGGTCGCCGGAAGCGACCAGAATATCATATGCCGGAGCGCCGCCTCTACGTGGCGAACGAACTCTTCCTTGTGGCCCGCCGCGAAGAAGCGCGAGAGCGTCGGGAACGCGGCGACCGAGTACGAGACGCCGATGATGGTGAGCGGCACGGCCTGGAGGTTGGACGCGAACGTGAAGACGGCGATGGAGCCCACCGACAGGAGCGAGGCGATAGCTACGATGCACAGGAGGGCGAGCTGCCCGGCCGCCAGCGAGAACGTGCGCGGTATCGAGAGCGCCAGCACCTCGCGCAGTATCTTCAGGGTCTCGCGCAGGGGCAGCGTCTGCTCGGCCTTTTCGCCGAAGAAGAACGGCGCCTGCACCAGGGCGTGCAGGAACGCGCCGATAACGACCCCCCACCCGAGGCCCGTGAGGCCGAGCGTCGGGTACAGGAATATGATGCCGAATATGATGCCGAGGTTGTATAAGAGCGGGCTTATGGAGTACAGCAGGAAGCGGTGCCTCATCTGCGTGAGGTTGGCGAAGAGATTCGATATCCCGAGCAGTATCGGCTGGAGCAGGAGGATGCGCGTAAGAGCTACAAGGGCCGCGCCGCCCTCCCCGTGCGCCACGCCCGGAACCACGAGCGCCACGAGCTGGGGGGCGAATAACCATACGACGCCGGCGATGACGGCCATCGCCAGGAAGAATAGCAGCAATGTGTTGCGCAGGAACGCGATGACGAGGCTCGGATGCCGTGCCTCAAGCCGCGACAGGACCGGCAGGAGCGCGTAGAGCGACAGGAGCGAGGCGACGGTCGCGAAGAGGAAGTCCGGGATGCGGAACGCCGCGTAATAGAGGTCGAGCGTGTGGCCGGCGCCGAAGGCGCTGGCGAGCAGGCGGTCGCGCAGGAGCGCGAGCAGCTGGGAGCCCAGCGCGAACCCGGCCAGCACGTATGCGGCCTGATGCATGCCTCGCGCCTCCTGATTGACTACCGATAGGAAGGAGCGAACCATCTCGTTGTTACTCGGCTATCGGCGCGGTAGCGCGGTCTTCGGGAGGAGTGGTAGCCGGCGGCACAGCGGATTCAAACGGCGGCTTGCCCGCGCGAAGGTTGCCCAGTATCAGCTGCACCTCGGCGCTGTCCGGATTGCTGCGAGCAAGGTCCTCGAACTGCTTGATGGCGTCAGCGGTGCGCTTCTGCGCGTAATACGAGAGGCCGAGGAAGTATTTGGCGTTCGCGTATTCCGGCACGAGAGTGATAGCCTGCTCGAGCGGCGCTATCGCGTGCGCGGTATCCGATGCCGAGTAATACAGGAGGCCGAGCTCGAACCAGATGCTTGCCACTCCGGGCGCCGATTGCGCTGCGGCGGTCGCGGCCTGAATGGCGCTCGGCAGGTCGTTCTGCGCGACATTAAGCTGCACCAGGAAGAGGATGGCATCCGTGTAGTTGGGCTTCAGCGTAAGCGCCTTGCCTAGGAATTCCTGCACGCCGGCTACGTTGTTCTGGCCCACTTCCAGCCGCGCGATGAGGAGCGGTATCTGCGGGTTGTTCGGATTGTACTTCGCGGCGTTGAGATACGACTCCTTCGCCTTCTCGTAGGCGCCCTGCACCTTGAGCGACGCGAAGAGCTCGTACAGCTGGCCGAGCAGCAGGTGCGAGCGGTAATCGGCGGGGTCCTTTTCTATGAGCGCCTGGCCGCTCGTAACCGCCTGCTGTGCGAGCGTGGCAAACTGCGCCTGCACGTCGGCGATGTTAGGCGCCTTCGAATCCGTAGAAGCCAGCTGCTGGAGCTTGTTTATGTCGGCGGTTACCGCAAGCCTGAGCGGGTTGGCGTTGCTCTTTTCAATGCCGCCGGCGCTTGAGGCCTTCGCGAGCGCGCCGTCGAAGTCCCCCGCCTGGAGCGCAACCGAACCCTGGCCAACCATCGTTTCCGCAACGAGATGGCGCACGGACATGAAGCTCGCCCACAAGGCGACGAGAAGGAGAAGCGGCATGGCAAGCAGCATGGCAATGCGGTGCAGGCGGGACGGCTCCGCGGCCTCCTCCTCTTCCGCGCGGGCGCGGCCTTGCCGCCAGAGGAATCCGAACGCCGCGCCCGAAAGCGCGAGCCCGAGGATAATGGCGTTCTGGCTCGGGATATAGAATATGAGCGACGCATAGAAGAACAGGGTTGCGAGGCTTATCGTCGTTGCCACTACCTTTTCCTCGCGGCTTAAGACCCGCAGGCGCACGGCGCGCATCAGCCCCGCCAGCACCAGGCCGAGCGGTATGAGCCAGGCGAGCACGCCCAGGAAGCCGACGGTGCCGAGCACGGTCAGGAGCATTGAGAATCCGACGTTGAAGTCCAGGCTCCAGAAGGCGGACTGGTTCACCTCAGCCGGCTTATGCGCAAGCCACGAGTCGCCGAAGGTGTTGGGGCCGGTACCCGCTATCAGGCGCTTGAACGAGCCGCCGCGGGCATCGTCGACTATCTGCAGGGTCGATTGATACGACGGGCGCACCTCAAGGGATGACACCGGAAATATGCGGGTAAGCTGGGTATTGACGAGCGGCCCCGCGAACAGGAATACAACGGCCGCTACGGCGCCGCCGACTGACCACCACGGAACGCGTTCGAGCATGGCCTGCGCAGCGGGCCCGGATGCGCCTATTTCCGCGTACATGGGCTCTTCGGCCTTTTGCGTAAGGAATTTGACGATGGCGAGCGCGATGGAGCCGGCCAGGATGAACGCCCACACGACACTGAAGTTAACGACCGCCAAAAGGAGCGCGAGCGCGGCGATGCCCGCCCCTATAAGAATGCGGCGCGCGAGCGCCTTGGGGAGCGCCAGCTCCGCACGCACGAGCAGGAACAGGAGCGCCAGCCCCGCCAAAAGCCCGAGATCGTTCCATTTGCCCAGCACGTTCACCGAGCGGTCCGCGAAGACCGAGAACGGAATAACGGTAGCGCCGAAGAGTATGACTATCCATTGGAACAGGCTTGCGGCCACAAGCGCGCCAAGCGCCACTCCCAGAAGGAGCTTTGCCGTGCGCAGCGTGCGGAACATGAGGAATGCAGACAGAAACGCGATGAAGCCCAGCACGGTAAACAGGATGGTGTCGGCCTCTATCCCCGACCCGATGAGCGCAAGCGCCTGATTGGTCGAGAAATACGCCGATACTATATATGAGAGCGGGAGCAGGCCCACCAGCAAGGCGAGCTTCAGGCCGTGCGCGCGCAGCATGTCGCGAGAGCCGCCGCTGAGGCCGTACATGAACAGCGCCGCGAACGCCAACACGGCGAACAGCGCGAGCTTTGCAACCTGGAACGGGAACCAGGCCGTTGGGATAAGGAAAACCAGCACAAGCACCAGCGCCGCGAGATACACGTACCGCGACCACTCCATGAGTCGTGAATGCATATACGATAATGTTACGAGGGGAACGATACCCCTCTCTTCTATTAATACTGCCTATTCCAGTATACCCCCTCCGCAGGGTGTCCAGCTGAATTACGCACAGGCAAAAAGTGTGGTATAATGAAACCTAGCGCATTGAGCAGCAGCTCCGGCCGCAAGGCGGGAGAGGAAAGTCCGAACACTTCGCGCGGCAGCGATGCCGCGCAACGGTAGCAGGTAACGCCTGTCGTTTGCTTCTGGCGGGCAAAAGGGGTGCGAACAGTGACGAACCGGTTAAGTCCGGGTGAAACGGCTAAATCCCTATCGGAGTGCAAGGCCGTGCCTGAGGGGCAACCCTTGGGAGTGCCGCTTGAGGCCGCGGGCGACCGCGGTCCCAGATAAATTGCCGCTCAAGACAGAATTCGGCTTACAGATGCGCGCGCTAGATGTGAATCCCGCCCTACAGGGCGGGATTTGCGGTTCCAAAATCTACAGGCCGAGAAAAACGCTGTCCGGAGCGATGCCGTGGGCGGCCGCGAAGCCCGCCGGAAGCTCCAGCACATAGCGCACCGCAAGCGGCGGGTAAAATACCTGCGGGTACGTATCGGGAGATACGTTCTCGTTTATAGAAACCACGTTTCCCGTCTCGGAAATAAAAAGTATGTCTATGGGGAACCGCATGTCCTTCATCCATATTCCCCAATCGCCGTTGTGCTCGAATGCCAAAAGCATTCCCCTGCCCTCAGGTAAAGAAGTGCGGCCCGACAGCCCCTGCTCCTCCTGAGCTTGGTCGCTGGCTACTTCCACGACAATTGTGGTCGTGCCGACGGATATTTCTTTCGTTGGGAGCATAGTCGGAACGGCAGGCATAGGATTGAAAGAATAATACAGCAAGAAAACTGCTACAGCAGCTGCGCCTATGCCGATGGCAACAAATGCCGATTTCATATCGATACTATAACCCTTCAAGTGTTGAGTTTTGCGTTAAGAGCTTTTACCGCCACGCGGCGATAATCGCTCCCATCGCCGCCATCGAAGCAGCCGAGCACGCGCATTCAAACAGCCACAGCTTTGCCGACCGTCCCATCCAAATGACTTCTATGGAAGAAGAGGTCACTAGGAATCCGAGCCAGACCAAGAGAGCGCAAGCGACGCCGCCCCATATTCCGGCAATGCCGAAGATCGGAGATGAAGACACAAGCAGGTAGACCACCGCAAGAACGTATGCGGTAGCCAAATTCGCCGCAAGATTCCACGACATCTGCGGAACCATGTCGGAAAGCTTTTCCTTTCCGGTCGGATGGATATTGGCCAATTTCATCCACACCTTGCCGAAGAGGGGGCCGTGGAATAAAAAGCCCAGAACGAAAGAAGCGACTGCCGCCGCGAGCACTGCCAGATAATTTATCGGGAGGTCCATATATAAAAGCCTAGTGATTAAGACTATACACTTAAGTATACACTCGGCGGAGGGTAGGAGATTCGAACTCCTGGTGGGTTGCCCCACACACGCTTTCCAAGCGTGCGCACTAGACCGCTATGCGAACCCTCCTATGCGAAGAAAATATAGCACAAAAAACGGTTTTATTCCCTCCCCACCAAGGCCGCGATGCGCTCCTCAATTGGTGGATGCGTCAGGAATAGTTTTGATACCGCGCTTGCAGCGGCGCGCGGGCCGAACGGATTCGATATGTACAAATGCGCAATCGCATTATTGGCGCGCTTCATGGGCGCCTGGTAGCTCCCAATCTTGCGCAGCGCGGACGCCAAGCCTTCTGGATAGCGTGTCAGCAAAGCGCCGGATGCGTCAGCGAGGAACTCGCGCTTGCGCGAGATCGCAAGCTGCAAAAGCGTTGCCATAATGGGCGCCAGCACGATAAGAGCGATGGCGACAACGGCAAGCAGCGGATTCTTGTTATCACGGTCGCCTCCCCCGCCGAGGATGCTGGAGCGCAGGAAGAAATCGGAAATAAGCGTGATGAATCCGACAAGCACCACCGCAACGGTTGAGACGAGCATGTCGCGATTGCCTACATGGGAAAGCTCGTGCGCTATAACGCCCTCAAGCTCGGTTCGGCTCATCATGCCGAGCAACCCGGTCGTAACGGCGATGACCGCGTGCTTGGCATCGCGGCCGGTCGCGAAGGCGTTTGGCGCCGGGTCGTTGATGATGAAAATCCGCGGCTTCGGAAGCCCCGCGGTGATGGCGAGGTTCTCCACGACATTGTGGAGGTCCGGAAACTCCGCCTCGGCCGCCTCGCGCGCTCCTGCCATCGATACCACTATCTTGTCGGAGAACCAGTAGCTCGTGATATTCATGGCTACGGCAAAAATGACCGCGAATATGAGCAGTCCGGGGTTATTGAAATACCATGACACCGCCCAGCCTATCGCGATAACGACGCCGAAGAACAAAGTCATAAGGACCCAGGTTTTCGCGATGTTCTCGTCCTTATGGGTGTAGAGAGTGGCCATATGGGTACACTATACCAAACCGGCGGCCATATAAAGAGAAAGGGCAGCCCGCGGGCTACCCAGTTGAAATAAGCAGTATTTTCTTTTCGAATCCGCCGACCCGTAAGCGCTTTTCTTGCCGGGCGCTTTCTATCTGCGCGAAGGAAAGTCCTTCCGCTCTCGCCAGGCTGATAAGCGCCCAGTAGAAGCCCGTGAGAAGCTCCGCGTAGCGGGCTCGCTCGCTGCCCGCAATGCCGGTAGCGCGGACGAAGATACGCCGCCTGAGATGCGAGCTATCGGCATCGTACAGCTCCGGCGTGTGGACGCTCGCGTCGGGATATATGACGCATCGGCGCTCAAGCTCACGCCAGACCTCAAGGACGTCCGCGCACTCCGAAAGAACATCCTTAGGCTCCTGGGCTTTTTCCAGCTCCTCGCTTTCTTCGGCAAGCTTCTCAACAAGCCGGGGCAGGAATTCGTCGGCGGAAAGGGGCCTCCAATCCGCCGTTTCGCCGCCACGAAGGATCTTGTCGATTATTCCGTCGCGCACGAGTTTATTGTGGTACGTCGTCATGACGATCCCCTTTCCTTTTCCGAAGGCACTCTACCAGAAACGGCTTAGAACTGCACCTTCACCGGCTCGCGGGCGGCGGCCTCGTCGGCGCTCAGCTCGAAATATTCTTTTTGCTCGAAATGGAAGACGCCGGCTATCACGTTGCCGGGGAACGACTGAAGGCCGGTGTTGAGGTCGCGCACGTTGCCGTTGTAGAAGCGGCGGGCCGCCTGGATCTTGTTCTCGGTGTCGGAAAGCTCTGTCTGGAGGCCGAGGAAATTCTGGTTCGCCTTGAGGTCCGGATACGCTTCCGCGACCGCAAAGAGCGACTTCAAAGCGCCGGACAGCATATTCTCCGCCTGGCCCTTTTCCTCGGGCCCTTGCGCGCCCATCGCGGCAGCGCGCGCCTTCGTTACGTTCTCGAACGCCTCGCGCTCGTGCGTCGCGTATCCTTTGACGGTCTCGACAAGATTCGGGATAAGGTCGTAGCGGCGCTTGAGCTGCACATCGATATCCGCCCATGCTTCCTTAACGCGCTGCACGAGCGTGACGAAATGGTTGTACGAGACGATAACCCAGAACACGAGCACCGCAGCAGCTGCCAGCACTATATAGAGAGGTGTCATATGTATATGGTATCTCAAAAAGTATGGATGTAAAGCATCAAAAAACCCCGCTGATGCGGGGTTTTTTGATTAGTAGTCCATGTCGTCTCCGCCCATTCCTCCCATGCCTCCCTGCATGCCGGGGCTTCCCTTTTCTTCCTTCGGCTCCTCCGCTATCACCGCTTCGGTCGTCAACAGCATTGCCGCCGCGGATGCCGCGCGCTCCAGGCCCGTGCGCGCCACCTTGACCGGGTCAATGATGCCGGCCGCTATCATATCGGGCACCACTTCGTTCTTGACCGCGTCGTAGCCGGCGTTCCCGCTTGCCTCGCGCACCTTCTCCACGACCACGCCCGGGTCCACGCCCGCGTTCATGGCTATCTGGCGGAGCGGCTGCTCAAGCGCCTTGATGATTATTTCGTAGCCCACGCGCTCTTCGTGGCTCATACTCGTGAGCGAAGACTCCACGACCGGCGCGATGGAGCCGCGGCGCGGCTTTATCTTGGCGAACCCTTCCACTACCTTTTGTGCCGCCTTCACGAGCGACGTGCCGCCGCCCGGAACGATACCCTCCTCAATGGCTGCCTTGGTCGCATTGACCGCGTCCTCGATCTTCAGCTTCAAATACTTCATTTCGGTCTCGGTCGCCGCGCCCACGCGGATGACAGCAACGCCGCCGGACAACTTTGCCAGGCGCTCGTTGAACTTCTCCTTGTCGAACTTGGAGTCGGTCGATTCTACCTGCGCGCGTATTTGCGCAATGCGCGCATCGATGTCTTTCTTGGCGCCCTTGCCGCCGACTATCACCGTCGAGTCCTTTGTTGCAATAACCTTGCCGGCCTTGCCAAGCATGCCAAGCGTCGCATTCTCGAACTTGACGCCGGTCTTCTCTGAAATCAGCTCGCCGCCGGTCATGATGGCGATGTCTTCGAGCATTTCCTGCTTGCGGTCGCCGTAGCCCGGCGCCTTTATCGCCAGCACGTTGAACGAGCCGCGCAGCTTGTTGAGGATAAATGTGGAGAGCGCTTCGCCGTCCACGTCGTCGGCCACGATGACCAAGTCCTTCTTGCCGGACTCCGCTACCTTCTGGAGTATCGGGAGCACTTCCTGCACGCTCGATATCTTTTTGTCGGTAATCAGTATCGGCGCGTCCTTATATACGGCTTCCATGCGGCTGGCGTCGGTCACCATGTAGGCGGACACGTAGCCGCGGTCGAACTCGAGGCCCTCTACGACCTCCTTTTCGATGCCGAGGCTCTGCGACTCTTCCACCGTCACTACGCCGTCCTTCCCCACTTCTTTAATAGTGTCGGCAATTATTGCGCCGATTTCCGCGGACTCCGCGGAAATGGTCGCGACCTGGCGTATCTCGTCGTCGTTTTGGATCTTCTTGGCAAGGCCGCGCAACGCGGCAACGGCATCGGCGGCAGCCTTCTCGATGCCGGCGCGCACGCCCATGGCATTCAGGCCCGCTTCCGTGTGCTTCATGCCTTCCTCGACTATCGCCTGAAGGAGCACGACGGAGGTCGTAGTGCCGTCGCCCGCGATGTCGTTGGTGCGGCTTGCCACTTCCTTCACTATCTCGGCGCCCATATTCTCGAACTTGTTGCTGAAAGATATCTCCTTGGCGATGGAAACGCCGTCGTTGGTGATGGTGGGGCTTCCGTAGCCCTTGTCCAGGGCGACGTTGCGGCCGCGGGGGCCGAGCGTTATCTTCACCGCGTTCGCGGCCTTGTCGATGCCTGCCTTCAGCGTCCGGCGCGCGCGCTCGTTAAAAAGGATTTGCTTTGCCATAGGTAAGGTAAAGAATTACGGGATAATCTGGTTATTTAAGTATTGCGAGGATCTCGGATTCGGACACGAAGTAATATTCCACGCCGTTTATCTTCTCCGGCTCGCTCCACGGCTTCGTGAAGTACACGCGGTCGCCGACTTTTACGTCGAACTGTAGCCGTTCGCCGTTCTCCCCCCGCTTGCCGGTACCGACCGCCACCACAATGCCGCGGTTGGGCTTGGTCTTGTCGACGGTCTCGGGAATAATGATGCCGAAGGAGGTCGTGGTGCCCATTTCCTCCTCGGAGAGCGGCCGCACGAGCACTTTGTCGCCCAGCGGCATGATGCCGCTCTTGTTGACGGGCTCTGAAGCGCGCGCGGGCTTGGCTCCGGTTTTCTTAGCAGTCTTAGCCGCCTTTTTTGCCTTCTTTTTCATATGAAATAAGGTGGTTAAAAACGTATAAAGTCGGCAGAAGTATAGATAAAATCCGCCCTATTTGTCAAACAGAAAACGTGTTGCGCTCTAGGGGAGCCCGTGATAACCTTGTGGGCAATGGCAGCAATAAGCGGGATACTCCCGTACATACAGGTAGTGGTTTCCGTGCTTCTTATCGCATGCATCCTCTTGCAGCAGACGGGGGCAAGCATGGGCGGCGCGTTCGGCGGCGACAATTTCAGCGCCGGATACCACACGCGCCGCGGTTCCGAAAAGACGTTCTTCTACGCGACGATGGTCCTCGCCGCGGTTCTTGCGGCGTTGTCATTGGCAACCCTCTTGCTACAATAGAGGTTCATCGGGGCAGGCCCCGAAACTGAGTAGGACGAGCTTCGCTCGCACTCCATAATATTGAACCCATATTCACGTCGCTCGCTCGGAAATAAAAATGAGGACATTCTTATTTCTCTCACTCGCTAGCGAATAGTCAGCAAATCTAATTTATATCTATGCGTTCACTTTGGCGTACTCTCTCGAGACCCGTATATATCCCGCTTGCCGACAGGGCGGAGGACACCTATCGCGCCCTTTCCCGCACCGGGCGGGCCCTTTTCATACTCCTGGCCGGCGTCATGATAGCCAGCTGCGCGGGGCTCCTGTATCTCCTTAACGACTCGCTCATTAGGCCCGTGCCGGCGTACGGCGGCAGCGTATCGGAAGGCATCGTCGGCAGCCCGCGCTTCGTAAACCCCGTGCTCGCCGTGTCCGACGCCGACCGCGACCTTTCCATACTCATCTATTCCGGCCTCCTGCGCGCAACGCCCGAAGGCCGGTACGTGCCCGACCTTGCCGAAAGCTATACGCTGTCCGACGACGGCCTCACGTACACGTTCGCGCTGCGCGGCAATGCCACCTTCCACGACCGCACGCCGGTCACCGCCGACGATGTCGTATTTACCGTCGGGAAGGCGCAGAACGCGGCGATAAAAAGCCCGCTTCGCGCCAATTGGAACGGCGTCACGGTGGAGGCCGTGGACCCGCGCACCGTGCGCTTCACCCTGCGCCAGCGCTACGCGCCGTTCATCCACAACCTCACGCTCGGCATCCTCCCGAAGCACTTGTGGCAGAACGTGAGCGACGAGGAATTCCCCTTCAGCGACCTCAATACCAGCCCCGTAGGCTCGGGGCCTTTCATGGTCGGGAACATCTCGCGCACGCCTTCCGGCATTCCCTCAAGCTACGAGCTTGACTCGTTCAGGGGCTACGCGCTCGGCGCCCCGTTCCTTTCCTCCATCGTGCTCTCTTTCTATCAAAGCGAAAGCGCGCTCGCCGACGCGCTCAAGCAGGGCGACGTGGAGGCCGGCAGCGGCCTCTCCCCCGCCATGCTCTCCGACATCCCGGGAGCCAACATAGAGCGCTCCGCGCTTAACCGCGTGTTCGGCGTCTTCTTCAACCAGAACCAGTCGGAGGTGCTGCGCGATATCGACGTCCGCCGCGCGCTTGCCGACTCCGTCGACCAGGACCGCCTGGTGAAAGAGGTGCTGGACGGCTACGGCACACCGCTCAAGGGCCCCATACCGCCCGACATTCTCCCCGGCTCGGCCCCCGCAGCTACGGAAAGCCCGGCGACCACGAGCGCCGACGCGCCGGTTATTGCGGCGCAAGACAGGCTCACGGCCAAAGGCTGGGTCAAGAACGACGCCGGAATACTCCAGAAAACCGTCGGCAAGGGAAAGGACGCCAAGACGACCGCGCTCGCCTTCTCGCTTTCGACCGGCAACGTGCCGGAACTGCGCGCCGCCGCCGAGTACCTGCGCCGCCAGTGGGGGGCTCTCGGCGCGGACGTAGACGTGAAAGTGTTCGACCAGGGCGACCTGTCGCAGAACGTCATCCGCCCCCGCAAGTACGACGCGCTCCTCTTCGGCGAGGTCGTCGGCCGCGAGCTCGACCTGTTCGCGTTCTGGCACTCGAGCCAGCGCAACGACCCGGGCCTCAACGTGGCGGCGTACGCCAACTCGACCGCGGACAAGATACTTGAGGACCTGCGCCAGACGAGCAATGACCAGGAGCGCGAAAGCCTGTACGAAAAGTTCCTGGCCGAGCTCAACCGCGACGTTCCGGCGGTATTTCTCTATGCGCCCGATTTCGTGTATAGTATCCCTAAAGACGTGCAAGGCCTTGATCTCGGCTTTATCGAGACTCCAAGCGACCGTTTCCTCTCCGCGCCCTACTGGCACCGGGAAGTAGACTACGTGTGGCCGCTATTCAGCCGGGGCAAATAGTTTTAATAACAGAGTTAACAGACAGTATATGGAAGAAAGAAAGAAATCGTTTCCCCCGCGAAGCGGCGCGGGTGCAGCAGGCGGCGGCAGGCGCTCCGGCGGAGGCCGCCGCGGCTTCGGCGGCAAAGGCGGGCGTCCCCGCCAGGGCGGCCCCCGCCCGCACCAGGTGCATCCCCCGCGCGAGATAAAAGAAAGCTTCGCGTCCGGCAATCCGGCCGACCCGGTCATTCCGCCGCTTGAAGCCGGAAATATCCGCATCATTCCCCTGGGCGGCGTGGAGGAAATCGGCAAGAACATGACGGCGGTCGAATTCGGCGACGATATCCTTATCATCGACGCCGGCTTCCAGTTCCGCGAGGCCGACACCCCGGGCATCGACTATATCCTTCCCAACACCAAGTACCTGGAGGAGCGCAAGGACAAGATCCGCGGGCTTTTCATCACGCACGGCCACCTCGACCACATCGGCGCCATCCCCTACATCATCGACCGCATCGGCTATCCGGAGATCTACACCCGCCGGCTCACCGCCATCATGATAAAGAAGCGCCAGGAGGAATTCCCCAACCTGAAGCCGGTCACCATACACGAGGTTGAAAAGGACGACACCGTAAAGGTCGGCGGCCTGCGCGTGCGCTTCTTCTCCGTCTATCACACCATCCCCGACTCGATGGGCATCATCGTCGAGACGCCGTACGGCGACCTGGTCTTCACCGGCGACCTGCGCCTGGACCACGTCGACGGCGTGCCGACCGAGACCGAAGAGAAGGAGTTCTCCTGGTTCGCCGACCGCAAGGTCCTCTTCCTCGCCGCAGACTCGACCAACTGCGAGCGCCCCGGCTTCTCGCTCCCCGAGCGCATCGTCAAGAAGAACCTCGACGAGATAATAGCCACCACCCCCGGCCGCCTCATCATCGGCACGTTCTCCAGCCAGCTCGAGCGCCTCATGCGCATGATAGAGCAGGCCGAGAAGGTGGGCCGCAAGATACTGGTCGAGGGCCGCTCCATGAAGGTCAACATCGAGATTGTGAAGCACCTCGGCCTTCTTAAGGTGAACGAAAAGACGTTCATCGACGCCGCCCAGCTCGAAAGCCTCCCCGACAGCAAGGTGGCCATTCTCGCCACGGGCGCCCAGGGCGACGAGTTCGCCGCGCTCATGCGCATCGCTATGAAGACGCACAAGTACGTCAAGATAAAGAAGGGCGACACTGTCGTGCTCTCCTCCTCCATCGTGCCGGGCAACGAGCGAAGCGTGCAGAAGCTCAAGGACAATCTTTCCCGCCAGGGCGCGCGCATCATCCATCGCGACACCATGGACGTTCACGCCTCGGGCCACGCCAACCGCGACGAGACCTTCTGGATACATCAGAAGATAAACCCGCGCTTCTTCATGCCCATGCACGGCTACCACTACATGCTGCGCGTCCATGCCGACATCGCCAAGGCCTGCGGCCGCAGCGAGGACGAGGTGGTCATCCCCGACAACGGCTCCGTCATCGAGATCCGCGATGAAGGCCAGAGGATAGTCCGCCTCAAGGAGAGCGCGCCCAATTCCCTGCGCCTCGTGGACGGCTTCGCGATCGGCGACATCCAGGAAGTCGTTATCCGCGACCGCAACGTCTTGGCGGCCGAAGGCATGTTCGTCATCATCGCCACGGTCAACCCCAAGAACGGCCGCCTGCGCAAATCGCCCGACATCATCTCCCGCGGCTTCGTGTACCTGCGCGAATCGCAGGAACTGCTCCAGCAGGCGCGCATCATCGTTAAAAAGACGATCGAGGACACGGCAGCCGGCCAGCAGCCCGTCAACTTCGACATGGTCAAGAACAACGTTACCGACGCGGTAGCGAAGTTCCTCTTCGAAAAAACAAACAAGCGCCCCATCGTCATCCCCGTAGTGCTGGGAGTATAAAATCCTACTTGACTTTTTAGTCGAATAGGTATATAATAGATTAAGTACGTGCGGGTGCCTGACAGCCCTGCACGAGGACTGGGGCCTTCCAGTGGCTCCTCCAGTCCGAAAAGGCGTACGCGGGTAACTCTGCGTACGTCTTTTTCTTTTCTAATCCAAAATCCTGAAGCGGCGGTTTTTCGCGGCTATCAGCCCTTCCTTCGCCAAGACCGCGACTATCGGAGCCAGGTCCTTGGAGCTGCGGCCGGTTGCGTCTATCAGCTCGTCGAATGTTTTGGGCATTTTGAGTAGCTCGCGCAGTATCAGGCCGCGTACCTGGCGGTAGGAGCCCTCGAATTTGCTCTGCTTCGTATAGTGCTTGCTTCTGCTGTTGAGCTTAATTCCCTTCTGCTTCAGGTACGAGCCGTAGTCCATGAGCGCGGCGTAGAAGTCGCGGGGCTCCATGCCCGACTTCGTGAGCGCCTCTTTCACTTTCGGGAGTATTTCGATATCGGGAATAAGAGAGTCGCTTCGGCGCCTGAAAAGATAGTGGATGAACACGGTGCGGATGTTCGTCTCTATAAATACGCTTGGCTTGTTATGGGCGAACGCCTCCACCGCGGCGGCGGTGTACGAACCGACGCCCGGAAGCTTGCCGCCGGTCCAGCCTTCCCGGGCGATTATCTTCGCGGCCTCGTGGAGATACTTCGCGCGGCGGTTGTAGCCCAGCCCCTGCCAAAGCGCCAGCACTTCGGAGAGCTTTGCTTTTGCGAGCCTCTGCGCGGTCGGGAACTTCCGTATGAACGTCTCGTACTTCGGCACTACCCTATCCACCTGCGTCTGCTGGAGCATCACTTCCGACACCAGTACTCCATACGGGTCATGCGTGTGGCGCCACGGCAGGTGTCCCCTTCCTCGGGTTTTATAAAAGCTTTTGAGGTCGCGCAGCAGCTTCGGCATGCCTGCTATGGTAACAAAAAATCCCCCGAAGGGGATCTTTTGAGTGAGCCGTCGGAAGGCTTAGGCCTTCGGGCGGGCATCGGAGACCGTGAGCGTGCGGCCGTCGAAGTCCTTGCCATTCCACATGGAAATGGCGGCATCGGCGCCTGCATCATCGGCCATCTCCACGAAGCCGAAGCCACGAGAGCGACCGGTCTCACGATCGGTGACGATGGACGCGGTGGCTACCTCTCCCGCCTTGGCGAACGCGTCTTTCAACTCGTCGCCCGTAGTGCGGTACGGAAGGCCTCCCACGAACAGTTTGCGTACCATATTCGCGAAATACAATGAAGTTTACTAAGTTCCTTGTAAGACGACCCTCCGATACCGCAAAACGGCACACTGGAGAACTTACTGTAGAACGCCCTCAAAGTAGCATAGGGCGGAGAGCGGCGCAATGCCGCCTGAAAGCCGCTAGATAAGCCTTGCCACGACCACCAAACGCTTGTCAAAAGAGTGCGCCACGGAGTCCCAATCGCCGTCGCAGGTGATAAGGATTATCTGGGACGGGCCTTCGGTCGAAAATACCGCATCCGCAGGCGCGGCCTCGGCCGGATATTCCTCGATGCTTGTTACCTCATATGACAGGCTCCGGCCGTCTTTATCGAGAACCTGAATAGTCGCCCCCTCTTTGATCTGCGACAGGTGCGAAAAGACCCCCGCAGTCGTGAGCGCGTTATTGACATGCCCCGCGAAGACCGCGTTGCCCGGGCCGCCGGGCTTGGAGCCGGGCGCGTACCACGCCACGCTGCCGAAGGTACTCGGCGTGCCCATGGCGCCGTCGGCCTTCTTCCCCACATTCTCAACGGGCGCGTCTACGCCGAGCGAAGCTATCTTGAGCCGCGCGGGAGAAATCGGCTGCGTCGTGGTTGCGGCAGGTGCAGCGGGCGTTGCAAGCCTGTTGGCAACAGCAGGGTCCCCAAGCGCCGCGGCGGGCGCGAATGCAAGGAACGATGCCTTGGAGTCGAGCCCCGGAAGCTGCAGGCGCCTGAGCACGTCGACGCCGCCCACCAGTATAGCAAAGGCGCCGAGCGCGAGCGCGAGCTTGCGCAGCCAATGCGAAGGATGTCGGCGCTCTGTTGTCACGAGTACTCCCGACCTAGCGGACGATAGCAGCAAGGGTCTTTCTGACATACGGGATGGTAAGCGAAGCCAGAATCGCGAGCGCCGCGAGGACGAGCGACAGCAGAGCGACGTTCATGGGCTCGAAGCCGGTGTTCGGGAATGCGGGAACGTACTTGGAGACGACGGCCGGCTGTACCTGGCAGCCGCAGTTTTGGGCGCTGTAGGCATACGTCACCGGCTGCGCGTATTGGGAGCATCCGCAAGGCGTCTGGTAGGTGTAATTCTGGTACGGGTAGTAATCGTTGTAGCCGCCGTAATAATCGTCGGTCTCGCGCATGGTAATGCGGCACGTTTCGGTGTCATTGCGGTCAAGATCGCCCCGGCAGCCGCTTGAGTATGAAGGCGTGTAGCCGCTCCGGTTGCGGACGGAAACCGAGTACCAGCCGTCGACATACACCGTCGTGCCGTTGTCCGAACCCTTAAAGGATTCTTTTGAAACATCGTCGCCGTCCACGCGCACGGTAAAGTCGGACGGGTCGTCGTTGCTGTAGCGGTCGTCCACGTCGACATAGACCTTGAGGCGGCCGTCGCTGCTGCTGGCGGCTGAGGAAACGGCGGGCGCGAGGGCGCCGGCCAAGAGAGCGACCGAGACAAGGGACAGCACGAGGGAGCGTTTAAAGTGGGTCATACGTTAGGAAATTTAGTAGTAAAGCCGAGCGGGACCAGACCTGCTCCCATACTACGACATCGGCAATACCGCGCAAGGCGACCTGTTTTCTAGAACCCGGCCGGAAGGGCGAGGCTGCTTAGGAACGCCGGGATGACCAAAGGGAGCAAGACAAGCGGAACGGCGATAGCGCCCACCGTTATCCAAAAGCCCCAGAGCATGTACTTGCGCTGCTTTTCCGAGGAGGCGTACAGGGCGTCCACCTTCCCCTCAAGCTCGCGCAGCTTCATCTCCATCCGGTCGAGCTGTTCGTTCATCAGCCTATTATACCCCCGCCAAGCGGATGGCGATAAAGAGCACCGCCGCGCCCAGAACGGTCATCCCTGTGGTCCATAAGGTCGGGTGCTTGTGGTGGCTCTCCGGCACGAGGTCGCTTGCCCCGATGTAGAGGAAGAACCCGGCGAAGAGCGCCAGCAGAAGGCCCAAATGCTCGTCTGACACGCCGAAAAGAAGCGTCGCCAGGATGCCGACGACCGGCGCCAGCGCGTCCACGGCAAGCCACTTCAGCGCCCGGCCGCGCGCTCCCCCGTTCTTAATGATCATGTTGACGGTATTGATGCCGTCGGAGAAATCGTGCGTCAGGACGGCCGCGGCAACGACGATGCCGACCGCGGGCGATACCTGGAACGCCAGCCCGATGCCGATGCCGTCCAGAAAGCTGTGGAAGGAAAGCGACGAGGCCCCCACGATGCCGCGCTGCGCGTGATGATGCTCTTCGTCATGGTCGCCGTGGCCGTGAAGGATTATCAGGCGGTCGAGCCCGAGGTAGACCAGAAACCCGAGCGCCGTCACGGCAAGCAGCGTGGATGCCTCGTAGGACGCGCTTCCCAATTCAAGCGCCTCCGGAAGCAGGTCGAAGAACGCGACGCCGATGATGGCTCCGGCGCTGAAGCCGAGTATCAGGTGCAGGCGGTCGCGCAAGCGGAGCGCGAACAGGCCTCCGAGCATGGTAGAGACAAATGCGGCTATTGCGATAAGTGCGAGCGTCATGGTATGCGAAATTAGCTAGTACACGTCTTGCACGTCCCGAAGAACTCCAGGTCGTGGCTCATAATGCTTGCGAACGTGCGGGAGCCGCGCAGGGCGACCTTCTCCATGGGCTCCACCGCGCAGGCGGCGACATCCTCCACCGCGCCGCAATTGGTGCAGACAAGATGGTGATGATGCGTCTTCTGAAGCTCATAGTGCGCGTGGCTGTGATGCAAGTCCACCCGGCGGACAATGCCCGCCTGCGCGAACGCTTCAAGCGCCCGGTAGAGCGTTGTCTCGTTAAGTTTGCCTTTCGTACCCTTCGCCACTTCCCCAACGGTCATGGGCTTCTCGCGTGCCCCAAGCGCTTCAATTATCCTGATGCGCCCGGGCGTGGCCTTGAATCCCGCTTCCCGGAGGCGCCGGGCGATGTCTGCATTTTTCTCCATTGCCCCACCATATCATAAATGCAAAAAACTTGCAATTACTTATGCACATGCCCGTGCGGGCGCTCTGAGGGCGGCAGTTCCCTGCCATGGAGCATCCAGACCGCCACGGCGGTGGTTATCGGAACCGTAAGGATGATGCCGATGGAGCCCAGCATCGTGCGCAGTATCTCGGTGGCGAACAGTTCCTGGTTGAGCGTCACCTCAAGGCTCTGCGTGTAGGAGGCCTGGAAGAGCAGGAGAAGCGGCAATGCGGCGCCGACGTACGCTATCGCGAGCATATTCACGAGCGCGCCGATATGCTCGCGGCCGATGCGCAGCGCGCGGCGGTATATCTCGCGCGCGCTCAGGTGCCCGCCGGCGCTGATGAGCTCCTCGACCGCGATAGACTGCCCTATCGCCGCGTCATAGAGCACGCCGAGGATGCCTATCAGTATGCTGCCCAGAAGCAGGCCCACGAGGTCTATGGAGCCGCGCGTGTCGAAATTAAGGTACACCGCCTCCTCGTTCGTGAAGCCGGTCAGATGCGACAGGTGTATGGCGGCGTACGCCAGCGCGCCGGTTATGGCGATGGTCGCGAGCATCCCGAGCACCGCGGTCGTCGTCGTGCGGTTGAACCCGTGCGTGACATAGGAGCCCAGCACGATGATAAGCGCCGACACCCCGAGCGCCACCAGGACCGGCGGATAGCCCGCCAGTATCCCGGGCAAAAGCAGGTACCCGATGAAGAAAAAGCTCATACAGAGCGCAACGAGCCCCCGCACGCCCTGGATGCCGCCGAAGAAGAAGAGGCACGCGAGGAAGAGCCCCACGAAGAACGCGATGACCGGCAGGCGGTACGGGGCCGAGACGCTGTATGCGTCCACGCCGTCCAGCCGGTTTACGCGGTGCATGAGATACAGCACGTCCCCCGGCTTGGCCAGGAGAAAATCATTGTCTATGGTCAGGACGCTCCCCTCGCTCGGGCCGTCGAGCATCTTGACTTTTATCGTCTGAAAATTCGATTTGGTATCGGTGCCCGGCACCAGCTTTTCCTCGGAGCTCACCACCTCCGCTACCCGCCCCTTTTCATACGTTACCGTATCGGGCACCACTTCCTGCGCGCGCGCAGGCGCGGCCGGCGCGAACGCCGCCGCTATAAGGAGCGCCGGAAGAAAGAGCCGCGCAAAAGCCGTACGTTTCATTACTCGCGGTCGTGCTCGAAGATGTGCGTCAGGCGCAGGCGGCCGGCGCCGATGAGCGCGAGCCCGAAGGAAGTGGCGGCGAGCAGTATCTCGAACTCCCCGCCCGAGAATCCGCGCTTGGGGAGCACCGCAAGCGCAAGCGCCACCAGCATGGCAATGCCGGTCGCCACGGCCGCGGCGCGCACGGCTATGCCGAGCGCGAGCATCGCTCCGCCGACTATCTCAACGAAGGTGATGGCATACGCCATGAATCCCGGAAGCCCGATGGCCATCATGAATCCGGCGGTGCCGCCCAGGTTCTCGAACTTCATCAGTCCGTGGTGGATGAATATGGCGCCCAGCGTGACGCGGATAAGCAGAAGTCCGAGCGAGGGGCGGTACCAGAAGCGGCTGACGCGATTAAGCAGTTCCATGATCCTTGGATTGGTTTAAGAATTGATATTATTGCGCCTGTCCCGACGCCGACGCGGCCGCCGCGGGAGCCAGCGCGTGCAGGCTCTTGAGTATCGTGTCCACCGACTTCCGAGCCGCTGCAAGATCGGCATGCGCCGCGCCGACTTCCTTGCGCGCGCTTACGAGCGCGTCGGTGTTCGCCTTCATCTTGTCCTTGTCTCCCCCGTCCGGCACCAGCACCGCCGAAGAAGCCACGGCAGCCTGCGCGTGGGCCTGCGCGCTCCCGAGCGACTCTCCCATCCGGGTCAGCTCCGCGGTAACGTCCGTGACATTGCCGCCCGCGGCGCCTGCCGCCTGCACGCGCGCCTGGAGCTTGGCCCCGATGCCCGCGAGCATGTTGATTATCGTCGCCTCGCGGTCGGCGGCCGCGGCAATGCGCGCCTGCGGCACCACGAGCGCGAATATGCGGTAGGCCTGCGTGATGGAAGATATATCCGCGCGCAAGGTCGGGCCGTCCTGGTCGGCGGCAATCTTGGTCTTCAGCGCGGCAAGGCCGCTTATCTGCGTCTGCACGTTGGTGTTGAGATTGGCCTTGAAGTCGGCGGTTACCTTGGTCATCGCTCCCACGCGCACCGCCAGGTCCTGCAATACCTTAACGCGGCGGTCTATTTCCGTATTCGCCTTTTCCTTGGCGCGGGTCATGACCGCGGCGGAAACGGTAGTGGAAGCGGTCTGCGCGAGCGCGAAGGCCGGCGCCACAAGCGCCAGTCCGAGCGCTGCGGTGATAACTGCCTGCTTATAGATGGAGTGTGTCATATTAGAATTCCTGCGCGGTTGGCTTGTCATTAATGCCCTGGTCGGCGCTCGTTTCGTCACTGCCGAGCCCCTGCAGCTGCAGGTCTACCGCCGCGCTGTCCTGCGCTATCGCCGCGTCCGAAACGTCGTCGCTTGCGGTCGGCAAGTCGGTAACGGGCGGCTGCGCCGCCGGCTGCTGCGGAGTCTCCGGCGTCGTGGTCGCCTGCTGAGCGGCCGTACCGCCCATAGTCGGCGGCAGGTAATCCTTAAGGAGCCCGCTCCACCAGAGGCCTCCGGCGGCGACGGCGAGCAGCACGATACCGATAAGCGCTTTCATTATCATAAGCAAGGGAAATTAACGTATAGTAGGACCTCGGTCCAGTATACTCTCCCCGGCTTGGGTGTACACGATTTTATTCACCGCCCGGGCCGTCGCGCGGCTTGGGATGCTAGCGCTGGTTCTCCTCCAGCAGGCGCTTGTCCTCTTCGGTCGGCTCCAAATCCAGGCATACCGAGTTCAGGCAATAGCGCTTGCCGGTCGCGGTAGGGCCGTCGTCAAACACGTGGCCCAGATGGCTGCCGCAGTTGGCGCACAATACCTCCGTGCGGTGCATGCCGTAGGCGTTATCGGCCTTAAACTCCACCGCGCCCGGAAGCGCCTGGTCGAACGACGGCCAGCCGGTGCCGGAGTCGAATTTCGCGCTGGAGGCGAAAAGCGGATTGTTGCACGCCGCGCAGCGGTACACGCCGTCGCGATCTTCGTGCAGGAGCTTGCCGGAGAACGGCGCCTCCGTCCCGCGCTCGCGCAATATCGCGTACTGCTCGGGCGTGAGCTTCTGCTTCCAGCCCTCCTCGTCGCGCGGCATGTCGTCGTGGTCGTGATGTGTATTGGAATTAGTCATAGGTTTTCTGTCGAATCGATAGGTATAAGTATACAAACTCCTACTCATAGACTACTTCTGTTATCTCCGCGTGCGGGTTCGGTATGACGCACAGGACCTTTCCGGCTATCTTAAAGTCCTCGCGGAGCACTATCGGGCGGTACTTGGGGTTCTTGGATTCCGGATACAGTATCGTGACGCCGTTCTTCTTTTCGTAGCGCTTCACCGTCACCATATCGCCCACTATCGCCGCCACCCGGTCGCCGTTCTGCGCCTCGTCGGTAAAGCGGATAAGCACGTAGTCGCCCGGATTGATGCCCGCGTCCTGCATGGAGTCGCCTACCGCGCGCACCGCCACGATGCCGCCCTCTTCCCCCGCGCCGCGCGGAGCAACCTCCTCGCCGCGGTACGGCCCGTCGGCTATGGTCTTGTCCACTTCAAGGAATTCGTCGTACTGCTCCTGCGCAAAAAGGCTCAGGTCGTCGCAGCCGACGTTCGCCACCACCGGCACGCTGACCGTCCGGTTGGGCATGCCGTCGGAATCGGCATTGCGCAGCTCTATGTTGCGGCGCGCGTGCTTGCGGCGGTAGATGTAGCCTTTTTCCTCCAGCGCCTCCAGATACTGCGTCACGGTGCGCAGCGACTTGAGTTTGAGGCTCGCCTTGAGCTCCTCCAGGGTCGGCGGCTCCTTGTGCTTGAGCATGTAGGCCTCAAGCGTATCGAGCACGTGCTGCTGTTTAATTGTGAGTGCGTGCTGCATACCTACATACTAAACCAGGTCTTTTTTGTGTGCAATACACAACATACACAAGTTGGGGATAACCGGCGCGACAAGCGTGCACACAAGTCTTTAGGCTACAGAGATGGCTATCGCCCGCACCGCAGACCAGGGGAAACTATTTGACTTGCCGCTGTCGCTCCCCAACGGATTGGTCTACCGGCCGGATTTCCTGACGCCCGAGGAAGAAGAACTGTTGCTGGCGTACGTAGAGAATCTGCCGATGGTGCACCCCACATTCGAAGAGCACGAGGCAAAACGGCGGCTTGCCGCGTTCGGCTGGAGCTACGACTTTGAGCGCGAAAAGCTTATCGAGGGCCCGCCGCTTCCGAAATTCCTGCATCCGGCGCAAAGGAAGATCGCCAAATGGCTCGGTATCTCCCCCGCCCGGGTGGTTGAGGCGCTGGTGCAGGAGTACACGCCGGGCTCGGCCATAGGCTGGCACCGCGACAACGAAAAGTTCGAATCTATCATCGGCATTTCGCTCGCGGGCTGGTGCAGGATGCGTTTCAGGCCCTTGGGCCTGAAACAATCAAGAAGTAGGCCGCTCGCAGCGAAAGATGTTGTGGCTCTGGAGCTCGAACCCCGCTCCTGCTACATCATGCAGAAGGACGTGCGGTGGAAGTGGCAGCATTCGGTGGCGCCCGTCAAAACCCTGCGCTATTCGATAACGTTCCGGACCCTGCCGGAGGGGTTTCGGCCCTAAGCCCGGTTCATGCAGATATCAGGCGGCTCTGTATATAGTTGCATGTGTGCCCAGGGTTCGGCGGCGTGCGGCGGCTATTACAAAAGTATTTACACTTTTATATGAAAGTCATACTTTCCTGCAGCGAGTGCGACTTCCAGGCGTGGGGTTCGGCCGAAGGGCGGCTCATGAACAAGATAGTCATGTGGAACCATGCCAAGCGCGCGCACGCCGACCAAGCCGACCTCGTGATGCAGACCTACGAAGAGCAGGCGCAGCCCAGCGACATCTACGAAACGCGCCGGATAATCCCTATTACCGCGTAATTTTTCCTGCTACTCGAGCGTTATCGAGTTTATGACCATCGGCTCGACCGGACGGTCGCCCGGGCCCGTCGGCGCGCTTTCTATGGCCTTAACCACGTCCATGCCCGCGGTCACCTTGCCGAAGGTGGTGTGCTTGTCGTCCAGGAAGTTGTTGGCCGCGGTATTGATGAAGAATTGCGAGCCGTTTGTATTAGGGCCGGCGTTGGCCATGGAGATGGTGCCGATGTCGTTATGGTTGTTCGCGCGTATCTCATCGGCAAACTGGTAACCCGGGCCGCCGGTGCCCCAGCGCGCCGCCTGGCTGTCGTCCTTGGAAAGCGGGTCGCCGCCCTGGATCATAAAGCCCGGAATGACGCGGTGGAACTTGGTGCCGTTGTAAAAGCCCTCCCCCGCGAGCTTCGTGAAGTTGGCGACGGTGTTGGGCGCGTCGGCGCTGAAGAACTCTATCGTAATGTCCCCCTTATTGGTGTGGAGTAGCGCGTGCATGACTGTGTGTGGATTAGCGCTGCTGGTAACGTCTTGTGTCTGCTGTATCGCCTCGGGCGAGAGCTCCTGCGGCACTCCGCCCTGTCCGGTAGGCGGGGCGCTCGGGGCGCCTGTTGTCGAGTACGCGTCGGCCGCGGATGCGGGGGGCGCGGGCGGCCGGTTCATAAAGTACCAGCCCCCGAGGGCCATGACTAGCAGGAGCGGAAAAATGGTCAGTACCGTCTTATCCATGCTTCTTCTTTCCCTTCTTTACTAACGCGAGCTTCTCCGTGCGGGAAAGCTGCTTGAGCCGGTACTCCTCGCGGGAGGCCACTGAGCGGTCGGCGAACGGCTCGCTGTAGGACAGCCTGACCGGCCGGCGCGTGCGCGTGTATTTTGCGCCGAGGTCCGAGGAGTTGTGCTCGCTCATGCGGCGCTCAAGATCGGTCGCGATGCCGGTGTAGAGCGTGCCGTCAGCGCAGGTGACTATATACACGTGGTACATGGCGCCTAGGCGTGGTGGTGGTCGTGGCCGTGATTATGGTCATGCCCGTGCCCTCCGGAATTCTTGGAGAACAGGTCGCGCCAGTGGAGTTTCGCCACGAAGAAGAGGTAGATAAGCTCGAGGATGCCGAGCGTGTTGATGACGAGAAGGATGATAAACCACCAGTACTCGCCGCGCCGCGCCGAATGCCACAAGGCGAGCCCCTTGCCGATAATAGACCAGACGACGAACAAAAGCGCGAACGGCGCGAGCACCAGGAGCACGGCCGGAACCCAAAACGGCATATTGATAAACCAAGCGTTGTCCATACCCGCCCAATGATTCATATACATGCCCTAAGTATACTCCAAACGGCTGTATACTTAATAGTGGGCGATATATCAGTAACCTAAGGCAATATGAACAATTCAAGCAACGTAAATACGATCCTCATAGTGGTGGTGCTGGTGCTCTTGGTGGGCGGCGGCGTGTGGTGGTACAAGACCTACGGCCCGGGTGCCGCGCCCAAGGACGGCGGAGGCCTTAACATCCAGATAGGCGGCGACAGCAGCCAGTAATTTTTTGGTACAGCGCAAAACCGCGCGGCCTTTGAGGCCGCGCGGTTTTTGCTTTGCTTTCCTGTGCCGCTTGGATTACGGCTTGATGACGAACCACACGCCTCCGTTGCCCTGGCCCGAAGCCTTTCCGGCTACGGTGTCCTTGGAGTAGAAGTACAAGGGCTTGCCATTGTACGTCACCTGGAGCGAGTTATCCGCGCGGCGGATAGTGCCTACGGTGCCGCTTACGTTGTCCGGAGCCTTGATGCTCGCGGAAGAGGAAACGGTGAACGGCGGCCACGTGTCTGCGCACGAGCCGGTGCAGTTGGAGACGCCGGTCGCGTCGCCGTCGTAGGTGTAGACGGCCATGCCGTTGTTGGCGGTCAGGAACTGGCCGAGCGTCGCGTCCGCGGTAATGGCCAGGACGTTCGTCTGGGTCGGGTTAGTGTTGCCCGCCGGAACGGTGCCGCCGGTATTCGGCTGGCCCGCTACGCCCTGATCATTGGTGCCGTTGTCGCCGGCCGTATCGGCAGCCGGAGTGCCCGGAAGCGCCATTTGTCCTGACGACCAGTACCAGTACGCTCCGCCGACCACGAGAAGCGCGGCGACGACTGCGATAACAGTAGATGTTTTCATAGAGTTAGTTATGAGTATGAAGCATTAATATTAATACTTCATTAGTATAGCAAATTAAGGCCTTTTTAGGGCGCCTACATCAGCTTCTTCACCTGGGACGCTATCTCGGACTCGATGCGGCCCTCGAATATCCGCCACATGAGCGGGAGCTTGGCGTCGAGCACGTAATCGGCATCGGTCACTTCCAGCTTGCCTGATATAGGTTTTCCCTGGAGCTCGACCCCGAAATGGAGCGTGTTCCCCTCCCACCGTTCTTCGGTTATTTTTGCCTGGCCGGCGATCTTCGAGCGGCCCTGCTCGATTCCGTCCTTCACCTTTTCTACAGCTTTGGACTGCGTCGTCTTGTGCGGAATGACTATATGCATAGGCTCCTATTATACATATCCGGTACTTTCGAAACTAGAAGCCTGGCTCTTATTTTAGCTTTTTGCAAAAAGCTAAAATACTTTCGGCGCGGGGCGTGAGGGTATGGCGTACGTTCATCCCGTCGCTGCGCTTGTAGAGGAGCCCGGCGATAGCCATCTTGCGCAGATGGTCGGAAGCGTTCATATATCCCATCCCCAGCTTTTCCGCTATCCCCTCGATCGAGAGGCCCGGGGTCTGCTTGAGCAGATCCAATACCTGAAGGCGCCTATAGCTGGCAAAGCCTTTCACTATCCGCTCAAGCCGGCGATATTCGCCCTGGTCTTTCGGCATGGCGAAGACTATATACGGTGTTTTACGTTTTTGCAAAAAGCTTTGATAAAAGGGCGGGGCGGGCGGGAACGAAAGGCTTTATCACGGCTTTTTGCAAAAAGCTAAAATAAAAGAAATACATAAGGGAGGGAGGGAGGGAGGGAGGGAGCCTTTACCTTTTTGCTTTTATTTTATCTGATGCGGATCCGGCGGAGGGCTTTGCGGGCTTTTTTGTAGTCCGGAATGGTCTCTTCGACCAGGGCCCAGAAGGCGGGGCTGTGGTTCATTTCCTTCAGGTGGCACAGCTCGTGGGTTACGACATATTCGGCCAGGCGCGGCGGCAAGAAAAGGAGGCGGTAGTTGAAGTTGAGGTTGCCGTGCTCCGAGCAGCTCCCCCACCGCGAACGGCTGTTCTTTATGAATACCCGGCGCACGGCGTAGTCGTAGTGCGCGTTGAGGCGCGCGATGAGCGCATGGACAAGCGCGCGAGCCTCTTCCTTATACAGCTGGAACTTCCGCGAACTAGCCGCCGAAGCCGGGCGTCGTCTCCGTACCCGCCGCCGATATACGATTTTGTATCCAAACACCGAGGTATTGTACAACCTTACTTAATGGCAGGCTCAGATATAGATTTATAACTACAAAATTGAGATAACTTTCTTAACGACGGAGTCTGAAGCACTCTTGAGTCGATGTTCCCATATTCTTAATACCTTCCAATTCATACTTTTTAATTGTTTATTAACCAATCTATCTCTTTTCTTATTTCTTTCTATTTTGTTAGTCCAATATGCGCGATTTGTCTTTGGAACTCTACAGTGAGTCTTACATCCGTGCCAAAAACAAGAGTCAATGAAAATTGCTGTCTTAGAAACAGAAAAAACAATATCAGGTCTGCCTGGCAATTTTGCCACATGAGTTGTAAACTTTAGTTTACTTTTTTTCAGTTGCTTCTGAAAAGATTTTTCTATACCTGAATTTCTACTCTTAATGAGACGCATTATTTCGCTGCGTCTTCCAGAAGATACATTGTCCATGCCTTTATTCTTCTATATCCCAACCTGTTGGAAGTGTGATTTTGGTATAGGCTCTTTCTTTGATAAAAGGGACAATCTCTGCGCTCGAAGGAAACTCTGCGTCAAATTCTCTCGTTAAATCACTTAACAAAGTGCCAGCAAGTCGTTCTCTATATTCTTTACTGAGGCAAAGAGTATACCAGTCATGCAAATCTTTAAGAGTAATTATTCCTTGCACACGCTCAATAATCCCGAGCTGTTGTAGCAGGGCCTCAATAGGTTTCTTTTCTGCGTCTCGACAAACAATTACAATCCTGTCCGCTTCGATTCCCTCGACAATTCCTTCGGTTACTTCAGGAGTAAGTGTAAGGTGTTTTACCTGGATAGCTGTTCCAAAATTTGCCCACATATCTAATCCCCTATCCGCCGCATTCGTTACGCCAACTCTAAAAAGGGCTGCGGGCATAGCTACTTGAGTCTTTCTGGCATCTATGCCTAAAACCATTTTTATAAAACCTTCAAAATCAGTAAGTATTTCTTTGTCTTCATTTTTAATCGAAAGGGTGATTTCCGCTTTTAATGCTCGTACAATAGCGGAAAAAAGAGCATGCACTGCTATTTCATATATTTTATCTGTGCTTCGTCTCAAGCCAGGACTTGATGTAAAAAGTTCCACTAATTCCATTATGGAAAAAGTGTCCACTGTTGACTGTTCGATATAGTCTCTTACCCGATGAACAGATAGTAACTTATTTTGTAAAGCTTTATAAATATAAGCCTCTACTCCGCCCTTACTTGTTGTATTTATTTTTCCTAACACTGCCAATAGTTGGGGCGGCATAGCATTAGGCTCAAAGATATTATCTTGGTACTTTGCGCTAGAAGTACTGCTCCTCCCAACAAGTAAGGTGGAGACTTCATCTCTCCAACGTTTAGAGACAGAGCGATAACTTTCTAGATCAGTTAGTTCTAGCTTTTTCTTAGTTCTATGATAGAAAAGTATCTCCGCTATCTGTATAGGTTTATAGAAGTGCACTCTGGCCTTCTTTATAACTGAATCCAGAGCCGCTTTTGCTTCTTCAGCCATTGACATACGCCCGTTCTACCATATTTATGTCTTTTCCGCTAAACAATTCAGTTTGTTCAATAAAAGGAACCGGGTCTTTCGACATTGCTTCAACCATTGCGTGGGCCACTGCTTCCATCTGAGGAACCACTACAGCATTACCAGCTTGCTTCCGGATTTGCTGGTCAGCAACAACAAATTTATATGAATCGGGAAAACCCTGTAATCTAAACATCTCTCTAGGAGTCAGTCTTCTTTCTCCATTTACAATAAGATAGTTATATGAACCATTAGCCCTAAGAGCGCATGAATAAGCATTCACGCCTAGGTTTCCAGACTTATTTTCGTGCAAGATTAACGGACGAGAATGAAGTTCTTTGTGTTGTTCTTTTAATTGTCTCTGGACTTTCTGCAACATATAATCGCTAAGAAAGTGTTTTTTATCGACCTCATTATCAGGCTCAAGGATGTCTTCAAGAGTTTTCTTTTTTCCCCTCCCTTTGGTAGGAAATTCAAAAGGGTAGTTTTCTCTAAAACCTACAATCATTATTCGCTCTCTCTTTTGCGGAACGCCAAAATCTAGACCATTTAAAACTTTAAAGTGCACAAAATAACCTAGTTTTCTTAAACTATTTAGAATTACTGAAAACGTCCTTCCTTGATCATGATTGGTAAGTTGTTTTACATTTTCCAAAAATAGAGCTTTTGGTTTCTTTGCCTTTAGAATTCTCTCAACATCAAAAAACAACGTGCCTCTTGTTTCAGAGAAACCTTTCATATTCCCCATGATGCTAAAAGCTTGGCATGGAAAACCGCCTGTCAAAATATCATGGTCAGGCACATCTTTTGCAACTATTTTCGTTATATCTCCATCTGGCTGGTCGCCGAAATGATTCTTATACATCTTCTGCGCAGCTTCATCCCATTCTGATGTAAAAACACATTTACCTCCTGCCGCTTCAAAACCAAGTCTAATGCCTCCAATTCCTGCAAAGAGATCGATAAAAGTAAATTTATTCTTATTCGTTGGAGCCATAGAGCAATATATTTTAACACCTATTTTAAGCTTGCTATATTTTTAATAATAGCACTGAAATCTATATTTATACACAATATACACAAGTCTTGGGGATAACTTTAGTGAGGGCCGTTTTTGGTCCAGGATAGCCGTATCCGCCAGCCGATAAAAATAGAGTAAGGGGGTAAAGATCAGCAATCGTGGGATGAGCGTGTCTAATAGTCACCTAAGGATTTATAGCCATAAGGCTATTGTGGCAAACCCTTAATTTTGTTTCTGAAGAAATTAAATCGCATCTTAGCATAGTCCCAAAGAAAAGAGCAGAACGACTTATTTGGATGTCTTTTTATTTCACGCAAGTTCTCGAAAGCATAATTAAGTATATCTATAAATAATAACCCTGGTACAACACCCAATGCGAATATATACCAATCAGAAAAACGTGTTTTTAACAAACTGTAAGTCGCATTTACTGCAATTCCAAGAACTACCGCAAGCGTCGCACCGAGTATCACAAATGCCCACTGTATTTGTAGACTTCTTTCCTCTTGTAAATCACCCTTGTTCATGGCGAATATATCTAATAACAAGTAAAAAATTATTCGAAGAAGCTACGCAATTGGACTAATATCCAGTTTCCAAATCGTCGCCACCATGACAGGGAGGAATGAATAAAGTATGCATCCTTGATGGTATCGTCATATTCTCGCCCGTGGCGTATCTGTTCTCGAGTCATCTTCGACGCCCAAATCACTTGATTTTCAATAATCCAATAATGTGACTGACAAGGATGATTCCAGTTTCCTATTGAAGGACGTAGCGAGACCACCCCCTGCCAATCAACTAGCGTATATTCGGTCTTACGGAGAGGGGTAACGATTTTAGTGCCACAACTGCAACAGCACAAATGGCTCGCGGTTCCGAAACGTCGTGAGATATATAGAACACCACTCTCAAGCTCTCTTGGTATGAACTCAACATATTCAGGACGCACCAACTCTGTCTTCATATACAATCCTCTTTTGTAAGGGCGTGGGTCGCAATCGTGTACAGCGAATGACGTTCTCGCACATCATCAGCATAAAAACCACACAATTGCTTCCATTTTCCCACAGCCATGGCAGCATTTAGCATATTTAGGTCCGCAACCTGCATATTACGGTACACCGCCTCGGCCGGCACTTTTGCAAATGAAACAACTTCCGCAATATGTCCATGATGGTCGGGTGTTCCAACTGTAAAGCGACACTGTCCGCGCAGAGACGCCTGATTATCGAGTGCCAAGTCTATTCCAACGTCTATGAACGGCACACCAAGAGCAATAAGGCCATTAAGTATGTTCTTCCGGCTCTCTCCGTCGTCGATAGCAACAAACACGAAGTCGAACCCGGACAGCTCGTGGAGATGCGCGTCCTGGACATAGTAGGGATGACGCTTCAAGCCCTTGTGTATACGTTCGTATATACCACTGAACCAATCCACTTTTAGTGGATTGTTAAGCTCCTGCTTCATCGGAGCACCCGGTGCTCTAAACGCGTTGTGGAGTTCGAACGTATCCCCATCGAAAATGTGGATTTCTTTCACCGGCGTCTTAGCAACAAGGTCGAGAATATACGAACCAGTACCACCTAGTCCTATAATCGCCACCCGACTTGCAAGGAGTTTCGCCGTGGCCGCTCCAATACCAGCACGGGTTGTTGCCATATCAGGATAATGGAATGCGAGTTCCTGAGCTTCGACTACCGCCGGTACTGGTTTTTCACTTCGTGGATCGCAAGTCCGATCAATTGCTTGAGCTTCGTGCCAAATCAGACGAACATATGTCCAGATTTTTTCGTAGTAGTCGGCATACTTGCGCTTATCAGCGTGCACACGCGAGAAGGCGACAGTCGTCTTAATCCCATCGCCCTTATCCTCCTCAGCGTTGTTCGAAATCATCTCCGTCATTAGTTGACCATCCGCGTTGTGCGGGGGTTCTCCAATCCACCAACACTGATGGTTGGAACATGGATTCACTGTCTTTCCGGCCGCATCAATTTCAAGTGGGCAATAGAGAATTCCAGGCACTATTTTGCCTTCAGAGGTAACAGCAGGAATTCCCTCAATTAAAAGATGAGAGGCAGTCCCTTGAATGACCCGGAGACGAAAACCTTCCGCCTCCAACTTTGCCAAATCGGCATTATGACTTATCCGTATTTCTGACATCGAAGTTCATATGATCGACCACATCTACACTTTGGCCCCGGCGAAGCGATCCTTCGTGTCCACCTGGCTTAGTCCATGAAACGCTGTAGCGAACATCGCCTCCGAACGGACCAGTTGGGAATGCGAGCTTGATGACTTGCTCGTAGCTAATATCGTGTTCACCCCACTTCTCTTGAATACCGTTCACAACAATGCTTATGGTGTGTCCATGCCCTTTATTATCGTCTGCCATATAATTTTAATTGTCGGCTTTTTAATTTAAGTGCGGCACCGGTCGACCGCACTTGTATCGTACACCCATTTCTGATACCCTTGCAAGGTAACTAGATGTATCAAATGTTACCTAAAGTACCATATTTGTTATATCTGATACCTGTTGTTACAACCTATAACAAGTTACGCACAGATTTCAAATCATGAGAAAATCATCCGCTACAATAAACAATGAAAGCAGATCCACAGAGCTTGAAATCCGGAAAGAGATTGGCAGACGTATCGCTGAAATGCGTAGCAAACTGGGGCTTACAGCTCGCCTTGTTGCCAAAGAACTTCATGTCTCACGCGAAGCCATTACTCACATTGAAACAGGGCGAAACAATATATCTGCCGTATCGCTGTGGGAATTGGCGACTCTCTTCCATTGTGATATTGCTGATTTTTTCCCTGATATTCCTAATGGATATTCTTTAACTAGGGTCGATATTAATAAAGTAGCACAAATGAGTGGAAAGACAGGGGCGGCATGGGCTGAAAAGATTTTTGGGAAAAAGAAATAAATATATGATGTCAGAAAGAATTGAGAAAAAAGCGGAGGAAGTCTTAAGCGCACTGAATGTTAAGTCAATACCTATCTCTGTTGAAGAAATCGCGAATCAATTAAAGATCAAGATAGGAAGAGCACCTAGTAGTGAATTTTCTGGAATGTTGATTCGAAAAGATGGTCGAGCACTTATGGGTATAAATAACAGTGAAGGCACTGCGAGACAACGATTCACTATTGCGCATGAACTTGGGCATTATTTCTTACATCCACAAAATGATACTTTTGTAGACTATAGGCAGAACGAAAAAGAACCAAGAAATCATAGAGAACGAGAGGCTGATATGTTTGCAGCAGCACTCTTAATGCCTAGGAAAGAAGTAACAAAAGACTTTCAGAAAATTGTTAGGAAAGGATTTTCAGAAATTGAACTTCACAAACTGGCAGGAAAATATGAAGTGAGCGACAAAGCAATGAGATTTAGGTTAGTAAACTTAAATATGCTATTAGGTTAAGATTTTATTGTCTACTCCCTTGTGATCCTAATCTATCCGTAAAAGGTCCCTCACGATGGGCCGCCGGATCTACATCCTTTTTTGTAATAACCTGGGGAAAGCGGGTATTTTCTTCAATCTGCTCTAGTAACGTGACTATTCTGTTCAATTTCCAGTACCAGGTAAGGATTTCCCTGATCAGGAGGAATATCAGAGCGCCCACGCATAGGACAAAAACGATATTTGGTAGCTGGGACCAGTAATATTGAAATAAGGGTTGAAGCATATATTACTTCTTCCAGTCGCGGATTATCAGCTTCTTTCTCTTCAGATCCACCTCTACGGTGAGCTTTTGGCGCTCTTTCCACTTGAACTTGCGGATAGCCTCCACCGGAAGCGCGACCGTATAGGTACTTCCCCGCCCCGTCTTGGTGAGCTTGCGGACCTGCTTTTTCTGCCCCGCCTTCGGCCGTGCCATGCGGATATGATACCACCGAACTCCTGAGCTAACTCAAGAGTTAGCTCAGGAGTTAATTAAAAACCGGCGCCTGGGGCGCCGGTTTGGCCAAGGTTGGCCGGATTACTGAAGCGTGGGGCTGGAGCGGGTCTCGCTTATAGCCCAGTTGCCGTACAGGGTATCGAGCTCGAGCTTGAGCTGCACGACCCGCTCGACCATCCCGACGTCTACGACGCGGAGATTAATCATAAAGGCCTCGGCATTGCGTATCGCCGCTTTGATCTCCTTCTTCTTCGCGATGATCTCGGGCGGGAGCCGCCGCTTCCCGCTGTGGAAATCTCCGGCAAGCCGGATCATTGTCCGCGCCTCGTCGGGAGTAAGTACCCGATACTGATCCAAAGCCTCTCTCCTGTCTTATAAGCGGCCACCCGCTTTCGGGTACGATACTAGCATCGAAAAAAGAAATAAAACAGGCCCGCGGCTTGCGCCGCGGGCCTCTTGTCTGCCTAACTCCGTGGAGTTAGGACCTCTTCCCTGCCGGCTCCATGTAGAAGATCCAGAACTCCAGCGACGAATTGCCGACATCCACCATCCAGCCGTGGGCGTACTCGTCGCCGTTATTCACCACGCCGTAGTCGATGTTTACTTTCCCGACCTGGACCGGACCGACCTGGTTGAGGCCGCAGCGGGGATAGCCGCGAGCGTCGACCTCCTGGTGATACACGGTGTATAGCGCCGTGCTTTCGGCCGGATCCCGATAGCGGGCGTCCAGGAGGGTCTTCAGATCTTCCTGAGATTTGCACCACAGGACCGGCTGGCGGAACCAACCGTAAAATTCCTCGCCCGGCGGCTGCGCCGAGACGGGAGCTACGAGGCACGCCATGCACGCGAGAGCAATCAAAGAACGGTTGAACATCTTGGACCTCGTTGGTTGGTCCTTGGACATCCTCTCTGCCTACACCTTTTTTCGTCCTTGGGAGGACATACCGATTGTATGACGTCTTGTGCCGATGGCAAATAGTCCGCGCTTTTGCTAGAGTACTGGCTGGCACGAACAACAGGAGACGCGGATGATCAATTGCCTTATGGTCCGGGGCACCGGCATCACGAACAGCATGTCGAGCCTTCTCTACCGGACCGCCATGCAGATGGTGCAGGAAAAGAAAAGCTCGAAGAAGTTCAAGGGCGGCGACTGCCAGGGCGTCCTTTCGACAGAATGGAAGTACGCCGGCATGGGCACGATATCGGGCCTGCAGTTCAGCGCGAAGGTGGAGAGCGCGGCGGGTACGACCGAGGTTACGTTCATCATCCGCTCGCTGGACCTGGACGAACCGGATGACGACTCGTGGGAAGCGGTACCCGACCAGGAGACGTTCGACCGCTACGCGGTTGCGGACGCGCTCGAAGAGCGGGACGCGATTCCCAGATCCAGGCTCAACTGATGCGGATTGCTCCCGCCGAAAAAGCCCCGCGCGCCCCACGGCGCGCGGGGCTTTCTGCATGGCAAACGGCCCGCGCTTTTGCTACAGTACGGGCGGATAGAAACTTGAGGAGTGCAGCTGATGACACTAAAGAAGATGCAGATACTGCTTCCCAGGGGCTTTGTCGATCCGACGGGCCCCGGGATGAAAGACGTGCCGCTCTTCTTTTTGGGCGGGCCGGTGCGCGGCGGCGGAGACTGGCAGTCGAGAATGGCAATCATGCTGGCCGAGATGGTAGATGGCGACTGCCTGATAGCTATCCCTGCGCGGTGGAACGGAGACCATTGCCTGGCGCATCGCGTTACACCGACGGACAGGAAGTCAGACTTTCCGCGCCAGCTCAACTGGGAGCGATACTACCTGAACCATGCGGGATTCCATCCGCGCCCGGGATGCGTCGTTTTCTGGCTCGCAGTCCAGCGGGAATCCCGGCCGGCCGAAGACGGGCCGTACGCCCAGGACACCTACGGGGAGGTTGGCGAGTGGCGAGGGCGCATGATGTACAACCCGTCGATACGCTTCGTCGCGGGAGCGGAAGCGACGTTCCCCGGCCTGGATGTCATCCAGCGCAACTTCAATATGGCGCTTAACCGCGAGTTCCCGATCTATAAGACGATGGAGGAAACCGCGGCGGCGGCCGTGAAAGCGGCGCTGGCGCAAGCGTAAGGAGGAAACGATGGAACAATGGATGGCGTACCTGCAAGAGCAAGAGGCGCAGGCCAAAGCGATGGTCGAGAACGCCGTTCCTGCGAACTGGGAAGATTTCCTGCTCCAGAATAAGCTTCTTATCGCGGCGGCGATGTTTGCCGTAGCCTGGTTCCTACTGATGCCTGACTGGCTGAAGGACTGGTTCCGCGGGAAATAGCGCTGTAGAAAAGGAAATCGCCGCGGGCTTCCCAGCCCGCGGCGTTCTTTGTTTATTTAGTGCACCGTGCCGACGAGCGACTGCGCGAAATGGAGCACGAGCTCAAGCATCGAAATGAGGAAATTTATGAACAGCGTGAGCAGGCTGAGCAGGAAGCCCAGGATGAGATCAAGGATATGCGTTATGAAATCCATGGAACCAGTATACACCGCTCTTTTCCCTATATCAGGAATGAGTTTTGCAAAAATCGATGAGATGCAAGGCGCGGGCGAGGCTCGGACCGAGCAATAGGCCGCCTATTGTGAGGGAGACCCGCAGCCCGCAACGCGGCAGGTCGCGATTTTTGCGAAACGCAAGCTACTCCCAGGTGGTGGTACCGGTCCCGCCTATCGGAAACTGCGGCCCCAGATACTTGGGTACGCGATAGAACATGATGTCGAGCTGGGCTTTGATGGTTGCAGGGGCTTCGCGCGCGTAGTTGTACAGCGACACGCCGTCGGCTCCCGCCTCAACGCCTATGGCCTGAAGACCCAGGCGCCGCGCAATGTAGACCGCGCGCGGCAGATGGAACGCCTGCGTCACTACGGTTACCGACGTGATCCCGAACACGTCGCGGGCGCGGTACATGCTCGAGTAGGTATCGAAGCCCGCATGGTCGAGGAATATGTCCTCCCCCGGCACGCCCGCGGCCAGGAGGTAGCGGCGCACGGGCTCGACCTCGTTGTGACTGAGCGTGCTGTTGTCGCCGGTCATGAGGATCTTGGCAATCTTCCCCGCCTGATAGAGCTCCACCGCCTTGTCCACGCGCTCGCGCAGGACCGGCGACAGCGTGCCGTCCCGCATGACCGATGCGCCCAGCACGAGGGCAGCCTGCGTCTGCGGCGCAGAGGAGACGCTCTTGTATATGTACTCGCGCGCGCTCAGCTGAACCGGAAGGTACAGGGACAGCGCAACGCAAAGCCCGGCAAGGACCGCTCCGGCTATGTAGTGCCACCATCGCATATATCCAGTATACAAGGTCGGGGTATTTTTACTTTAAAGCGCGCGCGTGGTATAGAAGAAAGAGACTTGCGTTCGCCCTATATACCCCTACTCACACCGAAAGACGAGGAGGACTTATATTGTTCACCCAAGGCATATACGTACCGCACCGGGAGTCCGGACCGGACAGGATATGGGCCGGCAAGCCCGTGCTCCTGTGCGGAGCGCTGGAGCTCTCCCGCACCGTGGAGGAAAATCTGGCCCAGATCCGCACCCAGGCTATCGACATGGAAGCCGTTCGCCCGTTCGCGGGCGGGAAGAAGCGCTACGCCGTCGAGTTCCTGATGCTCGGGCAGAAGGCGGCCTTCTACGGCGAAGACAGCCTGCGCAGGCAGATACACAAGAGCCGGCTGGCCCAGTGCAAGGGCAAGACGATAGCGCTGTCCCTCGGCTCCCCGGGCCGCGTGCGGGTCATCGCGCGAGGCGTGCTTGAATCAGTGGAGGGCGAGTACGTTACCGTCTCGAGAGGCATCCTCTCGCGGGTGAACGGGCATCGCATCAGCAGGACCCCGAAGCCGGAGGAGCCGAAGCGCGGCCGCGGCGACCTGTTCTTCAAGCTCCGCAAGGTCGTGGACATTTACCTGCCGGAACCCCCCGCCGAAGCGCCGGCTTAGGCGCAGCGAGCACGAACGAAAGGCCGCCCTCCAGGAGGGCGGCCTTTTCCTTTACCTTCTTTAATTTACCTGCCGAGCACGAGGCTGCGGCGGATGAAGTCGAACTCGGTGACGAGCTTCGCCTTGTCAAACGCGGTTACCGTGCCCTCCGGATAGTTCCCTAGTTGCGTTGAGTGTATGTAGTAGCGCACCGCGGTGCACGGATTGGTCCCGGGTATGGAGAACACCGCTTCGTCGTAGAGGTTGCCCGCGCCCGCGCCGCTTGAAGTAGCGGCCGAGTAATCGACGCCCGAATCGCTGAAGGTTATCGCCTTGCCGCCGTCCAGGAAGGACGTTGCGAGACACGCGCTATTTCCCGGAAGCCACTCAACGCTGATGTAGGAATCTTTAGACAGGTTGGTGCCTTGCGCGCTCGAGGCGGGAATGGTGAACTTCACGCCCGAAATATTCTTGCCCGGGCCGAGCGCCTGGTACGTATAGGGCGCGGCCGTGTAGCCCGCCGGGAAGCGGAGGCTGAAGCCCGCGGTCGAGGTCGCGTATACCTGGTTGAGAAGCCCTGTGGCGTCCGGAGCGACCATGACGCAGCCGCTGTAGGTCTCCTGCTGGGAGGCGCCCTCCTCTACGAAGGCGGTATTGCCTTTGCCCCAGAAGACGAAGCTCTCGTCCTGATTGGCATAGCGGATGCCCGAACCCGAAACGGCCTGCGGGAGCGCCATGGTGCGGCCGTCGCTGAGGCTGAGCGCCACGCTCCCCTCAAAAAATGCCGCGCTGATGGAGCGGCCCGCGTCGCACGCGAATGCGGCGGTCGCGACCGGCTGGGGGCCCGCGGCCGTGTCGGCGGGCGCAGCGGACTTCGTGCCCGCGAAATACCACCACCCTGCGCCGAGGACGGCGATGAGCGCGACGACGACTATTACTGCTGTTGATGTTTTCATGATGAGAAAATGATAAGTAAATAACTGCCGCCGAGGCGCTACCCTTCAGCCTGCGCCCCTGCGCGTGAAGCGCGCGTGAGCATCAGGGCGAGAGCGATGCCTGCTATAGATACGTCGCGGAAGAGCGTGTCGAAGCCGTGCAGGTGCGTGCCGACGATAGCGAGCAAGGTCAGCAGGGCCAGCGCGCACGGCCAGATTATCTTCCAGCCTGAGAGTATCCAGAGCGCGATGACGGCCTCGAACAACCCGAACCCGTGGAGCAGTACCGCGTCGGGCACGATGCCGTGCATGAAGCCGGGAAAATAGCCGAGCCAGGTGTCCGGATCCCGCAGGGCATCCAGCGGCGGATACAGGAACGCGAAGGCCAGCGATGCGCGCAAGACCAGATCGCTCAAGCGGCCGAGGTTCATATTATTCTACGACCCTGATAGTCCCGTAATTCTCCTCGTCGCGGTGGTTGTGATAGTTGAACGAGCCCACCTTGTCGAAGGTGAAGGAGAACGTGTCGCCGGTCGAACACTGATCAAACGGCTTGGAGCCCGCATAGTCCGCCGCGCAGTGCTCGGAACGGGTCGTGCCGTCGTAGCCGTCGTGGTCGGGGTGCGGGGCGCTGCCGATCCACATATCGGTACCGCTCCGGTTGACCCAGGTAACGGTGCCGCCTTTCTTGATAGTTACGGTCTGGGGCTGGAAAGCGGCAGCGGCGGTATACGTGACGGTTGCTTCCATAGGAGCCTGCGAGACATCGCCCAAGCCCTGATCTTCATTCGCGGAACCCGCCGCCGCCTGGGTATCTTCTGCCCCCGGAGCCGGAGTGCCGGTTTGCGACGTGACGTACCAGTATCCCCCGCCCACGACGATAATGAGGATGGCAAGCATTCCTACAGCTGTTTTTATATCCATATAGTCAAGAGATTACGGGAAGTAATGGACAATGAACGCTACATACTCAAGTATAACACGCGAGCCTTATTGGATGAGATTCCAGGTATTCTGGTCTTCCCCGCCGTCGAATTTGAAGAATGCGACGCCCCTGATGCCGAGCTTTTTGGCGAGCGCTATCTTTTGTGCGATGGCGGTCGAGTCGCTCCACGAAAGGATATTGATGGTCTGAGCGCCTGCGGCGGCGGGACCCGCCGCCGCCGAGGACGTGCGCACGCCGGCAACGGTCGGCGTAGACGTGGCGAGGTAGGTCAGCTGTAGCTCGCCGGCGCTGTTGCGGATGGGCTTGAGGCCGAGGCTCATCGCGAGGTCGGTGCCGTACTTGGGATTGAACGCCCAGAGCCTGCTATAGCTGTAGCCGGAGGTCGGAAGCGGCGTCACGGTGTATTCGTAGCCGTAGGTCGGGATGCCGAGCACAAGCTTTTTCTTGGAAATGGTCTGCGCGGCCAGAGTCATCACCTTCTCCACCCACGCAACGTCGGCCACGGGAATGTACGGACCTGCGGCGGTACCATTGAGCTTAACGTCGATGGCGCCCTGGTCGTACGCCATTATCTGCACGCGGTCGCAGTACTTGTTTATCTGCACGAAATCGTTGGCGTAAACGCCGGCGTCCTTGGGCGGCGTGCCGTCGTAGCGCGAGTCCAGCGGGGTGCGCGACTCGATAGTGCAGTAGACCCACTTCTGCCCCATCCGCTGGTAGAGGCCCTTGAGGAAGAGCGAGAAATAATCGCGCGTCTCGGCGTATTTGCTTTCGAAATCGATATCGATGCCGTCGAAGCCCTCGCGCACTACGAGCGCCGCCACGTCGTCCTCGAGCTTCTGGCGCGTCGTTGCGTTTGAAAGGATGCGGTGCATTGAGGCGCCGTCGCTCCACATGATGGTCGGAATATAGCGCACGCCGTTCTTCTTCGCGGCGGCGCGGAGGCTCTTCCACGGTTCGTCGGCAAAGCCGGTCGGGTCGGACAGGACGCCGGTGTTGGTAACGATGTAGCCGAACGGATGCACGGCCGTGAGGCTTGCGATGCGCGGCAATACGTCGGCGGTGCCGGTTGCGGCGCGCCAGTACGGGATCCAGCCGGACACCTCAAGCGCGGACTTGAGAGGCGCGGCGTGCGCCGCGCCGGGGAGTGCCATGAGAAGGCCGAGTATGGAGAATAGGAAAAAACGCTTCATATATCCAGTATACGATATGACGCAGGAATAAGGGTTTTATTACCCCTCCGGACCAGGAAGCCCGAAACTATCCGACACGGGGACGGCGCCTGCCCAAGAAAAGAACCGCCCACGAAGCGCCTATCAGGAGAGCGCCGAATATGAATGAGGAGTTGAGACCCACCAGCGCGATAACGCCGCCGCCGAAAACCGGTATGACGCCCTGCGACAGCGCCATGAGCGAGCCGTTGATGCCGAGCGCCGCGCCCTGCTTTTCGGGCGAGACGCTCTTGCTCACGAGCGCGCCCAGGTTGGCGAAAGAAAGCCCCTGCGGCACCGCCAGTATCGGCAGGAGCACGTAGAGCCAGAAGGCGCTCGGCATGAAGGGGTACAGCGCGATGGCGCCGCCCACGAGCAGGATGGTGTAGCGGAGTATTGCGCGCTCGCTGTACTTCCCCGCCACCAGGCGCAGGAGGAAGAGCTGGGTCACGACCATCCAGGCGCCCACGACGCCGAAGAACGTGCCGATGGAGGCTTCGCTGAAGTGGAACTTGGCCACGAGAAGCACGCCTATAAAGGATACGAAGAACGAAAAGCCCGACATATAGAGGAAGTTCGTGAGGTACACCGGCCGCGCGTCGCGGTCGCGGAAGGCGTCGCGGATGTTATGAATGCCCTTGAGCCAGTGGAAATGATGCGCGCCGCTCATGGTCTTGTGCGTCTCCGGCAGCATGAGGGAGATGAACAGGACGTTGATTATGCCGAGGATGCCGGCGAACCAGAACGGGGCCGCCGCGTTATGCGTCGTCTCGGCGATGAAGCCGCCGAGCAAGGGCCCGAGGATGAAGCCGATGCCGAACGCGGCGCCGATGAGGCCGAAGTTCTTGGCGCGCTCGTTCGGAGCGCTAACATCGGCGATGGCCGCCTGCGCAATGGAGAAGTTGGCGCCCGCAAGCCCCGCGACCATGCGCGAGACCAGGAGCAGCCAAAGCGACGCTATCTCGATGCCGAAGCCGAAGATGAGCTGGGAGACCGCAAGCACTGCGACACCCAAAGTGAGGAGCTTCTTGCGGCCGTACGCGTCGGATAGCTCGCCCAAAATGGGAGAAGCGATGAACTGCATAAGCCCGAAGAGCGCGGTCAGAAGGCCCGCCATGAAATACTGAGCCTCTACCGAATAGCCGTGGAGTATAAATGAGGGCGAGGTCGGGTCGGTGAAGAGCACGGGCAATATCGGCACGAGCATGCCGACGCCTATCATGTCCAGCAGCAGCGTGCTGAACAGCACTATGAGCACTTTTTTCTGCATGATTGGATAGCTACACTATACCCCTTGTTTCGTGATGGCTGCGAAGTCCGCGCCGCGGCCATCCGCGGCGGTAATGGCTCCGCGCTTGAGCACGAGCTTGTCGCTGTCTTTGAAGACGCCTATTTCCGTTCCCGAAGCGCCGTTGCGGCAGATGACGCCGGAGAGCTCGCCGGGAAGATACGCGACCGATCTGCCGTTTATCTCGTCGCACTCCCCCGGGTACGCGCCCGCGGGAAGGTCGACGCCCGCGACATGGAGCACGACGACGGTGGTAGTCGCCTGCGCGCCTGCGGCGGGCACTATCTCAAAATTCCACACGAACTGGCCGCGCAGGGTTTCGTCGACGAGCGGCTGGGTATGAAAGCTGTAATACGCGAACCATCCGGCAAGTATGACGACCGCCGCCACGGCGGCGATGACGGGCCACTTATACTGCTGGCCCTGCTCGTTTTGTTCTTCAGACATATAGTGTGAAAGTGTACGTTACCTAGCCTGTACGATTAATGAACGGTTCAATTACGCGCGGCGCTTTTCCTGCGGCTTCTTGCGCAGGCGGGTGCTGACCGGCGTTATTTCAAGATACTCGTCTTCGGCCATAACCTCAAGCCCGCGCTCGATGGTAAGGGTGTACGGCGGCACCAGATTGATAGCCTCGTCGGAGCCGGAAGCGCGCATGTTGGTAAGCTGCTTGCCCTTGGTCGGGTTCACTTCCATCTCCTCGCCCTTGGAGGTATTGCCGATGACCTGGCCCTCATACACTTCGGTCGCGGGGGAAATATAGAGCACGCCGCGGTCCTGGAGGTTCCAGAGGCTGAAGCCAAGCGCCTTGCCTGAGGCCATGGACACCATGGAGCCCACGACGCGCTTTTGGATCTCGCCGGCGTACGGGCGGAATTCGATGAAGCGGCTCGAAAGGATGCCTTCGCCCTTGGTGTCGAGCACGAATTGCGAGCGGTAGCCCAGCAGGCCGCGGGTGGGGCCCTCAAATATCATGCGCACCGTCTCGCTGTGCTGGCGCATATCCTTGAGGATGCACTTGCGCTGGCCCAGGCGCTCGATGATGGGGCCCTGGAAGTCCACCGGCGTGTCGATGACGATTTCCTCAAACGGCTCGTAGCGGACGCCGTCGCGCTCTTCAAAAATAACGTGCGGCTGGGAGACCTGGATCTCGTAGCCCTCGCGGCGCATATTCTCCAGGAGAATCGCGATATGGAGCTCGCCGCGGCCGGAGACATGGAAGGTTTCGGAAGTGCCGAAGTCCACCTGGAGGCCGACGTTGACCTCAAGCTCGTGCTCGAGGCGCTCGCGGATCTGGCGCGAGGTAACGAACTTGCCTTCGCGGCCCGCGAACGGCGAATTGTTGACGAGGAAGTCCAGCGTAATGGTCGGCTCGTCGATGGCGATGGCCGGAAGCGGCGTGGCCCCGGCGTCGCTGGTAACGGTCTCGCCGATGTAGATGTCCGGAAGGCCCGCTACAAGCACGATGTCGCCGGCCTCGGCGCTCGGTATCTCTATCTTCTGGAGGCCCTTGAACGAAAAGAGTTTCGTTACCTTGCCCTGGCGCATGGCGCCGTCGGGTTTCTTGATGAAAACGCTGTCGCCTACCGACACGGAGCCCTGGTAGATGCGGGCGAACGCGAGGCGGCCGAGGAAGTTGTCGTAGCCGAGGTTGAACGGCTGCATCATGAGCGCGCCGCCCTGCACCACATCGGCGTTGGCGGGCTTCACGTGCTCCAATATTACGTCCAGAAGCGGCATGAGGTCCTTCGAGTCGTCGGCGAGCTTGCGCTTGGCGATACCCTGGCGGCCGATGGCGTACACTACGGGGAAATTGCTCTGGTCATCGTTTGCGCCGAGCTCGAGGAAGAGCTCCAATACCGCTTCCTCGCACTTGGCGGGATCGGCGGCCGGCTTGTCTATCTTGTTGATGACGACGATAGGCTTGAGGCCGAGCTCGAGCGACTTCTTGAGCACGAAGCGCGTCTGCGGCATCGGGCCCTCCTGGGCGTCCACGACAAGGAGCACCGAGTCGATGGAGCGCAGCACGCGCTCGACCTCGGAGCCGAAGTCGGCGTGGCCGGGGGTGTCCACGATGTTTATCTTGGTGCCCTTGTACGGCACCGAGGCGTTCTTTGCGTAAATAGTGATACCGCGCTCGCGCTCGAGGGTGTTGGAGTCCATAGACACGCCTTCCTCCCCCACGCCGGTCTGCTTAAGCAAAGCGTCGGTTAAGGTGGTCTTGCCGTGGTCCACGTGCGCGATGATAGCTATATTGCGGATTTCCATAGGATTCAATAAAAATCGCCCGCGAGGGGCATATATATAGTATACATCACTTTCCGCATACAGCAAAGAGCGCCCGGGAGGGCGCTCTTTGCTGTGTTCCCCACGTATGTATCTTAGGAGTTGCGGGACGAGGACGTGTCCGAGCCCGAAGAGCCGTTGTCGCGGCTGTTATTGGTGCTGCCGGCAGAAGAGCCCTGATCGCTGCCCGTGTTGCGCTTGTCGTCGTTCATATTGTTTGCCATATGATTGTATTTATTATTGCTTGAATAATTAATACTGTTCGACCTGCACTCAGTCTACAGAACCGACCCTGAAGAGCACATTAAGGCCTCCCGCCCTGCATCTGCGTGGCCCCTGCGGGCCGTATCTGCACCGACTGCGCGGTAATGCTGCCGTCGCTGTTGCCTGAGCCCGTAACGACGACGCTTGTTCCCGGCGCCAGGTCGTCGAGCGTACCCGCGGCGCTCTTGGTAACCGCTGTCGAGGCGCTGAGGAGCACTATTTTCGTGCTGCCGTCCGCCATTTTCAGCGTTATGCCAGACGCGTCCCTGGAAAGGACTTCGCCGGCGGTAAAGCCGCCCCCCACGCGCGCATTCATGCCGCCCTGGAAGCCCGCTCCCCCGCCCGTACCCATGCCGCGGGTGAATGCGGCGCCCGCGAACTGTCCGCGGCCCTGGCTGCCGCTCTTTGCATACAGCGTGCCGGCCCAGAACGAGGCGCCGACAAGCACGACCGCTATGACGCCCGCGATGATCTTCGTATTGTTGCTTATGGTGTTCATATTTTTTAATTAGTCCTATTAATTGTCGAATAACATTTCTCTGCGAAAACGTTATTCGTACCGCAGCGCCTCGATTGGGTTAAGCGCTGCCGCGCGGCGCGCCGGGTAGTACCCGAACACGATGCCGATCAAGGCAGATACGCCGAACGCAAGAATGATGGATGTCGGCGATACCGCGGTCTTCACGATGCCGGTCAGATTGACGGCGAAGGATATGCCCCACCCCAGGGCGATGCCGATGACGCCGCCGATAAGCGTCAGCGCGATGGCCTCGATGAGAAACTGCTTGGTGATGTCGCTCTTTCTCGCGCCTATCGCCTTGCGCAGGCCTATCTCGCGCGTGCGCTCGGTTACCGTCGTGAGCATCATGTTCATGATGCCGATGCCGCCGACCAGCAAACTGATGCCGCCTATCGCGGCAAGAAGGTACGTCAGGGTGGCCGTGACGCTCGACGCCGACGCGAGGATGTCCGCCTGGTTAAGCACGCTGAAATCCGCAGCGGTCGCGTCGGAGATATGGTGCCGGTCCAGAAGCAGCGCGGTAATGTCGGCCGAGGCCTGCGTCATGACATCGGCGCTTGCGGCCTGCACGTCGATGGATGTCAGGTACTGGTCGCCGGAGAAGTAGCGCTGCGCGCTTTTGACCGGGATGTAGACGATATCGTCGGCGTTGGTGAATCCGCTGCCGCCCTTGGCCGCGGTAACGCCGATAACCTTGAACTCCATGCCCTTGATGCGGATTATCTTTCCTATCGCGTCCGCCGCCGCCGTGTCCTCCCCGAACAAGTCGCTTACTACCGTCGGCCCCAGCACCGCCACTTTGGCGGCGGAATCGTTTTGCGTGTCGCTGATGAACGAGCCTTCAGCCACGGCAATGTTGCGGATAGCCGGATAGCTCGCCGTGGTGCCGTTGACGGTCGTATTGGTATTGGTGCCCTTGGCGGTTATCTGATAGCGGCCGGTTACTTCCTGCGCGACCGCCTCCACGCCCGAGACCTGCGCGAGTATTGCGTCGGCGTCGGCCGCGGTCAGCGACTTTGCTCCCCCGCGGCCGGCGGAAGCGGTAAAGCCACCGGCCATGCGCTGTACCCCCGGCGTTATCTGCAAAAGATTGGAACCCAAGGCGCTGATGCTTGAAGAAATAGACGCCGAAGCGCCGCTGCCTATCGAGACCATCGCGATGACGGACGAAATGCCGATAACGATGCCGAGTATAGTGAGCCCGGAGCGGACCTTGTTGGCCGAAAGGGCCGTATAGGTTTCGTGTAAGGTATCTTTTAAAGTCATGTGTGTATCACTGCGAAAGATGGAAGTGAAATAGGATAGTCGCACCTATACGGTCCCAAGCCCCCGTGGAGGAAGGTTTGGGAAACCGAGAGGTTTCCCAGACGGGGGTCGGGGGCTTGGGCGGTATATGTTTCATGGAGGGTGTCTTTTAAAGTCATACGAAGAAATTTTTAAGCGTCATGATGTTTGGCGCGGCGGCGCGCGTGGGCTTTGGAGTCGGACACAATAAGCCCGTCGCGCAGGACGATGATGCGCTGCGCATGCTCGGCAACGTCGGGCTCGTGGGTGATGAGGATTATCGTGCGCCCCTGCTCCTCGTTGAGCTTCTGGAACGTGCCGAGCACGACTTCGCCGGTCTTGGTGTCGAGGTTGCCGGTCGGCTCGTCGGCCAAAATGAGCGACGGCTCGTTGACAAGCGCGCGGGCGATGGCGACGCGCTGTATCTGCCCGCCGGACAATTCATTGGAGCGGTGAAGAAAATGCGTTTCGGAAAGCCCCGCGTCCACCAATGACTTCTTCGCGCGCTTTTCGCGCGCCTCCTCGTCTACGCCGGCGTACACGAGCGGCAGCATCACGTTGCGCAGCATGGTCGTGCGCGGAAGCAGGTTGAACGACTGGAACACGAAGCCCACTTTGCCTTTGCGGATATCGGCCAATTGCTCGTCGTCGAGCTTGGATACGTCTTTTTTGTCCAGCCGGTACGAGCCCGAAGTCGGCGTGTCGAGGCAGCCGAGAATATGCATGAGCGTCGACTTGCCCGATCCGGAGGGGCCCATGATTGCGACGAACTCGCCGTCCTCTATCGTGAAGGACACTCCCTTGAGCGCCTGGAATGCGGTATCGCCCGAGCCGTACGTCTTCGTTATGTCTTTTATTTCGATCATGAGGGCTAGAAAGCTCTGAGCGTCGCGCCGCCGAAGCCGCCCCTGTTGGCGCCTGTGGCAGCCGTAGCGGCAGTTGCCGCGGTGGCCGAAATAGTGCGCGTTACCACCTGCTCCCCTTCCGACAGGCCGGACACTATCTCGACGTTCGTATCGTCGGAAAGGCCCGTCTCTACCGCTACCTGCCGCGGCGCCGTCTTTGACGCGACGCCGGCAGCGCCTCCGGTCTCCGCAAGCGGCGGATCGAATACCTGCACGTAGGAGGCGCCGCCCACGGTCTTCACGGCGCTCGACGGCACGATGAGCACGTCGGATTTGACGCTTGTCTGGATACTGGCGTTCACCGTCATGCCGGCCTTGATGCGCGGATCCTGCGCGTCGAAAGCGATCTCAAGCGCGTAGCTGACAACGCCCTGGCTCACGGTGCCCGCCGCGTCTATCGACGCCACGGTGCCCGTGAGCGTGAGGCCGTCTATCGCGTCGAACGTAAGCGTCGCCTTGTTGCCCACTTGCACTTTCGCCGCGTCGACCTCGTTGAGGCTGAGCGTCGCGACCTGCGTCTTGCTGATGACGGTCGCGATGGCGGTGCCGCTGCCGACCGTGTCGCCGACGGAGACGTTCACTTTGGAGACGATGCCGTCAAACGGCGCGCGGACGTAGGTGTCCGCAAGGGCATCCTTTTTCTGCTGGAGCGACAGCATCTCCGAGCGCAGGTCGAGCGCGTCGGGGCCGCTCTCAAGGTCGGCGAGCGCCTGCCGGCTTTTTATCGCGGAGCTTCTGGAGGAAGACGTGTTGGAGACGGCATTGTTGGCCGTGCTTGCCAGGGACGTGACCGACGAATACGCGGCGTCCGCGTCGGCCGCAGTCGCGATGCTGTTATGGGTGCGCAGATACACGACCGCATCCTGGGCGGACTTGGCGCTCTGCGCCGCCGAAAGGGCCGCATCATACGCCTGCGACAGCGCGTTCTCTATATCGGACTGGCTCGACGCCGTCGAGACGGAGCGCAGCGTCGCATCGTACGCCTTGAGAAGGTCGTCCGACGCGTAATAGCTCTTTTCGGCGGTAGATACGTATCCGCGGCCGGTCGCGCTGACGCCCGAGTTATTGGAAAGGCTGAGATAGCCGCTGAAAAGATCGTGCAGCCCGTCGAGTACGGTGTGCATGTCGCTTGAAGCCTTGGAAAGGGATGCGCGGGCGTCCGCGTACGCGCTTACGACCGAATCTTTGGCGTCTTGCAGGTCTTCCGGGTCGACGGTAACGAGCCTGTCGTACGAAAGCTGCGCGGTCCCAAGGTCGTACAAGGCGTCGGTCGGATCGACCTGCGCCAAGAGCGCGCCCGCCTTAACTTCCTGCCCGGCTTTCACGTTGACCGCGATGAGCTTGCCGGAGGAGGCGCCGGAAACATCGACTTCGCTTGATGCCGCGACCTGCCCGCTGCCGGAAACCGAGGCAACGATGGTGCCCATCTGCGCGCTACCCAGCACGTACCGCGTCTCGGCGCTCGCGGATGTGGCGCGGCTATACGCCCACCAGCCGCCGCCCACAAGAACGACGATGGCTGCGGCGCTTATAACCTTGTGCGCGAGCGCGTATTTGGAGGCGCGCGCGTAGAGATTCTTAAATGCGGCTGTATTCATGCAAAGAAGTGAATGGGTAAAAATGCCTTATACCCATTAGTACAAGCGGACAGGCGGCTTTATTTCATCGCGCCCTGCGGCAGTTTCCGCACGCCGAAAGCCCGTATGACCCCGCCTTCATCCGCGTCGCCCGCGATAAATACCACATCGCCGACCGCAAGGCCGGTCGTCGTAGCGCGGGGGGAGCCCGCGGGAATAAGGATTGAAAGCTGCCTCGTGGTAGTGCCCCGCGCATCCTCTACCGTCAGCATGCTGCCCGCTATGGCGGTAATGGTGCATTTGCACACGCCGCTTCCCGGCATCGGCCGGCGCGCGCCCTCGAAGAAATCGCCGAAGAAATACAGCTCGTGCCGGTCCGCGCGGTGAAGCAGGCGGTCGTTGAAGTCGGTGCCGCGGTCTATGAGGACCGCGGCCGCGGCCGTTGCCGCCAGGATGCCCAGCAAAAGGTACAGCACGGGCGTCTTGTATCCGAAGCGGAACCACCGGAGCATCCATTGCAGAAGGAGGACAAGGCCGACGTCTATGAGGAGCAGGTTCCACGGGAAAAAATACAGGAAAGCGCCGATGCCCCGCGGCCCGAAGCCAAGCAGCGAGTCATGGCTGTTGATGCGGATGCCGAACAGGATGAAATTGAAAATAAAGACGGAGATCAGGAGGGCGGCGAGCGCCACCAGCATGATGGCGGCCATCTTGAGCGCGAAGTAGGCGCGCGGGCGCATGGAAAGCTCGTCCGCGCGGATGCGGCGAAGAACGGCTTCCTGCATAGTGTCGTGCTTTTCGTTATTCTCCATAGCGCATGTTCATCTTCTCATAGGCGGCCCTGAGCGCCTCCTTCCCCCGCTTGATGCGGATGCCGACCGTTCCGGCCGGGATCTGGAGGATGTCGGCTATTTCCTTGTACTGCATGTCCTCAAGATAGTGGAGGATGAGCACTTCGCGGTATTTCGGCTGCAGTTCCCCGAGCCCGCGATCGATCATCCGCCGGAGCTCTTTTTGCTCGCGCTCCCCCGGCGCCGGGTCCTCGTACGCGGTGTGCGACACCAGGGTATCGAAATCGACCAGCGTGAGCGGATTGTACGAGTTGCGCTTGAGGGCGTTGACGAAGGCGTTGTGGGCGATGCGGTACACCCAGGGCGAGAACCGCTGCGATACGTCGAAGTCCCGAATGTTCTGGTACGCGCTTACGAATACGTCCTGTACGATATCCTCTATGTCCTCGCTTCGGGCGAGGAACTTCCTGCCGTAGCGCAGGAGCTTTTCCTCGTACCGTTCCATCAGCGCGCCGAACACCTCCTTGTCGCCTTTTTGCACGCGCGCGGCCAGCTCCTCGTCGGTGAGTTGTTCGCGCGCGGAATCCACCTGCCTATAGTACACCGCGGCACCCATATTTATTTCATAACTCAACAAGCCCCCAAAGGGGGCTTGGAGAAGCGGCCGTTTCCGGCCTCCGCGTAGTAGTACACCCGGGCCGTGGAGATTATTTCACCCGGAGGAAGGACCTATTTCTCCAGGTCGAGCGTCTCGTCGATGCGTATCTGCAATACGAAATCCGGCACGTGGCTCACGAGTATCATGGCGCCTTCAAACTGGCTCAATGCGTGGGCGATGACCGGCAAGTGGCGGAAGTTTATATGGTTGGTGGGCTCGTCGAGTATGAGGAGTCCGGGCTTAAGCAACGTGAGGCGCGCGAATGCCACGAGGCCTTTCTGGCCTTCGGACAGCGTGCCTATTTTGGCGTGCACGAGATCGCCGGTTATCAAGAATGCGGCGGCGACCGAACGCAGCGTCTCCTCCACCTGCTTTTCCATCACCGCGGCGAGCTCCTGGTACACGGTCTTGTCGAAATCGAGGTTCGAGAAATCCTGGCGGTAGTAGCCCACGCGCACGCCGGGCGCAATAACCGAGCCTTCCGCGTTCCCCGACGCGATCGATTCCAAAAGCGTGCTCTTGCCGATGCCGTTAGGGCCCTTGAGGAGCAGGTGCTGGTTGCGGCGCAGCGTTATCTTTGCCGTGCGCTTCACGGCCTTGTGGTTCTTGATGGTCAGATACGACGTGATGTTGATGATGTCGCCGACTATCCCCTGCTGCGCGGGTATCGTGAACGCGCGGATAGTCTTGTCTTCGCGGCGGACATCCACCTTCTCCTCCTCCAGTTCTTCGGCCTTTTCGCGCATGCGCTTTGCCACCATGCGCATCTGGCCGCCCTTGTTTGCGAAAAAGTTCGCCTTGTCCTTGTTCTCCTGTATTTCCTTCGCCAAAAGCGCGTTCTTCCGGTTCTCCTTCTCGATGCGCGCGGTTATCTGCTCGGTTACGTCGAAATAGTCGCCCACATACTGCTCGACATGCTTCGTATGCACGTCCAGGTACAAGACGCCGTCGGTGAACGAATTGAGGAACTCCGCATCGTGCGAAATGACGATGCAGGTCTTGTTGTAGGCGACGAGGAACTTCGTCAGATGCTCAATGCCCGCCTTGTCGAGGTTGTTGGTCGGCTCGTCCAAAAGCAGCAGGTCCGGGTCCTGAATGAGCGCAGATGCAAGGAGGAGCCGCGCCTGCTGCCCGCCGGAGAACTTCTCTATTACTTTGTCGTGCGGGGCGGCGAGATTCACCACTTCAAGCACGGCGTCTATCTTGGGGTCGATATCGTAGACCTTCTCCGGGAATACTCTTTCAAAAAATTCGCGCACCGTGAGCTTCATCTGCTCGCGCGGAATGACCTGGCGCGCGATGGCGATAGTGAGCCCGTGCGCAATGGTGATGCGGCCCTTCTCCGGCTTGTGCGCGCCCGTGATGAGCCCGAATATGGTGCTTTTGCCCGCGCCGTTCTGCCCCATAATGGTCAGCTTGCCGCCGCGGCGCACCGAAAAATCCACTTCTTCCAAAATGGGCTTCTTGACGCCAAAATCAAATGACACCTTCTCGAATTTGAGAATAGCTTCGCCTCGGGACATTTATTTCTGAGTTAGCGCTTGCGGGTGCTTGCGGCTCCAGGCGTATAAAGCGACGGCGCCCGAGGTTGCGACGTTGAGCGACTCCGCCCGCGGGCTTATCGGCACCGACAGCATCTGGTCGCACAAGGCTTTGGCGGACGCGGGGATGCCTTCGGACTCGTTGCCGAGCACGAAGAGCGCGGGCTCGTTGAAGTCTTCGCTGTCAATGCCCTTCTTTGCGTCCCCGGCAAGGCCGTGCACGCGGACGCCCTTTTTCTTGAGCTGTGCTATCGCCTGCTGGATGTTCTCCACGGTGACGAGCGGAATGCGGAACGCCATGCCGGCGGACGCCTTGATAACTGCCCCGGTTATAGGCGACTGATTGTGCGTGGGCATAAGCACGGCCGCAGCGCCGAATGCAGCGGCAGAGCGGATAGCTGAGCCGACATTGTGCGGGTCCTGCACTTCATTCAGAAAGAGAAGTGCGGTGTCCGGAGTCGGGTTGAACGTATCCATGAACTTCTCGAACGGCAGCGCGAAACTGCCGAGCGAAATGAGCGCGATAATGCCCTGATGCGGAGCGCCGCCTTCGGCCTGCGAGGTCGCCTTGCGCTCATCGAGCGGCTCGACGGGAATGCCGGAATGCCTGATAAGCTCCTGGAGCTTGCGGTCTTCCATCCGCGGCGAAAGGTGTATCTTGCGCAAAACCTGCGGCGCGTGCCGCAGGGCTTCCTCGACGGCATGCTTGCCGTATATGTAGATCTTGCTTTGCTTCACGTTCTTATAATTATACTCCTTTTGGAGCTTTTTGTCAATTAGCCCTTCGGAAAAGGCTTACATAGGGGCTTATTTGAAATTAGGGAACACTATGCAAAGCCGAACAGCGTGTCTCGGAAATTCTTAATTCTATTCTTGCTATCCACTTCTATCCCCTCTTTTTTGTAGAGCTTCATGCGCTTCTGGTGATACTGGGGGCTGGTCCAGATGCGGCCATCGGAATAGACGATGCGATGAAACGGAATATTCTTCTCGCCCTGGTCGTACGCCTTGTCCAAAATGGCGGAGACGCTGCGCGCCGCCTGTCCGCCGCCTCCGGCCGCGCGAGCAAGCGCGCCGTACGTCGTAACCCGGCCCGGAGGGACCGAAAGCGCGAGCTTCACAACACGCTTGCTGAACTCGCCGGGAGCGTTAAAAGCATTTTGCTGTATGCGCTTCATACCTTTAAAAATTCAGATACCTTTTCTAAGGCTATCTTGCGCATCGACGTCTGATGTTTTTCTTCGTCGCTCATTTCCGCCCAGGTTTTATCATACCCCTTCGGTATAAATATGGGGTCCCAGCCGAATCCCATCTCTCCTTTTGGCGATTCTGCAATAGTTCCCTCTATTGAGCCGCCGAATGTGTGAACGCCAGTTTCGTCGCAAATAGCGAATTCCACTTCAGCAAGAGCACTCCTGTCATTCAAGCTATCGGCCAACCGGCACAAGCCTTCATTCCCGAGGGTTTCCAGAAACCATTTGATGAGCGGACCGGGCAACTGTTTCAAGCCAGCAAACACGAGCGAAACGTCTTCCACCAAAACCGGCGCTTTCACTATGTCATATGCGCGCCTTGCCTTGTCTTCAACCACTTCTCTCAGGCTAAGCGATTGGATCTCTTTCAAGTCGAGCTTGATATGATCGACAGGCATATGAAAATGCTCGCTCAGATACTTTGCTTTTCCTGCGTTCCCGGTGATGAAAGTAAGTTTTTCCATATTATTCTTTCATCCTCGCTTCGAACGCATCGATGATGCCTTGCTGGTATTCGCTCATTTTTATCCTCGCCTCCTTGATAGTAAAGAAATCGCCGCGGTCTATTTCTGGTATCTCCATCTTTTTCCCCGAGCGCGGCGGCCAGTCTATGACGACCGTGTTGCTCTTTATTTTTGCGGGATCGCAATCGCCCTCGAACATCCACGCCGTCAGGACCTTGCCGTCGCGAGCGCGCGTGACGGAGATAAGGTATTGAAACTCCCCTTCCGGCTTGAATCCGGTCTCTTCCTCGAACTCGCGCAGGGCGACAGAAAGGAGTTCATCGCCCTCCTCGCCATCGTCAGCCTGGCCCTTCGGGATGCCCCACGCACCTTCGTCTTTATTCTGCCAGAACGGCCCGCCCGGATGCACCAAAAGTATCTGAGGGATTCCTTCCTTCAGGCGATACATGAGGAGCCCAGCGGACACCTGCTTCATCTATATATAGTACTACAGCGGCTGCTGGGTGACGCTTGCGACAGCCTCGGGAATGGCATTGACGGTCTTGCGCAATGAGGCGACTTCGTCCTCAAGCGCTTTCTTCTCGCGCTTTATCTGGCCCAGGTACATCAGATCGCGCATGAGGCTCGGAACAAGAATGAGGAGCGCGGTGATAAGGCCGACAAGCAGCGTCGTAAGAAGCACGAGCGCCAGCGAAGCGGCGAACTGGAAGCCCAAGAAGGTGACGGTGACGACCGCAACGTTCTGCAGGATGAATATGACGGCTACGGCGCCGAGGATGATGCCCGCCAAAAGAGAAATAATGGTCATGGAATATAAAAAGTTATTGGTAAGCGCACGCTCAGACTATACGATTTCTCCCCTGCCGGGTCAATGAACAGCGCATAGGGCATTAATGCGATTTTCAGATACTGCCGCGCACACTATATGCATGAAAAAATACGGCGCAGCAGCAGGACGAAAGGTAGAAAAAGTGATGCATGAGTATAAAAAAGGCACGCTGAAGTCCGGGCGCGGCGGCAAAGGAGGCCGCGTGAAAAGCCGCAAGCAGGCCATCGCCATCGGGCTTTCGGAAGCGCGCAAGCGCGGCGCGAAGGTACCGAAAAAGCGTGCGGCAAAAAAGAGGCGCCCCTCGCGCAAAAGCTAGATCTTCCTGCTGTCGTAGGCCCAGTGGAGCACCGCCTGCCGCTGCTTGGCATGGCAGGAAAAGTCTCCCTTTTTGCAATGCTTTTTTATTTGCGCTATGTGCCGGCGGATGGCGACCCAGCGCTGTATCTGCCTGTCATCATCCGGTCCCCGACGGCCCATATAATAGCGGCAGTACCATTGGAACCAGCCGCGCGGGTCATCCTTGTAGATCCATCCTTTCTTGCGCCACACGGAGAGCGGCTGGCTTGCGTTAACGCCGAACAAGTTGATGCGCGGGTCATGCGCGTATAAGCCCTTCTTCTGAAACTTCGCTTTGGCAAACCAGTCTTTCGGGAATTCCTTTATGCAGTCGCGCATGTATACGCCGCCGAAGACCCCCAGCGCGAGCATCTGCTTGGGCGTCAGCTCGGGCTTGAAGCGCGGGTCGAAGCGTTTGCCCATGGGCTCCGCGAGTTCGTAGCGGTAGCCCTTTTGCATCTTGTCGCTCACCCGTATTGTTCGGCTCATGAGTTAAGCGTCCAGAGCATGAAGTTGAGATACGAGGCGAAGCTGACCCATACAAGATAGGGCGCCAGAAGCAGTGCAGCCGTGCCCGAAACTTTCGAGAACGACCATACGGTTGCGGCTATAGAAACCCAGAGGAGCGCGATCTCAGCGAGCGCGGCCCCCGGATTGTGCAGGCCGAAGAACACGAGCGACCATCCGACGTTGAGAAGAAGCTGGACAAAGAACAGCTTGAGCGCCAGCGTCCGGCCCCGGCTTGCCGGCCTCTTCCATACCAAATACGCGGCAATGCCCATGAGCAGAAACAACGCTGTCCACACCGGCGCGAATATCCAGTTGGGCGGAGCGAGGTCGGGCCTGGCGAGCGTGGCATACCACCCGCCTACTGCCGGAGCGGTAAAAAGCGATCCCAGGAGGCCGGCCCCCTCCGCCAGCAGTATCCATGCCGCGAGCGGCGCGAGGTTTTTTCTGAAAGAGATCATTTGAAGATGATAAGCAGCGTGCCCGCAATGGTAAGTACCAGCCCCAGACCGCTGCGCATAGTGAACGCCTCGCCGAGGAACGCGGCGGCAAGCAGAAGCACCAGCACGACGCTCAGCTTGTCGATGACCGCCACGGCGCCGGCCGGGCCCTGTTGCAGCGCGATGAAGTAGAGGAGCCATGATGCCGCGCCCGCGAGACCCGATAGCGCTATAAATATCCACGCCCTGCCGCCCAGCGACGCCACGCTGAATCCGGCGAACTTGCCGAACGCGATTCCCCCCAGCGCGAGAATGGCGGCCATAATGATGCCGCGGATGACGGTCGCCTGCGTCGGATCAACCTGCTGCAGGCCTATCTTGCCGAATATGGAAACGAGCGCGGCCGCTGCCGCCGAACCAAGCGCGTATGCCACCCACATGCAAAAAGTATAGCACCGAGTTTTGCATTCGGGTTCCCTGCGAATAGTCCGGCTTCGTCACCCTGTTCCTCAGCTGCCAGACTTGAGATAGAACCGGTCGCGGGTACGGTGTCCAGATTTGCTGCGGGTGTAGGAATGTCACTTGTGTATTTTTTGTGGCTTAAAATATAGGGCTCGGTTTCTATTTTAGTTCGAATCTCAGGGGGGTCAAAGAAAAAGCCGCCCGACGAACTGAGCCGTCGGGGGCTTTGTTCGCGGGCGGTCGCTGCTTCAGGGAACGAAGTCGACCTTCGCTTCCCTGAGGTCGGTGAAATATCGCTTTGCCTCGGCCTGAATCGCCGCAGCGAGCCAGTACGAAAACATCTCGTCGTAGAAGCCCTCGACGCCGGAACAGGCCACGACGATGCCATCAATGACCGCACTCCCGGAATTGACGGTATCGTCGTCGAGCAGATATTGCGGGGCCACCTTGGTCGTCGGGAGGCCCGTGCGAACCGAGATCTCTGCTTTCGACAGCGCGATCTTCTTGTATGGCCATTCGTACTTGGCCGGATCGCCGAACTCGTGCACGAGGTAACAGTTGTCCTCGAAGGATTTGCCCTCGGTCATCGGATTGATGATTTCGACGGCATTTGCAACGACGACGAGATCTCTCCGCCTGGTGACGCCAGACCTCAGAGTCAACTCGATGCACGGACGCACGAACTCGAACGCGCGGGCTACCGTGTTGGCAGTCAGGATGCCTTGCATGTCAGTTACTCCTTCTGTCTATATTGTTGAACTCAGCGGCAGAAAGCTTTGACGATTTCACCCGTCAGCTTCTGCCGGCAACCCATGACAAAGAGACGGTCACCTCTTTGGAAATCAGACGCAACCAGAGTGCCGGCCTTCGCGCCGCCTCCCATGTACAGGAGGGGCCCGTCCTGGTGCCCGCCCGCATACTGCGCAAAGAGGCACTCGTGATACTCCAAGGCCGACTCAGGCCTGCGAGCGGGGCCGCGAAAGACAACGATGGGAACCTGTGGAGACTCCCGATCAACACCGAATGCATCCAGGCTGATTGCAGTGAAGACCAGCGAGCCTCCCTTGTCGATCTGCTCGAGCCATCTGAACTGCAGTCTTTTTCGATCTCTTTCGACGGTCAGTACTTCCACGTTCAGACCTGCTAAACGCATGGCGTATCCTTTCGTGCTTAATCCGTCGCGTACTATGCCACAAATATCTAATAAAAGGAAGTCACGATGTTTCTAGGATTCGAACCAATTTTGTGGCTCAAAATATAGAAACTAGTTTTTGACCCGTCTAGGTCATTTTTGAAACTTTTGGAAACGAGCCTTATGACACAACGATGTGCCTAGGTCTTTCGATACCGCGTCCATGACTGCTGCCAGACTTGGAACTTCGATACCCAAGATAAACGGATCCAGAGTCCCCTATTGTCGCTTTATGCGCAAAGCTGCCAGACTTGGATTCGAACCAAGATAAACGGATTCAGAGTCCGTTGTCCTACCATTAGACGATCTGGCAGCTTTACTCACAAAGAACGACAATTTCCTAAAGGAACCGGATGCAAAGGCAAAGCAGTCTGCCTTTCATTCCCGCCACTAGAGGATCTGGCAATAGGTATATGCCTGAGGCAAATACACACAAAAGATACCTGAAAACGCGCCAAATCTCAACCTATCTTCCGCTTCATCCTATCCTAAGGATGCCTTCAGTAAGCTTTAGGCATGATAGCCATACTGCTTATATTAGGCTTCAGCATATTCCTGCTCTTTCTCACGGGCATCATCAACATCGCTACCGACCCGATGAGCATCGACCAGGAGGAAGAAAGGAAGGAAAGGCATAAAGCCCGCTATGCCGCCTCGACGTACCAGTAGCTAGCGGACGCGTTCCCCTGCCGCGCGCACGAATGCCGTAAAAAGCGGGTGCGGCGTGAGCGGCCGTGAAAGGAATTCCGGGTGGAACTGCGTGCCGAGCATGAACGGATGCGCTTCCTTCGGGAGTTCCGCTATTTCCATGAGCACGCCGTCGGGCGAGCGGCCGGAAAATACGAGCCCGGCTTTTTCTATCTGCTCTATATATTGCGGGTTCACCTCGTAGCGGTGGCGGTGCCTTTCGCGCACTTCAGGCGCGCCGTAAGCCGCCGCGGCAATGCTGCCGTCGCGAAGCAGGGCCGGATAGCCGCCCAAGCGCATGGTGCCGCCGAGCTTATTGGTGGCGACATTCTCTTTCTGGCTTTCCATAACGGCAATGACCGGGAATTTCGTATTCGGGTCAACTTCGGTCGTATGTGCGCCGGCGAGGCCCGCGACATTGCGCGCGTATTCGATGACCATGAGCTGCATGCCGTAGCACAGGCCGAAGTACGGTATCTTGTGCGTGCGCACGTACTCGATGACCTTTATTTTTCCTTCGATGCCGGTGGCCCCGAAGCCGCCCGGAATGAGCACGCCGTCGTATGTATCAAGCACACTCAGAGGCGTCTCGCCAGTTTCGAATTTCTGCGAGCCAAGGTAGGAAAGCTTCAATTTGAAGCCCTGATGATAGGAAGCGGTCTTCAGCGCTTCGAGCACTGAAATATACACATCGGAGAGCACGAAGTCGCCGGAGTCGAAGTACTTTCCTACGACGGCAATGTTCACTTCCTTACTGCTGCTCTTTGCCTTTTCAACGAACGCTTTCCACTCGGCCATATTGGTAGGCCGCTTCGGGAGGCCGAGAACCTCGCACAAAATATCTCCCAGGCCGTCAGCCTCGTAATTGAGGGGCACGTCGTAAATGCTGTCGACATCGGGGGCCGAGATGACGCGCTCCGGCTTCACGTTGCAGAAGGTCGCTATCTTTTCTTTACGCTTGGCATCGAGCGCCACTTCCGCGCGGGCGAGAATGACATCGGCCTGGAGGCCCGCGGAGTTAAGCTCGCGCGAGGCGTACTGGGTCGGCTTAGTCTTCATTTCGCCGATGTTGTGCGGTATCGGCAGGTACGAGAGCATCACGATGGCCACATCGCCGGGGTGCTCATGCTTCATCATGCGCGCCGCCTCGAGGAATATGATGTTCTGATATTCGCCGATGGTTCCGCCCACCTCGATAAGCGTTACATCCGCCTGCGCGAGCTTCTGCGCCTCGGTGATGCGGCGGATAACCTCCATAGGCACGTGCGGCACTACCTCAACGTTCTTGCCTTTGTACTCGAGATTGCGCTCGCGGCGGATTATCTCCATGTATACGCGCCCCGTGGTCATGTAATTGACCTCGCTCAGGGTCTCGCCCAAAAAACGCTCGTAGTTGCCCATGTCCTGGTCGGTCTCATAGCCGTCGTCCAGCACGAACACCTCGCCGTGCTCGGTCGGGTTCATCGTGCCCGCGTCAACGTTGATGTACGGGTCTATCTTGAGGGCGGTCACCTTGAGGCCCTTGTCCTTGAGGATGCGCGCAATGGCGGAGGAGGCGATGCCCTTGCCTATTCCCGACATCACCCCGCCAACGACAAAGATATATTTCGGCATGCGTTAGTTATATCTGGAGGTACCGGCGCACCGCAAGGAAGCTTGCCGCGGCGCCAAGCACGATGCCCGAACCCGCGATGACGCCGAAGAACAGCGGGAAATGCGTGATGAAGTAGTTGAAGACGTTCACGCCGCCGAAGAAATTAACGGTGGCGCTCCCGAGCCACCACGTGAGCGGATACATAAGGAGGAGCGTGATGACCGCGGCTACCAGGCCGTACAGCACGCCTTCCACCATGAACGGCGCGCGGATGTAGCTCTTGGTGGCGCCAACGAGCCGCATCACCTGTATCTCATCGCGGCTGGAGTAGATGGCGAGCCTGAGCGTGTTAAAGGAAATGGCGATGGTCATGAGTATGAATATGACTATAACGACGAGCCCTATCCATTTGGCGGAGTCGGTTATCTGCGCGAGCCGGTCCACCGCCGCGCGGTGCTCCGCGTCGTAGTAGTTTATCTTCTCGATAATCGGCGTGGCGCCGCTCCCCAGCGCGTCCTGGTCGTTGAGGAAGCTCGCAAGACCCTCGTACTGCGTTATCTCATGCGCCTTGATGTTGAGGACCGCTCCCAGCGGATTGTCGCCGAGCTCTTCGAGGGCCTGAAGGGTCAGCTGGTCGTTCTGATGGCGCTCGCGGAAGGCGGCAAGCGCCGCTTCGCGGGTCGTGTAGGTCACCGTTTCCACTTCGGGAAGCGCCTCAAGCGAGCTCTTTATCTCGAGTATGCGGTCCTCCGGCGCGTCGGTCGTGAAGTACACGTTCATATCGGCCTTGTCGCGGAATTCCTCGAGCGTGGAGCTCAGTATCACGCCGGTGAACATGGCCAGCCCTATGACGCACAGCGTAAAGACCATCATAAGGACGGACGCGAAGGACACGAAGCCGTTCCTCCAGAAATCGAGGAACCCCGCCCTAAACACGCGTTTTATGCTGAGCCAATTCATAGTTACAGTATGTACTTCCCTTCCCGGTCGTCGCGCACGACCTTCCCGCGGTCAAGCGTTACGACGCGCTTCTTGAGGCTGTCGATGACGCCCTTGTTGTGGGTCGTGAGGATGATGGTGGTGCCGAGGTCGTTTATCTTCTTGAGTATCTGAACGACCTCGAACGTGTTGACCGGGTCGAGGTTGCCGGTCGGCTCGTCGGCGATGATGACATCGGGCTGGTTCACTATGGCCCGCGCGATAGCGACGCGCTGCTGCTCGCCGCCGGAAAGCTCGTCGGGGAAATTGTTCATCTTCTCGCCCAGGTCTACGAGCTCGAGCACGTGCGGCACGTCGGACTGTATCTCGTCCTCGCTGCGGCCGGCCGCCTCCATGGCGAAGGCCACGTTCTCGTACGCGGTTTTCTGCGGCAGGAGGCGGAAATCCTGGAATACCGTCCCTATCTTGCGGCGCAGGTCGTTCATCCTGCGGCTGTGCACCTCGTGGACGTTGACCGACTCGAAGAATACCGAGCCGGAGGAGGGGCGCTCTTCGGCCAAGAGCATTTTGACCAGCGTGGTCTTGCCGGCGCCCGAGTGTCCGACGAGGGAGATGAATTCTCCCGGTTCGACCGAGAAACTGACGTCGTTGAGAGCAACGGAGTTATCTGCGTAGATTTTTGATACGCGGTCGTAGTAGATCATGACAACCTATGTATTTTACCCCTTTAGGGGCCGATGTGCAAAAAACTAGGCCAGGAAGGGGTCAAGCGCCCCTTCAAGCACGCCTTCGGCATCGCGGACCTCCACATTGGTGCGGTGGTCCTTCACTAATTTGTACGGATGAAGCACGTAGGAGCGTATCTGATTGCCCCATTCGATCTTGCCGACTGCGGTTGAAAGTTCGTCTATGCGCTCTTTGCGCTCCTCTGCCATAAAATGGAGCAGTTTCGCCTCTACTATCGCAAGCGCCTTCTCCTTGTTCGCTCCCTGCGTGCGCTCGCCGTCAACGTGCGCGGAAATGCCGGTAGGCTTATGCACGATGCGCACCGCCGTTTCGCGCTTGTTGACGTTCTGGCCGCCCGGGCCGCCGGAGCGCGCCACCGTTATTTCAAGGTCGTCTTCGGGAATATCGATATCGGACACTTTTTCCAAGACCGGCAGGACCTCCACGAGCACGAAGGACGTGTGCCGTTTGGCGGAGGCATTGAACGGCGAGATGCGCACGAGCCGATGCACGCCGTACTCGTTTTTGAGCGTGCCGTACGCGCGCTTCCCCGCTATTTCTATCGAAAGGTTGCGGTAGCCGCCGCGGTCGTTCCGGTTCTCGTGCAGCAGCTTGTAGCCCCAGCCGCGGTTTTCTATGAACTTGCGGTACATCTCAAAGAGCATGTGCGCGAAATCCTCGGCATCGTCCCCGCCCGCGCCCGCGACGATGGTGAGTATGGCGTTGCCGTTCTCGTATTTGCTGCCCCCCTCAAGCTCTGCCTTGAGGTCCTGGAGCTCTTTTATGAGATTCCGGGCCTCGGCAGGGTTGCTCCAAAAGTCCGGAGCCTGCATCGCTCCTTCTATCTCCCTGATGCGCTTTTCTACCTCTTCTTTGGTCATTGGAGCCGGAGGCCAGGATTGAACTGGCGACCCCGTCTTTACGAAAGACGTGCTCTACCAACTGAGCTACTCCGGCAAAGGAAGTCAAAGAAAATCTATCATATAAGCAAACGGGCGGCAATCGCTCTTTTACTTATTGCGCGCCCTTTTCTGCCGTTTCCTTTATTGAGATTAGCATAAGTAGGACTTAATGCGTCACAGTTCGGACAAACTAGTCTAAGATTTTCTTCTGTATTATTCTGCCAATTACCATCGATATGGTCCGCAACTAACGGCACAAGTCCGGTAACCGGATTAACTTCCGACCAACCGCACATACAACACTTATCGCCAAACTTTTCTCGCAGATAACGCTTGACCGGCCTTGAGACTATCCCCGTTACCTTTAGTCCTGTTATCTTTCCCTCTTTCCACTTTTTGATATAAGATTCGTGCTGCAATTGTGCCTGGCACTTGTTACTGCAATAGGTGTATCCAGCGCGAGCAGTCTCTGTACCACACAGAACACACGCGCTACGTGGTTTTTTAGGCATCGACATACCTACAAGAAGTATATGCAAACTGCTTATCGGTGTAAATAATTACATCGGAAGCAATTTACAGCATATTTTGAGCCGAAGGCCGGAATCGAACCGGCGACCTACTCCTTCGCTTACACCTCTTTTTTCTTTATAAGAGGGCTAGACTGTATCTTTCTCCTGCGAACAGGAGACCCTTGTCAGTCGTTCGAGCGTCTAGGACGCTACGGTCTGGACCAGTCATGTGGCCTTTAACCGTTATTCGGGATTCATTCCGACGTTACCGTCGGGATGGGCGGGGTCTGCGACCCACCATGGAGTTGCTCTACCATCTGAGCTACTTCGGCTTATTGTACTGAGTCCCGACGCTTTGGTCGGGAGGCCGACTGACACGTCGGCCCTACTTCGGCTTATACAAGAACATCTATCAACTTACAATAAAAACGGCAAAATTGCCAAAAAATATAGGCGGTATACTGGTGGCATGAACGAATTTTTCAGGAAGGTGGCGCACGGGGCAAGCAGGACCATGGGCTCGCCGTGGGCGTTCCTTATCGCGCTCAGCATCGTGGCGCTGTGGGCCGGCACCGGATGGCTGTTCGACTTTTCCAACACCTGGCAGCTGGTCATCAATACCGGCACGACCATCGTGACGTTCCTTATGGTATTCCTTATCCAGAACACGCAGAACCGCGACGCGCACGCAACACACCTGAAGCTGGACGAGCTTATTAAGGCGCTCGGCCCCGCAGACAATGAGCTTATCGATGTGGAGGACGAGACGGACGAGCGGATAAGCGCGCTGGAGGCGGAACTGAAAAAATTCAAGGACGAGCACAAGCACTAAGGGCGGCCGAAGCCGCCCTTAAGCGCATACGCCTCTTTTCTAAACTACATCTCGCCGCTCGGGCATGCCTTGCCGCACGCGGCGCACGTCGCATCCCCTACTTTGCACGTACTGGCCGCACCGCAGTCACATTTGTCCATATAAACATGGTTATTGCTAATGGCGCCCTGTCTTATCAGTATAGACCCTCTTTTTGCGCGAGAGACGGGACTTGAACCCGCAACCTCTTCCGTGACAGGGAAGCGCTCTAACCAAATTGAGCTACTCCCGCATATACTATGCGGACACAGGCTATTCTAGCCGAAAAATGCTGATTTTCCAAGATAGCGAGGAAATCGGCTTCTAGGCGTGAGGCTTGCAAGTTCTTACGGTCCATCCTCAAGGAGGGACCTCGGCCGCACATGCTGCGCATTTGTGTCGGCGGAAGGACTTGCACCTTCGACCTTGGGTTTATGAGTCCCATGCTCTAACTACCTGAGCTACGCCGACATGCCCTGCCCTATCGGACAAAGTAGGCTCAAAATAGCATTTTTACGGCCTTACTTCAACGCTACGCGTGCGCGTGATGATGCGCGTGGAGTTTCCGGTATACGTGGGCGTAGGCGATCGTGCTGACCGGAACGGTTACGAGAAGCCCCACCATCAGAAGTATCGCGCCCAGCATATTGACCAGGCCGCACAAGAGAAGGAATCCCAGCAGCTTCCATTTTACTCCCCGCGTCATCGCGCCGCTTTTCTTGAGGCTCTCTTTGACGCCCGCGCCTTCAAGCACCGCGAAGCGCACCATCGAGAAGCGCAGCGACAGGTAGATACCCGGGATGATAAGAAGGACAAACCCAAGGAGGATGAGCAGGCCCGCAGCCAGCGAGGCGAGCAGGTACGTCCACACCAGCCGCACGGGCGGAAGTATGTCGGCGTACTGCGCGCGCTCCCCTTTTGCTATCTTGAGCATGATAAGGACGAAGCCGACGCCGGCCACGCATTCGGCCGCGAGCACGGCTACAAGGGCGAGCACGCCGATAAGCTGGTCCATAAGCGTCGCGGTAACCAGGGCCTGGGCAACCTGGAGCGCGAAGATCGTAAGCATCGCCCCGAAGAGGAGGCCGCTATGCTCCCTGGTCTTCTGCCAGCCGAACGCGAAGGACTCTTTGATCGAAAAAGCGGATTCCATAATGCAAATTTACTTATTAAATTACTTGTACTATAGCACTAATCTTGATATAATTGCATTTCATCGCGGGGTGGAGCAGTAGTAGCTCGCAAGGCTCATAACCTTGAGGTCGCAGGTGCAAGTCCTGCCCCCGCAACAAGCCAAAAGTAAGACACCCCTTCGGGGGTGTCTTACTTTTGCTGCTTTTGCGAGGGAAAGAAGCGAACTGCTTCGCTTCTGGCAGGACTTGCAGGCCGGAGCGCGACCTCATTTTCTTAGAGGTATTCCTCTTAGAAAATGGAAGTACTCCTGTGGTGTTGTTTTGCACTTGCAAAACCGCGAGGCCGGGCTGCAGCCGAGCCGAGTGACGACGAGGCGAGAGCGAAGGCCAAGCCTATTCTCCCCTACACAAAATCGAATTCCTCAAAAACCCGCCGATACAAATCGATAGTCGCGTTCGCTTCGCGCTGCGACAAATGGTAAGTCTCTCCCTGATGCGCGATGTCGTTGCGCACCTTGTGCGCCTTCCATGCCAAGTCGAGTGTCGAGAACTGGAGGGGGTTCGCATCGCGCAGCTTCTCCCCTATATCCTTGCCCCGATAGCCCTGGGTATTGAGCAGGTCGCCAAGCATGATATCGGCTTCGAGTATGGCACGACGCCAATCGCTCTCGCTGCCCGAGCTTGACCACTCCCGGATCTTCTCCCAATGCGGGTTCTTGTGCGGATCTTCCGGATGCTCGACCTTGTGTTCGTGCGCTTCCTTCCCGTGGAACCCTTCGTGCTCGACCGTTACAAGCCGGATGCGGACCCACACCGCCAGCGCAAAGAGGAATACGGTCGCAACCATGCCGATGACGGCGATAAGCCCGAGGGAGAAAGAGAATCCTGACGCCACATGCGACGCAGTGGCGGCCTGGTCTGCCGGCGTCGCGGAGCCGTCCAAAGGAAAGCCGAAGAACGCAAAGACGGCATTTACGATATCGAACCCGCGCAAAAGGATGTACTCAATGTTAAGGAAATGGACGTTCTCCATCCGGTTATTGTACCTCGCCAAGCAGCAGCTTGCCGACGGCGAACAGCCCGGCTTCGTCGCCGTGCGCGCCGGTGAACTGGATGCCTACCGGAAGCTCCTTTCCTTCACGTGCTACCGTCCCCATGGGCAGAGAGATGGCGGGATTGCCTGTGAGGTTGGCGGTTACCGTAAAGATATCGAGCAGATACATGGTCAGAGGGTCGGCGGTGTTCTCGCCGAGTTTCGGCGCGGGGGAAGGAGCCGACGGCGTAACAATGAAGTCAACGCGCTCAAGCGCGGAAGCTACTTCCTTTGAAAGCTGCGCGCGGGCCGCAGTCGCCTTGCCGTAGTACGCATCATAATAGCCGGAGGAGAGCACGTACGTGCCGAGCATGATGCGGCGGCGGGCTTCCGGACCGAACCCTTCGCCGCGGGTTTTCGCATAATCCTCCCACAGGCTGTCGCCCTTGAGCGACAGCCCGTAGCGCACGCCGTCGAAGCGCGCGAGGTTGGTCGATACCTCGGCCGGCATGATCACATAGTAGATCGCGAGCGCCAGTCCGGCTGAAGGCAGATCGATATCGACGATTTCGTAGCCTTGCGCCCTCAGCTTGTCGAGCGACTCTTCAAAATGCCCGAGCACATCGGCATCCACGCCTCTTGCCAGAAGCGCGCGGGGCACGCCGATTTTTTTCTTGGATGCGCGCTTTGGGTAGAAATTTTCATCAATTGACGTGCTATCAAGCGGGTCCTTGCCGCGCATAGCGTTAAAAATGAGCTCGGCGTCGGCCACGCTGCGCGCGAGCGGGCCGGCCTGGTCGAGGCTGCTGCCCATCGCGATGAGTCCCGATCGGGACACGGCTCCGTACGTCGGCTTAAACCCAACCAGGCCGCAGAAGCTCGCGGGCTCGCGAATAGAGCCGCCTGTGTCGGTACCCAATGCGCCCAGCGCCATGTTCGCGGCGACGGCCGCCGCGGAGCCGCCGGAGGAGCCGCCGGGGACGCGCGAGGTATCGTGGGGATTTTTGGTCGGGCCGTAGGCCGAGTTCTCGGTAGAGCTGCCGTGAGCGAATTCATCCATGTTGGTGCGGCCCAGGAATACCGCGCCGGCTTCCTTAAGCTTGCGTATGAGCGTCGCGTCGTAGCTTGCGACGTAGTTCTCGAGAATTTTGGAGGCCGCCGATACGCGCCGCCCTTCTATCAAAATATTGTCCTTTAGCGCGAGCGGTATGCCGAGCAGGGGACCGCTCTCCCCCGCCCTTCGCCGCTCATCGGCTTTTGCGGCCTGCGCTTCAACATCGTCGAACACTTCCAGGTAGGCGTTAAGCTCGCCGTTGCGCGCCTTGACGTTATCGAGGCAGGCGCGGGCGAGATCGACCGCCGTTATGTCCCCGGCCGCCAGCTTTTTGCCCGCCTCAAGTATGGAAAGCTCCGCTAGATTATTCATCTTTCTGTATTATCTTGCGGACGACGTTGTACTCGCCTTCGCGCCTGGGAAGGGCCGTCAGGAGCGCCTCGCGCTTTTCCGCCATAGGGTCGCCCCCTTCGCGCGGCATATCCGCGCGCATACTATTGCGGTTCTGCGTTGACGCCTCTGCACCCTCGGCCGACACGGAGGCCACTTGCCCCACATAATCGAGGATAGAAGAGATATCCTTCTGCAAAACGGCGGCTTCACCCTCGCTGAGGGTTAGGCGCGCCAGCTGGGCCAAATTTTGCACCTCGTCCCTCGAAATCATGAGCTTATTGTCTAGCGGAGCGAGTGAAAAGTAAAGCTTGCTTTCTTTTACGAGCGGAGCGACGACAATATCCGGGCCTTGCCCGGTTATTTAATGAGTTTCAGGAATTCCGCTTCTTCAAGCACCTGTACGCCGAGCTCGCGGGCTTTCTCGAGCTTGGAGCCGGGCTCAGCCCCCGCCACGACCGCGAACGTCTTTTTCGAGACCGAAGAAGACACGTCCGCGCCGAGCGCTCTCAGCTTTTGCTTCGCTTCATCGCGCGACAGCGCTTCCATAGTGCCCGTGAGCACAAAGGTCTTCCCCGCAAGCGGGCCCGTGTCCTTTTTGGAAACTTTTTCGGAGACTATGCGTGCGAGCTTATTCAAGCGCGCCAGCATCTTCGCGTTCTCGGGGTCGCGGAACCAATCCGCTATCGATTTCGCCACAACCTCGCCGATGCCGCCGATATCTTCCAGGTCTTCCACGCCCGCTTTCGCGACGTCGTCGATCGTCTTAAAATTCTCCGCCAGCAGTATCGCCGTCTCCTCCCCAACGTGCGGTATCGAGAGGCCGGTGATAAGGCGCGACATGGGCACGGCATGGGCGGTCTTTTGAATGGAAGCGATGAGCTTTTTCGCGCTCACTTCGGCAAAGCCTTCGAGCGTGAGCAGGTCGCCCTCGGTCAGCGTGAAGAAATCGTCGAAGTTCGCTACGAGCCCCTCTTCAAGAAGCGCATCAACGGTCGATTCGCCGAGGCCTTCTATATTAAGGGCGCCGCGGCTCGCGAAGTGGCGCAGCACCCGGCGACGCACCGCGAAGGAGTCCTTCGCCACACAGCGCCATGCGGCTTCCCCCGGCACGCGCTCTATCGCGCCGTCGCCTCCGCATTCGGCGACACGGGTCGGCCATTTGTACGGCTTTTCCTTTCCCGTCCGCAGCTCCGTCAAAACCTTAACGATATCCGGTATCACGTCGCCGGCTTTCTGCAGCACGACCGTGTCGCCTACGCGCACGTCCAAGCGCCGTATCTCGTCCTCGTTGTGGAGCGTGGCGCGCGACACGGTGGTGCCCGCAACAACCACGGGCTTAAGGTGCGCCACCGGGGTCAGCACCCCGGTGCGGCCAACTTGGAGCACGATATCCTCGACAATAGTTGTAACCTGCTCGGCCGGGAATTTAAATGCTATCGCGAAGCGCGGCGCCTTGCCCGTGTAGCCGAGCATTTCCTGAAAGTCGCGGCGGTTCACCTTCACAACGATGCCGTCCACCCAATACCCTTCGGCTTTGCTCTTCTTTTTCCACTCGTTCCAATACGCGACCGCCCCCTGAATGGAAGAAACGAGCTTGTAGTTGGGATTTACCTTGAAGCCCAGCTCGCGCAGATACTCAAGCTCCTCCTTCTGCGTGCCGGGCAAAGTCTCCGAGGTCCGCGCCACATCGTATATAAAGGTGTTCAGCCGGCGCGCCGCCGCTATCTTCGGGTCCAGCTGGCGGATAGAGCCTGCGGCGGCGTTGCGCGGATTTGCGAATAGCGGCTCCTCGTCCTTCTTACGCTGAACGTTCAGCTCCTTGAGCCCGGCCTCGCTCATCCATACTTCGCCTTCGACAATAACGTTCACGGGACGCTCGAGCGCAAGCGGCACGGACTCTATCGTGCGCACGTTGTGGGTCACGTCCTCCCCCACCGCGCCGTCCCCGCGCGTGGCTGCCACCAAGAGCGCGCCGCCCTTGTATTCCAAAATGACCTTGAGCCCGTCTATCTTAAGCTCGCATACATACTCGACCGGTTCGTCCGTCTTGAGCACGCGCTTCACGCGCGCATCCCACTCGATAAGCTCCTCCTCGCTGAACACGTCGTTGAACGACCACTGCGGGACCTTGTGGGGCACTTTCTTGAACTGAGGCAAGGGGGCGCCGGCCACACGCTGGGTCGGCGAGTCGGGCGTAACGAGCTCCGGGTACCGGGCTTCCAGCTGCGCCAGCTCGTGCATGAGCGAATCGCGCGCCGCCTCCGGAATCTCCTCCCGGTCATAGACGTGGTACATCAGCCGGTACCGGTTGATGCTTTTTTTGAGCTTCTCGTACCGCTCCCTGATATCTTTCGGCGCGGCCATAGCATTAGCTTAGTGCTTCTTCAGGCCGGAAGCCAGCCCTTAATAATTCACCTGAAGCGCGCGCTCAAGCCGCACCATCCCGCCCGACGCGCAGGTGTTGTAGCCGTGGGACGTGACGGTGGTCCTCGACGGGTCGCCTGATTTTGCGACCTCCACTTTGGCGCAGGGGCCTGTGGCCGACCCCATGGTTATGGTGAAGGTGGTCGTCGCGGCGGCGCCGGTCTTCACGATCGGGTCGGGAGACGACCAGAGGGAGCTTATCACCTGGCCGTTGCAGACGATGCTCGAATCTGACGACGGCCACGTGTCTGAAGTGGACGTTCCAAAGGCGCTCTTGTCCGAATCGGTGTATTTGTTATCCCAATACAGCGCGCATTCCGCGCCGGTATCGGCAGCATAGATGGCATACTGCGACTGCGTGGCGGTCTGGGACAGCACGAGCTCGCGGGACAGGAGGTCATAAATGGCGAGTCCGACCGCAAGCGCGAGGCTCGACACCAGCACGGCGAAGAAAATGGTAAAGCCGCGCTTATGCATTCGTATGTGCCGGGGGGTGCGCATATTATTGCCAGTTGAAGATGTTCTCGGTCACTTTGACAGAGCGGCCGGTTCCGCCCGTATCGCTCCAGGATACCGTAACGACCAGTTTTTGCTCGTCATCGGAAAGATCGGTCAGGCTGACGGTGCGGGTATAGATGGTGGGCGTGACGGAGGGAGGATTCGCGGCCGAGTAGGTAAAGCGCCCCTGCGAGGCGTCGTAGTTCAGCGCCGGACAGGTCGAGCCGCAGGTCTGCGGAGTGGCCGGATAATTTCCCGTGGAATCCACATAGCAGAGTGCGCTGCCGTTTGCGCTTTTGCATACTGAAAGGTCGGTTCCGGCGGCCGAGCCCCCCGCGCCCGTAAGCCAATCGGCTCCTTTCAGCTTGTTTGAGTCGCGCACGAAGCGTACGTACTCGACCGCGTCCTGCGCGAGGAAGAACGCGGTCACCTGGTCCTTGGCAACTAGCGCGGTTGTAAGGCTTTTGCTCGCTATGGTCATAGGGCCCGCTATGGCGGTCGAGAGAATGAGCACGGCCACGAGCATCTCAATGAGCGTGAAGCCCCCGCGGGCCTTCGCGACGAGCCGCCGCATGTTCTTGGGTTTACTGGTCATACAGTCGCTGGGTTACTGAGGTCTGGATATTGAATACGGAGCACTGCGCGGGCGTCGCCAGGCAGTCGGCCATGGAGGCGGGGTTGCCGCTTATCTTCACAAAGCCGCTCAGGGCTATCGTGATTCGGGCCTGTAGGGTATCCGCGGGAGACGAGCCGACCAGGTAGAATTTCAAAGAAGTTATGACGACTTCCGGAGCCGTAATCGACAGGTAGCCCGAACCGTCCCCAGTATCGCGCATGATGCAGCCGGCCGTCGCAAGAGCCGACTGGCCGCAGGGGGCGGCGGTTGTCTCGAACTTGTACTTCGTCCGCGCGCCCGGACTTGCAGCGTCGACGGGATGGAATCCTACCTCCTGCGCGCCGTCGGTGCAGTCGGTATTCGCTCCGCGGCCGCAATCGTACAGCGTGCCGGTGCGGATGGTGCGCGACATGCTCTCTATGGCGAAGTTGAGGTTGTTCATGACCGTCTTCAGCGTCTCGGCCTTCTTGTCGGCTGCTGATATCGACAGGAGCGCGCCCATGGAAACGACCATGACGATGGAGAATATCGTCACCGACACCATTATCTCTATGAGCGTAAAACCTCCTTTGTTCATATTAGCAGTCTGGGTACACCTTGTTGACCCCGCAAACGATAATTTGACCCGTCGTGGTGACGGTTATTCCGCGCGTTGTAACGCCGTCAGGCCCGACTATCTGAATATACGCGCTTTTATACGTGCCGCCGGCCGAGGTTGCAAAGAACGCGTCGGGATTGGGGCGCTTGAAATAGATCGAAAGCCAGTCCAAAGTCGGCGTACATACTTGCGAGTTCGAGGACGTGGTGGCACAGAACTTCAATATGGAATAGCCCGGCCCGAGCTTGAACTGCTGCACGTCTTCGTTGCCCGCGTTGGAAGAGCAGAATCCGGTAACCGCCCATCCCGCGCGACAGTGGTCCTTCGTACCGCTGTCGGCGAAAATATAGTAGTTGCTCGTGCCCTCTCCTTTGTAGAAGAATACCCCGTAGTCGGACGTGAAGCCGCTCGTGGCCGAATCCTGCCGGACGCTCGTGCCGTAGACCTGCGCCTGGCGCACCGACAGCGCGATGCTGTAGGCCAGGCTGCGCAGCAGGGTCGAACTGTCGAACTTCCGCTGCTGGAGCAGCAGCACCGTGGTCATGATAGTTATGATGGCGACCACCACCAGAAGCTCGATGAGCGTGAACCCTCTTCCCTTCCCCAGGAGGCGCCGGAAAGGCTTTTTAAAAAAGGAGCGGGAGTGAGGAGAGAAAATCGACATGGAAGAATAGTGCGACCAGCGCGCCCAGCACAAGGAAGGGCGCGAACGGGAGCTCGCTTCTCATTGTAAGCCCTTTTTTTAGGACGATGAGCAGTATGCCCACAGCGGCCCCTATCCAGAACGCGAGCATGAGGGCGCTGCCGCCCGCCGCGAGCCCCAGGAACCAGCCGAGACTGAGTTCAAGCGCCCCGTCGCCCCACCCCATCCACCGCCCGCGCGAGGCGAGCGAAATGAGCGTCAGCGGCAATGCCAGCAAGGGTCCCGCGAGCACCGCCCATATATCTGGACTTACGAAGTCCAGAATATGGCCCGGAGAACTGAAGGATATGAAGAGAGACGCGAAGGCGAGGATGGCGAGCAGTATGGAGCACGACCAGGGGATGACCGTATGGCGAAGGTCGTACACCACGACGAACAGCAGTATCATCCAGACCAAAAGCCAGAATGCGTATGCGAGCGGCAGCGAGTACGAAAGGAATACCAAAAGAGAGAGGCCCGCGCCGGCCAGCTCGACCAGCGGATACTGCACGCTGATGCGCGCGCTGCAGTAGCGGCACCGGCCGCCGAGGAACACGTACGAGAATACCGGCACGAGGTCGCTTGCGGCGAGCGTATGGCCGCACTGCATGCATTTGGAGCGGCCGTTTGCTATCGAGCGGCCGGTCCCCCACCGGAAGGACAGCGCGTTTATGAAGCTTCCGAATATGGCGCCCAATACCGCCGCGGCGACCGGAAAAAGAAGACTGCTTTGCAAGGCGTCCATCAGTTATTGGTCACGTCGTAGCACTGGTCGGGGGTGCCGCCGCCCTGCGTGCAGTCCTTCGTTGGGTAAAAGTCATTGTAGCCGAAACACGCGACCGCTCCGTTCGGCACCGTTCCTCCAAGATCGTCCGACGGCATAGTCGCGTTTTCCAGAGCCGCGCCGAGATGATATTTCGAAGCGCCGCCGGAACATGCCGTAGTCGCCCCGAACGGGGCATACATATAGCTCCCTCCTGTCAGCGGATCAGTAGGTATCTTGGAGATGTATCCGCCGTTCACGAGTGCGGTTGCCAGGTTATTGGCGTCAGCGACCTTAGGGTACGACAGGTTATCATTGTAATAGAGCCCGAGCGCGAGCTGGATATTTTTTATATCACTGATGCGCTTGGCGTCGCGGCCGCTCGCCTTGGCGCCGCTCAATCCCGCTATCATGATGCTTGCCAATATGCCGATGATGGCGATTACCACCAGGAGCTCGATGAGCGTAAAGCCGCGCAATCTTGCGGCAATAGTATGCATACAGCCAGTATACCCTCAAAAACAAAATCCCCAGCACATGCTGGGGATTTTGTTTTTCCTTTAAAGCGAAGATTAGCAGGTCACATCGCCAGAGGCAATGGTGCCACCAGCCTTGCTTGCTCCGGTGCTGTCTACGCACCAGGTTGAAGCGTCGCTAAGCGTCGCCTGAACTCCCCATGCCGTTGCCGCAACACCAGTTGCGCGGTTATCCCAGCAAGCGAGAGCTGCGGTAGAAGGATAATTGTCCGTATCGGACAAACCAAGCAACCCAACAGTAGCGTCGTTATACGGAGCAACAGAAGGAGCAGCTGCGCAGCCATTTGCAGCCGTGCCTCCAGGACCATAGTTTCCGTTCTTTGCATAATATGCTTCCATGGCGGTCTTAAAGCCAGAAAGCTGCTCCTTTATCTTTGCATCGGATGCCCCGCTGCGTGCCGAACCCAAAGAAGCGAGCACGATACCCGCCAAGATGCCGATGATGGCGATAACGACGAGAAGCTCGATGAGGGTGAAACCTTTGTTAAAGCCTTTATTCATAATTATGATAACTATCCGAATTCCTAATAATTGTTAATGGAACGCTAAATTGCGGATGCCTTAAGTATAGCCTGTTCCTGGGCGGACAAATACGCCGTGTGGATAACACCCCTTCGGGGCTAGATGCTCCCGGCGGTGTTGTAGATAGGCAGGAGGACCGACGCAAGGAGGAAGCCGACGCCGAGCGCCAGCAATATGATAAGCGCGGGCTCGATGAGCGACACAAGCGTGTCCACAGCCGCATTGACCTCGCGGTTGTAGAATTTGGCGAGACGCTCGAGAATGCTCCCCATCTCCCCCGTTTCCTCGCCTATCTGGAGCATCTGGACCATGATGGCCGGTATCTCGTGCGGATAGCGAGCGAGAGCCTGCGACATCGGGCTGCCGGCCTTCACCGCCTCAAGCGCCTCCTGCAGTATCCCCTCGTACACGCTGTTGCCCACGACCGATGCGGTTATTTCAAGCGCGCGCACGGCGGAAATGCCGGATGAAAGCATGACGTGCATGTTGTCGGCCATGCGGGCAAGGAAGAGCTTCTGGTAGAGGGCGCCGATGTACGGGACCGAGAGCTGGAGATGGTCGAGCGCAAGCTTGCCCTGCGGGGTGCGCGTAAATTTGACGAGGAAGAAGCCCCCGATGATAAGCGCGATGAGAAGGAAAATGCCGTAATCGACCAGGAACGAGCTGAACCCGAGCACGAGCGACGTGATGAACGGCAGCTCCTGCCCCGAGTCGGCGATGATTGCGCCTATCTTGGGGATGACCACCGTAAGCATAAGGGTCATGACCGCTACGAACGTAAGCATGATGAAGCCCGGATAGACCAGGGCGTTGCGGGCCTTGCTGGTGAGCTCGTAGGAGCGGTCGATATAGTCGGCCAAAAAGAGGAACGTCTCGTCGAGCTTGCCGGACTCCTCGCCCGCGCGGACCATGTTGACGTAGAAGTCGGAAAATACCTTCGGGTGCTTCGCCAGCGATTTTGAAATGGAGCTGCCCGCCTGCAGGTCGTCGCTTATTGTGACGAGCACCGTCCGCAGGAAGGGTTTTTCCGCCTGTTCGGCCAGAAGCTTGAAGACGCGCAAAGCCGAAACCTGCGCCTCGAAGAGCGTCGCTATCTGGCGCGACAGGAGCACGAGGTCGCGGTTGCTGACGCCGCCGAAGAGCGTAATGCCGCCAATAGAGGCAAGCATCCCCTTGGCGCCGCCGGCATCGAAGGACGTGATAGTGAGGCCGCGCCGCTGAAGCGCCGTGATGGCGGCGTCCTGGCTGGCGGCGTTTACCACGCCGGAGGTCGGCTTGCCGTTTTGGTCGAGTGCTTCGTATTTGAATTCCATATATGCAGTTTACAGCAATCGCTCCAGGTTCTTGGGGTTCCCCGAGCGGCTGTACGCGCTCTCGGCCGTTATCTCCCCCATGCGCACCAGCTCGGCCAAGCTGCGATTCATGTCTATCATGCCGTCCTCGCCGCCGGTCTCGATGACCGTCTGTATCTCGTGCGTGCGCTTCTCGCGGATGAGATTGGCGACCGCGCTGTTGGCGACAAGCAATTCATAGGCCGGGATGAGCCCGCCGGAGATGCGGGGCACCAGCCGCTGGGAAAATATGCCCGCAAGCGAGCCGGCCAGCTGGATGCGTATCTGCTCCTGCTGGCCCGCCGGGAACGTGTCGATGATGCGGTCGATGGTCTGCGACGCGTTGTTGGTGTGCAGGGTCGAGAACACGAGATGGCCGGTTTCGGCGGCGGTCACGGCTGTGGCCATGGTCTCGGGCGTGCGCATCTCCCCTATCATGAGCACGTTCACGTCCTGTCGAAAAACCGAAGCGAGCGCCGTCTGGAAGTCGGCGGTATCGACGCGCACCTCCCGCTGGTCGATGAGCGACTTCTTGTTCTCGAAAATATACTCGATAGGGTCCTCTATCGTGATGATGTGCTCGGTGCGCTCGTTGTTTATCTTTTCTATCAAAGCCGCGAGCGTCGTGGTCTTCCCTTGCCCCACCGGCCCCACCACCAGGAAGAATCCCTGCTCGCGCGCGGTAAAGGACTCAAGCGACGGCGGCAGATTGAGCTCGGCGATGGTGCGGATCATTCGCGGGATAAGCCTGAGTGCCACGCTTACCTGGCCGCGCTCCACGTACGCGTTGCCGCGGAAGCGCGCCTTCTCGCCGTAGGAATATGAAAAGTCGGCTTCCTGCGTCTCCGTGAACGCCTTCATGCGCTCCGGCGATATCATCTCGGCCAAGTAGCCGCGCATGTCCTCGGGAGTGAGTATCGGTTCGGAAAGAAGCGGCGCCAAGGCGCCGGATACGCGCATGACCGGCTGGATGCCCGCGCCCATGTGGAGGTCGCTTGCTCCTTGGGCTATGAGCTTGTCTATAAGAGCCGCTAATTTTTCCTTGTACTGGGGCATGAGTTAGACTTTTATTTCCTTTTCGGGCGCGGCCGGCGCATCTGGAGCGTCATCGCCGTCCCCATCCTCGGAAAGGGCTATCGGGGCCGGCGTTGGCTCGGCCTCGGGAGTATCGTCGAGCTCGAACTCGCCGCCGAGCGTGTTCACTTCCTCAAACGGCACCGTGCCCTGCGCTGACTTGATGATAGCATCCTCCTTCATGGTGAGCATGCCGTTCTTGCGCGCTATCGAGAACAGCTCGTCCTCCGGCTTGCCGGCGAGTATCGCGTGCTCGAAGTCGGAGTTCATGCCCCACATCTCGAACGCCGCGATGCGGCCGCGCGTGCCCGACGGGCAGTCGGGAGTGACGTCCACGCGGTACATCTCGTCAAGCGGCGGTATCTCCTTGCGGTATTCCTCCGGCAGGTCCGCGAACTGCTTGTCGAGCATCTCCTTGGTGCTGGAGTCGACTTCCACTTTTTTGCCGCCGCCCGGGCACAGGGTCTTCACCAGGCGCTGCGCCATGCCGAGGATGAGCACGGGCGGAATGAGGTACGGTTCCACGCCCATGTCCAGGAGGCGCGGGATGATACCGACGGAGTTGTTGGTGTGGATGGTCGAAAGCACGAGGTGGCCGGTCAGCGCCGCCTGCACCGCAAGGTTGGCGGTCTCGGCGTCGCGGATCTCGCCCACCATGATGATGTTCGGGTCCTGGCGGAGCGTCGTGCGCAAGCCGTTGGCGAACGTGTAGCCTATTTCCGGCCGCACCTGCGACTGGGAGACGCCGGGTATCGTGTATTCGACCGGGTCCTCGAGGCTGAGCACGGTCTGCTTGTCGCGGTCCACCTCGTTAAGGAGCGCGTAGAGGGTCGTTGATTTGCCCGAGCCGGTCGGTCCCGAGATGAGTATCATGCCGTACGGCTTCTTTATCGCGGTGCGTATCATCTCGAGATTGCGCTTGGAGAGCCCGAAGTCCTCGAGCTTGAGGACTTTCGCGGAGGCCCCGAGAATTCTCATCACCACCTTCTCGCCGTAGTAGGTCGGGAACGTCGAGACGCGGAAGTCCACCTTGTTGCCGGCCACGCGCGCGGAGAAGCGGCCGTCCTGCGGCTTGCGCTTCTCGTCGAGCTTCATGTTTGAAAGCACCTTGATGCGCGCCACGACGGCCGAATGCACCTTGGGCGGCAGGGTGATGTTGGTTACAAGCACGCCGTCGATGCGGAAGCGCACGCGCGTCTGGTCGGCGAGCGGCTCTATGTGGATGTCGGACGCGCGCTGCTCGGCGGCGTGGCGCAGGACGGTCGCCACAATTTTGGTGACGGGCGCGTCCTCGGTTATCGCCTCCGCGCCGGTGTCGGTAATGATGTCCTCCTCGAGGCTGATGGAGCGCTTCTTGCCGTCCTTCCCCTCCTTCTGCGCTTCTATAGTGCTTTCGGTGTCGAGCTCGCCGAGCGCCTTGCCCACCTCGCCGGAGAGTCCTTTGTACTGCTGGAGCAGGTGCTCGAAATCGGTGTCGGTAATGAGGAATATCTTGTACGGCATGCCTACCTTTGCGGAAATGAAAGTGAGCGCGTCGCGCGCTTCCAGGTTGTCCGGGTCGACGATGCCGACCTCAAGCGCGCCGTCGACTATCCCCAGCGGCGCAAAGCGGTAGTGGCGCGCGCTTTCCTCCGGCACGAACCGGAGCACCTCGAAGGGCACGTTCTTGTCGCCCACCTCGCGCGTCGGGAGGCCGTAATAGTCCCCCTTGGCCTTGAGCACCATAGGGAGCGTAATGCCGGCGGCCTGCAGCACGCCCTCGACGGTCGTGCCCGGCTTTGCGAGCTCGGCGCGAAGCTCGGCCGCCTTCGCGCGGTCAAGCGTCCCTGAATCGATTAAGAGTTGAAAGAGGTCCATAGCAGGCCATACCTATAAGGGCGCGAACGGATTGCGCCGCCCCGCGTTCTCGGGCGGGATCTGCACGCCGTAGTCGGTAAGCGAGGTGAAAATGGGGTCGCTGAAGATGCTCGAGTCCAGGCGGATGACGGTAAGGTTCGAGAGCGTCGTAAGCACGTCAGCCGACAAGGGCGAGGCCTGCGGGATCTCCAGCAGGGTGTTGTTCGCCGGGCCGCCGGAGAAGTACGTCATATACAGCCACCAGGCGAGCACCGCCGCGACGACGAGGCCGATATACAGTTTGTTGTCTTTAAGGAATTGCATGGTGGTGTTAATGGAGCCAGTAGGTCCGGATAGAAAGCGTGTAGTCGCTGAGGCCGGTTTCCGTCGCGGCGAACTTTATCTCCTCCACGTCCACGACGCGCAGACTGTGCTCGAGGTCCTGCAGGAACGCGAGGAAGTCGTCGTACGACGCCGAGAGCGTGAATCCGAGCGACACCGACCCTATCGCGTCTCCCGACGCCCCGACCGCGGCGGCGCTGCGCGCGGAGGCCGCGTCGGAAACGCTCCCGAGCTGCACATTCTTGAGGCTGAGCCCGTGGCGCGCGGCGATGTTGTTTATGTCGATGATGAGGTGGATATTGTCCACGTTGTCCGGGAGTATCTCCTCGAGCCGGTCCTTGTTCTCGACCGAGAAGGTGTTGAACGCCGCGGTCTTCTGGTCGCGTATCTTGCGCAGCTCCTGCGACTTGTCGAGCGCTTCGTCGTACGTCTTCACTTCCGCCTGGAGGCTCTTGGTGCTTTGATAGGTCGGATTGGTATACATAACGAAGAGGCCGATTGCGGCCAGGACGAGGAGGATGGGCAGTGCGAGTCTGGTCATGATGTTATTGGGCGGCTTTTGGCGCTCCTGACGAAGGGGGCGTTGTGGAGGCGGCCGGAGCCGCGGGCGTCTGGGGCGCGGCGGTTTCCGCCGGGGGCAGCGACTGCGGCGCGGCGAGGTTCTTGGCGTATGAGATGAGCGCGGAATCCACCGTAGCCGTTACATGGAACGATACGGCGCCGCTATCTTTTATCGCGATGTCCGAGAAGAGGAGGTCCTTGAGCACCTTGCTCGCGCCGAACTGGTCGGATTGGAGCGCCACGCCGGAGAAGCTGTCGGCCACGCCGGAGAGAGTGATGTCAGCCGACCCGTCGTCCTTCAGCTCGTAGGAGAATTCCGTCAGCTGGACGCTTTCAAGCGTCTGCTGCGCGAGGAAGTAGAAGATCGCCGAAGGGGCGATGTGCTTGTTGAGGACCGCGCGGGCCTGGGTCAGGCGGGTATCGAACCGCACGAGCAATTGGATGCTGGGCAGGTCAAACGCCTCCTGGTACTTAACCAACGAGTCCTTTTTGTCCTGGAGCGACTTGTCGAGCAGGCGCGTATACGCGAAGGCGCCGCCCGCGGCCGCGATGGATGCGACGAAGAAGAGCACGGCTATAAGGAGAATGAGGCCGGAGAAGCCGCGCACGCCGCGCGCCTCGACAAGCGGCTTCTTGGGTATGAACGATGCCTGGAGCGAAGGATCCATCTTGGGCTTAATTATATAGTATGAAAAAACATCGCATGAGAGCTATCAACAAGCGAGTTCGCGCAGTTGATAGCAAATTAAATAGTCAACATGGTCTTTTATCCGACTTCCTGCAGCCGTCTGAGCGCCAGCCCCACCGCCACCGCAAACTCCGGTCCCGCTTCTTTCAGTATGCCTTCGAGGAAGGCGGGCGCCTGGGTCTTTCCGAACGGGTCGGCGAGCCGTATCTCGTTGGGAATCTTGCTTTGGGCGAATTCCTTGAAGCCTTTCAGCGCCGCTCCCCCGCCGGTCGCTACCAGAGTGCTCAGGGTCTGGTTGGTGCGCTGCTCGTAGCCGACTATTGTGCGCGAGAGCTCGGAGAGAAGCGGCGCCAGCGACAGCTCGAAGGACTGCACCAGCTGCGCCGTTACCTCGTTCTGCTGGGCGGCCGTGGGCGCGAGGCCGACCTTCCTCTTTCTCTCCTCGGCCTCCATGACCGAAATGTTGAGCGCGCGCGAAGCGGCGAGCGTGAGGTTCTGCGAGCCCTGGTTGATGATATGGCTCTCGTGTATGAGCCCGCGCTCGACGACATAGAACTTCGTCGTCGCCGCGCCCATGTCAACGACCGCCACCGGCGCCAGGCCGTGCTCGAGCGCCGCGCGCACCGCGCTGAAGACCTCTATTTCGAAAAACGCCACCGCAAGCGCCGCGTCGGAGGCTATTGCGCGGAACTTCGCGATGGTGTCGTTATGTATCGCCACCAGGAGCACTTCTATCTTGTCCTGCTCTCCCTTGGCGGCGGCCTTGTCGTTGCCGACCACGAACCAATCGAGCAGGACTTCGTTTATGGGCACCGGGATATACTTGCGCGCCTCGATAGGCACGACCTGCGCCAGCTGCTTCTCGACCGTAGCGGGGAGCTTAATGATGGAAATGAGGCTCGAGGAGTACGGAATGGATATCGCCGCGTCGGCAGTGGTGACATTGGCCTCGCGGATGACATCCTTGAGCGCTTCTGATATCTTGTCGGCCGGAAGCGAGGTCGCGCGGCCTATCTCCACCCCCGCATAGGGGCCGAGCGATATCGCGCCGTAGGTTTCCAGTATCACCTTCCCCTTCTCGCGCCTCAGCTGCACGACCTTTATGGCCGAGGTACCGATATCCACCCCAAGCACGCTATGCGCTTCCTGCGAGAACATTTTAGAGAAATCAGGGATAGAGAACGCCATATAGAAGAATATCTTCCTTATTATACCATTTTATATCCATGCTTCGCGCGATTTCCTCATTGTTTGCCTCTTTGGTCGGCCTGCTTATCCCGCCGCGGCGCAACGAGCGGGTCGTTGCGGCGATGACGCTCGATGATCTGGAGCAATTGCGCGCCGAGGACGGGCTTCCTTATCGCGACGAGCGCGTCAGGGCGTTTATATGGGAGCTTAAATACAACAAAAACCCCCACGCGCTCAGGCTTGCGGGCGAATTCCTGGCCGAAGACCTGCTCGGCATCGCCGAAGAAGAGCTGGGCCGGCCGCTGTTGGTGCCTATTCCCATGCATGCAACAAGGAGGCGCGAGCGCGGGCACAATCAGACCGAAGCTTTATGCGAAGCGGCGCTCGCATTCGTGAACGATTCATTCGAGTACATGCCGAACGCGCTTGCGCGCATAGCACATACGCCGCCTCAGCAGGGACTTCCCCGCCGCAAGCGGCTTGAAAACCTTATCGGCTCGATGCAGGCAAATGCAGATGCGGTTCGGGGCCGCGTATGCGTCGTCATGGACGACGTTTCTACGACGGGCGCCACGTTTGCGGAAGCCAAACGCGCCCTGCGCGAAGCCGGCGCCAAGCGCGTGCACCCGGTCGCGCTTGCTCGCTCCTAATCTTCTTCCTCGATAAGGCCCAATTTGATGAGTCGCGCGCGTATGGAGCCCGGCTGGCGGCCGAATTCGCTCGCCAGGCTCTTTTGCGACTCGTTCGAGAGGAACTTTTCCTTCAGCCGTTCGTCTTCTTCCTTGCTCCACGGCCGATAGGCGTTGGGATGCTTCTGCCTCAGCAGTTCAAGCTTGCCCGGTCCGGCTTCAGCGGGTTTTTGCGCCGCGACCGGCTCAATAGAACCGCCCGAGGCTTTTATAAAATTGTTCTGCATTACCAGAAGCTCTTGTGCAGGCATCGCGCCGAAGGCTTGCTGTGCGGCTTCAGAAGCGGCGCGGAACTCCGCATCCTTCTTCCGTATCTCCGGATGCACTTCAAGCGCGCGCTCGTTGAGGCCGCTCAGGGAAAGCCCCGCAAGCGTGCGTACGCGAGAGAGCGCGACGTATCCCTGCCCGTATTCGAAGGCGCTCGATAGGTCCATATGCGCGGCATCAAGCGACATGCCCTGGCTTTTATGCACCGTCATCGCCCACGCGAGCCTGAGCGGCAGCTGGTGTATGGAGGCCAGCGTCTTTCCGCCGTCGTCTATGCGCCATTCGGCAGGCTCCACCACCATGGTGCGGCCGCTATGCGTCCTAACCGTCGGGTAGCCGGTCTCTTTTGCAAAACCCGTCACGACGCCAAGCGTGCCGTTCACGTACGCGCGGCCCGCGATATCGTTCTTGGTAAACATTACTTTGGCGCCCGGCTTGAGCGAAAGCGTTTCGGGCGACAGGCAGCCGCGCTTAAGCGCCTCCACGAGCCGGTCGCTGCCGCGGCTTGTCATCGTGAATACGCGCGAGGTCTCAGGAATTTTCCCAAGCTCCGCATCGTTTATCTGATTCACGTCGGCATTGTGCGAGAACAGCTGCGTGCGGCCCGGCTCCGCCTTTGCGGCGCGGCGCGCCTGAAGCATTTCGCGGTGCGTTTCGTCCACGTCCCCGCTGCGAATAGCCGAAAGTATGCCGAGAAAGTCGTCGTCTTCCTGCCGGTGCTGTTCGGAGATGTAGCAGACTATCGGATTAAGCGTTTTCCAAGCATTAGAGGTGAAAGCGAATTGCGTCTGCGAGGCCGCGGCGACAAACATATCGCCCTCCTCGTTGCTCGCTTCTTCCCTGGGAGTGACCGGCGGCAGCTGGAAGAAGTCGCCTACCAAAAGCACCTGGAGCCCGCCGAAGGGCTTCGGATTCATCCGCACTTCCCTGCACACGGCCTCCACCATCGCGAAGGTTTGGGACGAGAGCATCGATATCTCGTCGATTATCAGAATCTTCGTATCGCGGATGCGCTTGGCAACGCGCTCGTTCTGCGAGATGCGGTCAAGCTCGTATGCAGAGAGCGTTCGCTTGATGCCAATGCCGCTCCACGAATGTATGGTGTAGCCGCCGATGTGCGTCGCCGCAATTCCTGTGGAGGCGGTGATGGCGGGCTCAATGCCCCGCTCGCGCAGCCACTTCACGTATTCGTTGACAGTGTGCGTCTTGCCGGAGCCGGGCTCGCCGGTCAAGAAAACATTCGCGCCGGTCTTTAAAATAGTCAGTGCTTCCTGCTGGGTCATCAGGCTATTGTATGTGCCTAAGCCAAGAGCGCAAACTTGTGTACACAAATCTAGCCGAATATCTTTTCCTCTTTAAGTATCTTCACGATGCGGCCGCGCAGGCCGAACATGCGCGACAGAAGCGCCGATGATACGAAGGCGAACGTTATCGCCGTCGCGTCCAAACCGGTGTGGACGACGTCAAAAAATACCGCGCGGCTTACCTCAAACACAATATATGCCACGAGCACGAACCACCCTATCTTGTCGATGCGGCCCACGACCCGCTGCCCGTCTTCATTCCAAGACAAATGAAATATGCGGCTGGTGAACCAGCCAACGACAGTGCCGACCGCAATTGACGCCAGAGCCACAGGCACTGTAATGGCGCCCTGCACAATATCCCATCCTACGACCGCAAGCGTGATGCCGCCGATTATAAAGAACATGCGGAGGCGGCGCTGGAGCGTCGGGTGCACATGATGCCGGAAATCCTTCCGGCCGTGAGTATAGAGCATCTATCTATTATAGCATTTTGCCCAAATGCGGAGGCGGAAGGATTCGAACCTTCGGTCCAGTTTCCCGGACAACAACTTAGCAGGTTGCTGCATTCGACCGCTCTGCCACGCCTCCGTTACCTCAACACCTTACAACAAATTCTCCCTTGACGCACCCCGTTTGCGCTCTTCTTTTACATGACGGTACAGTGTTAGCAACTCATCCGCAATGCGTGCGCTTCGGAACCGCTCCGACGTCTGTTGGGCGGCGGCGGCCATTGCCAGCCGCTTATCGGTATCGCCAAGCAGTTCTCTCGCCCGCTCTTCCGCTTCCTTCTCCGTCGATACCAGGAACCCGTTCCTCCCGTCTTCTATTATTTCCGGAGCTACGCCGACGGCGAAAGAAATAGGTACCAGTCCCTGCGACATGCCTTCTATCAAGCTGAGCGAAAAGCCTTCGTACCGGGAGGAAAGGAACAGGATGCTGCCGAAGAGCGGGGCAAGCGCGCCCGGAATCAGGTCTTTGCGCAAATTCACAAACATATGATGCTTGGGAAAAGAGACTCGCAACCACTCTTTAAGCTTGCGGTTGGTCGTCATGCAGACCGTCGTTTTTGGAACATCCGGAAAAGCGCGGAAAAAGGCGACCAAGCGAGACAAGCCTTTTAGTTTTAGCGTAAAAACGTCATTGCCCAGCCGACCGAGAAATACCAGATGGGGAGGCTGCGCGGCAACGGTACGCCTCGATTCGAACCAGTAATCCTCGATGGCATTATGGATGACGTGGATCCGTTCGGACGGAATATCCATAGCAATAAGCTCATCTCTTACTTTCTGGGAAGTGGCGATGCAGGCGGCCGCGCGAGAAGCGGTCAAGGCTTCCACGTCCGCCACATCCTCCATCGGGCGAAATGTTTTAAGTTCTATTTCTGGAATGATTTGAAGCGCTGTTAACTCTCTAAATACCGCTTTCTCATGCCGCGGAAGCAGTTTCGTCTGGGGAACGGAATCAAGATATCCGCGAACGGTAGAGCCGAAATGACAAATGATGGGCGTAGTAAAAGAAGTGAACGGAAGTGGCGTATATGTTGTGCCTTGAATGATGTCGTATTTGAGCATCGCGTCTTTATGCTCAAGCATCGAATAGAAGAAGAGAATGTTCGCTATGCCGCGCAGGTGCACAGGAGCGTCGGTCAGCTGGTGTCGGGGGTAAAAATTCTTGATCTGCACTCCGCGCGCGGCAAGCGCCCGGGCCATAAGGCGGTTTATCTGCGCGGCTCCGGTATGCATGCCGGCATGTACGCGCTTTTCGTTATGGATAAAAGCGACTTTTATGCCGCTGCGCCGGACAGTTTTGGGCAACGGCTCAGCCTTATCCGAAGAAAACCGCCGAAGCAGGGAGCGGGTGGCGCGGAAGGCCCGCCGCTGAAGACCATGTCCCCATTCTTGCATTATATTCGGTTATACCACAGCCTCATCAGGCAGGAAATCGGAGATCTACAAAAACTTCTCGCCGTAGCGGCGCATGGCATTTTCCACCATCTTGAGCCCCTCCCCTTTGCGGGTCGCGGCATAGGCGCCGCTGCGCAGCTTACGCACTATCCGCTCGTCTTCGAGCTTCTTGAGCTTGAGGGCCAACGTGCGCGTTGAGATGCCGGAGAGTTCGCGCTCAAGCTCGCAGAAATGGAGCGGCCCTTCCAAAAGGGCGTGCGCGATGAGCATGGTCCAGGTGTCGGAGAGCATCCGGGCGGTCTTCGTGATGGGGCAGGTTGTTTTGAGGGGCTTCATGGCCTGTACACCTATTATAGCATAGGTCGGAGTTAATAAGTACTTTACTTTGTAAAGTACTAGTTGATATACTGGACGTCTATTTATAACTCATAACCACTATGGAATATAACGCAATCGCGCCCCGCGCCGTGCTTGAAAAGACGGTCGAAGCGCTCAAGAGCATGAACGTGGAGGGAATAATCGTGAAGGACCGCTCCGAGGCGCTCGCCAAAATAAAGGAGCTTATCCCCGCCGGAGCTTCCGTCATGAACGGCGCTTCCAAGACCCTTGAGGAAATCGGCTTCGTCGGCCATCTCAAGTCAGGCGACCACGACTGGCACAACCTGCACGAGGCAATACTCAGCGAGAAGGACCCTGTCGAGCAGGCAAAGCTCCGGAAAATGTCGGTAGTATCCGACTTCTACCTCGGCAGCGTGCATGCGATCGCGCAGACCGGCGAAATGGTTATCGTCTCGAACACCGGCAGCCAGCTCCCCCACATCGTCTACACGTCGCCGAACCTTATCTTCGTGGTGGGCGCGAACAAGGTGATGCCCACGCTCGAGGACGCGCGCAAGCGCGTGGTCGAGCATGTGGTCCCGCTTGAGGACGTGCGGCTTATGGGCGTCTACAACGCGCATACGCACCTCTCCAAGGAGCTCATATTCCATTGGGAGAACCCGATGATGGGCCGCAAGGTGCGGGTGCTCTTGGTCGAGGAAGCGCTCGGCTTCTAAAAAGAAAGCGTATTAAAAAGGTATGACGGGCAGGCCGGGAACGGCCTGCCCGCTGCCGTCGTTGTCAGAATCGTCGTCTTGCGAGGTAGCGCCTCCCCAACCGCCGATAGAAGCGTGGACGAAGTCGCCGTCGAACTTGGCGCTCGCCTCAATAAGCGCCTTGAGCTCGATGCCCCCCTTCAGCACCGCGCTGAACATCGCGCGCGCATCAGCGTAAGCGCCGTCGCGAAGCTCGCTGTCGCCCACCTTGGCCTGCGTCTCCAGCTGGGCGAGCTGGGACTGCACCTTGTCGGTCGTCGTAGCGTCGAGCGAGTCGGCAACCTGCGCATAGGCCTTGCGGGCCTGGCTTAGGTCGTACAAAGCTTTCTTCTGAAGCTGCATCGCTATTTTTTTGTCCACGGCGGAAGCCTGCGCGTCCTCAGCGGATTCCGTATCCGCTTCCAGCGCGGCGGTAGCCGACACATCGTCGGACGTAGTCGCCTCTTCCTCGCCCGGCGCCGCCTCGTTTGAAAGCATGCTCACCTGCATCTTGGCGGCCATGGGCGCCATGGCCTTTGCCGTGCGCGCGGGAGCGGCGGCCACTGCAAGGTCGGCGTCGCGCGAGCGCACGCGCATGGCGAGCGAGTCGGAATTCTCCTGGGTCTGCGTGTCGCGGCTGTCCCGGCCGAGGCTCGCCAAGATGCTTCCATGGGCGGAGAGCGACGAGTCAAGGGTGAGCTTCGCCTCCACGCCCGCGCTCGGGTCCTTCTCTTCTATCGCCTGCGCGAGCACGTCGGCCTGCGCCACATGCTCTTCGAAGTTGGATGCGATCTGCGCGGTCGCCGACGTGTCGAGCCGGCCCTGGGAGGCGAGCGTCTCGGCCTCCTCAAGGCGCTCCTGCGCCACGGACGTGTGGTACGAAAGCTTCGCTTCGTCGGAAACCGCGAGCGCGCCCGCGACCTTTTCGTTCACATAAATCTTCACCGGGTAGAGAATCCCGCCGGGGAGCGCGCCCTTGGCGGCATAGGCGGTGGAGCTGCCCAGCACTATCACGAGCACCGCCGCAAGCGCGGTCGCGTATCGCACCGAGAACCAGGAGTACGCGGTGAACACAGCGGCGCGCTGGCGCGGAGCGGGCGCGTACTTTGCCCCGTCTATTATTTCAAAAATTCGGGCACGCATACCGGCCTTCTCGTCGTGCGAGAGGCGGATATTCTTTGCGGCGCTATTCAGTTTGTTGAGAGGATTGTTCATGCTGGTTTTTCTTCAGGTTCGAGCGCGGCCTTCAGCTTTTTAAGCCCGCGGTGGATGCGTACCGATACCGCGTTCTCGTTCTCCCCTATCGACTCCGCTATCTCCTTCGGCGAGAAGCCGTCGACATAGCGCATCGAAAGCACTTCACGATAGGAATCCGGCAGCCCCTTGAGCGCCTCAAGCGCGCGGGCTCCGTCGAACCGCTCTATCGCCGTTTCAAGGGTATTGGTCTCGTCGGCGGGCACAAGCGCGTCTATGCCGCCGCTTTCCTCGTTCTTTTCCGCGATGCCCTCAAGCGAGAGGTTCTTGTTCTTGCGGTACTCGTCGATTATAAGGTTGCGCAGCGTGCGATAGAGAAAAGGCCTCAGTTCGCGCACCTCGTTGCCTTTGCTCATGTATTCCCAGGTCTTAAGGAACGCCTCCTGGGTAAGCTCGAGCGCCCGCTCGCGGTCGGACAGTCGCAGGGCCGCATGCCGGAAAAGCTCGTCGCTGTAGCGCTCGTAGGCTTCGCCGAATTGTCCCGCTATGTCCTGCATATATAGACGTATCCGGGCGCCAACCCTTTCACGCGCCCTTTATTGTAGCGGATTCGGAACATGAAGGCGATTCTTGCCTTTTTCATGCTTCGTAGGGTATACAGGGAGAGGGGCTACGTTCTGTTTGATACAGGAGTCTCATAATCGTGAATAAAAGCGAAGAGCCGGCTTCCAGTTCGAAGCTGAAGAAGAAGTCTGATGTGGAAGACTGGTGGAGTACCACCGCTGGAGAGCTGAGTTCTAGGCTCATGCACTTCGGCGAAAAGAAACACCTGACGCGCCTACGCAAGACCGTGAAAGCGGTCGCACGCAACAAGGAGATCGCCGAGGAGCTTGCCCGGCGCTTCCCCACCAACAGCGCGGCGGAAAAGCGCCGCCTGCATGCGGCAATAGCCGCGCTCGCGATACGCAAGAAGCTATATGTCCGCGGCCGGGCACGGCTGGACGAGGACACCGCAGCTCTTGCACAGTGGCTCGAGGACAAAACGTTCGACCTCGGACACAAGACCCACGAATGGAGAAAGCAGGAGCGGGACGTCTACATCGCTCATCTGCCCCTGCTCTTGGCGCTCCATGAGCGCAAAAACGCCTCCGTGCAATAAAGAAGAGCCGCTGCGGAAACGCGGCGGCTCTCTACTTTTTATATGCGGATGAGTACAATACCCCTATGCAGCCGTCCGACCCCCTCTCCAAGCACCTTCGGCTCAGCGAAGAGCACTCAAACGCCCTGTCGCGCCTCGGCATCAAGACCGTACGCGATCTCCTCTTTTATTTCCCCTTCCGCTACGACCAAGGAGGCGGCGAGGCAAGCGTAGCAGGCCTAACGGTGGGCGCGGAAGTATCCATCATCGGCACGCTCGAAAAGCTTGAGGCGAAGAAATCATGGAAGAGCCGCATCCCCGTCGCCGAAGGATATCTGCGCGACGCGACCGGCCGCATCAAACTGCGTTTTTTCAATCAGCCGTACATCGCAAAAATGTATACGGACGGCCTGCTAGTTAAGGCTACCGGCAAAGTGAGCGGCTCGGCCGGAAAGGAATATCTCGCAAACCCGCAGCTTGAACGCGTCTCCCCTACCGAAGCGGGGCTGTTCAAGAAAACCGCGGACATTCTGGCGGAGGCCGACGCGGAAGTGCCGACCCTTTTCGCGATGTATCCGGAAACGCGCGGCATTACCTCGCTCTGGTTCCGGCACGCGATAGAAAAAGTACTGAACGGCGGGGCGCTGGACGCGATGGAAGACCCGATTCCCGCCGATATGCTTAAGCGCTATAACTTGCCCACACTTAGGAGCGCCCTGGTCTGGATACACGCGCCGCAAACGCTGAAGGACGCCGAGGCCGCGCGCAAGCGATTCGCGTTTCAGGAAGTATTTTTGATACAGCTCGAGCGCGGGCGCGAACGCGCGCTCCAGGCGCGCGAAAAAAGCTTTTCCATTGATGCGCCGGAAGAAGCTGTGGAGGAGTTCATGGGCGAATTCCCTTTCGAGGCGACCGATGCGCAGAAGCGCGCTATCGACGCGATACTAAACGACATGCGCAGCGGCCGCCCCATGTCGCGACTGCTGGAAGGCGACGTCGGAAGCGGCAAGACAGCGGTGGCGGCAACAGCCGCCTATGCCGCCGTGCGGACTCGGCCCCAAGGACAAAAGTACGGCACGCTCCAGGTGGCCTACATGGCGCCAACCGAGATCCTCGCCAAGCAGCATTTCGAATCCTTCATCAAGTATTTCGAGAAGTTCCCTATCAATATCGGGCTCATCACGGGCTCTGGCTGTTTCAAATTCCCTTCTAAAAGCCGGCGCGACGAGGCCACGAACATTTCGCGCGCGCAGCTTCTGAAGTGGGTGGCTAACGGCGAGATACCGGTCTTGATCGGCACGCATGCGCTCATACAGAAATCGGTCGCGTTTAAGCACCTGGCGCTCGTCGTGATAGACGAGCAGCACCGCTTCGGCACCAACCAGCGCCGCAAGCTCGCCAAAAAAGAAGAGCGGCTGCCCCATCTGCTGTCCATGACCGCAACCCCCATCCCCCGCACGCTCGCGCTCACTATATATGGAGACCTCGATCTGACGCTCTTGGACCAGATGCCGCCGGGCCGCAAAACTATCATCACCGAAATCGTGAAGCCGGAGGACCGTGGCGAGGCGTACCAGCTCATGCGCCGCGAACTCAAGGACGGCCGCCAGGCGTACGTCATCTGCCCGCGCATCGACGAGCCGGACCCGGACAAGGCGTTCGCGATACAGGCGAAGTCGGTGAAGGAAGAAGCGAAGCGCCTGAAGCTGAAAGTATTCCCGGAATATGCGATCGAGATACTGCACAGCAAGATGAAGCCCAAGGAGAAGGACGATATCATGGCGCGGTTCGCCGCGCACGAGATAGATATTCTTGTGGCAACATCGGTCGTGGAGGTGGGCGTGAACGTACCCAACGCGACGCTCATCATGATAGAGGGCGCGGAGCGCTTCGGCCTTTCCCAGCTCCACCAGCTGCGCGGACGCGTCGTACGGTCCAACCATCAGGCGTATTGCTTCGTGTGCCCGGAATCGCGCGGAGAAAAGACCCTGGCCCGTCTCAAGGCGCTTACGAAAGCCAAGAACGGCTTTGAATTGGCCGAGATGGACCTGATGCAGCGCGGGCCGGGAGAATTGTCAGGCCGCCAGCAATGGGGCATCTCCGACATCGGCATGGAGGCGCTCAAGAACCTGAAACTGGTCGAAGCCGCGCGCAACGAAGCGCTTGAGCTCATACAAAAGGACGAAATGCTGGCGAAGCACCCACTCTTAGACCAAGCCCTCGCCGATCGCCGGCCCACGATGCATTTTGAGTAGGGATGATATATATTGAGACAGAAACGGGCGTGTAGCTCAGTTGGTAGAGCAGCCGACTTATACTCGGCCGGTCCCAGGTTCGATCCCTGGCGCGCCCACAAAATACAGAAACACCTGCCCTGCGGCAGGTTTTGTGCTACTGTTGTGCGGGTTCATTAACAGGGAGGGCGCGATGCCCCACAAACTGCATGGCCAATCGATCATCTGGTCGCAAGACTTTGACGTGCCGCTGCTCGAAGAGCTGTTCGAGCTGGCGGACAAGCTCAAGAAAGAGCCTGAGAACAAGGCTCTGGCAGGCCAGCTGATAATCAGTCTCTTTTTCGAAAAGAGCACGAGAACTCGAATGTCTTTCGAGGCAGCGGTTCATGGACTGGGCGGTGATCGCATGACCACTGAAGACGCGATGCAATTCTCCTCATTCGGCAAGGGTGAGCCGTTCGAGGAGGGCATACAGGTCATCTCCGCATACGGGCAGGCGATTATTCTCCGACATCCGGAGGACGATGCCGCCATGCGGGCGCGCGACTATCTGCAAAGCTTCAACATCTGGGTGCCCATCATCAACGCCGGATGCGGCCAGGCGCAGCATCCGACACAGTCGCTGCTTGATCTCTATACTATCCGCGAGCTCCGCGGCCGTATCGAGAACCTTACAATCGTCATTGTGGGCGACCTCAAGCACAGCCGTGTGGTTCGCTCGCTCATCTACCTGCTCGGCAAATTCCCCGGCATCCGTATCATCCTGGTTGCGCCGTGGGAGCTCGCCATCGGCCACAACATGCTCGCCTACATGCGGCGGCATGGAGTGGAATTCCTGCAGACGCCGAAGCTCGCCGATGTCATCGGGGAGGCCGACGTAGTCTATTTCACCCGCGTCCAGAAGGAGCGGTTCGAAGATCCGAAGGAGTACGAGCGCCTCAAGAACTCGTATCGCCTTACGGTCGGGCTTGCGGAGAAGATGCGGCCCGGCGCCGCCATCATGCATCCGCTTCCCCGCGTCGACGAGATAGACGAGGCGGTATCGCGGATGCCGCAGGCCCATTGGATAACGCAATCCAACAACGGCGTGCCGATTCGCAAGGCACTGCTCCAGATGGTGCTCGGCGAGTGACGACAAACTTCGCAGCAGGGCCGCGGTCTTCGGACCGCGGCCTTTCTTTTTCATAGCAGCGGCTGTATTGTGCGATGGGTTCTTTCCCATACATCGCAAACCAACGGAGGATACGGCGATGGAAGTACAAGGAGACGCCGACACCGCACTAAAGGTCGTCATGCGCAAGCCTGCCGATATGCACCAACATGTCCGTACGGGCGCAACGCTCGAGCTGGTGGCGCCGATGGTGCGAGCTCGATTCGCGACATTCGTAGCGATGCCAAATACCCAGCCTGACTACATCACCACCAGCGACGCTTTGGTGGCGTATCACAGCGAGATCGTCGGCGCCATGTTTCCCGAGTGGAGCGCGCGAGGCTACAAGCCCGGCAAGGATCCCGACCGGGTGCCGGATTGCCTCATGACGCTCTACTTCACCGACGCTCTCGAGCCCAAAGAGATCGAGCATTCCCTGCCCTATCCGTTCGCGGGAGTGAAATACTACCCGCGGGGCCTCACGACCAACAGCGACAAAGGAATCGCGGACCCAGCATCGCTCTGGACCCCCGGTACGAAAGCGTACGAAGTCGTGCGCATGCTCGCGGACAGCGATAAGGTGTTGCTCATGCACGGAGCGGATGGCCTCGATAAAGACCGTCACGAGCTCGACCCGTTCGAGCAGGAGCCGCATTTCTTCCGCGAGACGCTGCCTCGTACCATGGATGCACATCCGGACGCTAAGATCTCGGTCGAGCATCTCTCGACCGCGGTCGGCGCGGAGTTCATCCGCAACCACGGGAGCGAGCGGCTCGGCTGCTCGCTCACGCCGCACCACCTGCTTCTGGACCGGCGCGACGTGCTGCGGGGCGGCTTCAATCCGCACCGCTACTGGCTGCCGCCCATCCAATCGAGCGAGCATAAGGAGGAGCTCCGCCGGCTGGCGGCGGAAGACCATCCGTTCGTGTGGCTTGGCAGCGACTCGGCTCCGCATACGGTCGATAAGAAGCAGGCGGCATGTTGCGCGGGCGGCGTGCTCACCGCGCACGCGGGGATTGAGCTGTATGTCGAGGCGTTCGAGGATATGGGCGCGCTCGACGATCGGTTCGAACGGTTCGCGTCTGTTAACGGCCCGCGGTTCTACGGCTACGAGCCGAGCGGCGAGAAGATAACCCTCATTCGGGAAGAATGGAAGTTCAATAATTTCTTCTGTCTCTCGACCGACGTCAGCCAGCGGCTGAACCCGGAGCAGAACATCCGTCCGTTCCGCCTCGGCGAACCAATCCGCTGGAAGCTGGCCGTGTAGGCCCCTACAAAACCTGCCGCGGCGTTCCCTACTTGGGATGCCGCGGCTTTTCTTTTATGAATTCTTCTTCATGTACCGTTCATCAAAGCCCCTGTATACAGAAGGCTGGCTCGAATAAAAGCTTTATCAATTATAGGCAATTACATGAAAAATATATCAAAGACAGGCATCGTTTCAGTCCTCGCGGCGGCGGCTTTCGTTATCGGCCCGTTTAGCGCATTTGCGCTTACGGTCGACAGCGCCGGCGCGGCATCGGCCGACACCTCCGTATCAGGCTCGGCTAACGGCAGCGGCTCCAACACGACGGGCACCGCCGCGGGCAACGCCACCGTAGACGTAGGCGTGTCCGGCAGCGCATCGGGCAATACGACCGGAGCGACCGGTACCGATACCGACACTTCCGGCAGCGGCAATGCATCCGGCAGCACCGGCGCAACGCTCGACACCAACGCAAACGGCGTTGCGATCAGCTCATCCGGCCAGGTATCTTCCGATGCCGACCTTGAGGTCTTCAGCAGCAACGCGGAGAAAATGGACGCTAACGTGAAGGATGTCGAGGCGAGCTCGGACAACGAGATCAAGGTCGCCTACGCGCACGCGGGGCGCCTCTTCGGCTTCATTCCGGTCAAGGTAACCTCCGAGACCGACGTCTCAGTAGACGCCAGCGGCAACACCAACATCCACACCCGCATGCCGTGGTGGAACATGTTCGTCACCCGCACGCACCAGGTAAGCAACGACGTCGACACCTACCTCTCCGCTTCGCTCACGGGAAGCATGAAGCTTTCGGCGGACGCATCGGCGGCGGAGCGCGCTCGCATCATAGAGTCGATCATCCGCGCGCACTCTTCGCTTGAGGCGGACGCAAGCGCGCAGGCAAGCGGCACCGCGCAGTACTAACTAATTTTGCCAGGGCAGAAAAACCCGCGCCTCAGGCGCGGGTTTTTCGTGGGCTTACGAGAGCTTCGATTTTATTTCCGTCAGCTCCTTCTCTACCCTATCAAGCTGGGCCTTCATCGCTTCGTTTATATCCACGTCCTTCATCACCTCCTCTTCGGTGCGCTCGACAAGCTTCTTCTGATTGCGATAGCCGGACAATATTATGTTGTCGCCGATGAAGAAGGAGACGAAGAGACCGGTTGGGAGTATCAAGAGCAGCCCGAGCGCGGCCGACGGCCAGCCGTACAGTATCGGGAAGTGCTCCGCCGCCTCCCATACGCCCTTCCAAAACAGCACGATGCCCACGCCGCCGATGAGCGCATAGAGTATCGGCCGGTGGCTGAGCCGCGCGCGCAAAGTGTCCTCAAGCTTGTCGAAAAACTTCACCAGTCCGCGTTCTCTGGTCATACCTTATGCGATTGGTGCGTGCTCGATATCCTGCTTTTTCTTCGGGGTTATGCCGTGCGCCACAAGCATGTTCTCAAATTCGTCGCGCTCGATGGTTTCAACTTCGATAAGCCGGTGCGCGATGGCATCCAGGAGCTTCCTGTGCTCCGTCACGATGCGAGTCGCCTTCTCGTACGCCTCGTCGATTATCTTCTTCACTTCCCCGTCTATCTCGCCCGAGACTTTTTCCGAGTACGACTTGTCTTCTACGCCGCGGCCGAAGAGAGCGCGTCCGCCTTCGCCCTCAAGGGCAACCGTACCCATGCGGTCGGACATGCCGTAGCGCGTCACCATGTCGCGCGCCAGGCCCGTGAGCACCTGCAAGTCGTTGCTCGGGCCGGTCGTTATATCGCCGAACACTTCCTTCTCCGCGATATAGCCGCCCAGGCTCATCGCGATGTCGTCGAGGAATTCCTTCTTGCTCTGCATCTTGCGGTCGTCCAGCGGCAGCTTCAGCGTGTAGCCCGCAGCGCGGCCGCGGCTGATTATCGAGATCTTATGCACCGGATCGGCATACGGCAGCACGCTTGCGACGAGCGCATGGCCCGCTTCGTGGTACGCGGTTATCTCCTTCTCTTTCTTATTCAAAACGTGTGAGCGGCGCTCCGGGCCGAGCATCACCTTCTCTATCGAGCGGATGAGGTCGTACTGTGCCACGGTCTTGCGGTTCTCGCGCGCGGCCAAAATAGCGCCTTCGTTCATGAGGCTGAAGAGGTCCGCACCCGAAAAGCCCGGCGTGCGTTCCGCAATAACTTCCAGGTTCACATCCTCGGCGAACGGCTTCTTGCGCGAATGTATCTTCAATATCTCAAGGCGGTCGCCGCGGTCAGGCAGGTCGATAGTAACGCGGCGGTCAAAGCGGCCGGGCCGCAGAAGGGCCGGGTCGAGCACGTCGGGGCGGTTGGTCGCGGCCATGACAATGACCTTTTCATTTGGCTCGAACCCGTCCATTTCGACCAAGATCTGGTTGAGGGTCTGCTCGCGCTCGTCGTTGCCGCCGCCGACACCCGTGCCGCGTACGCGGCCGACTGCGTCTATTTCATCGACGAATATTATCGCCGGCGCAGCCTTTTTGGCGGTAAGGAACAGGTCGCGCACGCGGCTCGCGCCTACGCCCACGAACATCTCGACGAATTCGGAACCGGAAATAGAGAAGAACGGCACCCCCGCCTCCCCCGCCACCGCGCGGGCGAGCAACGTCTTGCCGGTGCCCGGCGCGCCCATAAGCAGAATGCCTTTCGGGATGCGCGCGCCGATGTCGAGGAATTTCTTCGGGTTCTTCAGGAAGTCCACTATCTCAAGCAATTCTTCCTTCGCCTCCTTCGCGCCCGCGACATCCTTGAAGGTTACGCGCGAAGCCGCGTCATTGGGGTCGGTAAGCCGGGGCTTGCTTTGGCCGAATGAGAACGCCTGCATGCCCGCGCCGCGCACCTGGCGGCTGAGGTACCAGACAAAGAACGCGATAAGGAGGAGCGGGGCGAGGAACGGCGCCAAGGCGGAGAGCCAGAACTGCCACGAGCTTTCGCGCTTGATGTCTATAGAAACTTTGGCGAGCGCTTCTTTCGTAACGCCGTAGTTGGCGAGCGTGTCGGTAAGCGCGGTGTCAGGCTCTTTCTTTGATTCTTTCTCTGTTTTGTCGGCGTAGGTTATGTCGAGCTCGTTGCCGTTTACAAGCACGCTCGATACCGTTCCGGCGCTGATGTCGGCCGCCAGCTGCGATATAGCGATTGACTCCGGCTGCGCCTTGCTGCCCTCCGTGAGGTACGTATATGCGCCGGCAAGCAAAAGGAGGAGGACTACGCTCGACGCGAGGTTGAACCAGAACGAATTCGTGTTCGGGAGCTTAGGCATGGGCATCTGGGGACCGCGCCTGTTCGGGCGCTTCCCTCCTGGGGGAGGAGTCTGCGGAGCGTTAGCCATGATAAAAAGAGTATAGCACTAGAACCAATCTCAATAAAACCCTGTAGGTAAAAAGATTTTACCTGGCTACTGCGAATCGTTTTGGACGGCTGCGACAGGCAACGGCTCGGTCTTAGCGTATCAGGATACGCTTCGTCCTGCGCCGGCCCGTCTCGCTCGCCCAAAAGCGCTTCTCGTAACGCCATTTTTATTGAGATTGATTCTCGCATATAGGAGCAAAAAAATGTGCGGGGTGCTATATTCTGCGTATGAATCTCATCGAGCACAAGAAGGCGCGATTGGACTATGAGTTCCTCGAGGAATACGAGGCGGGATTGGAGCTGCTCGGCTTCGAGGTAAAGAGCCTGCGCGCCCATCACGGCAAGCTTGAAGGCGCGCATATAGTGGTGCGCTCCTCTGGCCGGGCTCAAAATGTCGAGGCGTACATCGTAGGCATGTCCATCCCCCCCTACCAGGCCGGTAACACGCCCAAGGACTACGAAGCCGACCGCACCCGCCGCCTGCTCCTCACTAAAAAAGAGCTTGCGGGGATTGCCGGAATTGAAGGCCAGAAAGGCTTGACAATAGTACCTGTTTCGGTGTATAATAAAGGGAAGGTATTGAAGCTCCGAATAGCCGTCGCGCGCGGCCGTAAGCAGTACGACAAGCGCGCCGTCTTAAAGAAGCGGGATACCGACCGCGACATCCGCAGGACCTTGAAAAACGCTTAAGCCCTCCCCACCAGCACGCGACCTCTCACGTTCTGCTTGGGAGTGACAGGCTTAGACAATATAAATAATAGTTCGCACGCAAGGGAGAAGCGGGGACCTTCTTTAAAAAGCCCCAAACCATAACTGCAAAATCAGTTACATCGCCGTATTTCACGGTGAATGACCTCGCTTTCGCTACCGCAAGGAGCTAAGCGAGCATTGGCTCTGCAACGCTCGTGAGCGGAGTACCAATGTTATAACACCGAGATCGATCGGCTAGCCTGCTTGCCTAGCCCTTCTAAACTAAAGCTGCGATCCGGTCTTATTTCGTCTGCTTCTTACAACCGGGTCTAAGAAACAAAAGCAGCCTATCTCTTGTAGACCTGCGCTCTATCTTATGTTGCACGGCGGTTCAACTCCGCCCACTTCCACCGGTAAAAACATTGCGCCCTCATGGGCGCTTTTGTTTTTTCGGTGGAAGTGAGTACTGTGCCTGAGCACAGTACGAGGCGGAGTTGAAAGGCGCAGCGATGCCCTGCACTGGCAGGGCCGCGAGCCGGGGTCGCGAAAACTTTTTGCGACGGCAAAAAGTTATTTGTGACCAACCCTTCCCCACTTCGGCCCACACATACCAAAAGCTGTCCTCGATGGGCAGCTTTTGGTGTTCTTTACCGCACACTTTTGTCTTAGTAATATGGCATTAGGCTGAACAAAAGGGAGTGCGTGCGATGCCTATACGACCTGAAGCATCCGGCCGCATCAGGATCACGAAAGTACCTGATGGCGAAGCCCCGCTTGAAGTCCGGCAGGCATGGGTGGGACTTGAACTGCCCTGCGGACCCATCTGTGGCTACGGCGACGAACCTCCGAAGGGAGTGCTGTCGAATGAGCCCATCAAGAAGAACATGTACGGCTTCGACGTTCCCCAGCGTGAAGCGCTGGAAATTCTGGAAGCCAGCTCTCCGGAGGCGGCGGCCTGGTGGCGAACACATGGCTTCCCCGAAGGCAACGACTATTTCGTCTTCGATCGCCACTGGGCCGAAATCATCAGCGGCGTCACGATGCAGGAGATTACCGTGTGGGACAACATGGAGACCGGACGCTACCAGCCCGTGTTCACCTACACTCCCCCGTGACAACTTCTCACCGCAAAAAACGCGAACGCCCCGGCAACAACCGGGGCGTTTCACTTTTTACGACATTGAATCCTACTTCCCCTTCATGCGGGAGGCGATGTGGAAGCTCATGTACGCGAGGTAGGTCGTGACCGCCACGCCGAACCACGAGAGCCAGGTCGGGACGTCCCAGTCGCCGAGCATAAGGTCGGCGCCGGTAAATATCCTCCAGATGTGGGCGATAGCCACAACAGTGAACACTACTCCGACGAGGAATATGTAGGAGCGCTCGCGCATGGCCGGGATCTTCCCCACATGCCACGCGTAGTGCACCAGGATAATAAAGAGGGCGAGGTCGAAGATAAGGTTCGGCAGCAGCATTTCGGAGGTTACCGACATGCCGAAGAACGAAACCGACTTCAGGTGCTGCTGGGAGAACCAGAGCAGCCAAAGGAAGTCCGCGGCAACGAGGCCTGCGGCGAACTTCGCTACCTCATGCAAAGAACTGTTTTTCATAGGAACATCAAATACGCACGGTTATTGATATACCCGTAAGTCTAGCGCATAAGGCTATTTCCTGGTATAGTACTTATCACCACTTTGGATACTACTCGAATCAACCACCAGATCCGCTCTGCAGAGGTGCGCGTTATAGGCCCCGAAGGCGAGAACTTCGGCGTCCTGGCCCTTTCCGAGGCCATACAGCGGGCTTCCGACGTCGGTTTGGACCTTATAGAGATCTCCCCTAACGCCGTTCCCCCGGTTGCAAAAATAATGGAATATGGTAAATTCCAATACGAACAGGCCAAAAAAAGGCGGGAAATGAAGGCCAAATCCCACGTTACCGAGACCAAGGGGGTCCAGGTAAAGATAGGGACCGGAGACCACGACCTCAACCTGAAGGCCCGAAAGGCAGCCGAGTGGCTGGCCGAAGGCCACCGGGTGAAGGTCGACCTGTTTTTGTGGGGGCGGTACAAGTACATGGAGTTCAACTTCCTCAAGGACCGCTTGGAGCAGTTCCTCAAGCTCATCCCGGAGGAGTACAAGATAGCCGAGCCGATAGGCAAAAGCCCGAAGGGGCTCAGCGCGGTGCTTGAGCGTGCGGCAAAGGGCAAATAGCCAGATACTATAGAACGAGGACGTTATATAATCGTCTCGCTGCAGAATCAAAAACAAGTTTTTGTTCACTCACTCGCTAGATTATGAAAACCAACAAGTCATTTACGAAGCGCCTCAAAATCACCCGTACGGGGAAGATTATCGCGCGCAAGCCCGGCCAGGACCATTTCAACGCCAAGGAGCGCCGCTCAACCCAGATGGACGGCAACCGCTCCCAGGCCCTTTCCCTTACCCCGAAAGTGTCCCAGCGCTACATCGGCACCGCTTCTAAATCCCGCAACTAATTTTTAATCTGTATGGCACGCGTAAAAGGAGGTCAAAAATCGCTCAAGCGCCGCAAGAATATCCTTAAGCAGGTTAAGGGCTATCGCTTTGCCCGCTCCAAGAAGACCCGCGCCGCGAAGGAGGCTATCTTCCACGCAGGCAAGTACGCCTTCGCCCACCGCCGCGACAAGAAGAACGATTTCAAGCGCCTTTGGAACGTCCAGGCGAACGCGGGGCTGCGCGCGATAGACGAAAAGCTTTCCTACAGCAAATTCATGGGCGCGATGCGCAAGAAGGGCGTACTGGTGAACCGCAAGATGCTCGCCGAACTCGCGCAGAAGTCTCCTGAAGCGTTCAACCGCTTCGTTAAGAAGATCTCCTAACAAAAAGCCGCCGAGAAATCGGCGGCTTTTTTCGTCTTCGTCAACGCCGCTTTGGCAGCACGGCGATCAAATGAGCGAGCAGCGCCTGCGCGAGCCGCTGCCGGTCTTCTCGGCTTTCCATGACTTCCTCCCGATGTGCGCCCTATATTAAAACAAGCGCCGCAGGTAAAGGGTCACAGCGTCGCTGTCGGCTCGAAGTGGAACGACGCCCTGTTTATCTTGTCCTTGTTGACCAGCTCTATCACGCGCTCCACGAGAGCCTTCGGGTCGGTATCAAAGAGGATGCGGTCGTTGGGGCGGTGCCCGTTGGCGAGAATATCCTTGATAACCTCGTCGGTCTCCCAATCTGATTCCAGTATCCCGATAGGCTTCCTGTCCTCGAAGGCTATGGTGAACTCGTGTATGGTCCCGATGCGGCCGCAGCCGAAGAACACGGCATCCGACGAGCGGGTCAGGATAAGGTCGCGGCCCGGGTAGCCGAAGCCGGTATAGACGATGACGTCCATATATTCGATAGGCAGGTTGTAGGTCTCTACATGCTCCTTCTCGGTATTGGCCGGGGAAAAGCCGAGGCTGAACCCGCCGGCTTCCTTGGCGCCCATGGCGCTCCAGAGTGGAAAGCCGGTCGTAGCGCCGGTCACTATCATGGCGCCGTGCTTGGCTATCTGCCGGCCGAGCTCAACCCCCTTCTCGTACGCGTCGATGCCGCAGTGGCCGGTCTCGGCCGCGCCGGAGACGCAGAACTTCAGCTGCAAGTGAGCGTGCTTGGGATCCATTTTCCTAATTGTATCAGAAATCTATCTTGGCTTCCGCATTAGCCTCCGGCGCGATAGCCTTGGTGCCGAGATAGTCGCGGATGCGCTGGGCCAGGAATCCCGCCGAAATAGGTTCCCCCATCACGACGAATACTTGCTTGAGGCTTTCGGCGGTCTGATTGACGAACTCAAGGAGCTGCTCTGAATCCATGTGCGCGGAATAGCCGTAGATGGCCTCGATGCGGCAATGCACGAAGGTTTCCTGCCCCTGGAGCCGCACGTGCCGCTCCCCTTCCACCAGCCTGCGGCCAAGGCTCCCCGCCGCCTGATAGCCCACGACAAGCATGGTCGACTTCTCGTCAGGAAGCACGTACTTCTGATGCTCGTGCACGCGGCCGCCGTTGCTCATGCCGCTTCCGGCGATGACTATCTTCGGGCCCGGAAGCGCAGCCACCTTGCGCGACTCATCAGCGTTCTCGACGAACCGGAGCTCGGGAAAGGTAAAGATATCCTCCCCCTTCTCCAGCCGCTCGCGGATGGGGGCCGAGAAATACTGCGGGTACTTAAGGTACGCGGCCGTTATCTTTTGCGCCAGCGGCGAATCCGCGTACACCGGCATGCTTGGTATGCGCTTCTCGAGCATGAGCGCGCGGATGTCGAAGAGGAGGTCCTGCGTGCGCTCGGTCGAGAATGCCGGTATAAGGAGAGTGCCCTTTCGCGCGGCAGTGTCTTCAATGATGTCTTCGAGCTTCTCCCGATGCTCGCTGTCCTTGCTGCGCACGCGGTCGCCGTAGACGCTTTCCATCACCAGGTACTTCACGCCGCTCAGCGCGTCGATCTGCGGCAGCAGCAGAGAATTGCCGCTGCCTAGGTCGCCGGTAAACACGAGGCGCGTATCGCCGCGCGAAAGCTCGACGAGGCCCGAGCCCAGGATATGCGCCGAGTTGAGAAACCGGAACGATACGCCGTCCGCGAGCTCCTGTTTTTCGTGAAATGGAACGCCTTCCCACATGCCCATTGCGCGGGCAATATCCGCTTCGTTGTAGAGCTCTTCGCGGCCGTGCTTGCGCGCGTCGTGCGCGAGCAGTTCCATGCTGTCCAGGAGCAGGGGCTCAGCGAGCGCCTTCGTCGCTTCGGTCGAGATGATGCGGCCCTTAAAGCCGTCGCGAACGAGCTTCGGGATGCGGCCGATATGGTCAACGTGGGCGTGGGTAACGATAAGGACCGGAATGGAGGCGGGGTCGTAGGAAAACGGCTGCCAATTCAGTTCCTCCGCCGCATGCCTCCCCTGCGAAAGCCCGCAGTCTATCAATATCTTCGAGCCGCCCGTGTCGAGCAAAAAGTTAGAGCCCGTGACGGCGCCCGCGCCGCCGCAGAAGCGAATAGTCGATTGCATCGCGTTATTGTAACAAAAAATCCCACCGAGGTGGGGTTCTTTATCGGACTCCGGAGGCAAGCGTCTACTTTTGTGCAAAGTGGGTGTTCTAAGCGGTACACCACGGTGCCCCGCCACAACGAACTCCCTGTAGATCACTTAAGGACATTTGCCTCCGCAGTCCTGCCTTTAAGTATAGCCCTCCGCTTCTGAGATGCAAATGAAGAATTCCAGCAAGGTTTCACCTTGAGAAAATTACTCGTCTATCCCAAAGCGCTTGTATTTGTGTATCGCGTTCTTGCCGAACCAGTGGCTTATCTCGTGCTTGGCCTCTTCGGGCGTCTCGCTTGCGTGCACGAGGTTGAAGACCGCGCGGCGCTCGGCATTGGCGTTAACCGGAGAGTCCGCGGAAAAGTCGCCGCGTATGGTGCCCATCTCGGCAAGGTACGGCATGGTAGGGCCTACTATTTTACGCACCATATCTACCGCGTGCACGCCCTGTACCACTATTTTCACCATCGGGGCTGAAGACATAAAATCCAGCAGCCAGTTGCGCACGGTTTTGCCCACGCGGGTGAGGTCGGACGTGCCGAAATCCTTTTTGACGTCCTGGCCGTACTTGGCGTAGGTCGCCATCGTCTTCTCGCCCAGCCGGCGGATCCACTTCTCGTCCTTGGGGTAATGGTTGTCCATTTCCTTCCGGGTGGCGTGGAACATCTCGAGCGCGACTATCTTGAGGTCGCGCTGCTCGAAGCGCTTGAGTATCTCCCCCACCAGGCCCTTGCGGACGCCGTCAGGCTTGATAAGGATGAATGTCTTCTCCTCCTTGGGGCTCATTTGCATAATGCCCGCACTCTACAATGCTATAAGAGTTTTTACAAGCTACTCCTATTCCTCTTCTTTTTTAGCGCGCTCTGTGAGGTCATCATAGACTATTTTTGCGTCTTTCAACCGCCCCTCCTGCCTTTTGGCCGCTTCTTCGTAATTTTTGATCGCCGTCTCCATTTCCAGAATCTCTTCGCCTGTCAGCGACCCTAGCGCCCGGCCCCTTTGAAGGCCAGCCCTTAGTTCATCCGCGTCCTTCTTACCTTGTTCCAAATCTACCTCTGTTTCTTCAATGAAATGGCCTACTCTTGCTAGCCGGACCGTAAGGCTCTCCTGAGGGTCTTGTCCTGGGGCTCCGGGAGGTTTTTCCATTCTGGTATTATATCCCGCTTGCGGCCAAACTCGCCGGCTCTTGGGTCATGCCCGCGCCCGCAAGGCTTTGTGCCACTTCAGCCTCTACTTCAGCCCTGGAGCGCCCGTATTTGAGGCTTGAGAGCTCCTGCATCTGGGCAACATTGTCGGCATGGCCCGGCTCAAACGGCAGCGTTTCTATGTTAAAAGGCTGGCTGGGCTTGCCGTTGATAAGGAGCTTCAGGTACGCGTTGCGGTTGTCGATATTCATGAGGTCCGCTGCCTTGAAGGTAGGCGCGAACTGCTTTTCCAAAAACTCGGCGTCGGTCGCGCCTACGCGGAAGGCGCACAGGCTTCCGACGTTGCCGAACACCGCGTCGCGTATCTCATCGGTAAGCTGGGCGATGAACTGATGCGCTACAGTCAGCGACAGCTTGTATTTGCGCGCCTCGGAGAAGATAGCGGCGATGGACGGCGTCGTAAAGTTCTGGAATTCGTCGATATGGAGGTAGAACGGCGGCAGGTCCTTCCCGACCGAGTCGGCCCGGGACAGCGCGGCGATGAGGAACTTGCCTACGATGACGAGGCCGAGCAGGTTGGCGTTGAGGTCGCCGATGCGGCCCTTGGCCAGGTTCACGAGCAGTATCTTCTTCGTATCCATAAGCTCGCGGAAATTGAATGATGACTTCTGCTGAGCGATGATGGGCCGCACTATCTCGTTGGTCGTGAACGCGTCGAACTTGTTGGTAACGTACGGCGCGTAATTCTCGAGCCCCTGGTCGCCGGAGGCCTTCATGGCAATATCCTGCCAGAACCTGGAGACTATAGGATTACGGCACGCGGCAAGCTTGCGCGCGCGGAATTCGCCGTCGCTGAAGATGCGCGCGATGTCGAGCAAGGTGTTGCCCGAAGCCGGGTCTTCCATCACCAAAAGCGCGGCGTTGCGGAAGTACTGCTCGAACGCCGGGCCCATGCTTTCGGGCACCGCGCCGAAGAGCTTCTTGAATATGCCGAGCAATTCGTCCACGACGAGCGTCTTCTGCTCGGGGCGCGACTCATCGTACTCGAGCATGTTGAGCGCCATAGGCCGGTCTGTGGCGCCCGGGTCGAAATAGATGACGTCCTGCATGCGGTTTTCAGGTATGCGCGAAAGAATGTCGAGCACGTCGGAGCCGTGCGGGTCTATCATGCACAGCCCCGCGCCGGCCTCGATATCCTGGATGATGACGTTCTTAAGCAATGTCGATTTGCCGGTGCCGGTCTGGCCGATAACGTACAGGTGGCGCAAGCGGTCCTCGGGGCTCAAGCGCACTTCCTGCGTAGCGCCGCGGAAACGGTTCACGCCGAGCACCGCGCCGGCGCTCGGGAGCGCCGCGGGCGGAGCCGATACGGAAGCGCTTTCCTGGCGCAGCTCCGGCGCCGCAACCTTGCTGCCCGCGCCGGGCATATGCGCCAAAGTTGCGAGCTCGGCGGCCGAAAGCGGCATGGCGGTAGCGGCATCCAGGGTCCGATATGAAAAGGCGTGGACAAAATTTCTGAGCTTGCGCGCAGGAATACCCGCGAATTCCAGGCCGTTGCCCGCCGTATCGGTAAACTGCCGGAACGGCCCTTCAATATCGCCCAGTATCGCCTGCGCGCGCTCCCCGGTTGCCGCGGAAGCGACAATGCGAATATTGGCGTGGAGGATCGGGCTCGCAACCTTGGCTTCGATGTTCTTGATGCGCGGATCGTCCGCGCCGGGCCGCTCGTCGGCGGCGAGCTTTTTTGAAGAAGAAAAGAGGTCCGTAAAGAATCCGGCGGCGCCCGACTTGATATTGGTCGCGGTCTTAAGCGGCACGCCGGCGCGTACTTGTTCAAGCGCGTAGCGATATTTCTTGAGCAGGCCGAAATCCTGCGGGGAAACGATAAACTGCACGGCTGCCCCCTCCGCCGCGGCGTCAAGCTTTGAGAACGAGTTCAGAAGCACGTCGAGCGGATCGTTCGGGAACGACTCGTATGTGCGCAAAGAGTATATCGGCCGGTGTTCAAGCGTCGCGGCCGCCGCAGCCACCTGCGAGCCGGGCGCGAAGGCGTTGTAGTCGTCCGGGCGCTCGATAAGCCGCGCGGCCGGGTACAGGCTGAGCAGCTGCTTCTCGAACAGCTCCTTCCGGGCGCGGGGCACGGCCACATACAGGCTCGTTTCCTTGGCGCCAGCGGGGTTCGCTATCTCGAACGAGAAATACTCGTCGTGCGCCGCATCCATCTGGAGCATGCCGCGATAGAACTGCTCCATAAGCGATATGTAGTCGTGCACGGCCCGCGAAGGGTCGGTCGGCTTTTCCGCGTCAGCGCTCCCCGGCAGGGTCACTTCATAAAGCGTCATCCCCAGAGCGGCGCGATACTGCCGCTTATCCGCTTCCTTGGCGGGCAATCCTTCTTTTATGTATTCGACGAGAATACGGTGGAAGTCGTCTATGAGATGCGCATTGCCGGTGGCTTCGGCGGCGGCAATAGCGCGACTTACGCCGTGCGCCTGCAGTATCGCGATAACGCCGCCCATCTGAGCGTCGTGCTCCTCTGGGCTCAGCTGCAGGGTAAAAGCCTCAGGATGCGCGAGCACCTGCGCGTCCAGTGTCCGTTGCGGCGACACCTCCCGGCTCCATTTCTCGACGACCGCCTGCTGGGCGGCCGCGCTCGGAGCGGCCTCCTGCGGCACGCCTTCGCGCTTGAGGCCCGCCTCAAGCTCGGCCGCACGCGCCTTCAGGCTCTCTATTTCCTGGCGCGCGGCGTCAGAGGCCGCGCGAATTTCAAGGCTCCCAGCGCCTTTCACTTCCATGCGGAAAGTATACCATCCGCCGAGTAAACGTGATTACAATTGCGTCAAAACCTCAGGGCCGTCCTTCGTAAGCAAGATCGTATGTTCCGAATGCGCGGCGCGCGAACCGTCTTTAGTGCTGTAGGTGTAGCCGTCGCCCTTGTCCTTCATCGCTCCGGAGCCTTCGGCGAAGATAGGCTCGATCGCGATAACCAATCCCTCCGGCATTTTCTCCCCCGTTCCTGCCTTGCCATAATTCAAAATGCTCGGCTCTTCATGCACCGCCTTTCCCACGCCGTGGCCGCGAAGGTCCTTAACGATGCCGAGCTTATAGCGCTTGGCCGCCGCCTCGACCGCAGCGCCTATGTCGCCGGTGTAACCGCCCGCTTTCGCGGCCGCGATAGCCGCTTCAAGCGCTTCCTCAGTGCCTGCTATAAGATTCTGGCCCTTGGCATCGGCCTTCCCCACCGCGACCGTATGCGCCGTGTCCATAAAATATCCCTGATACGAGAGTCCGAAATCGATTGAAACCACGTCTCCCGCGCGCAAGATTTTGTCAGGCGAAGGCGGGCTATGCGCGATATCGTCGTTTATGGAAACGCACAGGGCCGCAGGGTACTTTTTTTCTCCCTTGGTCTTGTAGCCGAGGTACGACGGCTTTGCGTCAAGCCGCTTCGTGGCCGCGCGGGCAACTTCCTCAAGCTCCATCGAAGACACATTGGGCGCGACCTTCTCCAGCACCTCGCGCACCACCTGCGCCATGCGCCTGCCCGCCTCGCGCAGGCCGTCTATTTCTTTTTGCGTCTTCGCTATCATGAAAGCCCGAGCTTTGAGAGAATGTCCGCATGCACGTCCTCGATGCTGCGCTCGCCCTGTATCTCGACCACCTTGTATATCGGGTTGCCATCGAGGCGGGCGCGGATCTTCATCCATTCGGCGCGGGTCCAGGCGAGGCGCTTGCGGATAATGTCCTCGGTGTCATCGGCGCGCGCGCGCTTGATGAGGCGCTTTACGCCCTCCTCGTCTGAGATATCGATATGTACCACCGTGCACGACGGCCGCTTGTAGAAGGCCATCGTTGCGTCCACCACGTCCATCTGCGTTTCCGAGCGCGGAAAGCCGTCGGTCACCAGATGCTCGTCGCCCTTCATATTCTCGATCAGGTACTGCGAGAATACGCTGCTGCTTATGTTGAACGGTATGAGGTCGCCGCGCGCCATGATCTCCTGCATGAGCCGGGAGGTGTGGGTGTCGCGGCCCGCGAGGTCGCGCAGGTTCTTTCCCATCTCGAAATGGACGACCGGGCGCGACGGGTCGAGGCGCTTGAGATCGGCATCGAACATCGTGGCATGCGTCCCCTTGCCGCTTCCCTGCGGGCCCAAAAATATGACTGTCTGTTGTTCCATATCCGCCATCGTATCACGAGACGAACTCCCGGATAACCCGCACGAATTCCTGCTTTGCCTGCTCCAGTCCCCCATTGGGATTGCGGATAACAGCTGTTGCCTGAGCCTTGAAGGCTGTCTCATCCTCGTACCGCTTGCGGCGCGCCAGGAGCTCCACTTCCGTAATAGGGGCCCGGGAGCGGATGCGCTGTTCAAGATCCTCCCAAGAACCGGCATCGATAAATATCATGCGCAGTATATCGGCCGGAACTGCCGTCTGTATCTGGCGGGCGCCCTGTACTTCGACCTCGCGGACCACATTCTTACCCTGTTCGAGCGCCGGGAGTATCTCTCCCTTGAGCGTGCCGTAGTAGTTACCTCCATACGAAGCCCACTCCAAAAAGTCTCCGGCAACTTCTCTTTTTTCGAATTCCTCCTTGGTTATGAAAAAATACTTTTCTCCTTCGACTTCGCCGGGGCGGGGCGTACGGGTCGTGCAGGAGCGCGGAAATATAAGTTCGGGCATCTGTTCGTGCAGATAGCTCAACAGGGCGCTTTTCCCGCTACCGGAAGGGCCGATAACGAGAATAAATTTGCCTTGCATACGGATTTTTAGTACTCGCGGATGGAAATCTGCGCATCTATGCGGCGCGCAAGATCGAGGATTACCGAAACGACGATGAGGAGCGCGGTGCCGCCGAGCGCGAGCGTCGAGATGCCGGTGACGTACTGCATGAATATAGGCAGGACCGCAATGATAGCCAGGAAGAGCGCGCCCACGAACGTGATGCGCGTGATTATCTTCGCCAAGTGCTCTGCGGTGGAGCCGCCCGGGCGTACGCCCGGAATGAACGCGCCGTTCTTCTGGAGGTTCTCCGAGATCTGGTTAGGGTCGAACGTGACGGCGGTGTAGAAGTAGGTAAAGAGGAACACGAAGACGAAGTAGAGGCTGCCGTACAGGAGCAGGTTCTGGAACGCGCCCAGAATAGAGGATGAAATGGCGAGCAGGACCGCATTGCTTGAAGTGGCGAAGAAGCTCGCGAACATCTGCGGGATGAGGAGCAGGGACAATGCGAAGATGATCGGAATGACCCCGGCCTGGTTGAGGCGAAGCGGAAGATAGGTGGAGGCGCCGCCGAAGAACTTCATGCCGCGCACGCGCTTGGCATAAGTAACCGGCACCGGACGCTCCGCTTCGCTCACGGTAACGACCGCCGCGATGATGGCGATAGCCGCAGCGAGGAAGGCCGCATATACGGGGATCTGCGCCGCATCGAACGAGAACAGCGCCTGGCTGATGTCCTGCGGAAGGCGCGACACGATGCCTGCGAAGATGATAAGCGAAACGCCGTTGCCTAGGCCGAATTCCGAGATGAGCTCGCCTATCCACATGAGAAGCACCGAGCCCGCGGTAATGACAAGCAGGTTCACGAGGAACTGCATTGGGGAAAGCGCGCCCAGCACGCCCTGGCGCTCAAGTATCAAAAGGAAGCTGATGCCCTGCGTTACCGCTATCGGAACGCTCAGCATGCGCGTGTACTGGCTGAAGCGCTGGCGGCCCGCCTCCCCCTCCTCCTGATACAGCTGCTTGAGCTTCGGCACCATCATTGTAAGGAGCTGCATGATGATGGATGCGGTGATGTAGGGAGCCACGCCCAGCATCACGATGGAAAGGCTCGAGAGGCCGCCGCCGGAGAAGAGGTTGAGCAGGCCGAAGAACTGGTTATTGGAAAAGAAAAGCTCCAGCTGAGCCGGATTGACGCCGGGGATCGGAATAGCGGCAAGCACGCGGAAGACCGCGAGCGCGCCGAGCACGAAGAGGAGCCGGTTGCGCAACGACTTGTCTGCGAGGAGGAGGGTAAGCCGTTCTATGAATGCATTCATGGGTGTTTATGCGCTGACGGAACCGCCAGCCTTCTCTATCTTAGCGCGAGCCGAGCCGGAAACCGAGCATCCGGATATGGTGAGCTTCTTCGTGAGCTCTCCGTCGCCGAGGATCTTGACGACGCCTGTCTCGCGGACCGCGCCGCGCTCGATGAGGACTTTCGGAGTGATAGTGTCGCCCGGCGCGAACATCTTCTCCAGAAGCGCCACGTTAACGACGGACGGCTTGTCCTTGATGCTGCGCAAACCGCCTATGCCGCGCCCGCGGAGCTTCGGAAGCTTCTTAAGCTGCTCGCGAATGGCGGGCATGATCGAGTGGCCCGCGCGGGCCTTCTGGCCCTTGGTGCCGCGTCCGGAGGTCTTGCCCCGGCCGCCGCCGCGTCCGACGCGCTTCTCGCTTTTGTTGGGGGTTGCCCGCTTGAGTTCGTGGAGTTGCATAAATTTGAGTCTCTTTTTGATTGTTAAATCATTAAAATGCTACGCTTTCAATGATTTAAGAGCCTCTACCGCAGCGCGGGCATTGTTAAGGCCGTTCTTGCTGCCGGAGTGGACCTTCGCAACGATGTTCGTGATGCCGGCAAGCTCAAGCACAGGACGAACCGAGGAGCCTGCGACAAGGCCGCGGCCGCGAGCCGGCATGAGGGATACGCGCGAGGCGTTGAACTTGGCGTTCACATCATGGGCAATGGAAGAATCCTTGGTGAGCGACACGGTTATCATGTGCTTCTTGGCGTCGCGCACCGCCTTGTCTATCGCGAGGGTGGTGTCCCCTGCCTTGCCGACGCCGACGCCGACGCGGCCCTTCTTATTGCCGATGATTATGGAAACGCTGAAGGAGAACCGGCGGCCGCCCGCGATAACGCGGGATACGCGGCGGATGTTTATCATGCGCTGGTCGAACTCGGTCTTGCGCTCGGGGCGAGGGCCACGTGCGCCCGGACGGCCTCCGGGGCGACCGCCCTGGCGGCCGCGGCGGTCACCGCCGGCGCGAGGAGCGCGTGCAGGCGCCTCAGATGCAGCCACAGGAGCAGCAGCTTCAGCCGCAACCTCTGGGGCCGCTTCTGTATTGGTGTCTATTACTTTTTCTTCAGGGGTATCCATATAGTTTAAAATTTGAGGCCTCCTTCGCGGGCTGCGGTCGCAAGCACCGCTACGCGTCCGGTGTAGCGGAAGCCGCCGCGATCGAACACTACTTCGTTAATGCCCGCCGCCGAGGCCGCCTTGGCGAGCGCCATGCCGAGCGCTTTTGCCGCATCGGTCTTCTTGGCCTTCATGCCCTTCGTGCTGCCGGCTACGATGGTCTTCCCTGCCTCGTCATCGATGACCTGCGCGTGCAGATAGCGGTTGGACTTGTACACGGCCAGGCGCGGGCGCGCGGCGGTGCCCATGACGCGGGCACGAATGCGCGCATGGCGGCGTGAGCGGCTTATAGTTTTAGTAATGCTTTTGTTCATATTGGTCTTTTAGATCTTTCCTCGCAAGCTCGGAACTACGCGGCCTTCTTGCCCTGCTTGCGGCGGATAACCTCGCCGTCGTAGCGGATGCCCTTGCCCTTGTACGGCTCCGGAACCTTGAGCGCGCGTACATTAGCCGCGAACTGGCCGACGAGCTCCTTATCGAAACCGGTTATGGAAAGTGCGCCCTTCTCTACCGTTACGGTAAGGCCTTCCGGGATGCTCATCTTGACCGGGTGCGAGAAGCCGAGGCTGAGGTTCAAGGTCTTCCCTGCGACATCCCACTTGTAGCCGACGCCCTCGATAGCAAGCTTCTTGGTGAAGCCGGTGCCGACGCCCTCTATCATGTTGCGGATGTGCGAAGCATAGCTGCCGACAAGCGCGCGAGCCTCGAGCGTGTCCTTCTTCATCGCGACCTGCACGCCCTCAGGAACCTTCTCGATGGAAATGAGGCGGTGGCCCGGGCGCATGAGCGTGCCCTTCGGTCCCTTTACGGTAACCAAATCGCCCGAAATGGTTATTTCGGTCTTGGCCGGGACGGCTATTGGGCGTTTAGCTAGGCGTGACATACAGGTTTTATGGAAGACGGGTTACACATGATTACCAGATTTCGAACAGGGCCTCGCCGCCGACGCGCTTTGCGCGCGCTTCCTTGCCGGTGAGGATGCCTTCAGGCGTCGAAAGCACGAGGAGGCCGTGGCCGCGCTTGACCGGCTGCACGTCGCGCACGCCCATGTACATGCGGCGCGAGGGCTTCGAGATGCGCTTGGCGCCGCCGATAGCCGGACGGCCGCCCTTGTAGACGAGCATGATGGAAAGGAGATTGTTCTTCGCGCGCTTATCTACCGCGCCGATGTAGCCCTCGCGCTCGAGCACTTCGGAAAGGGCGCGGGTCATCTTGGATGCGGGCACGACAACGGACTCCTTGCGCGCCATGGAGGCGTTGCGGATGCGGACGAGAAAATCTGCGATAGGGTCAGTTACCATACGATTGATTACCAGGATGACTTGCGGACGCCCGGGATGAGGCCCTCATTAGCCGCCTCGCGGAAGCAGGCGCGGCACATGCCGAAGTCGCGCATGAAGGAGCGCTTGCGGCCGCAGCGGAAGCAACGGTTAACAACCCTCGATTTGAATTTCGGAGGGCGGTTTGAGCGCGCGACTGTAGACTTTTTTGCCATTGTGTAATTAGGTCCCCCGGACCGGCCGGGGGTACTCCCCTTACCTAGGAAGTTATGATTCTGCCGGTTTGCCTCGCCTTGCGACTAAGCGGCACCTAACAGAAAAAAGGAGCCCTGATGGGCTCGGCAAAATATACGCGATATGGGCATATAAGTCAAATCCGGCTTGACAGGGAGCCGAGATATAGAAAACTGAGGGTAGTTGGTCGGCCCGTTGGAGGAAACTGCCATGGTTGCACTGGCGCCTCCTGAACGGAGGCCGTTGTCGAAAATACGCGTATTCTTCGCCCTGATCGGATTAATAGGCATGACGCTTGTTATCCTCGGAGGCGCGGCGCTGGCGTTAGACGGCTTGGGAATGTTCTTCATCCACCATCTTCCAGCCGATAGGGCGGCCGGCATCACCGGGATGGGCATCATCCTTGTGGCAATGGCGATGGGGGTGTTCAACCTTCTGCGAAGAAAAATCAAAGGGCCCGCGGGATGACCATCTCCCGCGGGCCCTTCGTGATTTTAAAAACTATTTCTTGAATGGGAAGCCGAGGTGTGTGAGATATGCTTTCGCTTCGTCCTTGTTCTTGGCGCCCGTCACAACCGTGACCGACATGCCGAAGACATCCTTAAGCTCCTCGTCGGCGGTCTCCGGGAATACCGTGTTCTCCTTGATACCAAGCGTGTAGTTGCCCATCTCGTCGATAGCGGAAGTCTCGATACCCTTGAAGTCCTTGGTGCGAGGAAGCGCGATGTGCACGAGGCGGTTGAGGAAATCCTCAGCGCGCTTGCCGCGCATCGTTACCTGGTAGCCTATCTTGTCGCCCACGCGGGTCTTGAAGGTGGCGATGGCCTTCTTGGCGGCGCGGGGAGCCGGCTTCTGTCCGGTTATCTTCTCCAGCCGATTGGCGATGAGCTCGATCTTGTTCTTATCTTTGGTTGAGCCGGTACCAACGGAAATAACTACCTTCTCCACCTTGGGGGTCTGCATGACATTCACCCACCCAAGAGTGCCCTTGAGCTCCGCGAATGCCGTCTTCTGCTGTTCTTGAATGAGTTTAGCCATGGTGGTGGATTATTATCTAGCGAGCGAGAGAAATGAAAACTTGTTTTCATTTCCGAGCGAGCGACGATAATATAAATTTTTCATAAAATTTCTATTTCTTCGGACCGACGTTGCTGGCGTGTATCGGGAAATGCTTGTCGATTATCTGGCCCTTCTGCCCTTCGCGGCGGGGCTTCTGGTGCTTCTTGCGCATGCCCACACCCTCAACGAGCACGAGGCCAAGCTTCGGGAAGGTCTTTACGACCCTGCCGCTCTTGCCCTTCTCGTTGCCCGAGAGGACCGTTACCGTATCGCCTTTTTTTACATGCATGGTATTCATACGTTTCTTTTTTATTGGTGTAAAAATTAAAATTTTTACACAACCTCCGGAGCGCGGGAAATGATGGTCTGGTAGCCGAGCTCCTGGAGCTCGCGCGGGATAGGGCCGAAGATGCGGCCTGCCTTAGGCTCCTTCTTGTCCTTGCCGGCGGTGTCCAGTATGACGACCGCGTTCTCGTCGAAGCGGATGTACGAGCCGTCCTTGCGGCGCATGGCCTTCTTCTGGCGCACGACGACGGCGCGCAGGATGTCCTTCTTCTTAACGGCTTTGCGCGGCTCGGCCGACTGCACCGAAATGACCACGAGCTCGCCGATTTCCGCGTAGCGCTTCTTGGAACCGCCAAGCACTTTGAAAACGCGGCCGATCTTGGCGCCGGAATTATCTGCAACAACAACGAGTGAGCGGTCTTGTATCATATTAGTTTTCGAACACTATCTCGAAGGACTTGAGCTTCGACATAGGGCGGCACGAGCGGATGGTAACCGCCTCCCCTTCCTGCGCGCGGTTGCCCGGATTGTGGGCGTGGTAGCGCTTGGTCGACTTCATGTACTTCTTGTACTTCGGATGCTTCACGTAGCGGGATACGGCAACTACCGCCGTGTCCTGCATTTTAGCCGAGACTACGGTGCCGCGAAGCGTCTTCTTATGTACGGTTTTGGTTTCCATATTATTTCTTTGCCGCGGCCTTCTGCGCGGCGAGCTCTGTCATGGCGCGCGCGACGTCTTTGCGGAGCGTGCGGGCGAGCTTTACATTGCGATTTTTACTACCGGAAGCGGAAAAGCGCAAGCCGCGGAGCTCTTCGCGCTTATCGGCAACGATCTTGAGAAGATCGTCCTGGTTATGGTTCTTGAGCGAGTTCTTCTTGGTCATATTAGTGTCTGGTGACCACCTTGGTCTTGAGCGGCAGCTTCTTCCCTGCCTTCTCGAGCGTCTCCTTGGCGAGGGGTCCGGCAACGCCGTCCACTTCGAACAGTACGCGGCCCGGCCATACTTCCACCTCGTAGCCGACCGGATCGCCCTTACCCTTGCCGAGCTTCACTTCCGGCGGCTTCTGGGTGAACGGCTTGTCGGGGAATACGCGCAGCCACATCTTGCCGGTCTTGCCGAGGCTGCGGACCACCACTTTGCGGGCGCTCTCGAGCTGGTTGGAGCGCAGGCGGGCGTGGGTCATCGCCTTGAGGCCGTGGGAACCAAAGGCAACGGTAATGCCGCGGGTAGCGACTTTGCCCTTCTTGGCATTGTGGCGCATCGTGTGCCACTTCCTGAATTTTACTTTTTTGGGGAATAACATGGTGTTGATTCAATCCTCGGCACTTTTTTATTTGTCTTTGCCGCCATCCTTGCCGGTGGCTGCAAAGACCTCGCCGCGGTATATCCAAACCTTGACGCCGATGACGCCGAGCGGAAGGTTCGCGCGCTCCTTGGCATAGTCGATATCCGAACGGAACGTCTGGAGCGGGATGCGGCCCTTCTTGAGCTCCTCGGTGCGGGACATGGAGCCGCCGCCGAGCATGCCGGAAACGCCGATGCGCACTCCCTTCACGTCGCGGTTGGCCATCACCTTCTCGATGGTCTGCTTGAGCACGCGGCGGAACGGCATGCGCTTCTCGAGGCTCTCAACCACCATGTATGCGACTATTGCCGCGCTGGACTCAGGGCTGCGAATTTCCTCGATATCGAGCTTGATCTCAGGGACCTGGAGCTTGCGCTTCTTAAGGAAGGCGACGATCTTGTCCTTGAGCTTGGTCGAGCCCTCGCCGGAGCGGCCGATGATGATGCCCGGGCGCGAGGTCTTGATGATAACGCGCAGCTGCTTTTCGTTGCGCTCTATCTCCAGGGCGCCGATGTACATGCCGCGAAGCTCCTTCTGCAAAAATTCGCGCAGGAGGATATCGGCCTTGAGGTACTGCTGGTACTTGGCGCCGGTAGCGAACCAGCGGTGACGCCAGTCACGCAGTATTCCGAGCCTATGGGCAAATGGGTTTACGACTTTAGACATATAGTTATTGGGCTTTCGCGGCCTTGCGGGAAAGGGCGAGGGTGATATGACTGGACTTCTTGCGTATCGGGGACGAGCTGCCGCGGGCGCGGGGCATGGAGCGCTTGAAGACGATGCCGCCGTTCACCTGGATGCTTGAAATGTAGAGCTCGGAGGCCGCAACATCCTTGCTGTTTGCAATAGCGGACTTAACCAGCTTTGCCATCGGGTCGGAGCCGCGCTTCGGGAGCGTGGCAAGAAGCGCGAGCGCGCGCTCGACGGACTTGCCGCGGATGAGGTCGGCAATGAGGCGCACCTTGCGGGGCGACTGGCGGTAGTTCTTGAGTGATGCGGTTGCGTCTGACATATAATTATTATCTAGCGAGTGAGAGAAATGAAAACTTGTTTTCTTTTCCGAGCGAGCGACGATAATATAAATTATTCATATAATTTCTATTTCTTGCCTGCCGGAGCGCCAGCCTTGCCGCCCGCCGCATCAGCCGCAGCCTTGGCCGCGCCCGCTGCCGCGATCTCGGCCTCCTTGGCCTTGGTCTCCATCTCCTTCTGCATCTTGCCGCCGTGGCGCTGGAACTTCTTCGTGGGAGAGAACTCGCCCAGGCGGTGCCCGACCATGTCCTCGCTCACGAGCACCTCAACGTGCGTCTTGCCGTTGTGGACGCCGAACTTGAAGCCGACCATTTCGGGGGCTATCTGGCTGCGGCGCGCCCACGTCTTAATAAGCTCAGATCCTTGAGCTTTTTTGCCCTCAATCTTCTTGAGGAGCTTTTCGTCTACGTATGGTCCTTTTTTGAGGCTGCGTGCCATATTTCCAAAATTAAAGCCCCTGTCCGTTTGAGCAGAGAGCGCTCAAACCTTGCGACACGGGAGTACAGGGATAGTACAGGATAAGGCTGGGATAGTCAAATTGTGCTATAGTCGGCCGCGGATTCCCCAACCTAGGAGGTTGCTGTGATAGCGTCAGCCAATATCGTACAGGCGGAGTACTTTCACGTGGACGGAGGGAGGACTCATTCGCTCGATGTTCTGCGTAATCAAATACGGGAGCGTGTGAAAGACAATCTCGAGCTAGCCCTTCGGACGGGACAGGAAGTCTCGCCCGGCATCAAGACATGCGTCCGGTTCTGCGATAATGACGAATCGGTTACGGCACGCGTGCGAGAAGCCGAGCAGCTCGAGAAAAAATATGGCGCGACGCTCGATGCCCTTGGCCGGCCTCGGAACGGTCGCCTTATGCGCTGGTGGTATCGGCGCCAGCTGCGGAATATCGGCGACAGTAAGAGGCGCGCGAAAGAGACCGCCATAGAACATTCCATATCGGCGCTTTTGCGCGCGATCAAGGCCAAGGAAAAGATCGCTGTCGAGAAAAACGACCATTCGTATCGCTTTCTCAACGACAACGAATCGCTCGAACTTGCTGAAAGGGTGAGCGCCGCGAAGAGCGGGTGGATATTTGTCTTCAAGCCAAATAAAGACCTGTTGGCGGACAGAAACACTATAGTAACCCGTATCATGTAACGAAAATCGCCCCGGCATTTTGCCGGGGCGTTCTCTTTTTTGTGTTTGATTTTTACTGCTGTGCTCCGCGCTTGCCGACTTTGCGGCGGGAAACAATGAGGTAGTTGGAGTACTTCTTCGGGCGGCGAGACTTCTGGCCCTTGCCGGTGGGCTTGCCCCACATGGACTTCGCGCGACGCGTACCGCGGCCCTGGCGGCCTTCGCCTCCGCCGTACGGGTGGTCAACCGGGTTCATTGCAGTGCCGCGAACGGTCGGGCGGATGCCGAGCCAGCGGCTGCGGCCTGCTTTGCCGAGGTTCATGAGCTTGTTCTCAGGGTTGGAAACTTCGCCGAGGGTTGCCCAGCAGGTCTCAAGCACCTTGCGCACCTCCGAAGACGGCATCTTAAGGTCTACATAGCCGCCGTCGCGCGCGATAACCTCAATGTGCGTGCCTGCCGCGCGGCCAAGCTTGGCGCCGTTGCCCGGCTTTATCTCGACGTTGTATACGAATGCGCCGATCGGAACATTCTTAAGCGGCATACGATTGCCCGGAGTGGCTGCAGCCTCAGTCGCGGTCTCGATAACGTCCCCTACCCGGGCGGTCTGCGGGAGAAGCGCGTAGCGGCGCTCGCCGTCGCGGTACACCAGCACGCCGATGAAGCCAGAACGGTTCGGATCATACTCGACGGTCTCTACCTTGGCCGGAACCTGCTTGTCGTAGAAAAAGTCCACCTCGCGGAACATGCGCTTGTGGCCGCCGCCCTTGTGGCGCACCGAAATGCGGCCCGCGTTGTCGCGGCCGGAACCGCGGCGCCCGCCCTTCGTAAGCGCCTTGTGCGGCTCGTTGGTTGTGAGCTTGCCGCGGAAGGTTACCGTGGTCATGCCGCGGCGCGATTTAGTATATGGTCGGTAGTGTTTCATAAAATCTCTTTTTTAATTGGTCTAAATAAATTTAGACCAGCTCGATGGTCTCCCCCTTCTTGAGGAACACGTATGCCTTCTTTCCTGCGCTAGTTTTGCCCTTGCGGTTAGTACGGCGGGTGAGCACTGCCTTGCGGGGAACAGCGACAATGCGTACGAAGCGAGGAGTGACCTTGTAGACGGTCTGCACCGCATCCGCAATCTCCTTCTTGTTGGCATCCATCGCCACGTTGAAGACATAGACGCTATGCTCAGAAAGGTATGCGCCTTTTTCCGTGATGCGGGGCGAGAGCAGTATGTGGGTGTGAGAGCGTTTCATATTATTTCTTTACCACCTTCTTAGCGCCCAAGGTCTCCATAGCGGCGGCCGGCTCTGCAATGATGAGGTACTTGCTGGAGAGGACCGATACCGGGTTCAGGTTGCGCACCTCCACCATCTCGACATTACCGAAGTTCTGGAAGCTCTTCTGCGTTGCAACATGCACGCGCGGAATAGCGATAAGCGCGGCGTTCTTTGCCTTCGAAAGGCCGGAGAAGGTCTTGCCGAGCGCTGCAAGGAGTATCTTGGCCTGTGCGGTCTTCGGGCTGCTCAACTCAAGCGAGTCTATAAAGAGCACCTCCCCGTCCTTGTACTTGCGGGAAAGGGTCACGAGGAGCGCCTTCTGGCGGGCCTGGCGGTTTATCTTCTGGGCGTAGATCTTCTCGTTGCGAGGACCGTGGGTAACGCCGCCGCCCTTCCATATAGGAGAGCGCGAGGAGCCATGGCGGGCGCGGCCGGTGCCCTTTTGCTTCCAAGGCTTCTTGCCGCCGCCGCGAACCTCGCCCCGGTCTTTAGTATGAGCGACCGGGCCGCGAGCATTGGCCTGCATCGCGGTAACCACCTGGTGCACGAGGTCGGCATTCCAAGGAAGTCCGAAGATGTTCTCCGGAAGCATGAAGGTGCCGGCCGACTTGCCGTCCTTGTTGAAGACGGAAGCCTCCATCTTGTTGCCGGCCGGAGCGGCCTTCTCTACTTTCTTTGTTTTGGTAGTGGTAGCCATAAAAATTATGATGTTGCAGCAGTGCCGCGGATCTCAACTACCGTACCGCGGCGGCCGGGAACGGCGCCTGCGAGAACGAGCTCGTTGGTCTCGGGAAGTATCTGGAGTATCGGAAGGTTGCGGACGGTTACGCGGTCAGAACCCATGCGGCCCGCCATGCGCATGCCCTTGGCAACGCGGCCTCCCGCGCGGCCGCCTGAGCCGCCTATGGAGCCCGGTGCGCGCTCGGAGTGCTTCTGGCCGTGGGAGCGAGGACCGCCGTGGAAGCCGTGGCGCTTAACGACGCCCTGGAAGCCGCGGCCCTTGGAAATAGCCGAAACGGTTACCTTCTCCCCTACTGCGAATGCGGAGAGGTCTACGACTGCGCCGACCTCAACATCTGCCGCGCCGCCCTTGAGATTGATCTCGCGGAAATGGCGGAGCGCTTTGCCCTTCGTGTGGCCCATCTGCGCCTTGCTGACGTGCTTGGGGGTCGTCTCGACGCCGCCGATCTGGACTGCGGAATAGCCGTCCTTCTCCACCGTCTTTATCTGGGTTACCAGGTTAGGAGCGGCGTTTATGACGGTAGCGGCAAAAGCCTGTCCCTCTTCGGTATAGACAGTAGTCATTTTGCCCTTTGTTCCAAGGATGAATTTCATAACTTAGCGTAGTGAGTGAGAAGAAAATGTATTTTCTTCTCCGAACGGAGCGACAGTTATATCGGGGGATTTTCCCGCTATGTTGTCTGTAGGTCCCTCTGCTTGGCCCAAGGCCTGGGACGCGGATCAACTCTTATGTAGAGTCCCAAAGAATATACATCAGAGCCTTAATTTATGCAAATAGTGATGATAAACTTAGTATATGAACATTTTTGAGATAATTGGATTTATATTTCTTATAAGTGCCTTTTTAATGGGATTTGGTTATAATTTATTTACAGATTTCCTTTGGTTTAAATGGCTGCATAAGTGGGTGCCTGAGCAATTCCGAGAGCGTAAAAACATTCAAAAACCTTTTTCTCTTATGGCTTCTGAATATTTCAAAAATAACTTCTTTGCATTTACTAGTCCCTCAAATCCTCCTGATCCAATGTTTCAAAGGCCTCTTACCCTTCTACTTCCTATGATCTTAACCGTTGTTAGCTTGATGATAGCTGGCATATCATTGGTTGAGGCTCCATTTTTTGAATGTCTTATAGGCGTAATTGTTTTTCTCGCTATTAGTCTGTTCTTTATAGTACGTCTAGCAAAAAGACAGATCAAAAACCATACTTGGTAGAAAATAAGGGCAAGAATAAAGCCTCATCAAAAATGATGAGGCGGATGGGGAGGGAGAGGAGGGTGGGGAAAAAAGAGAAGAAAGAACTAGATGGAATGATGGAGTGGGAGAGCGTGTAAAAACAGAGGCTCAGGAAGGATGCGAGAGTACCGTAAGCGAGCGCGCTATATGGTTTCCCATCGCAGACCTCCGCTGTCAGTCAGTCCGTTTATGAGAACCGGGCACGACGCAAAAGGTTACATACACGAAAAGGCCTCCGCGCGGAGGCCTTTTCGTTCCAATTTCTTTGCTCAGCTTGCAGAGTGTGCCCTGTGGGCTGCAAACGGAACAAAAAACCCGACCTATAGTTCGGGCGAAATTAACGCCTATGTGTCGCGACTAAAGGACAAAACCGTACTGAGCGTCTTGTTCTAAGTATATGAATTGCTCATCTTTAGTCAATAAAATTTTCCACAAAAACAAAAACTCCCGCCGAAGCGGGAGTTTTTCGAATGCCATTCTTTTTGATTTGTAAAAATGTCCTAGCTAACGCTATGCCATTTTTACGTCGATAGTGACACCGGAAGGAAGTGAGAGGTTCGTGAGAGCCTCGATGACCTTGGCAGACGGATCGAGGATGTCGATGACGCGCTTATGGATGCGCATCTCGAACTGCTCGCGCGCGTCCTTGTAGACGAAGGTCGAGCGGTTGACCGTGTACTTCTTTATCTCGGTCGGCAGCGGTATCGGGCCTGCGACCTTCGCGTCGTAGCGAAGCGCGGTGTCGAGTATCTGCTTGATGCTCGCATCAAGCACCTTGTGCTCGTACGCGCGGACCTTGATGCGAAGGCGCTGGACTGCGGCCGGGGCGGCTGCGCGGCGTGCGCGCTTAGGAGCTGCTTTCTTCTCTGCTATTGGTTCGGTAGCCATACTTTTTTATTGGCAGACAACGAGTTGTCTGCTTTGAGTCTAGTTCTCCTGTTCTCCAGGTAACCTATACTCGGTTAGCTTACGCTTACAGATAATGGGAACGCTCATCACTATGGCCTAGATTACGAATAATTGCAACACGAAAAAGTCCCGCCTACGCGGGACTTTTTCAGCAACGTCTTTTTGATTTAAAATTGTTGCTTAAGCAACAATTTTCGTCACAACGCCTGCACCGACGGTCTTGCCGCCCTCGCGAACCGCGAAGCGGGTCTGCGCCTCGAGCGCAACCGGCGCCGTGAGCTTGACCTTGAAGGTGATGGTGTCGCCCGGCATGACCATTTCTACGCCTGCCGGAAGGGTTACCTCGCCGGTAACGTCGGTCGTGCGGATGTAGAACTGGGGCTTGTAGCCGGTGAAGAACGGCGTGTGGCGGCCGCCCTCCTCCTTGTTGAGGACGTATACCTCGCCCTCGAACTCGGTGTGGGGGGTAACGGAGCCGGGCTTCGAAAGCACCTGGCCGCGGTGGATGTCATCCTTGGCGGTACCGCGCAGGAGAAGGCCCGCGTTGTCGCCTGCCTGGCCCTGGTCGAGCTGCTTGTTGAACATCTCGATGCCGGTAATGGTTGTCTTTGCGGTCGGAACGAGGCCGACGATCTCGACTTCCTCGCCTACCTTGATGACGCCGCGCTCGATGCGGCCGGTAACCACCGTGCCGCGTCCTTCTATAGAGAAGATGTCTTCAACCGGCATAAGGAACGGCTTGTCGAGCTCGCGGGTCGGCATCGGGATGTAGGTGTCGAGCGTGTTTACGAGCTCAAGCACCTTCTTCGCCCACTCGTCGTCGAGGGTCTTTGCTTCAAGAGCCTTGAGGCCCGAGCCGCGGATGACCGGAGAGTCGGTGTAGCCCTGCTTCTTGAGGAGGTCCTTCACTTCCTCTTCCACGAGGTCTACGAGGTCCTTGTCGTCGACCATGTCCACCTTGTTGAGGAAGACGATGATCTTCGGCACGCCGACCTGCTTGGCGAGGAGGATGTGCTCGCGTGTCTGGGGCATTGCGCCGTCAGTCGCGGCAACCACGAGGATGGCGCCGTCCATTTGGGCGGCTCCGGTGATCATGTTCTTGATGTAGTCCGCGTGGCCCGGAGCGTCGATGTGGGCGTAGTGGCGGTTCGGCGTCTCGTACTCCGAGTGGTGGAGCGCGATGGTAATGCCGCGGGCCTTTTCCTCGGGAGCGTTGTCGATGCCGTCGACGGCCTCGACGCGCGCGCCGTAGCCCTGGCCCTTAGCGAGGTCGAGCACGTGGAGAATCGACGCGGTAAGCGTCGTCTTTCCGTGGTCGACGTGACCGATGGTGCCGACGTTTACGTGCGGCTTTGTCCTGTCAAATGAATCTGCCATAAATAAAATACCTAGTGAATAATACTTTTAAGACCTTGTAACGCACACAGTGAGCACAGAAAAGCACGCCCTATCGCTTTAGAGCCAATAGTAGCAGAAGCTGAAAAACAGTCAACCCGCCGCGCCTAGGCGCAGGGCTATCTTTCGAAGAGGGAGAGATACCCGTCCATGACCGCGGCCATGCCCGAGCCCATGAGGGAGAAGACGTGGCCTATATTTACTGCGCCGGGCACTACGACCAGCTTCTTTTCAGGAGCCGAGGTCTTGTCGTCGCCCACAAAAACGGTCGCAAAGCACTGGCCTTCGCCCTTATCGTTATAGACCTTCTTTAGATACGTCGTGGTTTCGGTCGGAGTAACGGTCACGGAGCCGGAAAGGTCCGTGCTTCTGCCGCCGTCGGCGGTGCTGACCTCAGTGGCATTCCTGCTTTCCCACTTCAAGGTAACGCTGTCGCCTGAGGAGACACGCTCTTTGCTTGCGCGAAGGGTGCAGACCGGCGACGTTGTTGAAGAAGCGCTTGAGAGGCCCGGGCGCGCCATAGGCTGGCTGCTCTGCGAATTGCCTGCACCGCTATTGGCGGAAGTGCCGCCGCAGCGCTCCATAAGGAGCTGGCGGGTCTTCGGGCCTGCGGCGCCGAAGCCGGTTGAGGCCGCATCGCCGGAGGAGGCGATGCCTTCCCTAGCCTGCCATGCCTTGAGAGCGGCCTCTGTTGTAGGGCCGAAATAGGTAGTGGTCGAGGCTTCCTTTAGATCGCCGGTGCGCTTGAGGAACTCCTGAAGCTTGGCGACATCGTCCCCTACCGCGCCGCGCACTAGGGTGCGGGCAAAGGCCACGCATGCGCCCGCAGGCATTGTGCCGGGCTTTGCATCTGTGCCTTGCGGAGGCATCTTCGCCGCCATAGCCTTGAGCAACTCCTCGCGGGAGGCGCCCTTGAGCGCCAGCTGCACGTTCTCGAGCACAGCCTGCTCGGTGCCGAAGGACTTAAGCAGGCTCACGACCGCCTGAACCTGTTCCTGGGTCGGCCCGGCCGCGCGGGCGGGAGCCGGCAGTACCGCGTATGCGAGAAGGAGCGCGAAAACGACAACGAACATCTGCGCTGCCTTAAAAAGTGCGGCTGATACGGTCTTTGTTTGCATGGTGCTTATAAATGCTATCCGCTAATTAATAAAGGGCACGGAAGAGGGCACGAGCTTTCGCTCGTGCCCTGATAGCCATAACTATAGCTCTTCCGTCATGCTCCACAAGGAGCTTGTGTGGATAACCAAAAAAGCCTTATTTGCGGCCTGCAACGATAGTTGCCGCGACGTTGGGAGGCACAACCTCGTAATGGTCGAATTCCATGGTGAAGCTGGCGCGGCCTTCGGTCATAGAGCGAAGCGCGGTGGTATAGCCGAACATTTCAGAAAGCGGCACCTTTGCCTTGACGGCGCGGGCGAGTCCGCGCTCTTCCATGCCTTCTATCTGTCCGCGCTTGGAGTTAAGGGAACCGGTGATGTCACCCATGAACTTCTCAGGCACCACGACCTCCACTTTCATAATAGGCTCAAGGAGAACCGGCTTTGCGGCCTTGGCCGCTTCCTGGAAGCCCATCGATGCCGCAATCTTAAAGGCGATTTCGGAGGAGTCGACGTCGTGGTAGGAGCCGTCGTAGAGCTCGCAGGAGATGTCCACCATCTTGAAGCCGGCCACGATGCCGCGCTCCATTGCCTCGCGCACGCCGTCCTCCACCGGACCGATGAATTCGTTCGGAACCACGCCTCCCTTGATGTTATTGATGAATTCGAAATGCTCCTCGCGCGTGATGTTCTTGGAAACCTTCTTGTCGGGATCAAGCGGCTCAAGCGGCTTCAGGCGCAGGCGCACATGGCCGTACTGGCCCTTGCCGCCGGTCTGCTTGATGTATTTGCCTTCCGCCTCCGATTCCTTCTGGATGGTCTCGCGGTATGCCACCTGCGGCTTGCCGACGTTGGCCTCCACGCCGAACTCGCGCTTCATGCGGTCGACAAGGATCTCGAGGTGCAGCTCTCCCATGCCGGAGATGAGCGTCTCCATGGTCTCGCTGTCGGTCGATACTTTAAATGTCGGGTCCTCGTCGGCGAGCTTCTTCATCGCCATGCCCATCTTTTCCTGGTCGGCCTTGGTCTTCGGCTCGATGCGCAGGGAGATAACCGGCTCCGGGAATTTGATCTGCTCGAGCTGTATGGGATTTGCCTCGTCGCACAGGGTATGCGAGGTGCGTGTGTCCTTAAGGCCAACCGCTGCCGCTATTTCTCCCGCGTATACCTTCTTCACTTCCTCGCGCTCGTTTGCCTGGAGGCGCACGATGCGGCCGAGTCGCTCCTTGGTGCCGGTCGTCGAGTTATACAAATACGAGCCCGCCTCGATGGTGCCGGAGTATACGCGGAAGAAGGTCAGCTGGCCCACGAACGGGTCGGCCTGGAGCTTGAATGCTAGGGCGGTAAAAGGCTCGTCATCGCTTGCCTGGCGCTGTATAGCATCGCCGGTGCGAGGATCGATGCCGGTAATAGGCGGCATGTCCACGGGCGAGGGCAGGTAGTCGACGACGGCGTCGAGCACGAGCTGCACGCCCTTGTTCTTGAGGGCGGAACCGGTATAGACCGGGAATATCTTGTTCGCGATAACCGCTTTGCGGAGCGTTGCTTTGAGCTGCTCCAGGGTCGGCTCTTTGCCGTCGAGGTATGCGGTCATGAGCGCGTCGTCATGCTCCACCACGGCCTCGATAAGCTGGGCGCGGTACTTTGCCGCATCAGCCTTGAGGTTCTCGGGAACCTCCATCTCAACGACGTTCTCGCCCATCGAGCCTTCGAACTTGTAGGCCTTCATGGAAAGGAGATCAACGACGCCTTCGAAGTTGCCCTCTTCGCCAATCGGAAGCTGCATGCGCACCGCATGCTTGGTGAGGCGGTCAAGGATGGACTGGAACGACTTTTCAAAAGAGGCGCCGGTGCGGTCGAGCTTGTTGATGAAGCAGACGCGCGGGACATTGGCCTCGTCGGCGTAGCGCCAGTTGGTCTCCGACTGCGGTTCCACGCCGGCAACGCCGTCGAACACGACGACCGCACCGTCGAGCACCCGCATGGAGCGCTTCACCTCGACGGTGAAGTCGATGTGTCCGGGGGTGTCGATGATATTGAAACGGAACTTCTTGGCCGGATCCTTCTTGTCGGGTTCGAGGGAAGGGCTCCAGAAGCAGGTGATGGCGGCGGCGGTGATGGTGATGCCGCGCTCGCGCTCCTGTTCCATCCAGTCGGTCGTGGTCTCGCCCTCGTGCACCTCCCCTATCTTGTGCTGGGAGCCGGTGTAATACAGAACGCGCTCAGACGTGGTCGTCTTGCCCGCATCGATATGCGCGATGATGCCGAAGTTGCGAACCTTCTCAAGTGGATAGTCTCTTCCTGCCATATATGGTTAGTAATTCAAAAAAATAGGCGCCCGAGGCGTACCTACAAGATACTAAAAACTGGCGGAAATGCAAACGGCGCCGAAGGCTTGTGGGCCTCCTGCGCCTGTTTGCTGCACCTCTCTCTTATTTCCAGAACGGCCAGAACTTGAAGTGGAAGTTCGAGAACCAGCTGAACCAGCCGTAGTGATTGCCGGGGGTAGTGGTGGCATGCCAATCGTGGCCGTGGTCATCCCCGTCATGAGGATTCGAGTCGTCCTTGTCGCTCACGACTATGGTCGCCTTCCCTACCGTCTTTCCGGCCCAGATGCACTGAACATTGTCGGGGCAAGCGTCCTGTATGAGCAGGGCGGTGTACGTGCCCGCCTTCGCGTACGTATGGGTGAGCGAGCACTGGGCCGGGCTCGACTGCAAGCATTCGCCGTACTTAGACCTAGAACCATCGCCAAAGTCTACCGTGTAGCGGTTAGGCTCCATGAGCTTGGAATAGAAGTCGACCTTGAGCGGCGCATCGCCCCACTTCGGAGAAGCCGAGAAAGTATATGCGGCAGGCGCGGGATCGGCCGTTCCCGGACACTTGAACTCGCACTTGGGGCCCGAGCGTCCCACCCAGGAACCGTCTGGGCACTGCATCGCGTCCATTGTGCATACGGTCATGCCTGCGCCGGCAGAAGCGCCTATCGTATTCGCCTGAAGCACAAGCGGGGAAAGCACAAGGAGCGTGAACATTCCGAAGCCGGCTGAGGTAAGAGCGAAAGAAGTCTTAATCGTTTTCATAGAGTTAAAAGTTAGCTGCTAAAAATTTAAATCGGGTACATAAGCGGAAAGCCCGCCTACTAGTATAGACGAAATAGAAAAGAGGCCCTTACCGGGCCTGCTTCCTCCCTTCTATAAGATGTGGAACAGATATAAAAGGATAATCACGCCGACCGGGACCCCCAGCAGCCACAATAGTATTCCTTTCATACGTTCATGAAACACTACCGTACCTGAAGGAGAAATGAACATCTACTCCCGCTTCCAAATTAGAATTTTGAAATGCAATGCGAGGCGCGAAGCAAAAATCCGGAAGTATTAGAAGAGGCGCTTTATTTTGGATGCAGTGCGCGAAGCGAAGGCAAAAATTCTTGAGCAATACAAGCGTATTGTGAGAGAATTTTTGCCGCACGTCCTCCAAGTGCAATGCGCAAAAATAAACCGCCGAATTACCAGGCGAAGTGGGCGAACGCTTTGTTGGCCTCAGCCATGCGCAGCGTATCGTCGCGCTTCTTGATGGCGCTTCCTTCGTTGTTTGCGGCCGCCATGATTTCGGTAGCGAGCTTCTCGGCCATCGGCTTGCCCTTGCCGCCGCGAGCCGCAATAAGTATCCAGCGGAACGCCAGCGCCATCTTGCGCTCGGGGCGAACCTCGCGCGGCACCTGGTAGTTGGCGCCGCCGACGCGGCGGGAGCGGATCTCCATGGCCGGGCCTACGTTGCGGATAGCGGTCTCGAAGACTTCAAGCGGCATGTCGGTCTTCGCCTTCTCCTTGATTATTTCAAGCGCGTCGTATACCACCTTGCGGGCGGTAGATTTCTTGCCGTCCCACATGACCGAGTTGATGAATTTCTCCACACGCACGGAGTTGTACTTCATGTCGGGACCAACGATATTCCTGTTTTTTACCGGACGTCGCATGATTGAGAATTACTTTTTAGGACGTTTAACGCCGTAACGGGAGCGGGACACATTGCGCTTCTCCACGCCGGCGGCGTCGAGCTTGCCGCGCACCACCTGATAGCGGACATTGATATCCTTCACACGGCCCGCGCGAACGACGACGACGGAGTGCTCCTGAAGGTTGTGGCCCTCGCCCGGGATGTATGCGGTTATTTCCTGGCCGTTGGTCAGGCGCACGCGGGCGATCTTGCGGATAGCGGAGTTCGGCTTGCGAGGGGTCGTGGTGGTCACTTTGGTGCAGACGCCGCGCTTGAACGGGGATGGGTAGAAGATCGGGCGGTTCTTAAGCACGTTAAAGCCGCGGGCGAGGGCCGGCGACTTGGACTTGCTCTTCATTTGTTTGCGTCCCTTGCGGACGAGTTGGGATATGCGGGCCATTTCGTCTTTTTATATGCCAATTGCCCGACCGGGCAATTGAAAACGCCCAGAAGGCGTTGAAAACACTCTACTATATAAGGTCCATGGGCGCAAATGGTCTCGGGTATGAGGTTAGATCTCCTGGTAGGAAGGCACGATCGTAACCGTCTTGGAGACGCTGTTGGGAGTACCATCCGGCGCCGTACACGAGAGCTTAAAGGTTGTTGGTTGTGTGATGGTCGAGGAGATGCCTGTCGTATTGACCCACGTAGAGCCGGTCTGCGGCCACGGTATTGGGAATGAGGCATCATCCGGGTTGCGATCGATGGAGCACGAGTCGCTTTCTTTGCCGTTGGCGCCGGTTATGAGGCCGCTTACGCTCCAGGTTACTAGTACGGCACTGCCGCTGCGCACTCGCGCCGGAGTTACCCCAAGATTGCACAACCCGCCGGCAATACCGGTGCATGCGGTAAATGAGCCCGAAGGGAGCGAAGCGGCGGTCTGCGCGTCGGTTATGGTAACGGTAGCAGAGGCCGGCGCGCCGACCGTATAGCTCGAGTCGCCCGGACTCTGAATAGTAAGCGTTACCGGTTCGTTTCCTTCATACAGGTAGTCTTGCGTGGGGGTTACTGTCACGTCTACGTACTGCTGGCCCGACGGGATTACGACGGTGGTGCCGGAAGGATTGGTGATACTGCCGCCCGAGAGCGTGTAATCGGTCGTGCGCACGGCATTGGCACCGCCTGCGGCAAAAGAAAATATAACCGGAAGATCGACAGATAGGTCAATGCCGGGGGTCGTAGGCACGTACGATATAACGATAAGGCCTTGCGTGCCTGAACCACCTGGACCGCCACTGCCTCTGCCGCCGCCACCGCCGCCGCCATACAAACCGCCGGAGGCACTGTAGGTATTCAGACGCCCGCTACCTCCGCCGCCGGACCCGTGAGTAGAATCCCATTCCGTGCCTCTTCCTCCATCAACCGGAGGGGCCCATCCAACTCCCCCGGCTCCTCCAAATGCGTTGTCTCCGGTCCCGCCGCTACCTCCTGAGGTTGATACAGCGTTTGCTCCGTTTCCGCCCGCTCCATGCGGTCCCGCCGCGCCGCCGCCGCCGCCGCCTGCGCCCGCGCCTGCTTCCGATGCTCCTCCGGTTCCGCCGTCATATTTTGTGGTGCCCCGGCCGTTGGACGCCAGTCCTCCCGCGCCTCCCGGCACGCTGCCGGCAGTCGAAGCGTTGGTTCCGTTGCGGCCCCCCTCAGCGCCTGCTACTACCGAAGAATCCGTGATGGAGGCACACGCGGTGTTGAAATTGCAAAAATAGGTGTTACCCGCATTTGTTCCGCCGACACCCGCAGATCCTATCTGATACGCAACAGGGGTGTTTAAGGTTAAGGATACGTTTGAGACTGCAGAATACGCTCCTCCGCCTCCGCCTCCGCCCGAACGTGCTGTTGCACTGCCGGTCCCGTCTCCTCCCTTTCCTCCTCCGCCAATGACCTCAATGCTGTTGTTGGATGAATTCCAATCACTCGGTACGGTCCAGCTGGTTCCAGAAAGGAGGTAGCCCCGACAGACGCCGCCCCCGACGCTGGAACCGAAGCCGCACACAGATGCGCTGCCCGCCCTTGTTATTCTGAACGTGCCCGTATCGACAGGGCTCTCCGCTGCGGCTGCGTCTTGGGCTATAACGCTAACGGCTGGAGTAGAAGCTATATTCACGGTTGTTTGCACGCTCCCTATTCCGCTACACGTGAGCGTATATGTGGTGGTTTGGGTAAGGTTGCCCGTTCCTATTGAACCAACGGCTCCGCTGCCAAACAGGCCGGAGCCGCTCGTATTGCTCCATGCAACGGAGCAGGCCGGATAGGTCGCCTTAAAGAGACCCAGGCCCCAGGTGTTCGCGTCAACGGAGGAATAGCCGATAAGATGCATGGTCCCCGACAGCTGCGCGAACAGGGCCGGAAAAGAAAAGTAGTTAGGGATAGTCTGCCATATGTTTGTCTTCGTGGTAGCAGATTCGCAGGTGCCCGCCGCGTTGCCGAAGCATCCCTTGTTGCTGTTGCCGGCGGGATTCCACTTGTATACGTATGCCAAAGGCCAGTCGCTGCCGAGGCGCTGGGAAGTAACCAGGAACGTTCCGTCCGGAGTGGTAGTAGAGAGAAGGCCGAAGTTGGCCGAAGGCATCTTTTGGAAGAAGTTCGCGGTCTTCGTGCCGCAGGCGTTCGCGGTGCCG
>DASZWM010000004.1:0-11143 GCA_035546615.1 Minisyncoccota bacterium
CTGTTCTGCCAAGAGCACGCTCGGTAGCTAAGTCGGGATTGGATAAGCGCTGAAAGCATCTAAGCGCGAAGCCGACTCTAAGATGAGTATTCATTAAGATCCGTCAGAGATGATGACGTTGATAGGCTCTAGGTGTACGCATCGCAAGATGTTTAGCCGAGGAGTACTAATTGATCGAATTTTCCTTCCCTTTACAGAGGGAGAGAATCCTTGGGAATCGCAATAATCTGTTGTTCTTTCTTTACCTGGCAGCGCGCTTCGTTGTCGAACTGCGCTTCAAAACGCTCGCCGTACTCAAGTACGTCTCGCGCCCTGAAGCTTGTTCTCCTAGAATCGCATCTGCCATGAAAAGAAATCTTGTTTTACCTGCGTTTGTGAGTTTCGTTGAGGAGGAGAAAGAAAAAAATGGCAAAATTTGTCATCAGGTACGTTGTGTTCTTCAAATCGCTCTCGAACCGTGGCAGGACCAACCTGCGTCCGGGGAAATCTGTCCGTCCTGTTGCCGCTACTTTTGATGCTTCGGATCTCGAAGCCGGAAAGATTGAAGCGGCTCGGCGATGGGGGGAGTTGAAACAAAAATGGGGAGACGAAATTGAGTTTCGAAACCTCGAACAAGTAGCCCTGGTGGACTGGCGTCCTCAAGGATAAGACAAGTCAAGCACGATTGAGAAGTTGGGCACACTTCTCGCTTGACTCCTCAATGAAGCTCGCAAATCGATTAAGTTTTTTGTCTTGGTGGCTCAACGGTGGGGTCACACCCGTTCTCATTCCGAACACGGAAGTTAAGCCTACTAGTGGCGATGGTAGTCAGGGTCACACCTGGCGAGAGTAGCTAGCCGCCGGGACAAAGAACTGAATCTACACAGCATAGCCCGCGCCGTGTGCGCGTTTTTTCGTATGCGATACAATATATAGATGGCACTCTCCTGGAGCGATCGCAGAAAGACTCTTTACTACGCGGTCGCGGGCGTTATCGCCCTCCTTGTATTAGGAACCGTGTGGCGTGTCTTTTTCGTCCATACGCCGACCTGTTTTGATGGCGTGCGGAACGGGCTCGAGCTCGGCATCGACTGCGGCGGCGCGTGCAGCCTTATTTGCACCGACCAGGCAAAGGCGCCTACGGTCTTGTGGGCACGCAGCTTCGAGATAGCGTCAAGCACCTACACCGCAGCCGCATACATACAAAACCCCAACAGCGGCGCCGGCGCGCGGGCGGCGCGATACTCCTTCCAGCTTTTTGATGACAAGAACATCCTCGTCGTCGCGAAGGACGGCGTGGTGGATCTCCCGCCGGTGCGTACTATCCCTATCATTGAGGCAGGCATCGACGTGGGCCACCGCACGGTGGCACGCACACTCTTTTCTTTCTCCGCGCTTCCAGCCTGGGATACGGTCACTGCCCCCATTCCCGTACTTCATCTGACCCAGCAGAACCTGAGCCAGGACGCCTCGCGGCTTTCGGCGAACGTGGTCAACGACTCCGCGCAGGATGCAGAGCGTGTCGTAATCGCGGTGGTGCTGTTTGACGGGTCGGGCGTCGCACGCGCGGCGTCCAAGACCACTATTGCCTCGCTTCCGCGCAAGGCGTCCAAACCCATCGTCTTTACCTGGCCCGGCGGAGTACCGGGCATCGTACGCGCCGAGATGACGATATTGCCCGCATTCTAAGCTCCCGCCATGGCTGAAAAGATAATCAAGGGCGCGATAGACTGGCCTTCCTTCGGCGCGGCGCTCGCGCTGTCGCTCTTGGGACTCGTCACGATGAGCTCGTTCACCGGAGACGACCCGTTCTTCGTAAAGCAGGCGATATTGATTTGCGTCGGTGTCGCGGCATTCTTTGTGGCGAGCCTGGTGGATTGGCGCATACTCCGGCGCAGCGGGGTGGCGGCCGGCATCTACGGCGCCGTGCTCGTGCCGCTCATCATTCTTATAGTCTTAGGCCATGCTACGCAGGGCGCCAAGAGCTGGTTTGACCTCGGACCCTTCGCGTTCCAGCCGGTGGAGTTCGTGAAGCTCGCGCTCATCATCACGCTCGCCAAATACTTCTCCCGCCGGCATACCGAGATCCGCCAGATACGCCATATCCTTATTTCCGGCGCATACGCGGCGATCGTCTTCGTGCTCGTGGCGCTCCAGCCGGACTTCGGCTCCGCCATTATCATCTTTGCCATCTGGCTGAGCCTGGTGCTTCTTTCGGGCATCTCAAAATGGCATCTCATCGGCGTGTTCCTGATAGGGCTCACCGCGTTCGGCGGCCTATGGCTTTTCGGCTTCCAGCCGTACCAGAAAGAGCGCATTCTCACGTTTCTCCACCCGCTTGCCGACATCCACGGCGCCGGCTACAACGCGTACCAGTCGACTGTCGCGGTCGGCTCGGGCGAGTTCTTGGGCAAGGGGATAGGGTACGGCACGCAGAGCAAGCTCCGATTCCTGCCGGAGTATCAGACCGACTTTATCTTCGCCGCATTCGCCGAGGAGTGGGGGTTCGTCGGCATCATTATAGTCTTCTCGCTCTACGGCGTGCTGTTCTGGCGCATCGCATCCATAGCTGCCCGCGGCGCCACCAACTTCGAGACGCTCTTCGCGTTCGGCGTACTGTTCTACTTCCTCGCGCATTTCACCATACATGTCGGCATCAATATCGGATTGCTTCCCGTGACCGGCACGACGATTCCCTTTATGAGCTACGGCGGCTCGCATCTCATCGTGGAGTTCGGCGCGCTCGGCATGCTCTCGGCCATGAAAAAGTATTCGCGCGCGGCGCCGCGGGAGGCGTTCGATCGCGAATTCAGCGGCGGCTACGACGCGTTGCGCTAGGCCGGCTATATACGGTACAGGGCAACGGTTTTTTCGAGCATCTGATCAAACGAGAACGTTTCCGGATCTTTGCTGTCGAGTATTTCCCCGATGCCGCCCACGCGGTTGGCAACGATAGGAAGGCCGGCCGCTTTCGCTTCCAGCAGTACGTAGGGCAGGCCTTCCTTTATGGAAGGCAGAGCGAACGTGTCGAATCCGCGCAGTACTTCGCTTGCCGGCATGAAGCCGAACAGTTTTACCCGCTCCTCCAGCTTTGATTTCCGTATTTTCTCCTCAAGTTCTCCGCGCAGCTCGCCTTCGCCGACTATCGCTACGTACATATCAGTATGCTTTGCCGCCCGCTCGATAAGCGCGATCTGGTTTTTGTTTTTCGTCAGCTCGCCTATGGTGCCGGTGATCTTGGCGCCGGCAGGGAATGCCGTGCGGATCTTTTCTCCGGAACCCAGGTCTATCGGCTTGATGCCGTTGTAGATACGAACGACCTTGTGGCCGACGAGCGGCATCTTTCGCGCTACGCGCAGGTCGTAGTCGGATATGACGATGACATGGTGGGCCAACAGCGCGGTCGCCCAGGAAGCGAACCATATCGCTGCGCGAGCAGCCCTGCTGCGCTTCTCCCAGAACGGCCAGCCATGCGCAGTGAAGATAATATTCGGCACGCCCGCCACTCGCGCGGCGAGGCTGCCGAGTCCGCCAACTTTCGAGCTGTTGAGATGCACGACATCCGGCTTCAACGTTTTGAACAGTCGGACTAATCCGCGAAAACTTCTGAAGTCCGCGCCGAAAGATACGTCGCGCTGGAGCGAGGAAATGTCGTGCGTTTTGACATCCGCCTTTTCGAGCATCTCGGCAAGCCTTCCTCGAGCGCCGAACGCGACTGTGACATCAAATTCTTCCTTGGGTAGCGAGGTTGCAAGGTCGTACACATACCGCTGCGCTCCTCCAAAGTTGGCCTTAGTTATGACAAAAAGGATTTTCTTCATGCAAATAGATGTAACTTGAATATCTCAATACTTGTTGTACTATAGTATCACCGTATATGGCAACCGCCTTTCGCCCCCGGACGCTCGTACTTTTCCTGGGGGACATACTCTTCTTCGCTTTCGCCCTTTGGCTTTCGCTCTATCTGCGCGCCTTCAGCGTCCCGGACCGCGACCTCTTCCTGTCCCACTTGCAGCCCTTCCTGCTTCTCTTTGCGGCGTGGGCAATCGTCTTCTTCATAGCGGGACTCTATGAGAGCCGCTCCATAATCCTCGCGCGCCGCGCGCTTTCGATGACGCTCCTGGTGGCGCAGACGTTCAATATAATCCTCGCGGCGCTCTTCTTTTTTGTCCTGCCGCTTTCTATTTTCGGCATTGCCCCCAAGGTCCTGCTTGCCATTTATCTCCCGGTTTCTTTTGCGCTGGTGCTGGTGTGGCGCGTTGCTTTGTATCCCTGGCTTGGCTTCCAGAAGCCCGAGCAGGCGATAGCGGTTGGTTCGCGCCCGGAAGTGGCCGAGCTGGTGCATGCGCTCGACAATGCGCCGAATGCGCCAACCCGCGTGGCGGTGCATCTGGATCCTGCGAGCCCATCCGTCGTCGAGGATATCAAGGTCGCTATTGCGCAATACAGGGCGAAGTTCGTCATCGCCGACTTCAACGACCCGCGCGTGGCTGCCGCATTCCCCGATATGTATAACTTCCTTTCGGTAGGCATCCGTTTCTTCGACGCGATGATGCTGTACGAGGAGGTGTTCGGCCGCATTCCGCTTTCCATCATCGACGAGCGCTGGCTTGCGCGGAATGTCTCGCGCTACTCCAAGACCTGGTACGACCCGCTCAAGCGGTTTATGGATATACTCATCGGAGTGGCGGGAGGGATCATCTCGCTAGTGTTCTATCCTTTTATCATCCTCGCCATTAAGCTTGATGACGGAGGACCTCTATTTGTCTCTTTGCCGCGTATCGGTCAGGGCGGCAAAGTTATTCATATCCACAAATTTCGCAGCATGACCGGCAATGACGCGGGCGATTATGGAGCGGGTGGAACTACTAAGCTGGCCGTTACGCAGGTAGGCAAGATTCTTCGAAAAACCAGTCTCGATGAGATACCGCAATTTTTAAATGTCCTTTTCGGGGAGCTTTCCCTTATCGGGCCTCGTCCGGAATCGCCTTCGCTCGTGGAGTTGTACGGCAAAGAGATACCCTATTATCAAGCCCGTCATTTAATAAAGCCGGGCATTTCCGGATGGGCGCAGATCTATCAAGCCAACGATCCGCACCACGGCGCGGAAGTAGAAGCGACGCGCGAGAAGCTTTCGTACGACCTCTACTACCTCAAGCACCGCTCGCTCATGCTGGATCTGGTTATCGCGCTCAAGACGGTAAAGAAACTTCTTATACGTAGCGGGATATAATCAGTCGCATGATAGTAGATGGGAAAAAAATAGCCGAGGAGATTTTGGCTGATATCGGCGATTCTTTGCGCGGGCGTAAGCTCGGCATTGTTATGGGCTCTTCCGACCCTGCGACGGAGTCTTTCATACGTATCAAATCGAAAGTGGCCGCGCGCCTTGGCGTGAAAGTCGTACACGGCGAATTTTCGAAACTCCTTACATCCTGCGACGGCATTATCGTGCAGCTGCCAATAGCAAACTCCGACGAATTGCTCGCTCAGCTTCCGGCTGACAAAGATGTCGACGCGCTCGGGCACGCGCCGAGCGTATTGCCCCCCGTGGCCGGAGCCGTTGCCGAAGTGCTCATGCGCCAGGGCGTGGACGTTGTGGGTAAAAAGATCGTCGTAGTGGGCGCCGGCAGGCTGGTCGGAAGACCGGCAGCTGAAATGCTCAAAGAAATGGGCGGGGAAGTCACAGTCGTTACGACAAACAGCGGCTCGCTTGAAGAACTTAAGACTGCCGATGTTGTAGTGCTTGGGGCGGGGGATCCGGGCTTTATAAAGCCGGAGATGCTCAAGCAGGGAGTCGTTCTTATAGATGCAGGCACCAGCGAGTCGTCCGGCAAGCTCGCGGGCGATGCTGATCCTGCATGCGCTGATATCGCTTCTATATTTACACCTGTCCCAGGCGGTATAGGACCCATCGCCGTCGCGATGATATTCAAAAATCTGCTTGCCTTAGTGCAGAAGTAGAAGGTTAAATTCTGGACTTCGTAAGTCCAGAATTTTTCCCGTGAAGCGTTGTTAAAAGGGCTTTTCTCTGCTATTCTCACCGCTATAATCTAGCGAAGCGAGCCAAATGAGAGTCCCTTTCATTTGGTCGCGAGCGACGATTATATAATCTTAAATTCTATGTTTGCTTTGCGCTATAGCGCCGTGGTCATCCTTATTATCGCGGGGGCATTGGGCTACTTCGTGTGGCACACCACCGGCGGGGGCGGCCGGTTCGACTTCAAGCTGGGGCTCGACCTCTCCGGGGGTACCCACCTGGTCTACTCTGCCGACACCAGCACTATTGCGGCCGCGGATATTCCTGATGCTCTCATTGCGCTTCGCGAGGTTGTTGAGCGCCGCGTTAACGCCTTTGGCGTCGGCGAACCGGTCGTCCAGACCGAGCAGGGAGGCGCACTCGGAAGCGGCGAACACCGCCTGGTGGTGGAGCTCCCTGGCATAACTGATGTCGATGCCGCAGTGAAGATGATAGGCGCCACGCCGCTTCTTGAATTCAAGCTCGTGAAGGACGGATTTGCGGACAACCTCACGATTACTTCGACTACGTCGCCGGAGCAGACCATACCGAACCCTGCCGCGTTTACCGACACCGGCCTGACGGGCAAGTACCTTTCGCGCGCAACGCTCGAGTTCAACAAAGGAACCGGCAGCGTGGGGCTGACCCAGCCGGTCGTGCGCGTGGACTTTAACTCCGAGGGCACGAAGCTCTTCGGCGATATCACGAGCGCCAATGTCGGCAAGCAGATAGCGATATTCCTCGACGGCACGATGGTGTCGGCGCCTACGGTTCAGGAAAAGATAACCGACGGCACAGCGATAATTTCCGGCAACTTCTCCGCCGACTCCGCCAAGGAGCTCGTGCGCAACCTTAACTTGGGCGCCCTTCCGGTACCCATTACGCTTGCAAGTACGCAGTCTATCGGCGCTATCCTCGGCGACGAGGCCGTACATGCGGGAATTCTCGCGGGCGTAGTCGGTTTCGTGGCGCTGTCGCTCTTCATGCTCTTCTGGTACCGCGTGCCGGGATTCGTTGCGGTCGTCTCGCTAACCATTTACGTCATCCTGATGCTGGTGCTCTTTAAGCTCATTCCGGTCGTGCTGACCGCCGCCGGCATCGCGGGCTTCATACTGTCCGTCGGCCTTGCCGTGGACGCCAACGTGCTTATTGCCGAGCGCATCAAGGAGGAGCTTGCCGCGGGCAAGAAGCTCGACCACGCCATCCGCGAGGGCTTCGCGCGCGCCTGGCTCGCCATCCGCGACTCCAACATCGCGCACATCATCGCAGGCGTCATCCTGTTCTGGTTCGGCACGGCGCTCATCAAGGGCTTCGCGCTGGTGTTCGGGCTCGGCGTCGTCGTGTCCATGTTCTCGGCTATCACCATCTCCCGCACGTTCCTGCTGGCGCTCGGCATCAATACCGACAAGAAACTCGGCCACTTCCTGATGCGCTCCGGCCTTCGCAAGTAACTTGAGATCTGATTTTATGAACATCGCAAAATACGAAAAATATTTCTTCATCCTTCCGGCAGTTCTGTCGCTTCTGGCCGTTATCGCGCTCGGCATGTGGGGGCTCAAGCCCGGCATTGATTTGGCCGGCGGCTCGCTGCTTCAGGTGACCTACGCGGCAGAGCGCCCTACGAGCGAAGCCGTGCACGCGGCGGTAGACGGCTTGGGCATTGGAGAAGTGCACGTACAGCCTACGGGCACCAATGGCTACATCCTCCGCCAGCGCGACTTGACCCAAGACGAGAAGAATACGCTTGAGAACGCGCTCAAGAACCTCGGCGCCAACAAGGAAGACCAGTTCACCTCTATAGGCCCGTCGCTGGGCTCCGAGCTGGTACGCAAGGCATGGATAGCGATCACGCTTGTGGTGCTGTGCATCATCGCGTTCATCGCGTTCGCGTTCCGCGGCGTCTCCAAGCCCGTCGCGTCCTGGAAGTACGGCATCGTGGCGATCATTACGCTGCTTCACGACATCCTTATTCCGTTGGGCCTCTTTGCGGCTCTCGGTCACTTTATGGGGGCGGAGGTGGACGCGCTCTTTATCGTGGCGCTCCTGACCATCTTGGGTATTTCCATCAACGACACTATCGTGGTCTTTGACCGCATCCGCGAGAACCTGCGCCTTAACGAAGAGCGCCACAAGCGCGAGGCGTTCGACGAGGTCGTGGGCCGCTCTATCATGCAGACCCTAGCGCGCTCCATTAACACTAGCCTCACCGTCGTCATTACGCTCGCGGCACTGTACTTCCTCGGCCCGGCGTCGACGAAAATGTTCGCACTCACCCTTATCGTCGGTATGATAGCGGGAACCTACTCTTCGATATTCCTCGCGTCCCCGCTGTTGGTAGTCTGGGAGCGTTTTCAGAAAAAGGGTTAATATAAAGGCATGAAGACCGTCCTTATCGCTATCGCTGTTGTCGTAGTAGGGGGCGCGGCATGGTGGTTCCTGGCCAAGGAAACCGCTTCCGCACCGACGGTTGCTCGCGCGCCCGAAGTCTCTTGGCAGTATGCTGATAAGGGCGGAGATGAAACCGGCACGCCGCAGACCGAAGTGAGCGTTACGATCTCGGGCAAGACGAGCCTGGTCGGCACCTACCAGGGCAGATGTGCCAGTGTTTCGACCTTGGCCGATGGGGAAGTCTCAGGCACCTTGTGCTGGTGGGCGGGCGGCGGCAAGGAACTCGGCGTATTTAACGAGAACGGAAAGTGGGTGGTCAAAGAAGGCGACCAGGACGAGGGAAGCGGCGATGAGCCCGGCTTCCGCGGCAATTTCAAAACGCTTTTTGAGATCAAATAATGATAATCGGGATTACGGGTTCTTTTGGGGCGGGGAAGGGAGTTGTTGTTGACTATCTCAGCAAGACCAGGGGATTTAAGCACTACTCCGCAAGCGGTTTTATAAAAGAAGAGATCGTACGTCGCGGTCTGCCTGTGGATCGCGACTCCATGATACTTATTGGTAATGCCATACGTGCGGAATATGGCCCAGCCTACATCATTGAGACGTTATACAAGCGCGCAGAAGAAGCTGGCGGAGACGCGGTCATTGAGGCGTTGCGCGCGGTTGCGGAAGCAAAAAAGATCAAAGAGCTTGGTGGACTGGTTATCGGAGTAGATGCGGATTCCAAATTGCGCTATGAACGCGCTTTCGCGCGCAAAAGCGAAAAAGATAATGTTCCGTATGACAAGTGGCTTGAGCAGGAAAGAATAGAAAATAATGCCACTGACCCGACGAGGCAGAATATCTCCGGTGCCTTGAAAGAATCCGACGTAATCGTAACCAACAACGGCACGCCGGAGGAGCTTTTTGCCCAGGTAGAGGAGGCTTTGCAGAAAATCAAATAAATGGACTGGCATCAGGTTACAGCTTTGATAACGGGCGTTTTGACCCTTGCTGCGGTGGTGCCATACGTGCGCGATATGCTTCGCGGAACGACGCGGCCCAACCTGGTTACCTGGGGGCTTTGGCTTATTATCCAGACTATTTTTATTTTGGCGCAGTTTAGCGCCGGCGCCTCGTGGTCGGTACTGCTGCCGCTTATGGAAATGCTCACGGTCGGAATCGTGTTCGTCCTCGGCTTGTTCGGCTATGGGTATAAAAAGTATCGCAAGCTCGATATTACATGCCTTGGCATCGCGCTTGCGGCCATCGCCCTTTGGCAGCTTACAAGCGAACCACTCGTGGCGCTTTTCATGGCCCTGGGGGCGGACCTAGTTGCCGGAATCCCTACTCTCAAAAAGGCATATCTCGACCCGATGTCCGAAACGCCGTCAGCTTATTTTCTGGTGTTTATTTCGGCTATTTTCGGAGGGCTTTCCAGCGCGATTATCGACCTTCCTAACCTCATGTGGCCGGTCTATATCTGCGCTTTCAACGGAGGGGTTTTGGCCCTTATTTTGCTTGGCCGGAGGGCTCAAAAAGGCCATATTTCCAGGGCTTGACTCCCTAGGGCAGGGGTATATACTCTCTATATCACTGCCTTTCGGCGGTTTTTCTTTCGCCTAAACAGCAACAAGGAAAGCCCCTCGAGCTATGGGCAGGGGATCCTTGAAAATTGAATAACTCTTCTAACGAGTAATTGAACGTTAGAGGAGGATCACACCGATCTTCTGCATCTGAGTACAAGGATGCAGGAGGTCAGCAAGCAAAAGAAGTCCTTCCAATATAATTCCACTGGGAGGCAAACAAGGGAGAAGCCCTGTCCTTATTTAATTGAAAAATTGAACTGGATAGAAATATTTTTTCTCTTGTTCCGTTCATCGAGTCAAAGGAACGAATGTAAAAGTTCGTCTCTTATAATTAGAGTTTGATCCTAGCTCAGGATGAATGCTGGCGGCGTGGATAAGGCATGCAAGTCAAGGGGGCCGCAAGGCAACCGGCAGACGAGGTAGTAATACACAGGTACGCACCGAGAAGTCTGGCATAGCTCGTCGAAAGACGGGGTAATTCCAGATGTTGTGGCGACACCAAAGGAGCAATCCGCTTTTTGAGCGGCCTGTGGAGCATCAGCTAGTTGGTAAGGTAACGGCTTACCAAGGCTATGACGCTTAGGGGACCTGAGAGGGTGACCCCCACCGATGGGACTGAGATACGGCCCATACACCTACGGGTGGCTGCAGTCGAGAATCTTCCGCAATGGGCGAAAGCCTGACGGAGCGACGCCGCGTGATTGATGAAGTCCTTCGGGACGTAAAGATCTTTTATGGGGGAGGAAGTTATTGACGTTACCCCATGAATAAGAGGCTCCTAACTCTGTGCCAGCAGGAGCGGTAATACAGAGGCCTCAAGCGTTATCCGGAATTATTGGGCGTAAAGGGTGTGTAGGTGGCATTGTTAGTCGTTTGTGAAATATCCGGGCTTAACCTGGAAAACGCGGGCGAAACGGCAGTGCTTGAGTAGGGAAGAGGTAAGCGGAACTCTCTGTGTAGGGGTGAAATCCGTTGATATAGAGGGGAACACCAAAAGCGAAGGCAGCTTACTGGTCCCTCACTGACGCTGAAACACGAAAGCGTGGGGAGCGAATGGGATTAGATACCCCAGTAGTCCACGCCCTAAACGATCTTCACTAGCTTTTCAGAGTATCGACCCTCCGAGAGGCGAAGCTAACGCGTTAAGTGAAGCGCCTGGGAAGTACGGCCGCAAGGCTAAAACTCA
>DASZWM010000005.1:0-104958 GCA_035546615.1 Minisyncoccota bacterium
CGGCAGGACGCTGCCCTGCTGGTGCTGCATCGCCTGATTGCAAGGCTCGTTGTGCCTCGGCGCGCGCTCGGCGCCCAGGGACGGCGGCTTATCGTTGCTGCTGTTCACGAAGATCTCCTGTAAAGAATCGCCGCCCTCAAGGCAGCGACTATGAGTATACAATAGCATGATTTAACAATAAGGTCAATGCTTCCGAAGGAAGCGCGGTAGGAAGTACTGAGCCTTTCTGATACCATGTCCGGGCATGAAAATATTCCTGAAAAGCGCGCTCCAGGGGGCCGTGTATGTTTTTGCCGTCATCGGTTTCCTCTTTACGGCGGTGTTCTTCGCGATGCAGCTGGGACTCTTAAATGTTCGCGGCTCCATTGCCGAGCGCAACGCGTTCTTCCTCGGCTCCGCCACTTCCACCGTGCCGTCGCAGCCGTGCCGGGACGCGGATATGAACGTATGCGCCTGGAGCGAGACGCCTGAGTGGGAAGTTGTGAAGGGCGGGCTCAGCAAAGACGCGCCCATCATCGCGCGCGTCTCGCAAGAGACCGGCGTTTCGGCGCGCATGATAGCGGCGGTCATCGTGCCGGAGCAGATGCGCTTCTTCACTTCCAACCGCGAGGTGTTCAAGCGCTACTTCGAGCCGCTCAAGATCCTCGGGTCGCTCTCGCAGTTCTCGCTCGGCGTCTCTGGAATCAAGGAGGATACCGCCAACGCGATAGAAGCATACGCTAACGACCCGACGTCTCCCTTTTATCCTGGCGCGGGCGTAAGCGCGCTTATCGCATATCCGGCGGGCACGGACCACGACGCCGAGCTCTACAATAGGCTCACCGACGCGAAGGACCACTACTATTCGTTGCTCTATACCGCGCTCTATATAAAGGAAATCGAGTCGCAGTGGTCGCGCGCCGGCTACGACATTTCAAATAATCCGGGAGCTGTTGTTACGCTCTTCAACATCGGCTTCGCGGGCTCGCATCCGAACGCATCTCCGCGCGCCGCAGGCGCCGCTATTGAGGCAGGAGGAAAGACATACGTATACGGACAATTGGGAGCGGAGTTCTACAACTCAAACGAGCTCCGTGAGGTGCTGCCGCAGTAAGCGGAAGCGGATATAAAAAATTATTTAGCGAACGGATTCGCCGCGCCGCGGACCTCAAAGTGCAGGTGCGGGCCGGTCGCGAGGCCGGTCATGCCTTCCTTCGCGATGACCTGTCCTTGCGTTACGCGGTCGCCGACCGATACGAGGACGGTAACGGCATGCGCGTAGAGCGTCTGGGTTCCGTTGGGGTGCTGGATGACGAGATAGTTGCCGTAGCCGCCGTTCCACGCGCCGTTGTTCTTGGCGATGATGACCGTGCCTTCGGCCGCGGCGAGTATGCTGGTGCCGCGGGGAGCCCCGATGTCGACACCGTTCCATCCGTGGAGGCCCTGCGTTATGACGCCGCCCTGGATGGGCCACGCGAAGTAGCCGGCTATGGCCGGCCCGCCGCCGCCCAGGTACGGCTCGGTGGTCTTGCCGCTTGCGATGCTCTTTATAGTGGAGGACTTGGAGCCGGAAGGGGAAGCGGCGGGAGCGGAGGAAGGCTCCGCCTCGCCGTTGGGAATAATGACCACGCTGCCTACCGCAAGCGCGGCGTCGCCTTCAAGCTCGTTGTAGCTGGCTATCTCGGCGGCGTCGCCCTTATACTTCTTAGCCAAAGAGGCAAGGGTCTCCCCCTTCACGACCGTGTGGCGCAGGCCGGTAACCGGAAGGATGACCAGCACGTCGCCCGGGTGGATAACGCGGCCCTTGATGTCGTTGGCCCAGATGATGGTGTTTATCGAAACGTCGAACATGGCGGCGATATTGGAGAGGGAATCGCCCTCGCGGACGGTGTAAACGCTTATTTGGGAAGACCCCGGCGCCTCCTGGGTATCCGCCGGGGTGCCGGCGGGGCTGTCGGACGGCACGAGGGCAACGCTATCCACTACCGTAACGTCGCCGCCGCCCGAAGAAGGGTTGGGATCGGGGTTAACGGCAGGCTGAAGGAGGGGAATGGTCTGGGAATTGAGCGTCCCCCCGCTGGCGCTTGCTGAAGAAACGGTTTTTTCAAAAAAGGCGGTGAGGGCGGAAAGGACTCCCGCCTGGGCAAACAGGGGAGAGAACAGCATCGTTAAAGAAACCAAACCCGTAGAGAGCTTGAAAAATAACGCTTTTTTTGCCTTCTTCGCAGAATATGGCTCAACCACCGAAGAAGGGACTATTGTATGGGACTCTATAAGCCTAAATTAACCGTGAATTGGCCTGTTTCAGTCAATAAATGGCTTAACTGAGCCATTTATTCCTCCATTCACCCTGCACCTACCAACTATACCGAAGGAGGCGGATAGGTCAATGTAGCTAGATTTCCGCTGTGGATAACCGAAATCCGCTAAAACCGGCGAAATGCTCGGTACAATGAGGCCATGAGCGCCGAAGGAATGCCGAAAATAACCAGGGATGCGGCGCCTGCGGCAGGGGCGGCGAACGAAAACGAGAAAAATAGAGAACTTGAAATGGGAATCGCTCAGAAGACCCAGGAGAACATAGACCTGTATCTGCAGGCGAACGCAGCCGAGAAGGCGAACAACGATCTGCTGGCGGCAAAAGCCTTGCTTGAGAAGGAAGATGCTCATTGGAAGTCCCAAGAGGCCGATCCCGCGGAAACCCCGGCCGTTACTCCGGCGGCGGACAGCGCGCCCGAAGCGGAAAGCTGGTCGCGCCAAGCGGCTGAGCTGACGGGCATAGCGCGGGAACAGGGGAAGGACCGCGCGAGTCTGAAAGGCGGCTGGCTGCCGACCCTGACTCCAGACAACGTAGGCTCGCTCTCAAACGGAGAGAGCCGGTTCATGCCTGAAGCAGCGCCGGGAGTTCCCGCGCCTGCCGCTCCGGAAGTAGTAGCCGTTCCTTCAACGCGAGAAGCTTCCGCTCCCGAGATCGGGCCTGTCACGCCTCCCGCCCCTGAAGCGAATGACGGTATGGAGCATGTGCGCAAGCTTTTGAATACTCTCAGCGGCCAAGACCTCAAGCGATTCCGCGCCATGGTAGAGGACGTGCATGCCGGCAACCCGCTCCCCAAGAACGGCTACGGGTTCCTCTCCCCGCAAACCGAGCGGGACATGATCGAGGAACTCAGAAGCATGCCGGAAAAAGATTTTACAAAGATACGGGAAACAATTCTTCCGCAGGAAGAAACGCGGCGCATGCAAGTGGAAAGAACGCAAGAAAAGAAAGGATTTTGGAGGCGGATTTTTGGCGGGAGCCGCCCGCATGGAGTATAGTGCTTGAGTGAATCCTCTCGACGGGCTCAATGAGGCTCAAAAAGAAGCGGTGCTGACGACCGAAGGCCCCTTGCTCGTGCTCGCGGGCGCCGGCGCGGGCAAAACGCGCGTCATTACGCAGCGGATACTCGAGATAATCCGCAAAGGAGTCGCGCCGGAAAAGATACTCGCGATAACCTTCACCAACAAGGCGGCGAGCGAGATGCGCGAGCGCACGCTCAAGCTCCTGCGCGAGGACAAAGAGCTCAACCGGCCCGCAACACCGGTCCAGGGCAGGCGCTTTGCGGTGCCGTTCATCTCGACCTTTCATTCGCTCGGGCTCACCATCATAAAAGAGAACTCGAAATTGCTTGGCTACAAGCGAACGCCGGCCATTTACGACCGCGCCGACTCTTTGCGCGCCGCAAAGGAGGCGCTGAAATCGCTCGGCATGGAAGACATGGAACCCCGCGCGGCGCTTTCGGCCATCTCGCGCCAGAAAGGCGAGGGAATACTGGCGGGAGAATACGCCGAAAGCGCCGACACGCAGCGCGAGCGCACGGTCGCCGCCGTGTGGCTGGCATACGAGCGGCTGCTTCAGAAGGACGGAGCGGTAGACTTCGATGACCTTCTGCTCCAGGCGGTGCGGTTTTTGAAGAACAACCCCGAGAGACGCGCCGCGTACCAGGCGCGCTGGCCCTACATACATATAGACGAGTATCAGGACACCAACCGCATCCAGGCGGCTATGGCGGAATTGCTGGTGGGGGAGGCGAAGAACATCTGTGCCGTAGGCGACATCGACCAGACCATCTACGGCTGGCGGGGGGCGCAGATCGCCAATATCTTTTCGTTTGAGAAAACATTTCCGGGCGGAAAGGTCGTGGTGCTTGAGGAGAATTACCGCTCGACTAAAAATATCCTCGCGGCCGCCAACGAGGTGATTTCAAAGAATGTCTACCGGCGCGAGAAGAACCTCTTCACGAAAAATCGCGACGGCGAGACTATTTCCCTCTACCAGGCGTTCGACGAGACGGACGAAGGCCAATTCATCGCGCGCGTGGTGAAAGAATTACTGCGCGAGGGAAAATCGCCGAAGGATTTCTGCGTGCTGTACCGCGCGAACTTCCAGTCCCGCGCGATAGAGGAGGCTCTGCTCGGAGCCGAGATCCCGTACCAAGTGCTCGGCACAAAGTTCTTCGAGCGGAAGGAAGTGAAGGACGCGCTTTCGCTGGTGCGAGCCGCCGTATACGGAACCTCCGCGGACATCGCGCGCATCGCCAACGTCCCGCCGCGCGGCATCGGGAAAGTGACCCTGCTCAAGATGCTGGGCGGGTTCGAGAGCGAACTCGGTGGCGCGGTGGGGGAGAAGGTCCGCTCATTCCGTATGCTGCTGACGCGAGTGAAAGAGGCGGCGGACAAGCTGCCGCCGTCAAAGCTCCTGCAATACGTTATGCAGGAAAGCGGCATGGAGCGCATGTATAAGGAAGACAAAATGGAAGGCGCGGAGCGGCTGGAGAACGTGCGCGAGCTCGTGTCGCTCGCGAGCCGCTACGACGAGGCGGCCGAAACTCCTATTGAATGCCTGGAAAAATTCCTCGAGTCCGTAGCGCTGGCCGGCGAACAGGACGAGCTTAAGGAGGAAGCTAACGCGGTCCGACTCATGACGGTGCATGCAGCGAAGGGTCTTGAATTCCCCCACGTATTCATCACGGGCCTGGAAGAAGGGCTCTTCCCCTACGAAAGGGAGGAGAACGACGCGGCGGACAAGGAAGAAGAGCGCCGGCTTATGTACGTCGCGCTCACGCGCGCCGAAGACAAAGTGTACTTGAGCTATGCGGCATACCGCACGGTCTTCGGCTCCAAAAATGCCACCATTCCATCGCAATTCCTGACCGATATCCCCGAGGAACTTATCAGCCTCGAGGCGCCCGAGCGCCTGGGCCGCACTATATATCTCGAATAATATGCTTAAGAAAAAGTCCCTGGGGCAGCACTTTTTAACCTCGCAGCACTATGTGGGGATGATAGCGGATGCGGCAAACATAGCGCCAAATGAGACCGTGCTTGAAATAGGCCCCGGCGAAGGCGCGCTCACGCGCGAGCTTTTGGCGCGCGGGGCAAACGTTGTCGCCATAGAAAAAGACCGCCGGCTCATACCCGTGCTTCAGGAAACATTTGCAAAAGAAATAGCGGAAGAGAGACTCCTCCTCATCGAGGCAGATGTGCTTGAGTTTGATCCTGCGAATGTGCCCGGAGCGGGGCCGTACAAGCTCGTCGCGAACATTCCGTACTACATCACCGGCGCAATACTCGAAAAGTTCCTTTCTGCAAAACGCCAGCCGCAAAGCGCGACGCTCTTGGTGCAGAAGGAGGTTGCCGAGCGCATCGCGCGCGAGAAGAAAGAGTCCATACTTTCGCTGTCGGTCAAAGCCTACGGCGCTCCGAAGTATATAAAGACTGTTCCCGCAGGAGCATTTTCGCCGCCACCCTCGGTAGACTCGGCTATTCTTGCCGTCGAGGAGATATCGCGCAAGAACTTTTCTGACGAAGCGCACGAAAAAAGGTTTTTCGAGCTTGTGCATGCCGGATTCGCGCACAAGCGCAAGCTTCTTGCGAGCAATCTTGAAAGCACTCTTGGCGCGGGAGGGCAGACTGTGCTTGAACGCGTCGGCATACCGGAAAAAGCGCGAGCGGAAGATATTGAGCTTACACGCTGGGTGCGTCTGTCATGCCTGGGGGAGCAGGAGGGCTGAATCCCACGAACGTCATCCTCGTTGCGGGCACGAAGCTGAAAATGCTGAACCACAATACTGTTCGCACAAGGCTCTGGCATACGACCGGAGCGTCCGCAAAACCGAGCGCCTGCCCGCCAGGGAGGGGGATCGGCATAAGGGGCGACTGCACCAGCGTAAAAGGCGGGGTGTACAAATAATCCTGGGGTTTTCCGAACGTCTCCGTGCGGCTGCTGATGAGCGACACCAGGAGGGAGCCGGGCGGGAAGGTGCACGGCTCTATCTTCGTTATCCTTCCGCCGAAGGAGCCCGGCAGGCCGGGGAGCGCAAAGGCGGTCGCGGGCGAAAACAATATCGAAATAGCGAACAAAACGGCGGGAATAGCGAATAGTCTCTTCATATATACAGTATAGCCCGAAAAATCCCTGCTATACTTTAAGGTACGATGAACGCGCTTCGGTATCTCCCAAGTACGCAGTTTTTGGTCATTGTCGGCTCGATTCTTCTCTCCGGCGGACTGGTGCTCGCGGCAGAGCGATTTACGCGCGATCAATATATTCCGGGGAAAATAATGAGCGGTGTGCCCGCCCAGCCGCCGGCAGACCCGAACTGGCAGAATACGCTCAACTCCATACAGGGCGTGAGCCAGGCGCCGGACCTGACGCCGCCTAATCCGGAAACGGTCGGAAGCCTGCTGGATGCGGCTAAAAGCTCCAACCTTACGACCACGGTCGGCCGCTCGCTCCTTATAAACATATCCGCCGCCAAGTCGCAGGGGCTCGGAAGCGATATTCCGACCCAGGACCAGGTCGTAGCGCAGGCGCGGGCGCAGATAGAAAGCACCCAGAGCGCGCCGCAGTATAAAAACGCCGACCTCGCCCTTTCTGCGCAGAATGCCGCAGCGCTTAAAGCCTATGGGAACGGCGTTATTGCCGTGCTGGCCGCGCACCCGAAAGCGAATTACGAGGATACGGTGGTGGCGGTAGGGAAGGCGACCGACTCCAACACGGCATCCGCATTGGCGGCCCTTCCGGGCATACAGGCCGAATACAAGGCCGTCGTACGCGAGCTTCTTGCACTGCCGGTGCCGCCCAATATGGCGCCGCTTCACCTGAAGGTGGTGAACGACTTCAGCATCCTCGCCGCCTCCTATGACGACATGGCCCAGACGCTGAGCGATCCGCTCCGGGGAGTGGCGGGGCTCAGCATCTACGACTCGACTACGGATGAAATCGGGCGAGTGTTCATAAATATCGCGCAGACATTCAGCCAAAACGGTATACTTTTCACTGAAGACGAGCCCGGAAGCTCCTGGAGCGCGCTCGTGCAGTCCTGATCGGCATGACAAAAAGAATCCTGTACATAATTATCGGCTCGGCGCTCATACTCGTGCTGATTTTGGGCCTGTGGTTCTGGTTCTTTACGCGCGGCGGCTCGCAAGCGGCCAACCCTTCGGGGCTTTTCGGCACGAGCGGGGACGCGACGAACGCCGGCGCGGGAGCGGGAGATGACCAGGGCAACGGGCAGGCGCCCATCGGCCAGAACGCCTCGCAGGATACGGGGGGAGATATTTCATACATACCCCCGGCTTCAAACAGCAGCGCCGTATGGCTTGACGGCTCCGGCGCGGGCGGAGGCGGCGGAGGTGGAGGCGGCGGAGGCGGGGGAGGAACAGGCGGAGGAGGGGGCTCCGGCGGAGGCGGCGGGACGGGCGTGTTCTTTACCCCGACGCCTATCAACTCTTTCAACAGCTTCAACCCGGGCGGCACCGTATATATCGCGGCTCCGCAGGGCGGGGCGGGCGGCGGCTCCAGCCTTGTTAGCGGGCTTTTGGGCGTGGCCGGCGGCTGCGCGGCGAATTTTTTGCTCAGCAAGGCGGCCGGAGCGGGGGCCGGGCTTGCGGACCGCGCGCTTGGAATACTAAAAGTACAGGTAACCGACAGCTCAACGCATGACAATCAGGCGGCACAGGCGATAATCGACTGCATCGTGCGCGGTCTGGCCCGCGCCGCGATACAGCAGATAACCAACGACACCATCAACTGGATAAATTCCGGCTTCGACGGCAAACCGGCGTTCGTGCAGGATTTCAACAAGTTCTTCAGCAACGTGGCCGACACCGCCGCAGGCAGCGTCATCCAGGGCGGCGACCTCGCGTTCCTCTGCAGCCCGTTCCAGCTCAAGGTGCGCATCGCCATCGCGCAAAGTTACGCGCGCAAGTCCTCAGGGCCGTCATGCACTCTTACGCAAGTAGTGGGCAACGTGGAGAATTTCGTCAACGGCAATTTCGCCGAGGGCGGTTGGCCCGGGTTCCTGGAGTTCACGACCGAGCCGACCAATAACCCGTTCGGCGCATATATGTACGGCCAGCTCCTGGTCAACGGACGCATCGCCCAGGATACACGCGACGCCGAGCGCAAGATATCGCCCGGCGGCTTCCTGGCTCAGCAGAAGTGCGACCTAGACGCCAATGGCACCAATATTCAAGAGACCTGCAAAGTGGTGACGCCCGGTTCGGTCATAGAGGACGAGCTCAGCCAGGCGACCAAGGCGAACTTGGACGGCCTACAGCTCGCCGACAGCATCGACGACATACTCAACGCTCTCATAAACGCAGTCGTCAACAAAGTGCTCTACCAGGGGCTTGCCAATATCGGCGGCAACGGCAGCGGCGCACTTGAAGGCTCGCAGGACACGGTGGCGACCCAGCAGGCAAACGCGCTTCTTACCGAGGTGCAGAACCGCGTTACCGATACGCAAACCTATGCCAGCACCGAGCAGGGAAGCGTTGCCGACGTGCAGGCGGCGCAGGAGAACCTCAATACCCTTCAAAACTGCTGGCTTGGAAGCAACTCAACCAAGGCAAAAGGCAAGGCGGGCGACGCGGATAGCAAGATAGCGGACCTTGAGGCTCAGGTAACGCTGCACAATAACCGGATAACGTCGGCAAACAGCGTCATCGTGTCGCTGCAGGACATCCAGACGAAGCTGCTTAATTCCTCGACCATGTCCGACGTGCAGGCGGTTACGGCCGAGTACAATGCGCTCAAAGCGGGCGGCACCCTTATCACCTCGGCGCAGGTAACTTCGGCCCAGCAGGATCGCACGACGCTCCAGGCGCAGCTCAGCGGCGTCAATACCAATACCCAGAATGAACTTCAGCAATGTTATGCGGCAAGCTAGCGGGGTGAAAAGCACTCTTCTGCGCCATGGCATGAAAGCCGCGGCGCTTTTGGTCGTGACAGTGCTAGTATTTTCTCCGCTAACTGAGCTTTTCCAGTCTTCTACAGCATACGCAGCCGTAGGTGGAAACGCGGGACAACAAGAGGCATCTCGAGCACGCAGTGCTTGCGAAAGCGCAAACGCAGCGAACCACACAAATAATGATTGTACTAAAGCAGCTAATGATGCGGCAGCAGCAGTCACTAACGGCGATGGCGGCACGGTATTTAACGCTATCGCTTCCTTTCTTGCGTATCCAATCTACATTTTCACTGTCGGACTTGGGGGGTTCGCTGCTTCTGTAGGCGGGTATCTTTTTAACGTTTCCATTTACCTTTCGCTCAGCAGCAGCGCATATGGGCTTGACTTTGTAACTGACGGCTGGGGTGCGGCTCGCGACCTGGCAAACATGTTCTTCATCCTCATCCTCATCTACATCGCTGTTACCGTCATGCTTGAGGCGGAAACGGGCCACACTATGAACGCGCTGGTACGGGTGCTGTTTATCGCGCTTATCATCAACTTCAGCTTCTTCGCAACGCGCGTAGTTATTGATGCAGGCAACTTTACGGCGACCCAATTCTACAATCAGATAAAGGCGGTGGATAAAAATGGGCAACCTGAGGTTATTTTCGGCAGGAATGTAAAGGACCTAAGTGCGAGCGTCATGGGAGCGGTCGGGGCGCAGGACCTGATAGGCTCAAAGTCATTCGACGACTTCTCGAAAAGAAGCGGCGGATTCGGGGAATTCATAGTGCTTGTGGTCATTTACCTTTTTCTCGGCGCGGCGTATTTCGTGCTTGCCGCTACCTTCGTTGCTACAGCAATCAAATTTATCATGCGTATCGCGGTACTATGGCTCACCATCGTCGCCTCGCCCTTGGCGCTGGTTGCGTATACCGTACCGAGCTTCGAAGGGCAGTTCAAAAGGTGGCAGGAAACTCTCATAAGCCATGCCTTCTTTCCTGTAGTATTTCTTTTTATATTCTGGCTGATAAGCATTTTTGCCGGCGGCTTAAACCTTTCCGAGTCCTTTACCAGCTACTTAAAGGTGACCGATCCGAACAGCGCTGCGAATGTTGGCAACGTATTCGGCCTCGTCTCTCTGGTCGGAAGCATTTGCATTAAACTCGGCTTCCTCGTAGCGCTCTTATATCTGGGACTGCGGGCCGCCGACCAGGTGGGGATTATGGGCGCGCAATGGGCTAATACTATGGGAAACAAGCTTTCTTTCGGCACGATAGGCTTTGCCGGCAGGAATACTGTTGGACGCCTCGGGCTTGGGCTTTCGCGCAATGAGGGACTCCGCGATTGGGCATCCAAGAGCGCGGTCGGAAGTGCAGCATTGCGCGGGGCAGGCTTGTTAAGCAGAGGAAGCTTCGACTTGCGAAGCCTGCCCGGCGCTGGCAAGCTTAAGGGCCAGATAGGGGAGGCGGGTGGCAAGGGCGGTATTGCAAAATGGGAAGAAGAGCGCGATAAGAAGCGCGAACATAGGATTGAGGAGCTCGGCAAAGCTATAAAGGGCGACATAAAGAATGAGCGCATTGAGCAGGAAAAGTTCATAGCGAAATATGAGCGGGATCACGGCGCTGGAAGTTATCAAAAAGACGTAGAGGAAATCTCTAAGAAGATTAGCGGCAGGGAAAAAGAGGCTAAAGCTTTGCGAGAGCAGGCAAAAACCGCTCCAGAAGCTCTCAGAAACCAGCTTCATAAGGATGCAAAAGTAATTGATGAGGACGTAAAGAACATTAAAAAAGATCTGACGGAAATGACAGAGGCTGGCAAGAGTACGGTAAAACATACTAACCACGAGCGTTCAGAAGTACTTGCGGCTCGATTGTCCAACAAATGGAATGCGTTCCTTACCACTCCCTCCAGAGGAACTCTCAAGGGCATCGCGCACCTGACACACCACGAAAGCAAAGAGGAGAAATTGGCGAAGGCCGCAAAAGACTTTGCGAAGGACGATGAAGGCGGTGGGCACACTCCTCCGGCAGCTACTCCTCCCCCCGTAACACCTGCGCCTGATTCCGCGCCCCCAAGCGGCCACGCTCCTAAACCTGATGCTCCAGCAGGTGAACACCGCGCAGACCACTAATAACGAGTTAAAATAGATTATATGCCGGAACAAGATACTGCAAAACAAATCGAGGAACGGATAGCTCAGCTCCCTGTCGACGTACAAGAAGCCGTACTAGCAAGCGACTTCGATGAAAAAGTACTTGCGATAGGAAAATCCCATAACCTCCACATAGACCAATCCCAACTCCTAGGCAACGAGATATATATGGTTATGCTCGGAATGAGCGATACGGCAGACTTTGTTAATTCTATAGAGAAAGAAGTGCGGGTATCTAAGGAAGAAGCAGAAAAAATCGCAACGGATGTGAACGCGAAGATATTGGCCCCTATACGCGAATCCTTAAAAAGAATGTACGAGCAGGAGGGAGAAGCTCCTGCACCGACGGTCCCCTCATCCATGCCTTCGACGAGCCAAAAGTCCGTGGTTATGCCCTCAAGTGTGGCCGCCGCGAAGGCTGCCGTGCCTCAGGCTCCGGCGATGGCTGTTCCTGCTAAGCCCATTCCTCCGGTTTCGGTGCCGGTTCCTGCCGCTCCCATGCCTGTCCCAGCCACGCCTGCAACTCCGATAACGTCTATGATGCCGAAACCTCCTGCCGCAACGCCCGATTTACGTTCTGCTGAGCGTGTACTTACCGAAAAGACGGTCCAGGTGCCGGTTCCAACCCCTCCCCAGGTAGCATCGAGCTCGACAGTACCCGCAAAACCCGGCGCATATAAGGCCGATCCGTATCGCGAGCCGATAGAATAACCGCTAAAGGCCTCTTACAAGTGCACCCCGAGAGTACTTGGATTTTCTAAGGCACAGGAGTCCCAAGAAAATCTCGGCGCGATGTTATACTGGATAGCGATGCGCTATCAGGTCCCTCAATTCATAGAAATAGAAGACAAGATATTCGGACCGCTTACCTTAAAGCAGTTCATCTATCTGGCCGGAGGCGGCGGCTTGTGCCTTATCTTCTTTTCGCTCTTGCCCCTCTACCTTACCTTCATACTATCCATCCCGGTCATCGTATTCGCCGCCGCGCTTGCCTTCTACCAGGTAAACGGCCGGCCGTTCATCGTGGTGCTCGAGCACGCCTTCGGCTACATGTTCGGCCATAAGCTCTACCTCTGGAAGCAGCGGGAGGCAAAGACTCAGGCCGCCGCCGCGGAAGCGGCCGCCGCAAATGCCGCGCCCGCGCTTGGCGTGCCAAAGCTCTCGGAGAGCAGGCTGAAGGACCTTGCATGGTCGCTCAATATAAAGGACCGGGCCAAGATGGGGGTTTCCGATACCGGCGCCCGGACAGGATTCGAAATCTGATATGGCTGAAGCACAAGTAAAAGCGCAGGCGACCCAGGAATTCGTACCCATCAAGGAGGTGCGCGACGGCATCGTCATACTCAAGGACGGCAGCCTCCGCTCGCTCCTTATGGCCTCCTCCATAAACCTGGCGCTTAAAAGCAATGACGAGCAGGAAGCGACCATCGGCCAGTTCCAGAACTTCCTCAACTCGCTGGAGTTCTCCGTGCAATTCTTCATACAGAGCCGCGACTTGGACGTCCGGCCTTACATCGCCCTCCTTGAGGAGCGCTACGCGCTCGAGCTCGACGACCTTATGAAGATTCAGATCCGCGAATACATCGCCTTCATCAAGGACTTTACCGAGCGCGCGAACATCATGACGAAGAACTTTTTCATCGTGGTGCCGTATGACCCGGCTATCATCTCCCGGGGCGGCGGGGCGGCGATGATAGGGAACCTATTCCCGACCGGAGGGGGCGCGTCCGCGGCGGCGCTTACCGACGCGCAGTTCGAGCAGTACCGCACCCAGCTGGAGCAGCGCATCAGCGTTATAGAGCAGGGGCTCGTGCGCACCGGCGTGCGCGTCGTAAAGCTCGGGACCGAGGAGGTAATAGAGCTCTTCTACAAGCTCTTCAACCCCGGCGAGCTCGAAAAGCCTTTACAGGTAACGCAAATTGCCAAGGCATAATATACGTATGGCATTCCTCGACTTCTTAAAATCAAAACCCAGCAACGTCTCGGCTCCGATGGCGCCCATACTTCCGGAAGCCATCTACAAGCAGGGAATACTCGAGCTCCAGGACGTCATCGCCCCTTCGGCACTGAAGATAACGCCGCGCGAAATAAACCTCGGCGACAAGATAGCGCGCACGTTCTTCGTGATGTCCTACCCGCGCGTCCTCACCGACTCGTGGTTCGCGCCGGTCATCAACCTCGACCGCGTGCTCGACGTTTCCATATTCATACACCCCATAGACTCCGCCGACATCCTTAAAAAGTTCCAAAAGAAGGTGGCCGAGGTACAAAGCCAGATAATGACCCGCGAGCAGAAGGGGATGGTGCGCGACCCGATGCTCGACACCGCCTACCGCGACCTTGAGGACCTGCGCGACCAGCTCCAGCAGGCGCAGGAGCGCATTTTTGACGTAGGCGTCTACATCACCATCTACGGCAAGACCGTGGAGGAACTCGATAAGACCGAAAGCGAAATAAAGTCCATGCTCGAATCGCGCCTCGTATACGTGAAGCCGGCGCTCTTCCAGCAGGAACAGGGCTTCAAGTCGGTGCTGCCGCTGGGTCATGACGTGCTCGGCGTGAACTCCAAGCTCAACTCTTCTCCCTTATCGTCCATCTTCCCGTTCGTGTCGTTCGACCTCACGTCCGACCGCGGCATACTCTACGGCGTTAACCGCCACAACGCCTCGCTCGTGCTGTTTGACCGCTTCTCTCTTGAGAACTACAACTCCGTTATCTTCGCGAAGTCCGGCTCCGGCAAGTCGTACGCCACCAAGCTCGAAATATTGCGTACCCTCATGTTCGATACCGAGGTCATCGTCATCGACCCGGAACGCGAATATGAATTCCTCTCGCAAGCGGTCGGCGGGCGCTACTTCAACATCTCTCTTAACTCCGAGCACCACATCAACCCGTTCGACCTGGCCCCGCCCAGGGAAGACGAGTCACCGGCCGATATTCTGCGCTCCAACATCGTAGCGCTTGTGGGCATGTTCCGCATCATGCTCGGCGGCCTCAGCCCCGAGGAGGACGCCATTATGGACAAGGCGATAACGGAGACGTACGCGCTCAAGGATATTACGGTTGACTCCGACTTCAGCCAGATAGAGCCGCCGCTTCTGTCGGACTTCGAGCTGGTACTCGCCGGGATGGAGGGCTCTGAGTCGCTCGTACAGCGCCTGTCCAAGTACACCAAGGGCACGTGGTCAGGATTCATCAACCAGGCGACCAACGTGGACATCAACAAGAAGTTCGTCGTGTTCTCCGTGCGCGACATGGAAGACGACCTCAAGCCTGTTGCAATGTACCTCATTACGCACTACATCTGGAACGCGGTGCGCAAGAATCTCAAGAAGCGCCTGCTCGTCATCGACGAGGCATGGTGGATGATGAAGTCGGAGGATACCGCGAGCTTTCTGTACTCCATGGCGAAGCGCGGCCGAAAATATTACCTGGGCCTTGCAACCATTACGCAGGACGTGGACGACTTCCTGAAGTCTCCGTACGGGCTGCCTATGATAACCAACTCCTCGCTTCAGCTGCTTCTCAAGCAATCGCCCACGACCATCGACAACCTGCAGAAGACCTTCAACCTATCCGACGAGGAGAAATTCCTGCTGCTGGAGTCCGATGTAGGGGAGGGAATATTCTTCGCCGGCATGAAGCACGTAGCCATCAAAGTCATCGCTTCCTATACAGAAGACCAGATAATCACTTCCGACCCGAGCCAGGTGCTTGCCTTGCGCAAGCAGAAGGCCGACGCCCAATCACAGACATGATCCGGGGAATGCTGCTTATAACGCTGGCGCTTTTCATAGACATGCTACAGGCGGGCATTTCGCTTGCCATTGCATTGCTTGCGGCAGTGCCCGGCACGGCGATAGGCGCGGCGGGGGGGGCGGTGGCGGGCGCGTCGCTGTGCAGCTACGTTGGGCTGGGCGCGATCTCAGGATGGTGCTCGGCGATAGGGGGGTTTGCGGTCGGCTTCTTCGCCACGCCGCTCAACGCCTTGGCTGTTGTCACGGAGCCTGTCGGCATAGCCGTAGGGTTCGCCATAAACATGTGCCTCAGCATCTGCCTCGGCGCCTTCCTGCTCATGCTCATGGCTTTTTTCCTTAAGAAGATATATGTAAAAAATCTCTTCTTCGGACTCGGAGAAATGATACCGGGCATAAACAATATCCCGTTCTGGACCGCATTCGTCGTGGTATCCTTGCTTAAAAAGAGCGCGGAGGACGGCACGGGCGCGCTCTCGGGCATGGCGGCCGTAGCCACGACGGCCATGTCGCCCGGAAGCGCATTGGGCAACGCAGCCGGCGGAATTATGAGAGCAAAAGAAAAGACAACTGAGATAGCGGATCGGACAAAAGCTTTTTCGAGCCCGCTCATGCTCCAGCCGCTTAAAGGCTACAAACAACAGCAGGACAACTTGGGAGACCATCTGAATCAGGAGCAAATAAATCCCGGTAGTACGCCCCGGGAAAGTGCATCCGCACAGGCGGCACGCAATATTTTCAATGATATCCGGCCTATCCGGAAAGCGGCGGCTGTTCTTCTCGCTTTTGCACTTTTCGGCGCAGGCGTGCAGGCGGCATACGCGCAGGCAGTAGACCCCTTGCGATTCGTTATCACGCCTGAAATCCCCACCCCGGGAGCGCAGGTAGCCATAGAAGCACAGGGCGTCGGGAACTTCCTCGGCGACGCGACCTTCACCTGGCAGCAGGACGGTAAGACCGTATTGACCGGAATGGGTGAGCGCAGGCTTACTTTCACTGTAGGGAATGTCGGCGCCGCGACCCGCATACACGTGACAATTCAGTCTCCGACCAACGGTACGATAGACCGCGACTTCACGCTGGTGCCGAGCGTTGTGCATCTTTTGTGGGAGGCGGACACGTCCGTTCCGCCTCTCTATCGCGGTAAGGCGCTCTACAGCGCCGGCTCGACGTTCAGGGTGATAGCGCTGCCGCAGGTAGTCGCGGGCGGAGCAACCATCACTTACAACAACCTTTCATTCCAGTGGAGCCTCAACGGCGAGCCGGCGGTGAATCAATCGGGGAAGGGGCGCTCATCGGCGGCATTCCAAGGAAGCCAACTGCGTGCCTCGGAAAACGTCAGCGTCGATGTGTATCTTGGAGCCCAGGCCGTGGGCCGTGCGAGCATTACTATCCCGGCAGTGGACCCGGAGCTGTCGCTCTATATACAGGACCCTCTGCGCGGCACGCTGTATGATCAGGCGATGCCCGCTACTATCTCTCTTCTGAATACAGAAGTGACCCTCAAGGCAGAGCCGTTCTATTTTTCAAACGACAGCATCAGAAACGGAGCCGCTGCGTATACTTGGACCTTAAATGGAACACCTGCTACCGGCCCTGATTCGGCGCGGGGCATATTGACATTGCGTCAGACCGGAAACGGCGGCGGGGAAGGGCGGCTCGGAGTAGAGCTTCAGAATACCGACCCGACCAGGTTCGTGCAGGCGGCCCGCGCTGCGCTGCGAATCCTCTTTAACGGTACGGCAAATTCCAATACCACATCGTCATTCGGCGTATGAAAAAGACCTTCTATCTCTACATATCGCTCATAGGGTTTGTGCTGGCGCTTTCGTTTGCCGGGAGCGTTTTGGCGCAGAACAAGCCGGGGTTTTCGTGTACGGGTCCCGGCGGTACAAACTGCCAGTATGTTCCGCTCGAACCGCTATCAAACATGGACGAAGGCGGCAACACGACCATGGCGACGTTCATCAACTCGCTCTTCAAGATACTATTCTCCCTCAGCGCGCTTTTTGCCGTAGCGATGCTTACGATGGGAGGGATTGAATACATGATTTCGGACGTGGCGGAGCGCAAGAACGAAGGTATACGGCGTGCGACGGCAGCCCTGTACGGCATTCTGATACTCGCCGGTTCGTATCTACTCCTGTATACGATAAATCCGCAGCTGCTGAACTTTGATCTTACATTCAAGCAGATAGGGAGCACGGGAGCAGGGGCGCAAACAGGACAATCCGGGGTCGGGAATGCTCCTCAATCTGAGACTGAAATCACAGGACCTCAAGGAGGAGTAATATACGATTCCGACTCGCTTTCTGTTCAGGCCAAGGCGCTCAATCAAATCAACACGTACTGCAAGGGAAAGGTCGAAAAGACCCGAGGAACAGACTCGATTGGTGATTATACAGAGTACTCATGCGTAAAATAAACGAAAGATTGTATGGATAATCAAAGAGCAATATACACACTATCCGGAGTGGTCGGAGTCCTGATATTTGCCCTTGCAGGATGGTTTTTCCTTATCCGATCTCCTTCAAATTCAAATGTGCAGATTAATTCCGGGTTTGGAATAGGTGACAGCAGGACGGTTGCCGTACCCGCACAGAGTGGCTCAGATACCGACAATCAGACGGTTACCACTGCGCCGCAGCAGGCCGCGCAGAAGATATTCAAAATTTCTGACGGGCCGGTAACCACCGCAACACTCGTGCAGACTTCGTACCCGACGACGACCATGGCGCGATTCGTGCTGCAGGAGAATGGGCACGCATTTGACCTCGTTCTCGACAGCGCCGGCGCCATACCACGCGCGCTTTCCAACACCACTATCCCGGGCGCCATGCGCGGCATATGGGCGGATGGCGGCTGGTCGGCGATACTTCAGTACTTGGACGCAGGTGTCGTTAAAAGCGTGTTTCTCGGCTTTCCGGCTGCCACGACTACCGGCTCGGCGCCGGTGCGGATAAAATTCCTCCCGGACAATATAGGCGATGTCGCGGCATCGCCCAGCGGGAAGAATATCGTGTATATCGTACCAAATGCCGCCGGCTCGGACGCATATCTTACGAAGCCCGACGGCACGGACGGCAAAAAGCTGTTCTCGCTCCCCATGAAAGAGCTTCTGATATCCTGGCCCGCAGCAAATACGCAGCTGCTATGGACCAAGAGCGACAGCGGCGTTGCCGGAGCGGCATTTTCTGTAAATGCTTCTACCGGCGGGGTAGTGCCGCTGCTGTACGCGCCGGGCCTAACCGTAAATGCCGACCGCTTGTTTGTGCATGTTGTATATCAGAACACTACAGTAAGTGGCGCGTCTTCATTTGTACATGATATGGGAACAGGAAATGATACAGCTATATCGTTTGATCCGATTCCTGAGAAATGCATCTGGAGCAATATCGCTACTACTACTATGTACTGCGCGGTACCGCTTGCATACGCGTCTACAAACTACCTCGACTTATGGCATCAAGGCGCTGCATCTATGGAAGATTCCATCCTTTCCTTTAACGTAGAGAGTGGGACTAGCAATGTCGTTACAGTTCCAGGAGGAGAGGAAGGCGGAGTGGCTACAGACATCGCGGAGATGGCCGTGTCGCAGGATGACCGCTACCTGGTATTCATCAAAAAAGGCGACCGCTCCCTGTGGGGCGTTCGCCTGACGCAGTAGTTTTTAAAATTACGCCTTCGAGCCTTCCTTGTACTTAAGGACGATGTGGCGGAATTTTCCTTCCCCCTGGGACTCCGTCTTTATTTCCGGATCTTCCGAGAACAGCTCGTGCACCACCAGGCGCTCGTACGCGCTCATGGGGCCGAGCTCTACGTCATGCTTGAAAAGCCGCGCGCGCTGGGCCAGCATAGAGGCATTGGCGCGCACCGCATCCATCTTTTCCTCGTAAAAGCGGTTGACGTCGATCAAGAAGCTCGCGGCCTCCTCACCGTATTTCGCCTCCACCAGGCGCTTCGCCACGGTATTGAGCGCGCGAAGGTGGTCGCCATCCGGCCCGATGAGCTCCTTGGCGTCGGGAGAGGCAATAGCCACGACCGTGCGGTGGCCGGTCGATATGTCGAGACTGGTGACCTCTGCGCCGAGCAAGCCGATGAAGGAAGTCATAAAATCTTTCAGAGCGGCGGCATCCATAAAGACACAATACCCCAGCGGGCGGGGCAGACGCAACTTTGAGAGTTTTTACGGCCTCCGGATTAGTCTTTTCGGCTCAGCTGGCGCTTGATGACCAGCTCCTGGCCAAGCGACACAAGGTTGCCGGCGGCAAAATAGAGCCCAACGGCCGCCGGAAGCGAGTAGGAGACAACGCCCATCAGGACCGGCAGGAAGTACAGCATCATCTGGCGCTGCATGCGGTGGGCCGCCTGGCGCTCTTTAGGCAGGTTTGCGGCCCCGGGGGCGGTGCGCGCCATGGAAAGGTGCGCCACGCCGTACTGGAGGCCCGCCACGACGATGCTGAGCGCGATATTATGCGGCTGCATAAGCTCGAGAAGCCCAAAAAAGCTTATATCCACGACCGCCGGCACGTGCACGAAGGGGTAGAGGAGCTCGCTTGCCACGTGCGGCAACCCTTCGCGGAACAGGGCGAAGTAGAGGGCTAAAAATACCGGTATCTGGACAAGAAGCGCCAGGAACCCGGCGAACGGGTGGATATCCTTTTCCTTATAGAGCGCCATGGTGGCGCGGGCGCGGGCCTCCGAATCGTCCTTGTATTTCTTATTTATCTCGTCTATTTCCCCCTGCGCAGCCTGCATGCCCATTTGGGTCTTTATGGAGGCGGCAAAAGCCGGGTAGAACACGATGCGGGTTATAAGTGTCAGGGCGATGATGGCAAGGCCGACATCGCCCCCCGGCATGACGCCGATGAGGTAGATAAACCCGTTATAGAGGGGCTTTATGAGCAGTGTTTCAAACATGTAATAGCTTTTTTAGGTCCTCTGCGAAGGCGGCTGCGGCGTTTTGAGGGGGCGCGGACAGTATAAACAGTACCATGTGGCCGCTCTGGGGCAGAACAGCCCCCTGAAGAGCCCGATAGACCGCCCGCCTCAGGCTGTTGCGCCTGACCGCGCTTTTGGCAACCTTCTTGGAAACGACGACCGCGCAGGCAAACGGACCTTGTTTTTCAATGTTTTTTGAGGAAAGCACCTCTCCCCGGCGGCCCCGCCCCCGGGCGATGACCTCCCGCACTTCGGCTGCGCTCAGGCGCCGGCGCTTGGGGAGCATGGCTTAGACGCTCTTGCGCGCGCGGCCCTTGCGGGAGCGGCGCTGAAGGGTCTTGCGGCCCCCCGGGGAAGCGCTGCGCTTAAGGAACCCGTGGCTGCGGGCGCGTTTGCGCTTTTTTGGCTGGTAGGTAACTGACATCCGTCAAATATAGCGTATCCCCAGTTTCTCCACAACTTGTGCACAAAAAACGGTTTTTGACCGCCGTCGCCCTGAAGCGTATCCTTGGAGTACTTCGCGCCTCACATGACCACCACCAAAGAAATCTGGGAAAACGCGCTGACCGAGCTCGAGCTTGTCATTTCACGCCCCAATTTCAATACGTGGTTCAAGGATACTCACCTTATCCGTGTGGAGGAGGGAGCGGCCTATCTCGGCGTCCCGTCCCAGTTCGCCCGCGACTGGCTTTCGACCAAATTCCATAAGGATATCCTCCATTCACTCCGGGGATTGTCGGAAAACATCCGCACGGTCGAATACGTGATATCGCGCGGCTCCAAAAAGCCGGTCGAGGAGGTTGCCACGGCCGCGCCGACGGAGCTTCCTCTCGAATCCGTGCACCAGAAGACAAACCTCAATCCGCGCTTCACCCTTTCATCATTCATCGTGGGGCCGTTCAACGAGCTGGCGCACGCGGCGGCGCAGGCGGTCATCCGCAAGCCCGGCATCGCGTATAACCCGCTCCTGGTATACGGGCCGACCGGCTTGGGCAAGACCCACCTCATACAGGCGATAGGGAACCACTTTCGCGTGAATGCTCCCGATCGCAAAGTGCAGTACATGACGTCCGAGAAGTTCGCCATGGATTACGTCGCGTCGCTTTCCTCCGGAAAAGTGCAATTCTTCAAGGAAAAGTACCGCCAGTACGACGTGCTCATCATGGACGACGTGCAGTTCCTGGCAAAAATGGAAAAGACGAAGGAGGAGTTCTTTCACCTTTTCAACTTTTTGCACGACAACAACAAGCAATTGGTGTTCTCGAGCGATCAGCACCCCAACATGATACAAAACCTCGAAGACAGGCTCAAATCCAGGCTCAATGCGGGTATGATCGTGTCGGTCACCCCACCGGACCATGAATCCAGGCTCGCCATCGTGCAGGCAAAGGCGGCACAGCATAATTTTATCGTCGCCAATGACGTGATGGAGTACTTGGCTTCGACCGTAGAGGGCAATGTGCGCGAGCTTGAAGGGGCGCTCAACACGCTTCTTATACAGTTCGAGATGCGCTCCAAGCCCATAACTTTGGCCGACGCCAAGCTGCTCCTGCGCGGGGCTGGGAATGCCACCAAAAAGGCGGTTTCGGTACAAGAGGTAGTTAAGACCATCGCCAACTTCTACGGCATCGAGGAGGCGAGCATTTATGAAAAGACGCGCCGGAAGGAAGTTGTGCGGCCTAGGCAGGTCATCATGTTCCTTCTGCGCGAGGACTTCCATATATCCTTCCCGACAATAGGGGATAAAATGGGCGGCCGGGACCATACGACCGTCATACACTCGTGCGACAAGATAAAGAACGACCTCCACACCGATTCCGTATTGGCGCAGGAAATACACCAGATCCGGTTCATGTTGAAATGATGTGGATTAGTACTGCGACTATTGTGGAAAAACTACCGGAAAAAAGTACAGCTATGAAAAATAAAATTACTACCAACACCAAGGCAACCACTATACAGGAGTTGTTCTTTTTCAAAACCCTCTTTACAGCCTTATATGGCAACAGAATTACAGCTTATCCACGCAGTCCACAGGTGTAATAGTAATAGTAGTTTTTAAATAGAAAGATATGAAATTCGAATCCACAACTGAACAGCTCCTCTCGGCGGTTTCGCTTGCAAGCAGGTTCGTGGAAAAGCGCGCGAATCTTCCGGTGCTTGCAAGTATTCTGCTTATCGCCGAAAAAGGCCGCCTGATACTGCGCGCTACCAATCTTGAATGCGGGGTTGAAATAACCGCGCAGGCCAAAGTACTTGAAGAGGGTATCGCGGCCATTCCGGGGTCAGTATTGGCCGGGTTCCTTGGGAATGCCCGCGGCAAGACTGTATCAGCTCAGCTTTCCGGAGGCACGCTCAAGATGGAGACGGAACGCGCTTCAGCGTCTATAAAAACCGTGCCGCATGAGGACTTTCCGATATTGCCGCAGGTAGCGGCTACTACGTCGCTTACGGTTAAAGCGAGCGACCTTTCCAAGCTTATCCGCTCGGTAGCGTATTGCGCTTCGACTTCCGCGATAAAGCCGGAGCTTCAGAGCGTGCTTATCTACGGAGAGGGCGGCAAGCTTGTGGCTGCTGCGACCGACTCATTCCGCTTAGCCGAAAAGAACGTATCGTTGCGCTCGCAAGGCTCGGTACCGCAGCTCCTGGTACCCGCGCGCAACGCAGTCGAGCTTAATCGCATACTTGAAGCCGCCTCGGGCGATGTAGAGATCTATTACAACGAGCACCAGATATCGGCCCATATCGGCTCTGTGTACTACACCAGCCGCCTCATAGACGGCTCGTTCCCGAACTACCGCCAGATAGTGCCCAAGGAGTTCGCCACGGAAGCCGTCGTGCTGCGCGAAGATATGTCAGGCGCGCTCAAATCACTTTCCCTGTTCGCGGACAAGCTGGCGCAGGTTTCACTCGCTGTAGAGCCTTCCAAGAAGGCTGTGCTGCTTACCTCGCGCAATCCGGACGTAGGCGAGCAGGTGTCCACCTTGCGCGCCACGATATCTGGCGAAGAGGCAGCTATGAACTTCAACGGCCGCTACCTGGCAGACAGCCTCCAAGCAATAACAGGGGAGAGCGTCAGGCTTTCTTCAAACGGCCCGGGCAAGCCGCTGTTGGTCAAAGACGCCGGAGACGATTCCTTCTTCTACCTGGCAATGCCGATGAACCGCTAAAAAAATGTCCAAAAAAGAGAATCCTATAAAAATACCAAAAAGACCAACATCTTTTGGCACTCCTGCTGAGTGTGTTCGGTGGGTTAAAAAATCCGTATATCTTATCGCTCGAGGAAGAGCTTTAAATCCAGAAAAACCAAATGAGCTAAGCTGGTTTACTATTGGAACAGGTTGTGTGGTCGCCCCCAACCGTATGAGTACTGCAGCCCATGTAATCAATGACCCCTCAAGTCTTGAAAAAACAAAACAGCATCAGTCGGGCGACCAATACTACCTCATTAGACATGACGACGAAGGCAACTGGCACTTTAAGGTTCTCACACTAGAACTTAATAAAAATTTATTTTTATATTCTGAGACTGACCTTGGAATCATTTATCTCGACGAAGAATTTTATCAAATAGGAGAACAGATTCTCGCGCTAAAGGACGATTATATAAGAGTTGATCAAAAATTTAGAGTGATAGGTACAGAGGTCGCTGTTTTAGGATACCCTCTTTGTAAGTTAGATTTTATAGAAAAAGATCCAAACAGGCCTCAAGTGGGGGACATATTACTCAGGGTAGACACAGGGGTTATAAACTGTCGATACAGAATAGCGGAAAATGTTTATCGTTATGAGTTTACTATGGGGTTTAACCCAGGAAATTCAGGAGGGCCTATTTTTGATTGGAGGACAGGGCAGCTGCTCTCCCTCGTGCATGGTTATAAGGCAATCCCGGTTAATATGTCTGAGCGCGTAATAACCGACGAAGTTAAAAAAAATTTAAAGATTAAAGATTATGATGGGAAGTCATTTATCGAAGTCGTTCACGCTAACTACTCAGTGGGCTACGCTACCCCATCTTTTGTGGAGACATTCAAAATACACGGGATAGTAAAATAGTAAGGACCGTCCTTGCTACTGGGCGTCGTTTTGAGAATCGTTGTCTACTTGCTGGGGCGCATTGCCCACCGGCACTTCTACGCCGTCCTGGTAGCCGTTCTGCGCGGCCCAGACGCGCACCGGATACTCCCAGTGGTCGTACTGCGAGTCCTGGCCCGGATAGGCGGGAATAGGGCCGTTAGGATTGCTCTTATCCACCCAATTGAGTATTTCGTGCACGGACTGCTCAACGTATTCGATGCCGTTGCGGTTTGAAGTATTCTCGCCCTGCCAGATGCCGCGCAAGACCGGCTTGAGGCCGCTTTCGTTCTCGTCGCCGCGCGTGAATGATTCGTTGGGAGTGTGTGCGAGGGCGTACTGCATCACTTCGTGCCACATGGGGCCCACGATGAATCCGGAGACCTTCTTGACCATCGACGTATTGTCGTTGTTGCCGGCCCAGATGCCCACGACGATATTGGGCGTGTAGCCGATGGTCCATGCGTCCTTATAATCGTTGGTGGTACCGGTCTTTACCGCCACGTCGTATCCGGGGAAGCTCACCAGGTCGTTCTCGCCCAGCGGCGCGCGGGCGACCGGATCGGACAGCATGTCGTTTATTTCCTCGGCCACGTTGGCAGGCAGTATCTGCGTGCCGGAAGACTCGGTGTTGTCCTCGATAACATTCCCCTGCGCGTCCTCTATCTTAAGCACCGCCGTCGGCGGATGCTTGACGCCGTTGTTGGCGAACACGCCGTAGGCGCTCGACATATCGAGCAGGGTCACTTCGCCGCCGCCGAGCACCAGGGTGAGGCCGTAGCGGTCCGGATGGGTGAGCGTCGTGATGCCCATGGACTTGGCGAGCTCAAGCGTGTCGTTGAGGCCCGCGAGATAGAGCACTTTGACCGCCGGAACGTTTATGGACTGCGCCAGGGCGTTGCGCAGGGTCATGGGGCCGCGGAAGAGGTCGTCGTAGTTGGTCGGCGAGTAGCACGGATAGACGTTGCTGAAGTTGTCGACCGCGCACGAGGTGGAGAACTGTGTTTTAACGTCAAAGACCACGGTATCGGGGGTATAGCCCTTCAGGAGCGCCTCCGCGTACGCGAAGGGCTTGAAGGCAGAGCCCGGCTGGCGGCCCGGGGCCGAGACCGCAGCGTTGTACGCGCCGTCGATCGCGGTGTCGAAGTAGTAGCGCGAGCCGACCATGGAAAGTATCTGCCCGGTCTTGGGGTCAAGCGCGATGAGCGCGGCATTGCTTGCGTTGAACTTGTCGGCATTGAGAAGCGCGTTGCGCTTTACTACTTCCTCGGCCTTCACCTGGAAATCCGCATCAAGCGTCGTAGTTATCTTCCAGCCGCTGGCGTCAACCGCATCGTCTCCGTATTTCTCTTCCAAATACTGCTGCACGAAGAAGACGAAATGCGGCGCCTGTATCGACGAGTCGCGCGGCGTTGAAAAGACGACCTGCGCCTTCTCGGCTTCGTTCATCTCATCCTCGGTTATGTAGCCGTGCTCGCGCATTTTCTGAAGCACCAGGTTCTTGCGGGCATCAAGCGCGTCCTTATGCGTGCCGAAGGGCGAATAGTAGGTAGGGGCAGGGAGCACGGCGGCCACATACGCGGCCTCGGGCAGCGTGAGGTCGCTTGCGCGCTTGCCGAAGAACGTCTGCGAGGCTTCCTCGACGCCGTACACGCTTCCGCCGAACGGCACCTGGTTGAGGTAGAGCTCAAGTATCTGGTCCTTGCTGTAGACCTGCTCTATTTTAACGGCCAATATCCATTCCTTGAGCTTACGTGCGATGGTCTGGTCATTCACCAGAAGCGAACCTTTGACGACCTGCTGGGTCAGGGTAGAGCCGCCCGAGCGGGTAAGGATGGTGCCGCCCGTCAATTGCGACAGGACGGCGCGCAGGATAGCGCGCACCGAGATGCCGCCGTGCTGGTAGAAATCCGGATCCTCAATCGCGATAATAGCGTGGCTGATGTTGGGCGATATCTGCGTAAGCGGCACCACGGTGCGGCGCTGCTCGTTGTTGAGGTCGTACAGGAGCACTGTGCCCGTGCGATCGTACATCTTGACCGACTGCTCTATTTTCCGGGTCGCGAGGGAAGAGAGGTCGGGAATCTGGAGGGTCGCCGCCCACAAAAGCATGAGGCCAAGGAGCACGAAAAAGGCGCTGACGCCCCAGACAAGGATGGCGCGCCAGTGTTTTCGGACGAACTTCCAGGCTTGCCGCAGATACCGGCGGGCCCTCAGGAGCCATTTTTGAAGCATGAGGCAATTCTATCACGCCCGCCCGTATGCTAAAGTAGCTTCATAATCTTACGGTATGGGTTTCTTCTCTCGTACGCCAAAGGCCCCGCTCCCGAATGTTTCCGGGCCGCTTTCGCAGGTATTGCGCGAGCGCGGCTATGTCTATCAGCACTCCGCGCCGCTTGAGGAGATAACAGATGGCCCTAAGCGCACACTCTATCTCGGCGTCGATCCGACGGCCGATTCGATGCACGTGGGCCAGCTGCAAGGCATCCTCGTCCTGCGGCGGTTCCTCGAACACGGGCACAAGCTTATTATCGTTGTCGGCGCCGGCACGGGCATGGTGGGGGATCCCGGCGGAAAGTCTGCCGAGAGGAACTTGTTGAGCGACGAGGTGGTGGACGGCAATGCGTCCGCGCTCAAGAAACAGTTTGAACGCCTGTTCGGCGGCATGCAATTCAAGATGGTCAACAACGCCGACTGGCTCCGCTCTCTTAATTATATGGAGTTCTTGCGCGACATCGGCAAGCACTTCACGGTCAACGAGATGATAAAGCGCGACTCGGTGCGTCCGCGGCTGGAGACTCCCGACGCGAGCATCTCCTACACGGAGTTCTCCTACATGCTGCTGCAGGCCTACGACTATCTGCATTTGCATGGAAAATACTCATGCGACTTGCAGGTCGGCGGCTCCGACCAGTGGGGCAATATAGTCTCCGGCGTCGATCTTATCCGCAAGAAAACGGGGGACACCGCGTATGCGCTTTCTTGGCCGCTCCTGACAACCCGCGACGGCAAGAAGTTCGGAAAGTCGGAGGGCAATGCGGTGTGGCTCGACCCAAAAAAGACGACGCCGTTCCAGTTCTATCAATTCTGGATAAATACCAACGACGATGAAGCCGAAAAGTATCTCCTGAAGATGACGCTTCTGCCGAAAGCCGAAATAGAAAAGACCATGGAAGAGCAGCGGCAGGATCCGGCGACTCGCGCTGCGCAGAAGAAGCTCGCATTTGAAGTAACCGCGCTTGTCCACGGCATCGGGGAAGCTGAGAAGGCACGGGACGCCGCTCGGGCGCTCTTCAGCGGCGACGCATCCGCAGCGGCTGCGAATATGTCTGCTGTGCCGGGGGGAAGACTGCGCGATATCGTGAGCGATATGTCGGTAAGCGAGCTGCGGCGCCTCGTTGCGCAAGGCGCAGTGTCTTCCGTTACGACCGGCGCTAAAATTGAGAATGTCGAAACTGAGATACACGGCGATACTATTCGGATAGGGAAGAACCGATTTATAAAGGTCGAATAGCAAAACCCCCGGCGTACGCCGGGGGTTTTGCTTAGATAGCTTCTTCTTCGTCCTCTCCTTCCTCTTCCTCGTCTTCTTTCTTGTCTTCGTCCTCGGTCTCTTCCTCCTCTTCGTCTGCCTCGGCCATAAAGGTGCCGATTTCGGCGTCCTCCTTGTCCTCGTCCATCATGAACTCGTCGTATGCGAACTCTTTTTGCATAGCTGCTTCAATTCGATAGCTTCTAATTTTCTGCGGTTAGGAACCAATGCCAGATTTGTACCAAACCTATAGTTCTTTGCAACTCATTCTCCCGCACGGGTGTGTGGATATCGTGAAAGCGCCTATTTTCCGATGGGCACCCGTACTGACGCCGCACAGGTAAGGCCGATAGCTATAGCGTCGAGCTCGTCGTCAAGGCGCTTGCGTGCGGGGAGCTTCACGAGGCGCGGCACCATCGCCGCAACGGCAGTCTTGTCGCCGCGGCCGTAGCCGGTAATGGCGACCTTAACCTCAAGCGGAGTGTACTGATATACCACAAGCCGGCGGCTTGCCGCAATGTAGTTCAGCATGCCCATGACCTGGGCCACGTGTATGGCGGTCTTTGCGTTCTTTTCAAAATACACTTCTTCGAGCGCCAGGGCTGATGGCTTCCATTCTGTTATGAGCTTTTGCGCAGCGTCTCCCAGCAGGGCGAGGCGCTCGGGGAAAGGGAGCTTCGCCGATGTTCGCACGCATTCGGAATGCAGGAGTATATCTTTACCGCCCCGCCTTTCTACGACCGCGACGCCGAGCCGCTCGTAGCCCGGGTCAAATGCCAATACTCGCAAGGGCGTAGTCATACTGCTCATGGTAGAACACTGCCGGCCGTATGCAATGCGAGGCAGCAAGGAGATAATTTCCTGAGCAATAGTCCGCTATTGTGAGGGAATTAGCGAGGAAGCTAACGAAGCAGGGAGGCGGCCTGCAGCGTTCTACGCGGCGTTTGTATAGACCTCGTTAACATCATCGTTGTCCTCAAGCGCGTCGACGAGTTCGGAGAGCTTGCTGCCGTCTTCCTCGGAGATCTCGACGGTAGTTACGGGTTCGAGCTTGCCTTCGGCTCCTTTGGCGAAAGCCCATGACGCCGCGCCGGGCTGGGCGAGCGCGGAGCCATGCAAAGAAAGTATATGTTTTATTTCCTGCGCGGTGCGGTTGCGCGAGTCGGTGTAGCCTTCAATGACAAGCGCCACGCCGCCGGGGCCGTACGCCTCGTAGGAGACCGGCTCAAGCTCGCCGGTGGTCGACGCCTTGTCTATCGCGCGCTCGATATTGTCCGCCGGCATGTTCGCCGCTCGCGCTTTCTCGACGGCCGCGCGCACGCCGGGGGCGGTGCGGTCGCCCTTGGCCTTCTTAGCCTCTATAGAAATGAATCGCACGAGCTTGGAGAAAAGCTTCGCTTTCTGCGCGTCGGTCTTGCCTTTAGTATGTTTTAGTTTTGCCCACTTAGAATGTCCGGCCATATATCAAGACTATATACGAATCCCTATCTAAATTCCAAGAGATCGAACTGCTCTCCTAAAACCCTCTTTTTTAGGCTATATTTACCGCGATGTTGACATCTCCTTGACAGATGTAAACTTAAAGGGGTATTATCTTTACATCCTGTAGAGGGTAAAATATATGAAAATAGGAGAATTCATTCAGCAACCCCAAGGTTTTAAAACCTTTGTGCCCGATAAGTTTCCTCACAAGGATTTATCAAGCGTTATATTAAATCCGCAAACCTCTCAGCTTCACGCCCGGGCCGCTTTTTTGCTTGGGAAGTTGGATGGCATCACTCAACTTCTGCCAGATTTGGATTTTTTCATCTTCATGTATGTAAGAAAAGAAGCGGCGTTCTCAAGCGAAATAGAGGGCACAAGAGCGACAATGATTGACGCTATCAGAGCGGAAGTAGAACTTACTCGCGATCTGCCTAATGACGTGGAGAACATTCTAAAATACATTGACGCAATGAACTATGGTCTTAAGAGACTCGAGAACTTTCCACTCTCTCTGCGCCTCATTCGAGAGGTACATAAGACCCTTCTTGAACAGACGCAAGGCGGTATAGGCAAAACACCAGGAGAGTTTAGAACTTCTCAAAATTGGATCGGGGGTGCCTCGCCCGCAACGGCACGCTTCGTACCACCCCCTGTCGCAGCTATGCATGACGCCCTAGGGGACTTAGAGAAGTTTCTACATAATAGTGCGGATATTCCACCTCTTATCAAAACCGCTCTTGCACACTCTCAGTTCGAAACAATACATCCTTTTCTGGATGGTAATGGCCGCACAGGTAGACTTCTCGTCACCTTTTACCTCTGCCAACAGGAAGTACTTGAACGTCCGGTATTGTATCTCTCTGCCTATTTTAAGAAGCATCGAGACACCTATTTTGATCTGCTTAACGGCTACCATAACAAAGGCGAAATAGTCCCGTGGCTGAACTTCTTTTTAGAAGGAGTGGCTGAAGTGGCAGAGGCAGCAATTAAGGTTTCTCAAGCCATTAATATCTTACGTGAGGAAGACCAAATGAAAATTCAGGCTTTTGGTAGGTCGGCTGGCGTAGCGATGAAAGTGCTAAGAGCGCTTTACAAACTTCCTATTGTAGACGTACGCAAAATTCAGGAGTTGACAGGCTATTCCAGAACAGCCGCGAACAACTTTGTGAAAAAGCTTGTGGATCTGGAGATTCTTGTTCAGCGTAATAAAAAAGCTACCTATGGGCGACAATTCGAATACGCACGCTATTTAAAACTCTTTGCAAAAGAGTAATCGCCTACAACAGCTTTTGGTTCAAATCCCCGGGCACCTCGAAGCCCAAGTGCTCGTAGGCTTTGCGGGTGGCCACGCGGCCGCGCTGCGTGCGCTCGATAAGCCCCAACTGGAGCAGGAAGGGCTCATGCACTTCCGAAAGGGTATTGGGCTCCTCAGCAAGCGCCGCAGCAAGCGCGTTCACGCCGGCAGGGCCGCCGTTAAAGCGCTCAATCAAAACACTAAGAAGCTTGCGGTCCAAAGGGCTGAGGCCAAGCTCGTCTACCTCAAGCATCCCAAGCGCGGCTGAAACCGCTTTTGCGGTAAGGGGAGTGCGCTTGAGCTGCGCGTAGTCGCGGGCGCGCTTGAGCAGGTAATTGGCCGTGCGCGGAGTGGCGCGGCTGCGCTTGGCTATTTCGCGCACGCCGCTTTCCTCTATGTCTACGCCGAGGATCTTTGCGGAGCGGCTTACTATCTGTGCAATGTCGTCTTCCGAGTAAAACTCAAGCCGGAAGACCCCGCCGGAGAACCGTGAGCGCAGCGGAGCGGAAAGATCGGCCACGCGGGTGGTGGCGGCCACCAGCGTGAACGGCGGCAGCGGGAGTTCCAGCGTGCGGGCGGATGGCCCCTTGCCGATGATGATATTGAGCACGCCCGATTCCATGGCGGGGTAGAGCACTTCTTCTATTGAATGCGAGAGGCGATGGATCTCGTCTATGAAAAGGATGTCGCCGGGCTGAAGGTTGCTGAGAAGGGCTGCGAGGTCGCCCACGCGCTCGATAGCGGGCCCCGAGGTGCTCCTGAGTGCCGCGCCCTGCTCGCGCGCTATCAAATGCGCGAGGGTGGTCTTGCCTAAACCGGGCGGGCCGTAAAAAAGGATGTGTTCCGGCGGGTTGCCGCGCTCGCGGGCGGCCGAAATGAGGATATTCAGGTTGTTCTTTACCGCCTCCTGGCCGACATATTCGTCCCACGATGCGGGCCTGAGGGTCTGGTCGAGAAAGTCCTCCTTTTTTGCATCGATAGGAGCATCCTCCGGCGTGATTTCCGGACCAAGTTCGCTCTCCTCAGGGTTGCTTGACATATAGTAAGTAGTATGCTAGGCTTAATGTAGAACTTCCTGTACAGGGGAGTTTTTTCTTTTGATATGTTCGGGTGAGTGTATCTCTAAGCAATATAAATCTGCAAGGATTTTTGGAGCCGTTTTAAGGACATTCCGGCTGCTGGCCTCCGGGCCAGCGTGCGGGGGTTATCCTCAGATGCGGTTTCCGCCTTTCGACACGTTCGAATTGTTTATTGCTTAGAGATACAGTCCCCCCAACTCCACAGCCGAGGTGATCTTCCCCAATTGTACTCCCCTAAAAACGCTCTGTCAGGATTGACGCGGCGTTGTTTTAGTTTACGGAGTCGATGTCGATGACGCGCCTGAGCTCGTCAAGCGAAGTAACACCCCGCAACACTTTCAGTATTCCGTCCTGCTGGAGGGTAGGGATGCCCTGCGGCTTCGCCGCCTCGGCAACCTCGCGCTCCGAAGGCTTGCTGCGCAGAATCTCCTCTATCGCCCTATCCATGAATATGGCCTCGAATATGCCGATGCGGCCCTTATAGCCGCTGCCGTGGCATTCAGGGCAGCCTTCGGGGCTGGCATCGTATATGGTGCCGGTCTGGGGAGGTAGCAGCGCCTTGTTGGTAAGGTCCGCGAGCACGCGGTCTATTATTTGCTGCTCGCCGGGGGTGGCCGGCCTGGTCTTGCGGCACTGCGCGCACAGCTTGCGCACGAGGCGCTGTGCCATCGCGACATTTACCGATGATGAAAGCACCTTTTCGGAAATCCCGAGGTCGATGAGGCGGGGGAATGTCCCGGCCGCGTCGTTGGTGTGGAGCGTCGAGAATACGAGGTGGCCGGTCAGCGCCGCGTTAATGGCGGTCGAGGCGACCTCTTCGTCGCGGATCTCGCCGATCATGATGATGTCCGGGTCCTGGCGGAGCGCGGAGCGCAGGCCCGCGGCGAACGTGTATGTCTTTTTGTCCACCTGCGTCTGCACGACGCCCTGAAGGTGGTACTCGATAGGGTCCTCTATCGTGATAATTTTGCTGCCCGGAGAGTTCACCTTGCGCAAAAAGGCGTAGAGCGTCGTCGTCTTGCCCGAACCCGTGGGGCCGGTGTTGAGTATCATGCCGTTTGGCTTCGTTATTTCGCGCTCGATGCGCGCGCGCAGTTCGGGCTCGAGCCCCAGCTCCTCAAGCGGCACGCCGATGGATTTCGGATTCAGAATGCGCAGCACCATGGTCTCGGCGTAATTGCCGGGCAGCACCGAGGTGCGCAGCTCGATTTCCGCGCCTTTAATCTTTATGGAAAACCGGCCGTCCTGCGCTTCGTCGGCGACGTTGAGCTTGAGGCCGGAGAGAAGCTTGAGGCGCGAGAGCACCTGCTTGTACGTTTCGTGGTCGAAAGTGAGCACGTCGACAAGCACGCCGTCGAGCCGATAGCGCAAACGCACGGCCGCCTCTTCCGGCTCGAAGTGCACGTCGGATGCGTTGGTGGAGAGCCCGCCGGCAAGTATGACCTCCAGGATGCGCGTGATGCGGTAGGCGCGCTTGAGGTCTATCGCGTCTTTCACGAGCGCGCTGATGTCGGAGAGGCCTTTTACTTTCGAAAGCAGGTCTTCCAGCTCCTGGTTGGAGAGCTCGAACACGCCGGCCTTCGATTCGGTCGCGTAGGAGAGGTCCGCGTAGCGGGTGAATGCGCGCTTGAGGCTCTCGCTTGAGGTGATGAACACCGTTACCTCGTAGCCGAGGTCCTTGAGCTTTTGTATCATGGCCTTCGCCTTCGGGTTCTCCGGCGAGCGGGCCGCGACGGTAACGCGCTTGCCCACGCGGCCGAAAGCGACGATTTCCGCGTCGTGCGCCTCGTCCTCGGTGAGGAGCCTCAGCGCGTCTGTGTTGACGGCCACCAGGGAAAGGTCCACATACTCCACTCCGTACTTGCCGGCGAGCATCTGCGCGAGTTCCTCTTCCTCGCGCTTGCGCAGAAAGTCGATGCGCTTTGTCTCTTCCGTGTCGTTAAAGACCACCATGCATATATTGTACACTAGCTCTATGGAGAGAATTACGCTCAGCGGTCTGCCAGAGACGGCAAAAACGGTGCTCGAGAAGATCCCGGAGAAAACGGACGGCGCCGCGGTGCTGGCGCTCTCGGGCGACCTCGGAGCAGGGAAGACCACTTTCGTGCAGGCGCTTGCCCGCGAGCTTGGCATACAGGAGACCGTGCAGAGTCCGACGTATGTGTTGATGAAGTCGTACCCCATAGCCTACAAACAGTTCACGACCCTTATACATATAGATGCGTATCGTCTGGAGAAGCCTGAGGAGTTCGCGGCGCTGAAGCCCGATATATTCTTGGCCGACCCAACGAACCTGGTATGCATCGAGTGGCCGGAGAAGGCAGGTACGGCGCTTGCGAAGCCTGACCTGCTGCTGAAGTTCTCTTCCGAAGGCGCACAAGAAGGGGAGCGGTACATTTCGATCGAACAGGAGTAAACTCTCTTAGACAAACCATGGAAAAGAGCAAAAAACGGCTGGTGATACTCGATACGCACGCGATACTGCATCGCGCGTTCCACGCGCTGCCGGACTTCGCTTCGAGCAAGGGGGTGCCGACCGGCGCCCTGTACGGCCTTGTGTCTATGCTGGTGCGCATCGCGAGCGACCTCAAGCCCGACTACATCGCCGCGGCGTTCGACCTCCCCAAGCCGACCCACCGCCACCTGGCGTACGACAAATATAAATCGCACCGGCCCAAGACAGACGACGCACTCGTGGCGCAGATAGAGCAGTCGCGCGAGGTGCTGAAAGCGTTCGGCATTCCGCTGTATGAGAACGAAGGATTCGAGGCGGACGACGTCATCGGGACCATCGTGGAGGAAATGAAGGGCAGGAAGGACGTGGACCTCATTATTGCCTCCGGCGACATGGATATTCTCCAGCTGGTTGACGATGCGCGGGTGCGCGCGTTCATGCCGAAAAAAGGGCTTTCAGAGACAATGCTGTACGACGAAGACGCGGTCATTGCCCGCTACGGCTTCGGGCCTTCGCTCATTCCCGACTACAAGGGCCTGCGCGGCGATACAAGCGATAACATCCCGGGCGTGAAGGGCATAGGAGAAAAGACCGCCACAACGCTTATCACTACCTTCGGCACTGTGGAGGATATGTACAAGGCGCTCAAGAAAAGCCCAAAGAAGTTCGAGGATGCGGGTATCAAGGGCGCGATGCTCGAAAAATTAAAGGCAGGAGAAGAGGAGGCGGAGTTTTCCAAGATGCTTGCGACGATACAGCGCGACGCGCCTATCGACTTTAAGCTCCCTGAGCGCAGCTGGCGCGAAAGCGCGCAGGTGGAGACCGTGCTCGATATGCTCGCGCAGTACGAGTTCCGTTCGCTAAGCCCTCGCGTGCGCGAGCTCTTCAACGGCAATACGCAGGACAAGGACTATGTGGCGGGCGACGAGCTGTTCGCGGAAGCGGCAGAGGTAGTTCCTGAGGACGAATTCAACAAGATAGCGCTGGCGGTATCAGTGCTGGACTCCAACATCGCGGAGCCGACGCTTGAGGATATCTATCGCCTCGGGCGCTCGCGCGTGTTCGAAGAGGCCAAGAAGAACATTCTCGCCGAGATAAAGGAGAAGGAGCTTTCGTTCGTGTACGAGGCGATAGAGCTGCCGCTCATGCCGGTACTGCGGGCGATGGAGCGCAAGGGCGTGTGCATCGACAAGAAATTCCTGGCGGAGCTTTCGAAGGAATATCACGCCGAGCTCAAGAAAATAAGCGCGCGGATATTCGAAGCGGCGGGGGAGGAGTTCAATATCAATTCGCCGAAGCAATTGGGCGACATTCTTTTCGACAAGCTCGGGCTCAAGCCCGAGAAGCAGAAGAAGACCGCGGGGGGCGCCCGCTCGACGCGCGAGTCGGAACTCGAGAAGATGCGCCTGATGCATCCTATCGTTGCCGACATTTTGGCCTTCCGCGAGCTTTCAAAATTGCTTGGAACCTATATCGACAACCTGCCGACGCTTTTGGACGAGCATAACCGCGTGCATACGCACTTTATCCAGATGGGCGCCGCCACGGGACGCCTGGCGACCAAGGACCCGGGCCTCCAGAATATTCCCATCAAGACCGAGCTCGGCCGCGCTATACGCCGCGCATTCATCGCCGAGAAAGGCTACGAGCTTGTCGCGTTCGATTACAGCCAGATAGAGCTGCGCATCGCCGCGTGGCTCTCGGGTGACCCGGGCCTTATGGAGATATTCCGCGACGGACGCGACGCGCATACCGAAGTCGCTTCGCGCGTGTTCCATGTGCGCGCCGAGGACGTGAGCTACGAGCAGCGACGCCGCGCCAAGGTCATCAACTTCGGTATCCTCTACGGCATGGGCGTTACCGCGCTCCAGCAGTCGCTCGGGACCTCCCGAAAAGAGGCGCAGGAGTTCTACAATCAGTACTTTGAAGCATTTCCCCGGCTGGCTGCATATATAGACGAGATAAAAATAAGCGTGAGCAAGCTCGGGTATGTCAAAACGTATTTCGGCCGACGCCGGTACATGGACGCCATCCAGTCGCCGATACCGTACGTGCGCGCGGCCGCCGAGCGCATGGCGGTCAATGCGCCGATGCAAGGGACGCAGGCAGACATCGTGAAGCTCGCCATGGTCGAGATAGTGAAATATTTGAAGGACCAGGGCGCGCATGACAGCGCCCATATGCTGCTTCAGGTCCACGACGAACTCGTGTTCGAGATAGAAGAGGGGAGAGTAGCTGAGCTGGCGCCGAAAATAAAAGGCATCATGGAGAACATCGTACCGAGCGAGGAGCGAAACGGCATTCCGTTCATTGCCGAAGGGAAGGTCGGCAAGAACTGGGGCGAGATGGAAAAACTATAATCATGCTTACTGTCGTCGTCGGAAAATCAGCAAAGAAAAAGGGAGCCGAAGAGCTCAAGTGGGAGGCGCTCGCTCCTGAGGAGCTTTCGATACTTGCTTCTACCGAAGCGCTCTTCGGGGGTGCCAAGACGTATGTATTGATGGGAGCATTGGCGGGGGAGCGGATGGAAGAATTTTTAGATATCGCAGAGGTGCTCGCGGAATCCCCGCATACATTTATTTTCGAGGAAGAGAAGCTCCTCAAGCGCGAGACGGATATTCTCACTAAAGCGGGGGCAAAGATAGAAAAAAAGGAGAAAGCAGCAGCTGGGAAGTCGGGTTTTGACCCGTTCGGCATTACCTTCGCGCTCGGCAGCCGCGACAAAAAGAAGCTGTGGTTGGGGCTCACCCAAGCCATCCGCGCCGGCGAGAAGCCGGAAGCGCTCGCGGGCCTGCTCGCCTGGAAGGCGCGGCAGATGAAAGACGCAAAGCTGAGTCGCGAACTGGTCTGGATGTATCACGACTCGCACAGGGGAGCGGGGGATTTGGAACTGTTGCTCGAGCGGTTCGCTCTAAAACTCTAATGAACCTTAAAGATACATACAACAAAATCGCGCGTGATTGGTTTAAGGATCACAACGACGATACGTGGTGGATTGAGCGGACGGACAAGTTGATCTCGCTACTGCCGCCCCATGCAAAAGTTTTGGATATCGGCTGCGGGGCCGGACACAAATCGGCATATTTCGCAGGTAAGGGATTTGAAGTCGTAGGAGGAGATTTTTCCGAGGAGATGATAAAGATTGCGCGCGAGCAAGTTCCCGGCGCAGAATTTAAGGTCCTAGATCTCTATGAGCTGGATACACTTACGGAAAAATTTGACTGCGTCTTTGCGCAAGCGGTATTTCTCCATATCCCGAAAAAAGACGTTCTAGGGATTTTCAGAAAAGTAAAAGAGATATTGCGGGAGGGCGGGCTGTTTTACATCGCGGTTAAGGAAGCGAGAGAAGGCAGCCCCGACGAAGCGGTTCTGACCGAAAATGGATACGGATACGAGTATCAAAGATTTTTCAGCTACTTTTCCGCCGCCGAGATCCATGAGTATCTTTCAGAAGCAGGGTTCGAGGTTGTGGACTCCGGAGTAACTGATGTAGGCCATACTCGCTGGGTACAAGTAATAGCAAAACTCTAGTAATTTAGGCGTTTTCGTTGTATTTTGTTGATATTCCGCCCATAGCTCAGTCGGTAGAGCGGCTCCCTTTTAAGGAGATGGTCCTTGGTTCGAATCCAAGTGGGCGGACACGGATACTGCATGAGCATATTTCCTAAAGCAAAATCTCTGATACGCAGAGGACTGGCGAGTATCGCCCGGCTCCTGCCGGCTTCGGCGCAATCCCTGCTGATTAATGTCCTTTCCGAAACCGCAGGCTCATATTCTTTGTTTCAGTCCATGGCTCGCACATATCATGTCACGGACATCCGCGTGGAGGGGAGCTACGGCACAATCATCGGCTCTCCAGAAGATGGCGCGGTGCTTGCGGCCTATGCCCGCACCGGCGCCTGGGCGGAGGAATTCAACAGCTATTTTGGGGACTTTTTTGAAAAGAGCGGAGGCGGCACGTATATAGATATCGGAGCGAACATCGGCCTTACTACCATACCTATTGGCCGCAACGCTGCAGTTGTCTGCAAAGCGTTCGAACCCGAGCCGAGGAATTTGGCGTATCTGCAAGAGAACGTGCGGGAAAATTGTCCGGCAGGAAATGTCGAGATATTTAATACCGCTCTTTTTGACGCGAAAACCACCATCGAATTCGAGCTTGCCGAGCGCAACTTAGGCGACCACCGGATTCGCTTCAGCGGCGAGGACGGCGCATATGGGGAAAAAGGGCGTACCCAAATTGTCGTAGAGGCGGATCTGCTGGACAATGTGCTCGATCTGAAAACGCTGCCGCAGCCCATAGCGGTGAAGATAGACACGCAGGGCGCAGAGGCCCATGTCTTTGCCGGAGGCCGCACTGTTCTCGCATCCGCCCGGCTTGTGGCCTTCGAGTTCTGGCCTTATGGTCTTGCGCGGGCGCAGGGGGACACAGCTTCCGTGCGGCGATTCTTGGAGAAGAATTTTACGGAAGGGGCCGCTGCAGCGGAATCCCAGAACGAGCCCCTGGTCTGGCAGCCAGTACGCGCTATTACGCAGCTCATGGAGGAGCTGGAGAAGGATGCGGCCAATCCGAAAGTGTACAAGAATATCTTCGTAAGAAAGTAGATTTGCTATTGTAGCAGCACAAACGTTGCGATTCCTGCTGCTACCGAAACATTCAGCGATTCTTTTTTGCCGCGCATGGGGATTTCTACTATCGCGTCGACTAGCTTGAGCGATTGTTTGGAAACGCCGCGCACTTCGTTGCCGAGCACGAGCGCCAGCGGCTTATCCTTCGGACCTTTGAATTCGAATAGGGAACTGGAGCTTTTGTCTTGCTCAACCGCAACGATGTAGAAGCCTTCTTTTTTAAGCCGGCTTACCGCTGCCGCAAGCGTTTTTGTCTGCTCCCAAGGAATCGTTTTTTCTGCGCCGAGCGACACTTTTGAAAAGTCTTTGCGCGGCAGGTTGAATCGATCCACCGGCGCGGGCGTATAGCCCGAGAGAAGTACCTTGGATACGCCGGCCGCATCCGCCGTGCGGAAAATGCTCCCGACGTTATGGACGCTGCGGATGTTATGGAGAATGAGGGCGGAGGCCACCCTTCCGTTTTACAGCCCCGGCGTGTCGAATGCAAAGATGCCCGCGCCCGTAAGCATAAGCGACGCGCAGATGACGAGGATGAGGAAGTACGTGGAGCGAGAGAAGAGGAATACTGTCGGATATCGTTTGCCGAGCAGGAGCCCCTTGATGGCGCCAAGCGTTCCCAGAAGCGCCGCTATCTGCGTATAGTAGCCCAGGAAGAGCATGAGGCCCGCGACGAAGTGGAACAGTACCGCGAGCCAAGCCACCCATTCGCCCCTGCCAACAAGAGGAAAGGAGAGCTGTGCCGTGGCTTCGCGTGCTTTCCAGTGCCTGTATCCCGCGTACAAAAACATGGCGGCAATCGCCAGGCGCAGCAGGGTAGGGGCGAATATGCGGAAATCGAACAGATGCGGGAAAGGCATAAAGATATCCATAAGCTTATTGGCCTTGATTATTATTAGTAGTGCTGTCGTCGGGATTGGAAACGGTCTGCGGATGTCCTATTTGCGGGCCGTATCCGCCGCCGGGGCCAAGCGGCGCGGGGGGAGCAAGGAATACGCCGCGCAGGTCGGCGTTCTTATACGCGCCGCTTGCGAACCAGAGGAAGACCAGAATGGCCATCCCGCCGAGCACCATAAGGAGCAGCTGCATCGGATCGTGGTGCGGTTTCTCGTCTGCCATGGGTTTATTCTACCACCCCTCTACTTCTTCTTTCTTGTTCCTTCGCCTTCGTAGCCAAGCTTTGCGAGCTCTTCCTGAGCGACCCTCCGGTCGCTCCAGACTTCCTTGGTTCCCTTGGGGCCCATGATGTACGGGTCGGTGCCTTTGCCGGTTATGAGCACCGCGTCGTTCTGCTTTGCCTCGCGCAAGGCCTCGCGTATGGCGGCGTGGCGGTTGAGAATAATGTGCGGTTTCTTTTTAGAAAATCCTTTGGCGATTTCAGACACTATCTTCTGCGGGTCCTCGTCATACGGGTCCTCGTTGGTGAGTATCGCAACGTCGCAATATTCGTCGGCTATTTTGCCCATTTCCGCGCGCTTCCACGTGTCGCGGCCGCCGCCGGTTGAGCCCAGGACGCCGATGATGCGGTGGTCTTTGTGGTAGGTCTCGTACAGGGCCTTGAGCGAATCCGGCGTGTGCGCGTAATCAACGACGACAAGATAGGGCTGCGGTCCCGGCACGCGCTCCGCGCGGCCGGCGATGGGCGCCTGGTGCTCGAGCGCGCGCTTGGCCGCCTTCATGGGGACTCCCATGGCGTTGGCGAGCGTAAGCGCGGCGAGGATGTTGCGCAGGTTAAATACTCCCGGCAGCGGCACGGTGAACAGCTCGCCGCGCTTCCATACGAAGCGCACGGAAGAGTCGTCGGTGTTGTACGGCTCGGCGTCGCGCAGGGAAAACGGCTCCTTCACCTCGATATCGATGTCCATGAACTTCTCGCCGTACTTGTCGTCGGCGTTGGCGACGATATAGCGCGGGCGCTTGCGCGAGGATTCCAAGTGCTTCGCGAGCGAAAGCTTCGCCTCCGCGTACTTCTCGAAGCTGCCGTGGCTTTCGATGTGCTCCGGCTGGAGGTTGGTGAACACGAGGGCGTCGAGCTCGATGCCTTTGTGGCGGAACTGGCGCGCGCCCTCGGACGTCATTTCGATGACCGCGTGCGTGCAGCCGGCCTCGACCGCGCGGCGCAGGAACTTCTGGAGGAAGAGCCGCCCCGGCATCGTCATCTTGAACAGGTTCGGCTCAGATTCGGCGCCTATCGAGAAGCGGATGGTGCTTGCGGCCGCGACATTGTGGCCGGCTTCCATAAGTATGGAGCGAATGAGCTCGACGGTCGTGGACTTTCCCTTGGTGCCGGTGACGGCGATGACGAAGAGCTTGCGGGAAGGGAAGCGGTAGACGATGCTGCCGAGCATGGCGAACGAACGGTAGTACAGCTCGAAGACGGGAGCGGGGACTATTTTTTTAAGCAGGCGTTTCATAGTAATTATTTCATTGAACCCAGATGTTTAAGCGCGGCGGCCAGGCGTTCGCGCACCGCGGCGGCCTCGGGCGCATCCTTCGCACTTTCTTTTACCGCTTTGCGGGATTCGGACGCGGAGTACCCGAGCGCCATAAGCGCTTCAATCACTTCGCCGTCGCCTCCGGCACCCACGGCTTCGCCCCGCGCGGCCGCCTGGTCCGCCAGCTTATCGCGCAGTTCCACCACGATACGCTCCGCGCTCTTTTTGCCGATGCCAAACACTTTGGTGAGTATCGTGCTGTCGCCTTGCGCGATGGAGCGCTTAAGCGTTGAGGCTTCGGCGACATTGAGTATGCCGAGCGCCGATTTCGGGCCGATGCCCGAGACGCTCGTGAGCTCCCGGAAGAAGGCGAGGTCGTCGCCGGTTGCAAAACCGTACAGGTCTATCGCGTCCTCGCGCACCGCCGTATGTATAAATAGAGAGATGTCGCCCGCGCGGCCGCTCATGGAAGATATAAGGAGCGCCGGTACGCGCACGCAGTAGCCTACGCCGCCTACCTCCACTATGAGCGTCCCGTCTCCCGCCGTTCCCCCGTATCGTCCGGTCAGTTTGCCAATCATGTAGTATTAGAGTACTATCTTCGCATGGCAATTACCAAATCCGCCAAGAAAGCCCACCGCCAAAGCCTTCGCCGGAAGGTTATGAACGATGCGCGCAAGGACGCTTTGCGCGGGGCATTCAAGGGTATCCGCACGGCGGCCAAGGGTGACACCAAGGCTATCGCGGCGGCATACAAGGCTATCGATAAGGCGCTCAAGGGCGGCCTTATCAAGAAGAACACTGCCGCTCGCCGCAAATCAAAGGTTGCGCGGGCGCTTAAGGCCTAACTCTTTAGGCCACCCCCTCTCGTCGTTCAATGGATAGGACGCCTCCCTCCGAAGGAGGCGATGCAGGTTCGATTCCTGCCGAGAGGACAAATTTCACGAAGTGAAATGTGCCTCTCGGAGCGCGCCAACTGCTTGGCGCGAGTAAGGAATCGAAAGGCTTTTCGTTGCTTCGTCTAATAAAGTCGAAAAGCACCCGCGACGGGAGTCGAGATTCCTGCCGAGAGGACAAATTGTGCATAAACAGCCTGGCGGAAAAAAATGCGCTACTATGTATGCATGGTTCTACACCGCTCTTTGTCCGGCCTGACGTTCATCATCAGCATATTTGTATTTCTCTTCGCGCTTGCGATATTTTTTCCGCCTTCGTTCGCCAGTGCCGGAGGAGGGGGTGGGGGAAGCGGCGGGGGAGGCGCATCCTGCCCGCCGTTCGCGACGGACCCCCCTGCGGTGGCAGCTGTGCCGGGATATAAGCCTGCAGGCCCCACCCTCTACGAGATGCCGGGAAGCCTGGGATATTTCGACGCCGTCGTTCCCACCGTTGTAAAGCGGGCCTGGTACAACAAGATGCCGTCGGCCGGCGTATGTGGCGGGCAACAGATGGGCCTATGCATGACCGACAATTTTTCCGTTATCCAAGGAACGAAGATAGCGGCTCTCACCGCCTCTATGAATATCAAGCTCGGCAAGCCGGCGGCGTCGCAGGTGAGCATAGACGCTGTTACCAAGCCAATCAGCAATAACTGCGGACAAACTTCGACGCTCTGGTCGTACGTGCTTACCCCTTCGGCGGGGGACTTTACGATGAAGGTCCCCAAAGGCGTTTCGATAGACCTGACCTACAGCTGTCAGCCGAACCAGACCTATACCTGGGAGACGCACACCAGCTGCTTTTTGGGCATCGGCAACTGCAACGTCCGGCAGCATGCGCGCTCGTTCATGTTCGCGGACCGCGCGGTAAGCAACATTCCCTCGGGCTCTTCCGGCCTTTCAGGCACCAAGACCTTCGTGCCCCAGGAAGGCACGTCCTATTCGCTCGCCTGCGGCGGCTACCGTCCCGAGAACGGCAGCGCGACTCCTCCCACCTACGGCTCAGCGAGCAGCGCCGGAGGCGTATGCTTCCTCGGCATCGACTGCGACAGCGGCGGCGACTTCTCCTCCTACAACGTCAAGGACTCCTCCTACCAGCAGCCCCCGCTGGCCATGTCTGTGGAGGCCTGCACCGGCGACGACGAGGTAGTCGTCAATAACGTTTGCACCCCATGCTCGCAGGTGCTCCCGGGGAGCTGGCGCATCGAGAACATATGCGTCACTTCCTTGCCCGTGGTTTCCATTGACGCGTTCGTGAACGGAAAGTCGGTGAGCACCACGACTCCCGGCATCCCGGTTACCATACGCGCCACGTACGTTTCCACCACGTCCGACCCGATAGCCGGCGCCGTCATCAATGGCGGGACCAAGGGCAAGGATACGCCGGCGTGCACCGGCTCGTGCATGCAGACTACCTATAGCCGCACCAAGGCCACCGCTACCACTACGTACACATTCACGCCGAGCGCTTCGGGCGTTTTCACCTTCTATCCCTCGGTGCAGACCAAGCTGCTTGCCGCCTGGAGCAATTATGGCGATGTGTCGAAGACGCTCATCGTGGGCAACGCGTGTCCGGCTAACGCCACGCCCTCGGGCTCGAGCTGCACGTGCAACGACAAGTACTCCGCCTATATCGGCAACGCGTGCGTGCTGACGTGCCCCGCGACCATGCATCCAAACATGAGCGGCAGCACCTGCATCGCCAACCTTCCCACGAGCGCGATGCTGGACTTCACCGCCCTGCGCGTGCGCGAAGGCGCCAGGTCCACCCTGTCATGGACGATACGAGGCATGCAGAGCGGCATCGCCTGCGACATCGCGCCGCGCGAGCTGCTTGAGAGTCCCATGCCGGCCTACCCCGGAGGCTCCACGTGGAGCGGCGCTCTCGGGACCACCCCCATCAAGGATCCCACGCGCTATACCCTGAGCTGCACCAACGGGGAGGAGACGGTTAGCAAGACAACGACCGTGCAGCTTATCCCCGAGTACCAGGAAATCTAATGTTTTTCTTGCGCGCGTACGCGGCCAGGAAAAGCGCCGCAATGGCCGCGTAGAGCGGATAGCTTCCCGCGAGCGAGTACAGCGTCGCGCGTCGCGCTTCGGGGATCTCGAGCGTGCCCTGAAGCAGGCCCTGCTGTCTGAAGCCGAGCGACTTCACCACGGCGCCGCGTGCGTCTATGAGCGCCGACGGCCCTTCTATAGAGGCCCGCACGGCGGGAATATTGTTCTCGGCGGCGCGGTAGCGGGCGGCCGTGAGGCTGTATGCCTCGCCGGCGTCTTCGGGCAGTATCCACTCGAACCCCATATTAAGGAAGAAGCCGGCGCCCTTGGCGTCGCGGCGGGCAAGGCCCGCCAGGTGTATTTCCGAGCACTGGAGGCTTGCGGCGACAACGCCGCTTTCAAGCTCGACAACGCCGCTTCCGGTGCCGGCGCTCAGGGGAGCGGGCGTCGGCCCGAAGCCGAAAGAAGCGTACGCAGGCGCGTATTCTGTAAATGCGAATAAGTTGCGTTTATCGTAAGCGGCGGCCAGCGTCCCCGAATGCCAGAAGTGATATGTCTGGAAGTATTCGCCGCCCCGGTACGCGAGGTCCCAGGTAACCACCGTGCTCGAGGCGGGCGCGTTCTCGCGCATCCAGTCATCGAGCGCCCGGCGCGGGAAGAACCGCAATTCTCCATAGCCGTCCGCGGGCGGCGCGCCCTCGTAGGCGACCTCGTTCGCCACTGCCGCCGGATAGACGACGAGTTCATTCCCTTGCGCTCCGGCTTCGCGCAGCGCCGCGGCGAGCGCCGGGAACGTGAGGCGGTCCTGGTATACGTTGGCGAACGGGAGCGCGTCGCGCGGTCCCGCCTGCACCACGGCGACGCGCATCTCCCGCGGCGCGGGAGCGCCCCCGAGGTACCGCTCGTGCGCGAAGCACAGGAGCCATGCCGCCAGCGCGAGATATGCGGCCAGCGCGAGGGCCCGCCTGCGCTGGCCGCGCGGTGCGGCCAGCAGTTCTCCCGCGAGCGCTCCCGCGAGCGCAACCGTGAACGAGACGAGAGCCTCTCCTCCCAGCGCCGCTCCCGCGAAGGAGGCTGGCAGGAAGCCCGTCGTGTACGCCAGCGCGCCGAGATAATAATGGCCGGTCACCCACTGGAGGGCGCTTTCAAGCGTGACATACGCTCCCGCGAACAGCGCCGCATTGAGGAGAATCGAATCAAAGCGAAACGCGCGGTAGAGAACGATGCAGCCGCCCCCCACGCATCCGAACAGGAGCGCCCACAGGACGGGGCTGCAGTGTATGAGCTCCAGGACGAACGGCGCGTCGGAGGGCCATGCGAAGCCCGTAAAGATAAAAGCGGAAAGCGATGCGCCGGGCAGGGCGCCGGCAATAAAACCCGCGACGAACAGGTGTTTTGCGGGGATGGGGGCCCTTCGCGCGGCGACAAAGACCACCGGCGCGAACGCCATAAGGGAGAAAAGGGGAGCGGAAAAAGGCGGCAGGGCCAGTGCAAGCAATACTCCCGAGGCGGCCGCAAAAACAAGGCTCATGACCATGACGCAAGTATACTGTCTCCGCGCTGACCCTGCTTGCGGCATCCTTGCTGCCGGCATTCGGGCAGGCGTTCGTCTATTTCTGCAAACAGTCCTCCCGCCTCGGGGGCCTGGGCCGCATCCAGCGACGGCGAGAGGAGAGCCGAAGGCGTTTCCTGCCGAGAGAACGGATTTTGTGGACAAAATATTATGTAGCGAATTCTCGGGGTAGTATAGAAGAGTGAGCTTCAAGTGCTTGAAGAAATATTTTTTTCTCCTTCCGCTGCTTGTTTTTATAGGTCCTGCGCCCTTTGTCATGGCCGCCCCCACGTTTCAAGTGGGGCCGATTTACCTCACTACGACAAGCGCGTCAAACCAAACCTGGCCCGTGCCTTCTGACTGGAACAATGCGAGCAACATCGTGCAGGTTATTGCGGCTGGAGGAGGCGGGGGCGGAGTCGCCAGCAACACGACGGGGAGCGGCGGGGGCGGCGGGGGCGGCGGATATTCAAAATCGACAAATATTACCCTTTCCGGTTCATCGGTAACGTATCGTCTTGCGCCCGGCGGCGCCGGCGGAGGATCGTCGGCTGCGGTTGCCGGAGGCGATGCATGGTTTAACGGCACCACATGCGCGGCTGCCTCCGTCTGCGCGAAAGGCGGAGGGGCAGGGGGCGCAGGCACAGGCGGAGGGGGAGGCGCCGCGGGCGCAGGCGGGCCGGCTACAGGAGGAGTCGCGTCAGGCACCGGCTCAATAAAAAATAACGGCGGCGCAGGCGGGGCAGGCACAGGTGTTTCCGCCGGCGGCGGAGGGGGCGGCGCGGGCGGCCCAAACGCCGCCGGCGGGACTGGCAATCGCACCAATGGCGGGCAAGGGGACGGCACTGCAGGCGGCGCCGGCGGGATGACAAGCCTCATCAGGGCCGCGTCTGCTGGAAGCCCAGGAACTGAATTTTCATCCTCGCCCGCGTACGGGTCCGGCGGCGGCGGCGGAGGTTCTAGATACGCAGCGGACGCGGCAGCGGGAGGCACGTACGGCGCGGGCGGCGGCGGAGCTTTTGCTGCCTCCTCCGGTACCCTCCGCCGCGGAGGAGCCGGCGCTCCCGGGCTTATTGTGATTAATTACAGCGCACCTCTTACCGTTTCCATTACCGCGCCGACCAACAGCGGCAACGCATGTATTGGCACGCCCGGTGCATTTACCATCAGCCGCAACGGGCCGGCAACTTGGCCTGCAGTGCCGGTTGATCTTATATACGGCGGAAGCGGGAGCACCGCGGCTGCGGGGATAGACTACTCCGCTGCTGCGACAACGGTCACCATACCGGCAAATACCATGTCTATAACGCTTCCCATTACCGCGCTTCAAAAAACATCGGGCGGCAGCACTACGCTCAAGGCGACCATAGCCGCATCCTCGGCCTATTCCGTCGGTACGCCAGCGAGCGCCACAATAGTTATTAACAATGGGACTCCGGCGATTGAGACAGTCGCCCCCTACACGATCGCTCCTTTTGCTGCTTACCCATTGCCCTACAATGGCTACATTTATCACCAAAATGGCGGTTCCGGCTACACTAATCCATTTGCCACTCCCGCAAGCATTCTTAATACATGGATCAGCAATAGCCCTTCGCCCCAACTATGCGGCGCCAACGGCGGTACGGCCGGTATATCGCTTCCTAGTGACACGGCACAGGGCGTATGCATGGGTCCTAATTTCTCCGGCACTGTAGCAGGCACCCGGGTTGCGGTCCTGCAGGCGGTAGCGCAGACTGCAGGCATTCCTCCGGTTAATGTCGGCCTCGATCTCACGAATGTCAAAAAAACAAATCCTTGCAACACTTCAACAACGCACTGGGCGTACGCTACTGCGCCGACACAAAATACGCCCGCCGCGACGCTTAAGGTCCCTAAATACACACCGGTCCAGTTCTCTTATCAATGTTTGCCGAACCAGAATTATGTTTGGTTTAACGCCGCATGCCAAGGCGCTTACATTATTAGCTGCCTTAGCTGGACGCTTGTTACCGATGGCGACCTCAATGTCCAGACAGCGGATCGAGCGTGGTACAAGGGCACTGAAACGGCGAACCTTATCGACAGTTCTACGCAGACATTCAGCAATTCGCAGAGCGTTACGCTCCAATGCGGCGGCTATCAGCCTCAAGAAGGGATTCCCGCAAACGGCGGTTCTCCGCCAGCTGCATCCTCCGGCACTGCTCCTACTGGAGGCAGCTACACGGTATACGGTATGCAGAATCCTTCCTATCGGCAGCCGCAAATACAAGTTGACGTACAGACATGCTCGGATCCTACCGCTATCGTACAGGGCGGTGCGTGCGTTCCGTGCAATACGGTAACTTCGGGCAGTTATCGTTCGGGTAATACCTGCGTCTTGTATCCGCCCCCGACGGCGACTATCCAAGCCAATAACGCCGGTTTTCAAGCGGCAGACAGCAGCGGCAACAAGAACGGAAAATTAGTTTCAGTTGGGGCGGGACAGCAAGTAACTGTAGCCGCCACGTATGCTGGCAGTACCAATCAAACTCAAAAAACCGTCTTTATTACTGCCGCAGGTTCTGGCGTATGGACCGTGCCAAGCGATTGGAACAGCGCCAATAACAGCATCGAGGTTATAGGCGGCGGCGGCACGGCGGCTTTTACGGGAGGCCGAGGCGGCGGGGGCGGCGGCGGCGCGTATTCAAAAAAGACTAATATTTCCCTCACGCCTGGCGCGCCTGTGACATATAGGGTGGGTCAAGGTGCGGCCCAAGGGAGTCCGGCCGCTCCGGGTGACGATACTTTTTTTAACCGGACCGCCGGTTCCTCAAATACCTGCGCCGATACGGTTTCGGTATGTGCCAAGGGCGGAAACAGCGGCAATGGCAACAATGGTGGAGCTGGAGGCGCTGCGAGTGGCGGCGTCGGCACTGTTAAATATTCGGGGGGCGCCGGCGCTTACGGCGATAATAACAATTCCGGCAACGGCGGCGGCGCAGGAGGTCCCAACGGGAATGGTCAAGCGGGAGACAGTGGCGGCGCAGGGGATGCGGGGCTTGGCGGCGCGGGCAGCGGTTGTGGCAACCCACCTGCGGCTGGGGGGAATGGTGCCGAGTGGATTGCTACCAATGTGTGGAGTGGCACTGCATACACGGGCGCAACGCCGACGGGCGGCTCCGGCGGGGGCGGCGGGTGCCGCTCATCCATTGCCGCTCCGGGCGGTAACGGCGGTTTGTATGGCGGCGGAGGCGGCTCCGGCGGAGGCAGCCAGAGCAATGAAGGAGTCGGGGCTCAGGGCATTATCGTAATCAAATATACCTCAACCGGCGACCCTCTTGAGGCTACCGCTATCAATTGCGACTCGGGATGCGATTCACAGGACGGTGATACTGTTAACTGTAACCTTGTTGCTCCTCCCAATCCGCCGGCGGCTCCTGATCCAAACTGTTGGCGGAAACCCGATGCGACAAAGACGTATACCTTTACGCCGGCATCAGCAGACGCGGGAAAGACGTTTGTATTTTCCGCACAGGCAAAAACTTTTAACTACATCAACTATAACGGCTACGCTACCGTGCAGGTGCGGGTATGCCCGATCGGTCAGGGAACGGACGGCAACGGCGGATGTATTGCGGACGCATGCACCAACAATATCGTATTCCCAGGCAGCCAGACGACAGTACCCGCAGGATGTACGGGTAATCCGGACAATACGTGCAGCGTGCCCACCGGCTATGCGTTCAACGGCGCGGCCTGCGTCCCTTCAGCTCCGTCGGTTCCGACCCTTAGCCAAAACTCATTTACCGCCACCCGCGTACGTATGGGGGCGGCATCGACGCTTTCATGGAACATACCGGGTATGGCGAGCGGCATTACATGCGATATCAGTCCTGCGGATAAATTGCAGAGCCCGATGCCTGCCTGGACAAGCGGCTCTACTTGGATCGGCTCGGTACAGACGACCAGCATATACGGGCCCACCAAATATACGCTCACGTGCACTAACAGCACGACCGACCCGCCGGCCACCCGCAGCGTCATCGTCAACATCATCCCTGCGTATCAGGAGATATAGCGGGAGGAGGAATTTTGCTCCGCTTAGCACACAAGCGCAAAACCTGCCGCAGGGCAGGTTGTTGCGTCTAGTGTGCTCCCGGTAGGAATCGAACCTACATCACGAACTCCGCAAGCTCGTGTCCTATCCATTGAACGACGGGAGCGCTCAATAACTCCTTGAGCTTACAACGAAAATTAGCTTTTTTCTAGAGGCCGAAGATCTCGGCTACGTGCTCGCCCACGTGCGGGCCCTGCTCCTCTTCCTGCACCCGGGTTTTGAGATGCTCGCGCACGTCGGCGCCCTGCTGGGCGCTGTCGAGTATCAAAGAGAAGTGGGGAGCAAGAACTCCGCGCATTGTCATGAAAAGCCGGGGATTTTCCTGGTCATGCTCGACCCAGAACGTGTGTATGGCTGAATAGGGGTAGCGCGTGCCGTCTACCGACAGGCCGCGGTCGTCCATATGGACCGAGTGCTCGCGGGGGCCGCGCGCGGCGAGAAAGCCTATCGACAGCGCGCCTATTGCGATAATAACGGCGAAAAGAAAGTTGCCGAAGAATACCGCAGCTACTCCGCCCGCGAGCGCGATAACGCCCAAGCCCCAGTACCAGTCGGTGCTGCGCTCGCGGTGCTCGTGCGTCGTAACGCTCCATTCCATGCGCTCCGTAGTGCCTGGCATATCGTCTTCAGTATACCATCACGCAACTGGTATACTTTTAAGATATGAAGACAATCAAACTAAACGAGGATGCGAATATCCCCGTGCTCGGCCTGGGCACGTGGCAGCTGACGGGGGATGCGTGCACGGAAGCCGTCCGCTACGCGCTTGAGCTCGGCTACACGCATATCGATACCGCCGATGTGTATGGTAATCATGCGGAAGTGGCGAGCGGCGCTAAAGCCTCCGGCGTCGCACGGGAGAAGTTCTTCCTTACCACCAAGGTGTGGCGCACCGACTTGGCGCACGACCCGCTTGTGGAGAGCGCGGACCGCTTTCTTGAAGAGCTCGCTACCGACTATATCGACCTCCTCCTTATTCACTGGCCTAACAGCGAGATTCCTGTCGAGGCCAGTCTTAGGGCGATGGAGGAGCTTAAGCGCGCCGGAAAGGTGCGCGCGATAGGCGTTTCTAACTTTACTGTTCATCACCTTAAGGACGCACTTGAAGCCGGGGTTGAAATAACCAACAACCAAGTAGAGATACGTCCCGCCTTCGCGCAAAAAGAACTGCGTGATTTCTGTGCTTCCAAGGATATTTCCGTAACCGCGTACTCGAGCCTGCGCGGCGGTGCTAATGAATTGCCGCTTATCGTGGAATTGGCAGGGAAGTACGGCAAGACTGCTTCGCAGATAATCCTCAACTGGGTTGTGGCTCGCGGCATGATAGCGATACCTAAGAGCTCGCACCCGGAGCGCATTAAAGAGAATTTCGAGTCAGTAGATTTCGAAATGGAAGAAGCGGACCTCGCGCGCATAGATGCGCTGCCGGAAGGGAAGCGGGTTAATACGCCGGCCTTCGGGGAATTCGATTATTGAGAAAAGTTTTTGCCGATGGCATTCCACGGCAGTTTCATGCCTGATTCCGGAAACTTGTCGAGAATCCATTGTACGTAAGTATTACTGTTGGGACCACGCAAGCCGTATTTCTCTTTAAAAGGATATTGATCTACAGAAGAAGTAATACAGTCAGCCATTCGCTCCGCAGTGGAACCATCTGCACCTTCGACAGTATCTACTATTGCAGAATTCCAGTGGAAGTAATGAACAAAAGCGAATGTCTGTATCCCGTCGGTAGGGGAAAGTAAGTCTGCGTCGAGATGGCCCCAGCTTTTGTCGCGAATCTGTCGTCCGAATCCTATTTCCCAGCGTGATATAGCGCCTTTTTATTCACGACGAACCAAGGATGGATAGCAAAGTTAAAAGGGATACAGGCAGGACATGCAAAAAGAAATACCTGATATAAGTCTTTCTTTAAGAGTTTCTGGAACTCGGCTTCGGTCATATTTCCAAACTTTGGCGGAGGGGGTGAGATTCGAACTCACGGTACCTTGCGGTACTCTTGTTTTCAAGACAAGTGCACTCGGCCTCTATGCGACCCCTCCCTGGCGATTTTGTATCTTACCACTGTACCAGTTATTTTCTAGGTAATGTTCCTCTGAGTGACAATTTGGACAAAGTAGTTCCAGGTTATCCAGCGTATTGTGTTGCCGGTTTCTGTCTTTGTGATGTACGTTTAATATCTCATACCTTGCATATCCGCATCGTTCGCAAATGGGGCCTCGCAGTTTCAACAGACGAAGTTTCAAGCCTCGCTGGTATACAACTTTGTCCTTAGGCGCTCGACCTTTGTATTTTATTCCTGCACGGTTGGTATTGGCGCAGCCTCTGCTACATGTATTTTTGTTTGCACTAGAGAGAATAGGTTTACCGCAGACAACACAAGGGTGTTCTTTTCGAGTAGCTAGTCCATAACAGGTTTGACTGCAAAATACTCGACCTTGTTTAATTTGACCCGGTCGTCTATAGATTGGTTTGCCACAAACTGTGCATGCAGTATTGGGATTTCTTTTATACTCATCCACTAATCCAGTATACCAATTCTTAGTATGGCAGGCAATACACTTTTTCCTGTCCGTAGGCTATGCTCGAAGGGAACATGGATATCCAGATTGAGCGGCTGAAGAAAAATATAGACAAATTACAGAAGACGCATGGCCACCCGGACTATACAGCCTTGTACGGGACTGGCTGTATCGATCATCCGGACCTTTTTCTTATTCTTATGAATCCGACCGCACGCAATATATCCGTGCACAAGGATTGGAAGGGTCTTAAGGCTTCCTGGCTCGGGACAAAGAACTTTTGGAAGATACTCTATAAACTCGAACTGATCTCGGCCAAAACTTTTGCAGCTACCCAGGAACGCGCCCCGGCCGAATGGGACAATGATTTCTGCGTCGCGGTGTATACGGAGCTGGCGCGCAACAAGGTTTTTATCACCAACTTAGGCCGTTCAACCCAGCCTGACGCTCGACCACTCCCTGACGCGGTATATAAAGCGTGCGTTGCGCTCACCCAGGAAGAGATAAACGCAGTGAAGCCTAAAGTGGTCGTTCTCTTCGGGAATCAAGTAAGCTCAGCTTTGCTTGAAACACCGATCAAGGTTTCTGAAACCCGCAAGAAACGTTTTGATCTTGAGATAGGCGGTACGGTGTATCCCGTATATGCCACCTATTACCCGGTCGGCATGGGATTTATGAATGCCGATAAGACGATCGAAGATGTTCGCTGGATTCGCAAGGCGCATTCACGATAGACTTACTTAGCATGAAATATCTCGGCATAGATTACGGGACCAAGCGCATCGGCGTAGCTGTCTCTGATGATGGGGGCGTGGTAGCATTTCCCCTCACGACCCTGAAGAGCGATAGGGACGCGGCAGGGGAGGTTGCCGCGCTTGCCAAGAGCCGCGAGGTCGGAACAATCGTCATCGGCGAGTCTCGCAATTTTCAGAACGAGCCCAACCCTGTGATGGAGGATATTGAGCAGTTCAAAAAAGACATTGCCAACCTGACAGGTCTGCCTGTGGAATACGAACGGGAGTTTTTTACCAGCACGCAGGCGGCGCGGCAGTTTGCGCCCGACGGCTCGCGCAAAGACAATCCTTCGCAGGAAAAGCTGGATGCATCGGCTGCAGCCTTGATTTTACAGGGGTATTTAGACAGAATAGGTGCTAAGAAGCCCATATAGTCGTCGCTCGCTCGGAAATTAAAGTAAAACTTTATTTCTCTCACTCGCTAGACTATTAAAAACAATGGAACCAATTAGCATAGACGATTTCAAAAAGATAGAGATCCGCATCGGAGAGATAAAGAGCGCGGAGAAGATAGAAGGGAGCGACAAGCTCCTGAAGCTTAAGGTTATGTTCGGCGAAGAAGAGCGTCAGGTGCTTTCCGGCATCTCGGCGTATTTTCCCAACCCGGAGGACTTGGTGGGGAAGAAGTGCCCGTTCGTTACCAACCTGGCGCCGCGCACCATGATGGGGCTTGAGAGCCAGGCGATGATATTGGCAACCGGCGGCGACGGCGAAACGCCGTTCGCTCTGTTCGAAACCTCGGGCGCTTCCGGCGCGCGCGTCCGCTAATTCATGCTTGAGCGACTGCATGAGTGGAAGGATTCTGCATGGCAGAAATTCATAGTGCTGGCGCAAGGCCCGCATGCGCTCTTCTGGCTCGGCGTATGCGCGCTGACCGATCCGATATTCTTTCCCATACCGCCGGAGGCATACCTTGCCGCGCTGATCTTGGCTCACCCCAAACGTTTTAATCTATATTTGGGTATTGCCGCCGTCTTTTCGGTACTGGGTGCGGCACTCGGCTATTTTGTAGGAGCATTTGTATTCCACCAGTTCGGGATGCCGCTCCTCCATTTCTATCACCTGGAGCCCGCATTCCTGCAGGCGCAGGAGCTTATAAAGGGCGGCGTGTTCGTCGGCATGATATTGGTGGCCTTCCAGCTGATTCCGGAGAAGGTATTCGTGCTCGCGGCGGGCTTCTTGGGAGCGCCGTTCTTTCCGTTTTTAGCGGGATTCCTGGTGGGCCGCGTGGCGCGTCTTGCCCTTATCGCATATCTCACGAAACGGTTCGGCGCGGACGTAGTGCTGCTTATAAAGCGGTACTTCCTCGCCGCGACTGTTTTGTTCTTGCTCGCAATAGCGTATTATTTCCTAGTGAAGTGAGTGAAGGAAAGCTCGCTTTATTTCCGAACGAAAGGACGGAAATATGAATGTACTCGTTCATATGCTATTGTGCATTTCCGCCTGCTGCTTTTGTAGGGGGACAATGCCTTCGTAGCTCAACGGATAGAGCCGCGCTCTTCTAAGGCGTTGATGTAGGTTCGATTCCTACCGAAGGCACAAATAGTGCGGGGCACTATTTGTGAGCCGCAGGCGCGACGGCGCCGAGGCGGGGTCGCGGAAATTTTCAGCAGAAAATTATCTGTGACCAAATAGCGGAGAATAAGATAACAGCACGGGCGATTAGCTCAGTTGGTAGAGCAACTCTTTTACACAGAGAAGGTCACAGGTTCGAGTCCTGTATCGCCCACACTATGGAAGGTCCTGCCAAACCCAGTAACAACACTAAGGAAAGCTCTCCTAAGCCTTCTGTTGAAGTTGAATCAGAGTTTGCCGAATTCGTGCCACAGGACTTCCTTAATGACCCTGTAGGATATTTTGAACGTGGAGGAAAGAATATAAAAACAGGAGAAGTTAAATATGATGAGGCTGGTGCGCTTCGTGAGGATCCAACTGCTGTAAAAGATTTACCAGTCTGGACGAATAGCAATGGAATAGAAATTCTTACGGTAGGAAGAAGGGTAAATACGATTAAGGGCGCTGTAGGAGAATCAGGAGATCCTTTCTACGAGTACAAAATCCTTGAGAAGCTTATGGAAATCGGGTTACCCGCTGCGAGGCCTATTGCGAAAGCAGAACAGGGCGGTACTCATATCATTGTCATGGAGCGTATTCCGGGGGTTAGGTGGTCTGAAAGAGAAAGTCTGAATCTCAAAGAAAAAGGATACTCTGACGAAGACATTGCAACTCTAATAAGTGAAGCAGAACAGAAAATGGATGGCCTGAAAACTCGCTTTGACGAAGCGGGAGTTATTCGCAGTTGGAAACTGAAGGATATGGTATTTGAGATAGACATTGAGAATAAGAAAGTTATTTCTATAGTCCCCACAGATTGGGAAAGGACGAAGATTATTGAAAAGCAATAGAGGTTCTAATATCGTGTACTTCTGACCACAGAAGACGTCTTTATTCAAGTCTTGTGCTATAACACTTCCATGGAGCCGACAGTTATATATGAAGACGATTCCGTTATCGTCGTTAACAAGCCATCGGGCCTGCCTGTGCATGCGGACGGACGGCATGACCGCGCCACGCTTGTGGACTGGCTCGCCGTGCACTATCCGGAACTCAAAGGAGTGGGGGAGGAGCAGCGGCTCGCCGACGGCACGATAATAGACCGGCCCGGCATCGTGCACCGCATCGACCGCGAGACGTCCGGCGTGCTTGTCGTGGCGCGCACGCAGGCGTCTTTTGAGCATTTAAAGGAGCAGTTCCAGAACAGGGAAGTGAGAAAGGTGTACCGCGCCTTCGTGTACGGCGCCCTTAAAGACGAGCGCGGCACGATAGACAGGCCGATAGGCTCCTCGCGCGGAGGCCACGGTCCGCGTTCGGCGACGCGCCCGCACGGTGTCATGCGCGAAGCGCAGACGCTCTACCGCGTCATACATAACGGCAAGGACGCCGCATATGTGGAGGCGTTTCCGAAAACCGGCCGCACGCACCAGATCCGCGTGCATTTCTCCGCCATTCAGCATCCGATAGTAAATGACACTTTGTATGCGCCCAGCCGCAAGCCGATACTGGGCTTCACCCGGCTCGCGCTCCACGCGTATTCCATCTCCTTTATCCATCCCGACGGGCGGGAGGTCCTTTTTGAGGCTCCGCTGCCGGCCGATTTTGCCGAAGCCGAGCGGCAATTGCGGGCTAATTAAAGCCGTGTTAGAGTGTTCAGGCATTAAATCATATGAAATCCGCAGTTAAAATCTCTCCGGTCGACATGGAAGCCCGCGTAGCCCTTGGGGTGCGTCCGGGCGATACTGTCCGTGTCTGGCAGAAGATAGTCGAGCTCAAGAAGGGCAAGGCAGCCAATAAGAAGGAGGTGACGACGAAAAATGTCCGCCGCCAGGCCTTTGAGGGCCTCGTGCTCGCGGTTAAGCACGGCTCCGAGGCGGGAGGCATGTTCACGGTCCGCCGGGTCGCTTCCGGCGTAGGTGTCGAGAAGATTTTCCCGCTCTATTCTCCCAATATCGAATCTATCGAGGTACTGCGCCGCACCCGCACCCGCCGCGCAAAGCTCTACTTCATCCGCGACAAGGCCGCCCGCGACCAGAAGCGCGCGATGCGCAAGGCCCGCGAGTATGTCGCCCCCGCGGCAGCGGCAGCCGACGCCGAAGTTCCCGCGGAAGAGCCTGTTGTTGAGGCTCCGGCTGCAGAGGAGGCTGCCGCTCCGGAAGTCGCAGCGGAATAAGAAAACGAGCTCACGCTCGTTTTTCGTTTTGGCGTTTTCGTTGTAGGTTTATAGACATGCCCAGGTGGCGAAATTGGTAGACGCACTACCTTGAGGTGGTAGCTCCCGCAAGGGATTGGAGGTTCGAGTCCTCTCCTGGGCACAAAAAAGACAGAATAATCTGCCCTGCGGCAGATTATCTGCTTTTTGTGAGCCGGAGCGATGTTTCGCGAGTACGCGAAACCGCGAGGCAGGGTCGTGCGGCCGCATTCGCGACGGCGAATGCGGAACGCCTGACCAAAAGGATTTGTAGATGTGACGCAGACCCTAGATTAAGGGTATTTCCGACGGTTCCCACGGAGGTCTTGACAAAGTACCCGAAAGGGTATACACTATACTTAGTTGTGAGGGAGCCAGCCTACGGTGTGTCATCGTGCACCGAAGGTGGGACCGGAAAGTGGCAACCTCGCGCCGGGACGATCGCAAAAGTCCCTTCTGTTCTTTCAGCGCGGAACGCGCAACGTGGTCTACTGTTTAGATGGTCTTGGGTCGCGAGGAGGTCAAAAATAACCCGCGACACTGCAAAAGTGATTGGCAATCTCAATCATGAAGGACCGTCACACGTAAGAATGGAAAAACCAAGGTCCTCGGACCAGTGGCCCCCCAGCACAACTGCATTGACAGTTGAGTGGGGGCCTTTTTACATTCAATGTAGTATTCTGTAACAATGAAACTTTTCATCGCCCCCATCGTCATTTCGTTCATAGCGCTTATCGCCGTATTCCTGTGGGGCGGTACGGCAGCCCTGCTTCTTGCCGCAACGCTGGCGGTGCTCGAAGTGACGCTTTCTTTCGACAACGCGGTCGTCAACGCGAAGGTGCTCGAGGAAATGGACGCGCGCTGGCAGCGCAGGTTCCTTACCTGGGGCATCATCCTTTCGGTATTCGGCACGCGCCTGGTGCTGCCGATACTTATCGTCAGCGCCGTGGCATTTACTTCGCCGTTCACCATTACGACGCTGGCCCTCTACGAGCCCGACCAGTATTCTGCGCTTCTTACTTCGGCCGAGGCGGCTATCAAGGCGTTCGGCGGCGCATTCCTGCTCATGGTGTCGCTCAAGTATTTCTTCGACGTCGGCAAGAGCGTGCACTGGTTCGCGCCGCTTGAGCGCCGCTTGTCGCGGTGGGGAAGGGTGGAGGCGATTGAGATCGCTTTGGCGCTCGCCATGCTGCTCGGCATCTCCTACGTGTCGCACGACTCGGTTGAGACGATACTCCATGCCGGCATTATCGGCATCATCCTCTTTACGCTGACGGAAGGCATCGCGCACGGCCTCGGGGTGGAAACCAAAGGCGCGGTCCGCTCGGGCCTCATGCTCTTCGTCTATCTCAATATCCTCGACTCGGCCTTTTCTCTGGACGGCGTCATCGGCGCGTTCGCGCTCACGACCTCGCTCCCGATAATCGTGGCGGGCCTTGGCATCGGCGCGTATTTCGTCCGCTCGCTCACGGTCTACCTGGTACGACAGAAGACGCTTGCGGCGTTGAAGTACCTGGAGCACGGCGCGCACTGGGCGATATTCGGCCTGGCGCTCTCGATGTTCGCCGGCCTGATAATCCGCGTGCCGGAAGTGGTGATAGCGGGCATTGGGCTCGGCTTCATCACGCTTGCGTACATTTCGTCCCGCCGCGCCCTGCGCGCGGACGAAGTGGCCGAGTCGCTCGGCTAGCCTCATCGCTTCTCCTTTGGTATATTGACTTCGTTGTTCGATATGGTGGTCGTAGCTCAATCGGTAGAGCCCTGGTTTGTGGTACCAGTTGTTGTGGGTTCGAGTCCCATCGACCACCCAAGATGGAGGAATTTAAAAAATCTAAGGAAGCCGCGACAAGGAGCCTCAACCTTGCCGGCACTTTGCAGAAGCTTTTTCGCCCTGTCCTGATTAAAGGCATGGAGGGCGAAAAAACAGAGGATCCGATAGCTCGAGTAATAGCGGAAGCAGGCCCTAAAAACCTAAGCGATATAGAATCGTATCTTACAGCGCAGAGCATTGATGCCCTTGCTCCTCTTGAGCACGGCTATGGCTTTAGTGCCGTAGTGCTTGACGCAGGCGATCGGGTGGTGCGCTTAAGCAGACTGAAGCCTACGCATAAACCCGGTATTCCCCTTGTCCTCCAGCCTCTTGCGGAGGAAATAGTGGGAAAAATTTCTGTGCAGATCTTCAAAAAGCTTCAGACGGCGGGAATTACGGACGCCGATGTACAGAATGTTAAGGACCAATTGGGGATGGAAGGGTATAGGTGGGATGACGCCGGTACCGACAACCTTGGGCGGGACGAGAACGGCCAACTTTTTATACTCGACGGTTCGGTGCATACACTCGCATGAGCAATGCTCCCATAACCTTCGTTATCTTCGGCGCCACGGGCGATCTGGCTCAGCGCAAGATAGTGCCCGCGCTCTGCGCGCTGTACGCAAGCGGGGCGCTTCCTGAAGGCTCAGATATAGTCGCTTTTTCGCGCCGGCCGTGGGGCGACGCGGAGTATCGCTCCTTCATACAGCCCTCCCTCAAGGCTTTTCCGGAAGAAAAGGCGGTTAAATTCCTGGAGCGTATCCGCTATGTGCAAGGTACGTTCGGCGATCCCGCATCGTTCGCTGCATTGAAAGATGCATTACGCACGCAGAATATCTTCTTCCACCTCGCAGTCCAGCCTGAGTTTTACGAATCCATCGTGCATGGGCTGGGGGATGCGGGCTTGCAGGGCTCGCTCCTTATCGAGAAGCCGTTCGGCCACAACTACGCCTCCGCCGCATCGCTTGAGCGAGGTCTTGAGAAGTACTTTTCGCCCGAGCATATTTTCCGCGTCGATCATTACTTGGGGAAGGAAGGACTCGAGGTGCTTCTGAATCGCCGCCGCACGGATGCCGATTTTGAAAAGTCACTAAGCAGCGAGCGCATCGCGTCCGTCGCGGTCCGCCTGCTTGAGACGTTCGACGTAGAGGGTAGGGGAGAGTTCTACGACGCGGCGGGCGCGCTTAAGGACGTGGGCCAAAATCATCTGCTTGAGATGCTCGCGACACTTCTTATGAATATTCCGGAAGATGCTCGCGGCATTCCGCAGGCGCGCGCTGAAGCGATAGCGGGACTGGCCCCGAAGATGTCCGTTCAGGGGGCGGTGGCTGCCGTGCGCGGCCAATACGAGGGGTACCATGCCGATCCGGAAATTCCGGACGGCTCGCAAACGGAAACGTATTTTAAAGTCGAATTGCGCAGCGCAATTCCGCGCTGGCAGGATGTCCCGCTCGTGCTTGAAGCGGGGAAAGCCCTGCGCGAAAAGAAAAGCGATATCGAGATCTCATATAAGGACGGCTCGAAGCAGGTATTCGACATGGATATCCCCGGCGCGCGCGACGCATACGAGCACATGATAGAAGCGGCACTGCGCGGCGACGCGACGCGCTTTGCCGGAAGCGAAGAAGTGTTCGCCGCGTGGAAGCTTATCGACCCGCTGCGGGAGCAGCTCCTGAAATTGCCGCTTCACAGGTACGACCGCGGCGGCGACGGCGCGGGGCGGTTTTTGTAAAGTGATACAATTGCCGCATGCCTATGCTGCCGAAGCCCAAAACCAAGCTTGAAGAGATAGCGCTCGGCTTTACCAGCTGGGTAGGGTCCATCCAGTCGGTCGCGGTGCATACCGTCGCCTTCGTCGCGAGCTTCCTGGCGGTGGCGTTCGACCTCATTACCTTCGACCGGATGCTCCTCGTGCTCACCACCGTAGTGTCGCTTGAAGCAATTTATCTCGCCATATTCATACAGATGAGCCTCAACCTGACGCGCGAAAGCCTGGCGGAGGTTGAGCAGGACATAGACGAGATCCAGGAGGACGTGGGCGAAATTCAGGAGGATGTCGACGAGATACAGCAGGACGTCGATGAGATCCAGGAAGACGTTGACGAGATACAGGAGGAAATAGTAGAAGAGGAGGATGGAGAATCGGCGCATGCTTAAGGAAAAGGTCGGCGGCTTTTTTTCGGAGTTCAGGAACTTCGCCGTCAAAGGCAACGCCTTCGACCTCGCGGTCGCGGTCGTCATCGGCAACGCCTTTACCGCCATCGTGAACTCGCTCGTGGGCGACATCATCACCCCCTTCCTCGGGCTCGTGACCGGGAATGTTGACTTCAAGAGCCTCTCGTATGCGGTCCGGCCCGACCTCGTCATAAAATACGGCGCGTTCATCCAGGCGATATTCAATTTCCTGCTCATTTCGCTGTCGATATTCGTCGTTTTCAAGCTGCTCTCGGTCGCGCGCAGAAAGGTCTTCCGCGAAGGGGAGAAGGCGGTGCCGGAGCACGAAAAGCCCGCTCAGGAGCGCCTCCTTGAGGAGATCCGCGACCTTTTGAAGGAAAAGAAGGAGGAAGTGGTATAGTTAGCGCATGCCTGACATAAAAAAGTTCGAGCTTTCTCCCTCGATAGCCATACTCGTGTGCGGCGTGCTCATCGCCGGCTCGATTATTTTCGTGAATCTCCATCCCGGCCAGCCCGCGGTTGCCGCAGACCCGAATCAGCTTCCGGCGAATGCCAACGTGCCGGCGCCGAACGCCAACGACCACATCCGCGGCTCATTGAGCGCGCCCATTGTGCTGGTCGAGTATTCGGACTTCCAATGTCCGTATTGCCAGATGGTGCATCCGACGCTCAAGCGCCTTGTGGACGAATCCAACGGCAAGATAGCGTGGGTATACCGCGAGTATCCGCTCACGAGTCTCCACCCGCAGGCCCGCCCCGCAGCGCTCGCCGCCGAATGCATCGAGGAGCAGCTCGGCAATGACGGGTTCTGGAAGTTCGCCGACACCATATTCGCCGACCAGACCAAAATGAGCCCCGAGTACTATGCCCAGCTTGCCGCGCAGTTCGGCGCGGACCCGGCGCAGTTCGCCTCGTGCGTCTCGAGCGAGAAATATGCGGGGAAGATAGCGTCGCAGTCGCTTGAGGCGCAAAGCAACGGCGGCAACGGCACGCCGTTCACGGTCATCGTGGGTGCAGGCGTGCAGGTGCCGGTGTCGGGCGCGCAGCCGTACGAGAACTTCAAGGCTGTAATAGACGCGATGCTCGCGCGTCAGTAACAGGATAGCTATTAGTTATTAATGTTTTTTATAATCACTACGTATGAACGGCTTGTTTGAGGGTTCTCAGGGCGTGTGGCTTAGGCGCGCCATTATCGCGTCGGTAGCATTGCTTGCTTTGTTCCTGGCGGTCCAGGTCATCGCCGGCGTTAAGGAATGGCGCTACATAGGCGCTGGGCTTTCCGCCACCAACACCATTACCGTATCCGGCCACGGCGAGGCGCTCGCGGTGCCCGACATTGCAACGTTCTCGTTCTCGGTCGTCTCCGACAAGGCGACGGTCGCCGCCGCGCAGGAAGACGCGACTGCAAAGATCAACGCAATAACCGCGTATCTTAAGGATGCGGGCATCGACGAGAAGGATATCCAGACCAGCGACTACTCGGTCTATCCGCAGTACGAATACCAGAACGCGGTATGTCCCACCGTCGCGCCGACCTATTCGGGAGCTTCGGCAAGCGCTATCTACTGCCCGTCCGGCAAGCAGGTGCTCAAGGGCTACGAGGTGCGCCAGACCACCGCTATCAAGGTGCGCGATACCGAGAAGGCGGGCGATCTCCTCTCCGGCGTAGGAACCAAGGGCGCCACCGAGGTTTCGGGCCTGACATTCACGTTCGACAAGCCCGATATGGTTCAGGATGAGGCCCGCGATAAGGCTATCCAGAACGCGAAGGAGAAGGCGGATACGCTCGCGAAGTCCCTCGGCGTCCACCTGGTGCGCGTCGTCTCCTACAACGAGAACGGCAACTACTCGCCGATGTACGCCCGCGACGTGGCGTACGGCAGCGCAGGCCTCGCCAACGAAACCAAGGCTGCCGCTCCGGAGATCTCCATAGGCCAGAACAAGGTCACCTCGGATGTCGCGGTAACCTACGAGATTAGGTAAGCCTATGCAGAGCTAGGTAAGCCTAGGGTTGACTCCAGCCTTAAATAGGGTAGTATAAGAAAAAGCCCCGGGAGGGGTTTTTTCTTAGGCAACCGTCTTGCCTGTCGGCAGACAGGGAAGACGGAAAGTTAAATAGAACTAAATTATGCCCCAATACTTTAAAGACGTCCGCAGCGAGCTGAACCATGTAAGCTGGCCCACGCGCAGTCAGATAATCGCGTATACCGTCGTGGTCATTCTCGTGTCGCTCGGCACGTCCGTGTACCTCGGGCTTCTGGACTACGTCTTCTCCGCGATTATCCGCAGCGTTGTTTAGTAATTAGCTACTTGGGTGTAGCCACTAGTCGCTATACCCCAAACCCTAACACCTAACTAATATGGCAAAACAAGATGCAAGCGTCGGAAGGGCATGGTACGCGATACACACGTACGCGGGCTACGAGAACGCGGTCGCGCGCAACCTGCGCCAGCGCATCGAGAGCCTCGGCCTCACCGATAAGATATTCCAGGTGGTCGTGCCGACCGAGCGCACGGTAAAGATAAAGGGCGGCAAGCGCGTGGAGGAAGAGGAGAAGGTGTATCCGGGCTACGTGCTCGTCGAGATGACCGTGGACGACCAGTCATGGTACGTGGTGCGCAATACGCCCCGCGTGACCGGCTTCGTGGGCTCCGGCGTCAATCCGGTCCCGCTCCAGCAGAAGGAAGTGGACGAGCTCTTGGGCCGCATGCAGGCGACCGAAGGCTCCATCAAGCACGCCATCGACCTTTCGGTGGGCGACTCGGTCGTCATCGTGGACGGTCCGTTCAAAGAGCTCGACGGCAAGGTGGGCGAGGTGGACGAGGCCCGCGGCAAGGTGAAGGTTCTCGTGCCGATGTTCGGCCGCGAGACGCCGGTGGAACTCGACTTCCTTCAAATTAAGCGTATATAGCCAAAAACAATAAACTAAGGTATTCTCTTAATCTCGATATATGGCAAAGAAAATCGTTAAAAAGATAAAGATCATCGCGAACGGCGGCGCCGCGGCGATGACCCCTGCCATGGGCCAGGTGCTCGGCCCGGCCGGCATCAACATCGGCGAATTCATCAAGAAGTTCAACGACGCATCCAAGGAGATGCGCGGCGACATGGTACCGGCAGAGATCTCCGTCTACGAGGACCGCTCATACGATTTCATCCTCAAAACCCCGCCGGTATCGAGCCTCATCCTTAAGGCCCTCGGCAAGGAGAAGGGGAGCGGCAAGCCCAATACCCAGAAGGTAGGCGCGCTCACGAAGGCCCAGGTAAAGGAAATCGCAGAGAAGAAGATGCCCGACCTCAATGCCCACGACCTCGACCAGGCAATGAAGACCGTCGCCGGCTCCGCCCGGAGCATGGGCGTTGATATGAAGTAAGATAATTGGTAACTTTCAACCCACCTTGCCTGTTTTCTTTAGGGAACAGGCATTTTTGGTTCTTCGACAAGGAGGCATATCATGCTGGAAGAAGGGAAGACTTTTGTTACTTTTGCGCAGATCCATTTTTCTACTCAAGGAGGCGGTCAGCTCAATCTTGCGGAGATTGAGGAAAAATTCCGTGCCATCCTCGCAGAAGAACCCTCTCGTTGGGAAGTGGAGTGGTTAAGGGCAGAAGACGCTACCGCAGGCGGCCTGCGCATGTCTTTCGCGCTTACAGATGCGGCGATCCTCTACTTCGGTTGTCGTTCCGGTAGCGAGCGCGATATTTCCATCCAGGAAATATCATGTCTCATGGATTGGGTTGGGAGTATAACTAAGAAATTCTCCGAAGCCGAGTTCAAGTTTGGACTGCCGGTATTCGTGAGCGGTGGAGTCCAACTCAACAGCAGCACAGGCGCTTACGCAACTAAAGCTTTTTCTGCCACCATATAGGGATCTAAGAAAAAGCCCGGCGCCAAAGGTGCCGGGTACTGCTTTTCATTTGGAACGGCAAGGAGTACTCTGGGCGTCAGAGATCCTTTCGGCTAGCACAGGAGTTCCCATGAAGCCCAACGTCTCTCTTCCTACCTGGATTCAGGACTTGATGGTGACGTGGGTCCGGCCCCAAGTCACTCTCCGCAAAGTGGTGCGGTGGAGCAAATACCGCAAGCGCGGCACGCGCCGCCAAGACACGCTCCAGCACACGCTCTCGCTTCTCTTGTTCGCAACGTGGGCGTTCCCGCTTTTCAGGCCCCATGTGCGGTTCGACGAATCGCTGCTCTTCCGTACCCTTTTGCTCCACGACTTCGGGGAGGGGGAAACGCAGAAGGGCGACACCCTTTACATCGACAAGACGCGCGGCGGCGACCTGGCGGAAACCGCGGCGTTCATGGAACGGTTCGGCATCGTTATCGGCCAGGAAGGCACTAAGGCCTTTCTTCTCCAGTTCGCGAAAAACGCGAACCAGATGGGCGAATTCAGAAGCATTCTGCAGGGGATTAAGAAGAAATACCCCGTCGAATGCCTGCTGTTCGACGCCCTGGAGCGCTTCGACTACTTTCTCTACGCTCTCGAGCAGTATCGGGAACTTGGGAAGGCGAAGATCCTGGTGCAGGTGTTGCGCCATCAGATACCGCACTTCGAGCGTCTGTCACGCGAGCTGCCCGGCTTCAAACAGGTGCTCTGGCGGCCCGACTTGGCCGGCTGGTGCTCGCTGTTCCTCAGCCGCTACGACGGTCAGTGGATCGAGCAGAAGGGCGAAAAGTGAACCAATATCGCCCGTCCCGGAACCCGGGACGGGCGATATTTTTTAGACGGCTGCAACAGGATTTCTTTCGACGATATCCTGGGTGCCGCGCTTGTAGTTGAAGCGGTCTTCGCTTGAGTCTATGTGGAGTATTAATCCTTCGCTCTTCAATTCCCGAAGCATAAGCGCGCCGATGTTCTGGGAAATAACGCGGAGCGTTGGATGTACGGAAATGCCCGAACGCAGCTCGACGACAAAGGCTAGCGCGGGCAGGTCGCCGGTAATGCGGCAGGCAACCTGGTATCCCATCGGGACATAATACTGGGCTAGGGTAGGGGACAGATTCAGCCTCTCGAGGCCTGCAACGTAGCGGGCGAGAAAAGCTTTCGCCTCGTCCGCGAGCTGTTGCGGTACCTGGCTGAAGTACCATTCGCCGAACCCGTGCTTCGTCGTCAGAAGCGGCATCCGCTGGGTGATGGAACGATGCCGGTGCAGGTCGCGGAACGAGCCGAAGTCGAGCGGAAACGAGAACTGCATCCCTCCGGCTTCCGCAAGGAATTTCGGCAGCTCCGCTTTTGCGGGGCGGCTGTCCAGGATATGGCGATGCTTCTGGAGCAGTCGCGGTTCCACGGTATTCCGCAGCAGAAGAACATTTCCGTATCCGGCCTTCGAGCCATTAAGGGTCGGTTCTGCTTCAGCGGAATAGTAGTACGCATTCTGCATCCACTCTTCGACGTATTCTTCCTGTGCAGAGTAGCGCTTAGCGAAGCCGGAATTCGGATACTTCTCCATTAGCGCTTCGCCCACCGCATTTGCGATATCGCGCACTTCTGCAAGCGGATGATGGCGCAGGCGCAGGAGATGGTCGGAAGCGTGCCGCAGCTCGGTATGCCACGCGAGGTTCGTTGCGGCGCCGGCAGGCAGGAATCCCCGCATGATATCGAACGCGCGGGCATTGATGGCCTTCTGCCAAACCTTCTCGTCCTCATCAGTTTGGCGCGGATGGCGCTTGGCGAGCTCTTCCTTCATGGTTTCGAGCCCATTCAGATGGAATGCGCGCAGCGATTCAAGGAGCTCTGCGCCCTCTGGGGAGTTGTGCGGATTGCCGAACGCCTGTTTGGAGAAGTCGATGTAACGAGTCGAGGATTCCTGCCCATTGTAGAGCTGGGAGTCTTGTACCGCTTTCGCCGCGAGCATCGACACTCCTTCTATAAAGATGGTCGCCGTGCCGTCATCGCCGATGGATTTGTCGCCGTAACCGACATAGTAGGTCTGCATGAAATCTTGGGCGCCCCGCTTGGCAAGCCTGATCAGGTGCGCATCTATGCCGCCCAGGGAGCGCGAATGAAGTGCTTGAAGCATTGCATCTTCCTCAGCATTGATGATAGCGCCGGTGTCGAGTACGACTACCTGCCCGTTTCCTGGGAGCGGCTTGCGTACGTGTTTCAGGTCTTCGTATTTTGTAGCAGTTCCTTTTTGTACTTGTTCCTGCGCGGGTGCGGCGCGTTGTCCGATGTCGCGATCAAGGTAGAGGCGGGGGAGCATCTGCTCAGGGGTCCAGCTGCTTTTTACCTCTTCAAGGTTCGTGCTGACCTGATATTTGCCGCTCTTGGTGTAATCGGACTGTAGAATAGGCCCGGTCTCGAAGAAGATGATCTGCGCGATGCGGCGGCCGACCACAAGCGGAATGATGTAATTCTTGGAGTTGTTGGTTATCTCCATCGTCCAGCGGTTGACGTATCCGACGTCGCCCCAGCCGGCACATTTGCACACTTCTATGAAGTTGCGGCCCATGCTTGAGCGCGCCTTCATCATCGTCGTGATATGGTCGCGCCCGCCGATGAACTCGTTCGTATGCGCGAGGATGGTTTCGCCGGGCCGCAGGATGATGACCTTGTCCTCCGGGCTGATGCCGTCCCACTCAAAGTTATATTTTTCGAACGCTTCCTTCGCGGGTACCGCCCGCTCCACCTTAGAGGCGCCCCACACATGCTCCATGTGCGCGCGGCTCCAGATGTTGTAGAGGCTGTGATTGTACTTGGTCGGCTGCTCGCGGAAGAAATGCTCCCCGAGCGTCACGTCGTAGGAAGAAGTGGCAAGATTTTCCCGCTTGAACGGCTCTATAATGACGGAGCCTTCCTGCATCGCTTCGAGGATTTTCTTGTCCGATAGTGCCATAATCGAGTGAAGTGAGTGAAATAAAGTTTACTTTAATTCCGAACGAAGGATGATTATATAATTGCGAAGCAATTCTATACGGTATAGTGTGTTTCGGGAGTACTATACCACTGTGGAGAGGGGAACAAGTATGGACAAACGCGGAAAATTTATCGTAATTGACGGCATGGACGGCTCCGGCAAGGGGACGCAGATAAAACTGCTCCAGGAGCGGCTTGCGGACAAGGGCGTGCTCTTCACTCGGGAGCCGGGCGGCTCGCCGCTTGGAGAGGAGATCCGGGAGATATTATTGAGGACCGAAGGAAATTCGCGCGGCCCGTTAGCGGACCTCTTTCTCTTCTTCGCGTCGCGGGCGTCGCATGTGGAGGATACCGTTACGCCGGCGCGCGAGCGCGGTACGCACGTCATAAGCGACCGGTACGCTTCCTCTACCTACGCCTTCCAGGCCTACGGGGAAGAGAAGCGCGAATTGCTGCCGCTTTTTGATGCGGTCATGCATTCGCTCGACCGGGCGAAGTACTGGCCGGACCTCTATCTCATCCTCGACCTTCCCGGCGAAATGGCCTACGAGCGCAGAAGGAAGGATGCCGCGCAGGCGAAAAGCGGTTTTGATCTCAAGCCGCTCGCATACCATGAGCGCACGCGAGAAGGCTTTAAGGCGTTCGCCAAAAGCTACGGTCCGGTCGAATTTGTCGACGCGAGCCGTAGCCCTCAGGAAATCCATGCCGATATCTGGAACATTGTCGCTCCCATGGTAGGATTTAAATAATATGATCTAGCGCGCTCAGAGACCGACTTACTTAGCTAACCGATATACCAATGGATCTCTACGACGCTATACAAAAACAGGATAAGGACGTCTTCGCCACGCTTGAGGGCGAGGAAACGCGCGAGCGGGAAGGGCTTGAGCTCATTCCTTCCGAGAATTACGTTTCAAAAGCGGTGCGCCAGGCGCAGGGCTCGATATTCACCAACAAATATTCCGAAGGATATCCCGGAAAGCGCTACTACGGCGGACAGACGTACACCGACCAGGTTGAGACGATAGCTATCGAGCGCGCCAAGCAATTGTTCGGCGCCAAATTCGCCAACGTGCAGACGCACTCGGGCGCCAACGCCAACATCGCGATGTACATGGCCTTGCTGCAGCCGGGGGACACGGTACTGGGTATGGATCTCAGCCACGGCGGGCATCTGACCCATGGCCACCCGGTTACCTATATCACCAAGTTCTTCAACTTTGTGCGCTATAAGATGAAGGACCCGGAAACCGGTGAGATAGATTACGACGACATGCGGCGGGTGGCGCTTGAGGCCAAACCCAAGATAGTGCTGGCCGGATACTCGGCGTACTCCCGCGAGCTCGACTACGAAAAGATTTCTGCAATAGCAAAAGAGGTCGGCGCGTACGCGGTCATGGATGCGGCGCATATCGCGGGCCTTATTGCCGGCGGCGTTGCGAAAAATCCGTTCGACTACGGCTTCGATATCATTACTTCAACTACGCATAAGACTTTGCGCGGCCCTCGCGGCGGGCTCATCCTGACGCGCGAGTCCGAAGACATTGCCAAAAAAGTGGACAAGGCGGTGTTTCCGGGTCTCCAAGGCGGCCCCTTGATGCACGTGATAGCGGGAAAGGCGGTCGCCTTCGGCGAGGCGCTTTCTCCGAAGTTCAAAGTGTATGCGGCGCAGATACTCAAGAACGCCAAAGCGATGGAAGAAGTATTTCGTGCTGCCAATGTGCGCATGCTCGGCGGCGGCACATCTAACCACCTTATTCTCGCCGATGTGTTCGGCAGCCTCGGCATCCCCGGGAAAGAAGCGGAAGTTTTGCTCGACCGCGTGGGCATCACGCTTAACAAGAATGTCATCGCAGATGACACGAGGAACCCCATGGACCCGTCCGGCATTCGCTTCGGCACACCGGCCATAACGACGCGCGGGTTCAAGGAAGGGGAGTCCGCCCGCGTAGCCGAGCTTATGCTTGAGGCTATGAAGAATCGCACTGATGAAGCGAAGCTCGACGCTATCCGCGAGGAGATAAAGGACCTCTGCGCGAAATTCCCGATTCCGGACTCGTTCGTATAAAATCGTGCTACAGTAGCAATCGGACGCTCTTCGAGTCACTTCTTCCAGACTAGCCTTAGGCCATCTTGGCCTCATCGATATGGCTTGGGAGCGTCCGCTTTCCGCAACAGCAAGGGAGTATGTGACATGAAAGGTCACGTCCGTCACCTCGTGATCTAGGCGGCGCTTAGCGCACTCTGCGGCCTTGGGCCGCGATCACACCCGCCGTCGGTTTATGTCTGAACCGGCAAAACCCTTCTAGACTAAGAAAGGTCTCCGCTTCAGTCGTTATCGGCCCGCTCCTCCCCGGAGCGGGCCGGCGTTTTTTATCTGTACAATAGAGGAATGGTCATCCGCTCCGGATTTCATCGCCTCATCGAACTATGGGAGCGCTATGAGCGGCCGCTCGCGGCCGGTTCGCTCATCATTGGCTTCATATTCGACCTGTTCATCGCGCGCAGGCCGGACAACGTGTTCAACAACATCCTCCTGCTCACGTACCTCTTCATTGCGGCGGCGCTCATACTCATCCTCAATATCCGCACGTACCGCCGCAAGAGCGAGGAGCCTGAAGCAACGCCGCTCTTCCTCCTGCTTGTGCTCCAGTTCTGCTTCGGAGGCCTGGCCTCCAACATGCTGGTGCTGTACGGCAAAAGCGGCACCTTCGCGGGCTCCGCGCTTTTTCTCCTGCTCCTGCTCGGCATGCTCATAGGCAACGAGTTTTTGAAGTCCCGCTACGCGCAGCTGCGCTTCAATATCGTCATCTACTACACCCTGCTCCTGACCTACTGCATCATCGCGGTGCCGACGTTCCTGCTGCACTCGGTCGGCACGCTCGTGTTCCTCGCAAGCGGCGTCCTAAGTCTCATTCTCATTGCGGGCTTCCTGTCGCTTGTGTACGTCATTATCTTCCGCGGCCGCGACCGCATCGCGCACCTGTACGAAGTGTCGATCCTGGTCGGGCTCGTGTTCCTTTTCTACAACCTCCTCTACTTTATGAACATCATCCCGCCCGTGCCGCTCTCGCTTCGCGACATCGGCGTGTACCACTCCATTACTCGCCTGCCCACTTCCGCGGGCAGCGAGCAGGGGATATATTCCGCCACGTACGAAAAGGCGCCGTGGTACGAGTTCTGGCGCAGCACAAGCCCGACCTACACCGTATTCTCCTCCGGAGAGGCCGCATGCTTCTCGTCCGTCTTCGCGCCCACCAACCTGTCCGCTCCCATTTACCACCGCTGGGAAAAGCATAACGACGAGAAGAACACCTGGGCCACGGCGGCGCGCATCTCGTTCGACATAAGCGGCGGACGCGACGCCGGGTATCGCGGATTCACGACAAGCGCCGTCAGCCCCGGCCGCTGGCGCTGCGACGTGGAAACCGAAGGCGGCGCGCTCATCGGCAGGACCTCCTTCACCGTCGAGTCGGCCTCGACGACCCCCGCGCTTTCGACAAAAACCCTCTAGACGCGGCTTCTGTAGTCTATTGACTTTTAATATATTTGGGTGTATAATAATAGAGGTACTAAATCGCCCAGTTTTTTGGGCTTGAACAGGGAACCTTCTCATGCAGACAAACGTAATACACACGTCCCGGGGTCCCAAGACTCCGGGCGAAGCGCGGCTGCTCTTCGTGGGGGGTGCGCTGAACAACGGCGACTTGCTGGGGATCATCAGCGGTCTTGCTGCCATCAAGAACACGGGCGGCGAAGCGTACGAGGTCGCCCGGTACGTTCTTACGCGCAAGGACCAGTACCGCGACAACATCGTCGCCAAGGCTCGCGAGATTCTCGGTCTGTCCGAAGCCGCGCCGGCGGCCAAGACTGGGCCACAGCGCGTCGAGGGCCAGAAGCACCTGGAGCAACTGGTCCAGGACGTCAAGCCGGGCATGCAGTTGCGTATGCGCTTCAAGCAGAACGGCTTCGCCGGCCTCACCTACCTCAGCGGCATGGAGATGGGGGGTGTCATTGAAATCTCCAACGACAAACGGATTCTGATGCAGGTAGCCAATCAAACCCGCGACTGGGGCAACTCTGATCAGAACCGTACCCTGACGGTCAGGGTCGCTCACAGTTTCAAGCCGACCTGGTTCAGCCAGCGCCTCTACCGTGAGATCGAGACCATCGAAATCCTGCCGGCGGTCGGCTAGGTTCGTTCGCGCAGTTCGACTCAACTGGCTCCAGCAATGGAGCCAGTCTTCTTTTTATATATACGGTATTCTGCTACTCTTTGTGCATGATCCGTGAGGCATTAGAGAAGGCTATCGCCGCGGCGCTGGGAGAACTCGGCGCCGGCAGTGTTTCGTTTACCGTAGAGCGCCCGGGCTCCATGGACCATGGCGACTACGCCACCAACGCGGCGCTTGCCGCGGCAAAAGCGCTCAAGAAGAACCCGAAAGAAGTGGCGCAGATGCTGCTGACCATGCTCAGCAGCATCGAGGGCATAAAAAAAACAGAAATCGCGGGCGCGGGATTCATAAACTTTTTTATTTCGCGCGAAGCGGTTGCAAAAGAAATCTCGCGCGCCGCGCAGGACGCGGAGTGGGGAAGCAACAGTTTGTATAAAGGAAAGACGGTGATGGTGGAATATACCGACCCGAATCCGTTCAAGGAGTTCCATATTGGGCATCTGATGAGCAACGCGATAGGCGAGAGCGTTGCGCGAGTACTTGAAATCTCCGGCGCAAAAGTTATCCGCGCTAACTACCAGGGCGATGTAGGGCCGCATGTGGCAAAGGCTATCTGGGGAAAGATGCAGAAGCCGGAATTAAGCTGGGGCGAAACGTATGTGCTCGGCAACGCCGAATATGAAGCGCATAAGGCGGATATCGATATGATCAACAAGCAGGTCTACGAGAAAAGCGACGACAAGGTCGCTGAGCTATATGCCGCGGGACGCAAGCTTTCGCTGGAGCACTTTGAAGAGCTGTATACAGCGCTCGGCACGAAATTCGACCGTTACTTTTTTGAAAGCGAGACGACGCCCCTAGGCACGGCTCTTGTAAAAAAGCATCCCGAGCTGTTCGTGGAAAGCGAGGGGGCAAGGGTATTTCGCGGCGAGGAAGAGGGGTTGCATACCCGCGTTTTTATCACTTCGCAGGGCTTGCCGACGTATGAAGCGAAGGACCTCGGACTTCTGGACGTAAAGAGCAAAGAGAAGCTCGACGTGTCCATCACCGTTACCGCGAACGAGCAGAACGAGTACTTTAAGGTAGTTCTTGCGGCTGCCGCGCATATCGCGGAACTTGCGGAGATAGCCGGAAAGACGAAGCACGTCTCGCACGGCATGATGCGCTTCGCCGAGGGCAAAATGTCCTCGCGCAAGGGGAACGTGATCACCGGCGAGTCGCTCTTGGAAGACCTTAAGGACGCCGCGAAAGAAAAGATGGAGGGCAGGGAACTGGCGGATGCCGAAAAGACTGCCGAGGCGGTTGCGGTGGGAGCGATAAAGTATTCGGTGCTCAAGCAGGGAAGCGGTCGCGACATTATATTCGACCCGGAGAAGTCGCTGAGCCTCGAAGGCGACTCGGGACCGTATATACAGTACGCGCACACCCGCGCGCTGTCGCTGCTTAAGAACGCCGGCCGCGAAGGCGTTGAACCAGGAACGGATGACAAGCCTGCTGCAGCAAATGCGCTCGAGCGGCTTATTCTGCATTTTCCAGACGTGCTTTCCCGCGCAGCGCAAGAGTTGGAGCCGCATCACATAACGACGTACGTTACGGAACTCGCTTCAACGTTCAACAGCTGGTACGCGAGCGAGCGGATTATCGGCGGCACCAATCCGCAGTACGGAATTCTCATCGCGCAGGCGGTGGAAGCGACGCTCAAAAAAGGCCTGCATGCGCTTGGCATCCCAGCGCCCGAGGAGATGTAACTATGAAAATACTTGGCCGAGGCTGGCAATATACTACCTACGATATAGGAAATGGTCGCGTGCTTAAAAAGTATAATTCGTTCCTAGTAGCTTATGCGGTAATGCTCAATGCCTGTGTCAAATCAGATAGGCTTTCGATTTTTAAAATTCCGCAATACCACAGAGGCTGTAAAGAATTTGCACGAAGCTCTCTAAAGAAAGCGACCAGTGGCCTGCTTGATAGTTGGATGGTTGGCAATCCAAAGCCGCTAAATGAATTGGATTACGAACAAGACAAGCTCATTCCGCTCCATGAACGCATCAACGGAATTAGTTTAGAAAAGGCAAAAGGGTATATTGACCGTTTTGTTGATTTCAATAAAACTCTTTTGGAGAGAGGTCTCATCGACAAAAGTTTTAATATTACTAAGAACTTCGGCATAGATTCCGAAGGAAGGATTGTTTTGATGGATCTTGGTGAATTGCACTCAGAAAAGCTAGCTATAGAAAAACAACGACGTAAACGGATGTGGACGTACCCATATGTAGTAAATTGCATCTTAGATGAGGAAGTACGTGCCTACTATGTTCAGCGGATGGACGAAAGCTTTGGATTAGCCGCATAGCCTTTGTTTTTAAGGCTTAAGTGCTATAGTTTTTGGATATGTCCGAAGTGGGGAAGTCAGAAGTGGCCAAGCGCGAGGAGAAAGTACTCGCTTTTTGGAAAGAACAGCAGATATTCGAGCGCAGCGTTGGGAAGCGCGCGCCGCGCGGCGAATTCACCTTTTATGACGGCCCGCCGTTCGCAACCGGCCTGCCGCACCACGGCAGCCTCCTGTCCTCGATAATTAAGGACGTCGTTCCGCGCTATAAGACCATGCGCGGCTACCGCGTCCCGCGCCGCTGGGGCTGGGACTGCCACGGGCTTCCCATCGAGAACCTGGTCGAAAAGAAGCTCGGCCTCAAGACAAAGAAAGACATTCTTTCCATCGGCATCGATACGTTTAACGAGGAGGCGCGCTCGACCGTGCTCCAATACGTGCACGACTGGGAGCAGTACGTGGACCGCGTGGGCCGCTGGGTGGATTTCAGGAACTCGTACAAGACGATGGACAACTCGTATATCGAGACCGTCTGGTGGGCGCTCAAGGAAATGCAGGACAAGAAGCTTTTGTACGAGGGCCGGAAGGTGCTCATGTACTGCCCGCACTGCGAAACGCCGCTTGCCAAGGCCGAAATTGCCGCCGACAATACCTACAAGGATATTACCGAGGAGGCCGTTACCATCAAGTTCAAGCTTAAGTATCCGCAGAAGTTCGGCCTTCCCGAAAATACGTATCTGCTTGCGTGGACGACGACCCCGTGGACGCTTCCGGGCAACGTGGGGCTCGCGGTCGGGCCTGACATCCCATACGTGCTTGTGGAGCAAAACGGCGAGTACCTCGTGCTTGCGCGCGACCTGAAAGGGCAGGCGTCCGGCACGGTCGCGGGAGAACTGCTCGGCCGGCAGATGGTCGGCGCGGACTACGAGCCGCTCTATCGCATCAATGCGGTAGAGGCGCACAAAGGAAGGAAGCATCAGGTGCTTGCGGCGGACTTCGTCACTACGACCGAAGGCACGGGCATCGTGCACACCGCCGTCATGTACGGCGAGGACGACTTCGCGCTCGGGCAAAAAGAGGGCTTGCCGATGGTGCAGCTCCTCAGCCAGAACGGCACGTACAACGACAACGCGCCGGAGTTCGTGCGCGGCGAGTATATAAAGAAGGCGGAGAAGCTCATCAAGGAAGACCTCGAGGAAAAGGGCCTGCTCTTTTCCCGCGCGAACCACACGCACTCCTACCCGCACTGCTGGCGCTGCGGCACCGCGCTCATCTACAACGCCGTCGCGTCCTGGTTCATCAATATTCAGAAGGTGAAGGCGAAGATGCTTTCGGAGAACCAGAAGATAAACTGGGTGCCCGCGTACCTGCGCGACGGGCGGTTCAGGAACATCCTTGAGAACGCGCCGGATTGGACGATATCGCGCAACCGCTTCTGGGCCTCTCCCTTGCCGATATGGAAGGAGAAGGGCGGCAAGAACCTGATGGTCGTGGGTTCTGTCGAGGAATTGCTGAAAAAGACGAAGCGCTCCGGCAACAAGTACTTCGTGATGCGCCACGGAGAGGCGCGTCACAATGTGGAAGATGCCATGGACGGCGCCGGAAGGCCGGACAACCACCTGACCGACGCGGGGAGAGAATATGTGCGCGCGGCGGCGCAGGAGTTTAAAAAAAGGCAGGAGATAGACCTTATCGTTATGTCTCCGTTCGTGCGCACCCGCGAAACTGCCGCTATCGTCCAGGAAGTATTCGGTCTTCCCGATTCTGCCGTGGCCGTCGATAACCGCCTCCATGAAATAGGGTTCGGCGAGTTCGAAGGCAGGCCGCTCAGGGAGTGGGCGGAATTCTTCGGTTCGCTTGAGAACAGGTTCTTAAAGACTCCCGAAGGGGGAGAGCCGTTTAGCGACGTGCGCCGGCGCGTGGGGGATTTCCTGTTCGAGATAGAGCGCCGGTATGTGGGCAAGAATATCCTCATCGTGACCCACAAGGGGCCGGGCTGGCTGCTTAATGCGGTGGCAAAGCGCTACTCCGCCGCGCAGATAGCCAATGAAGAGGAATATTCGCCCTTCATGCGCAACGACAAGGCTCAGCGCATATACGAGCTTCCGTTCACGCCCTTCCCGCACAATAAGGACTACGAGATGGACCTGCACCGCCCGTATATCGACGCGATAACGCTTGTGGACGCTCAAGGCCGCGGCTACGAGCGCATTCCGGAGGTCATCGACTGCTGGGTCGAGTCCGGCGCCATGCCGTACGCGAGCAATCACTACCCCTTTAAGAACAAGAACCGCTTCAATCCGGCGCGCTTCTTCGGCTTGTGGCCGAAAGGTTTCCCGGCGCAGTTCATCGCCGAGTACATCGGGCAGACGCGCACCTGGTTCTACTACATGCTTGCGGTCAGCACCGTTCTCTCGGGACGGGCCTCATTCCAGAACGTGGTATCCACCGGCAACCTGCTTGCGGCGGACGGCGCGAAACTTTCCAAATCCAAGGGCAACTACACCGACCCGCTCAACATCATGAACCAGTTCGGCGCCGACGCGTACCGCTTCTACCTCATGGGCTCGGTCGTGATGAACAGCGAGGACCTCCAGTTCCGCGACGAGGACGTGCGCGAGGCCAACAACCGCGTGCTCGGCATACTTTGGAACTGCTACAAGTTCTTCGAGCTCTACAAAGACGAGCGCGACCCCGCGATACGCGCTCAGGATAGCTCGCACCCGCTTGATCGCTGGGTACTGTCGCTTCTTAACAAAACCACTGCCGCAGTAACGGCAGCGATGGAAGCGTACGACACGCCGGGGGCATGCAAGGCCCTGCGCGCGTTCGTCGACGACTACTCCACCTGGTATGTGCGCCGCTCGCGCGACCGCGTGAAGGGCGAGGATGAGGCTGACAAGCAGTTCGCGCTCGCGACCCAGTACGAGGTGCTTTTAACGCTTTCGCAATTGTTCGCGCCCATCACGCCGTATATTTCCGAAAGCATCTACCGCTCAGCCGGCGGCGAAGAAGACAGTGTGCACCTGAGCGAGTGGCCGGAAGCCGGAGCCGTGGACGAGAAATTGCTTGCCGACATGGAGGTCGTGCGCAAGACCGCGTCGATGGCGCTGGAGGCGCGCGAGCGCGCCGGCATCAAGATACGCCAGCCGCTCGGGAAGCTCTCCGCAAAGTCCCTGCCCGCCGACTTGGGGCTTCGCCAGCTTATCGCCGAAGAAGTGAATGTGAAGGAGATCATTGAAGATGTCGTGATGGAAGATGACATATCGCTCGACACCACGATGACGCCGGAGTTGCGCGATGAGGGCATTATGCGCACGCTCATGCGCCGCGTGCAGGAATGGCGCAAGGACGAGCAGCTCACCATTGCCGACAGGCCGGACTACACGCTCGTCGTTACCGCCGAAGAAAATCCCGTGGCGCAGAAGTACCGCGAAGAGATACGGAAAGCGACCGGCCTCAATAGCCTCGAAATAACGGTAGAATAGGAGGATGCATAAGCTGTTCGTAAGCGAAGGACTGGTGCTCGGCAAGCGCGGAGTGGGGGAGGCGAATACGCTTCTGGCTATTTTGACCCGCGACATGGGGCTTGTGAAGGCGGTCGCGCGTTCCGCCCGCCGCGAGAACTCGAAGCTGCGCTACGGGCTTGAACCGCTGACCCTCGCCACGTACTCGTTCATCCGCGGCAAGCACGAGTGGAAGCTTGTCGGCGCCGAGCGCGCATCAAAAGAATTGCAGGACCCGGCGCTGCCGCTGCCTGCGCGCCAAGCCATGGGCCGCTCCATCCGGCTGCTGCTCAGGCTCATACACGGCGAGGAACACAGCGAAGCACTCTATACGACCGTGATGGAAGGATTCAAGGCGCTTGCTTCTTCTGCTCGGCAAACGCCGCAGGAGATGCAGCATGTAGAGACCGTGCTCGTCCTGCGTATCCTCTCGCACCTGGGCTACTTGCCGCAGACTCCGGAGCTCAAGCCTTTCATTGAGGCCGATTTCTTCGCGATAGAGCTGGCCGCCGAGGTCGCGGCCTCCAAAGCCCTGCTCACGAAAGCCATAAATGAATCTCTCAACGCTACCGGCTTGTAGCGGAGTGATATACTTCTCCCTATATGGCACGGGAGGAAAAGGGAGGGGTCGAGGGTCTTAAGCGGCGCCTTTACACGCGCAAGCCCGCTCCGAAAACCGGCGACGCACGAACGCCGCTGTCGCCCTCGGAAACGCACATTCCGACCTCGTGGAGCGAGATACATGCGCCGGGAGAGGGAGCGGAACCCGCAATGCCCGAGGAGCCCGCGGCTCCGGCCGCGCCCATTACGTCCATAGCCCCGGCGGGCCTTGAAATGTCCAGAAAACGCATGACATTCGCCACAAAGTTCTTTTTAGGCTCCATCGCCTTTTTTGTGGTGGCCGCGGGCATTGCGGCCGCGCTCTTCCTCGGAGGCGTCAACACTACTTCGCCGCAGAATATTTCCATATCGATAGACGCGCCGTCCTTAATAGACGGCGGCAAGGAGGCGCAGTTCAACATCACCATTACCAACCGCAACACCACGTCGCTCAACGAAGCGGACCTGGTCATCGATTACCCGGACGGCGCGCGCGCGGTGAACGACCCGACGCAGGCACTGACCCACGAGCGCATTTCGATAGGCACTATCAAATCAGGCGAGCAGATAAAGCGCACGGCTTCGGCGCTCTTGTACGGGCAGGAAGGCGCGCAGCAGAAATTAGTCGCGCGGCTCGAATATAATCTTTCGGGCTCCAACGCCGTGTTCGAGAAATCCGCGGAGACGTCGTTCACCATCGGCTCGGCACCGGTATCGCTCACCGTGGACGCTCCGGAGCGGGTTATCGCGGGCGACCAGTTCGCGATGGACATAACCGTGCGCTCAAACGCAGCCGCTCCCGTCAACAATGTCACCGTGGAGGCGCAGTACCCGTTCGGATATTCCGTCGCGGCAGCAACGCCCTCAGCCGCAGCAGGCGGTTCGCTCTGGCGCCTGGGCACGTTGGCGCCCGGCGCTTCAAAAAAGATACACATCACCGGCGCCATAACCGCCTCCGACGGAGACGACCGCGTATTCAAGTTCCTGATAGGCTCCAACGCCGACCAGACCGACGTGCATGTGCGCGTGCCGTTCCTAACGCTGCCGCAGACCATAAGCGTCGAGCGGCCGTTCATTAGCGGCTCGGTTTCCGTGGAAGGCAAAACGGGCCAGAGCATTTCCGTCGCGGCGGGAAAGACATTGCGCGGCACGGTGGAGTGGGAGAACAATCTCGACGACTCCATCTCCGACCTTGAGCTCAGTCTTTCCTTCAGCGGCCCCGCGCTCGATAAAAGCTCCGTGAACGCGCAGAACGGCTTCTACCAGTCGGGGAACTCCACCATAATCTGGACGAAGGACCGCAGCGGGGAGCTCGAGTCGGTAGCGCCCGGCGCCACGGGCTCCTACCAATTCTCCTTCGGTACGCTTCCGCCGGGCTCGTCCGGCACGCTCATCACTAATCCGACCGTAACGCTCAACCTCACTGTGCGCGCGGTGCGCCAGGGCTCAAGCGGCTCGCCTGAGACAATCACTTCAGCGGCGACCGCCAAGGTAACGCTCGCATCCCAGCTTTCAATAGGCGCGGAATCGTCGCACTCGGGCGGGCCGTTCCAGAACGGCGGGCCGGTGCCGCCGCGCGCCGAAACGCCGACCTCCTACACGATTACCTGGACGGTAAAGAACTCCGCCAATGCAGTTGCCAATGCTGTGGCTTCCGCCGTGCTGCCGCCGTACGTCACCTTCGTCACCGCGCAGTCGGGAAGCGGCATCACGTACGACTCCGGCAGCCGCACCGTGCGCTGGAACCTGGGCGACGTGAAGGCGGGCGTGGGCTATACCACCGCCGCGCGCCAGGCCGCTTTCCAGGTGACGCTCACGCCAAGCGCCTCGCAGGTAGACTCCGTGCCTGCCCTTACGGGCCCGGCCAGCATTACCGGCCAGGACCGCTTCGCGCAGGTTACGGTGGAGGGCCAGGCGGAGTCTGTCAGTACCCATACCAGCGACGGCGGCAGCGGCAATGACGTTGTACAGCCGAAGTAATTGTTTCGTTTTCCGGACTATAGTACAAACATAAGGATATGGCTGAAATGGACTTGATGGAGAAGATAGTGTCGCTGTGCAAGCGGCGCGGCTTCGTATTCCAGGGCTCCGAAATATACGGGGGGCTCGCCGGCACCTGGGACTACGGGCCTCTGGGCGCTGAGCTCAATAACAACATCAAGCAGTACTGGTGGAAGACGTTCGTATATGACCGCGACGACGTGTACGGCGTGAACGCCTCTATCCTGATGCATCCGCGCGTATGGGAGGCTTCCGGCCATACGGAAGGATTTACCGATCCGCTGGTGGAAGACAAAGTGACGCACAAGCGCTACCGCGCGGACCATATCCTTGAAGACGCGGGCGTGGACGTGAAGAACCTCTCCGTCGCCCAGATGGGGGAGAAGCTCGCCGAATTGAAACTCAAGAGCCCGGATGGCAACGCGCTTACCGAGCCGAAAGTGTTCAACCTGCTCGTAGAGGCCGGCATCGGCGCCGTCGAGGGCGCGAAGGAAAAGGTATTCCTGCGCGGGGAGATAACGCAGGGCGTGCACGTGAACTTCAAGAACGTGCTCGACGCGATGCACCCGAAGATCCCGTTCGGCATCGCCCAGATAGGGAAGGCATTCCGCAACGAGATAGTGCCCGGCAACTTCCTCTTCCGTGTCCGCGAGTTCGAGCAGATGGAGCTCCAGTATTACGTGAAGCCGGAGGATGAGGAAAGCAAGAAGCAATACGAGGCTTGGAAGGAGCGCAGCATGGAATGGTACAAGGGCCTCGGCATCAAGCCCGAGAACCTGCGCTTCCGCCAGCACGAAACGGACGAGCGAGCGCACTACGCGCGCGATGCGTGGGACATAGAGTACCAGACGCCGTTCGGCTGGAAGGAAGCGTGGGGCATACACCACCGCGGCGACTGGGACCTCAGGCGCCATCAGGAGTATTCAGGCCAGTCGATGGAATACGTCGATGACGAAGGAAAAAAGTTCTTGCCGTGGATAATCGAAACTTCGGGAGGCGTCGGCCGCGCCTTTCTTTTTACGCTTCTCGATGCCTACCGCGAAGACGAAGTCGGGGGAGAGAAGCGGGTTTACCTTGCGCTGTCTCCGCGCGTAGCGCCGGTCAAGGCCGCCGTGTTCCCTTTGCTCAAGAACAAGCCGGAGCTTGTGGCCAAAGCGCGCGAGATATACGCCGCGCTCAAGAAAGAGATTCCGCAGGTCGTGTTCGACGACAACGGCAACGTCGGCAAGCGGTACCGCCGGCAGGACGAGATAGGCACGCCGTGGTGCATCACGATAGATTTCGACACGCTCGGCGAGAATCCGGAGCTTACAGATACTGTCACGCTGCGCGACCGCGACACGGGCGAGCAAAAGCGCGTCGCAGTGAGCGAATTGGCTTCGCTTCTGCTTCCGCTGGCGAAGGTGTAGTATAGGGGAGATGCCGAAGAATCTCTCCGTCACCATCAGCCCGTCGACCATATTCACCACCATCCTCATCCTCGCGGGGGCGGCGCTTTTGTACTACCTGCGCGACCTGGCGCTCATGGTGCTTACCGCCGTGATTATCGCGTCGGCCATGGAGCCGGGCGTTCACGCCTTCGTGCGCCGCGGCGTGCCGCGGGTGCTCGGCGTCATTATCATGTACCTTACCGTCGCCTCGGTCTTCTTCGGCGTGCTGTTCCTCTTCATCCCGCCGGTCTTGAGCGACTTGGCCACGTTTTTGGCAACGCTCCCGCAGACGCTCGTATCGCTCAACATTTCCGACGTAACGCACGGGCTCCTTCCGTGGGGGAGCGTGGCGGATACTGTTTCCTCGGCCCAGCTTCTGCAGAATGTATCCTCGGCGCTTGGCGACTCGGCCGGAGGCGCGTTCTCCACGCTTTCCTCCATCTTCGGCGGCCTTACGTCATTCGTCCTCATTGTCGTGTTCTCTTTCTACTTCTCCGTGCAGGAAACCGGCGTGGATGACTTCCTGCGCGTCGTGACGCCGGTCAGCGAGCAGGCGTACGTGCTCCATCTCTGGAAGCGCAGCCAGGAGAAGATAGGCAAGTGGATGCAGGGCCAGCTCATACTCGCGCTTATCGTGGGCGTACTGCTCTATCTTGGTCTCACTATACTTGGCGTGCCGCACGCGCTTTTGCTTGCGATACTGGCGGGCATGTTCGAGCTCATACCGGTCTTCGGCCAGTTCCTGGCGGCCGTTCCGGCTATCGCCATCGGCTTCAGCGTGGGAGGCGTCACCGAGTCGCTTCTTATCGTCGGCCTCTATATGCTGGTGCAGCAGTTCGAGGCGCATCTCATCTACCCGGTCGTGGTGAAGAAGGTCGTGGGCGTACCGCCGCTCATGGTCATCCTCGCGCTTCTCATCGGCTTCAAGCTCTTCGGGTTCCTCGGCGTGCTGTTGTCCGTACCCATCGCCGCAGCCATACAGGAGTTCCTGTCCGATGTGGACCGCGAGAAGACGCGCGCGCTCGCGCGGCAGCTTGCGGCTGAGCACGCGAAAGAGTAGTTTTCTGATATGGCCGACAAGAAAACGTTTTACCTCACGACGCCGATTTTCTATCCCAACGCGAATCTGCATTTGGGCCACGCGTACGTAACAACCTTGTGCGACGTTCTTGCCCGCTACCATCGTTTGGCGGGGGACAAGACGTACTTTTTGACCGGTTCGGACGAGAACGCGCAAACCGTATTACAGGGAGCAAAGAAGGCCGGCAAAGACCCGGAAGTATTTCTGGAGGAGATTGTCACTAATTTCAAAAAGCTGTTCGCGAGCCTGAATATTTCTCAGGACCAGTTCATCCGAACATCCGACAGGCAAGTGCACTGGCCCGGCGCCATCGCTCTCTGGAAAAAACTGGATGTCGCGGGTGACATATACAAAAAAGAGTACGAGGGCCTGTACTGCGTCGGTCATGAGGCATTCATAACCGAAAAGGAATTGGTGGATGGCAAATGCCCCGACCACGGTACTGTGCCGGAACTAGTCAAAGAGGAAAATTACTTCTTCCGCCTTTCCAAATACACGGATGCTATAAGAAAAAAGATAGAGTCAGACGAACTCAGTATCGTTCCTACCACCCGAAAAAAGGAAATCCTCTCTTTTCTGGAGGAAGGGCTGCAGGATGTAAGTTTTTCTCGTCCTAAGACTTCTAACGCGGTGGGCATTCCCGTTCCCGGGGACGACTCACAGGTGATGTATGTGTGGTGTGATGCGCTTTCAAACTACATAACAGCGCTTGGGTACGGTAAGGATGATGAATCGCTCTACAAGGAGTTTTGGCCCGGTATACATGTTGTGGGAAAGGACATCCTGCGCTTCCATGCCGCAATCTGGCCGGGCATGCTCATGTCCGCCGGTATTCCGCTTCCGCAGAAAATATTCGTGCACGGAATGATAATTTCCGGCGGTAAAAAGATGTCCAAGACTCGCGGGAATGTCATTGATCCGGTTGAACTGTTGAGCGAATACGGAACTGACGCGGTACGCTACTTCCTTTCGCGCCACGTCTCGCCTATGGAGGACAGCGAGCTTACCTTAGAAGGGCTTAAGGATATCTATAATGCCGATTTGGCGAATGGTCTTGGCAACCTAGCTGCGCGCATCATGCAGCTCGCACAAACACACCTTGCTGAGCCCGTGGTCGTAGAATTTACCGGGTATCCAGAAGAATATACGAATGCCCTTGAACGCATGGAAATCAATAAAGCCGCTGATTTCGTCTGGAGCCGCATCAAGAGCCTAGACCAGCAAATAACGGACACGAAGCCCTTTACGGTAGTGAAAGAGAATCCCGAAGAAGGAAGGAAGCTTATCGCCGCGCTGGTGCGCGAGCTTGCGGCTGTAGACCTTCTTATCGAGCCGTTTATGCCCGAAACCAGCAAGAAGATAATCGACGCCATCATGGCGAACAAAAAGCCCGAGAATCTTTTCCCTCGCAAAGACTAAGTATGAGAATTTGTATTTTCGGCGATAGTATCACTTGGGGAGAGGGAGATAAGGAAATCGGCGGATGGGCTGATCGTCTAAAGGTCCATTTAATGGAACGGGATTTTAGCGTTTACAATCTTGGAATTAGAGGGGACACAAGCGCTGGCGTTTTAGATCGGTTCAAACAAGAAATTGCTGCACGCAGCCGAAAGCTGGGAGGTATCTTGTTCGCGATAGGAATTAACGATTGCCTTCAGGGAGTTTCCGTAGAAGAGTTCCAGAATAATATGCGAACCCTTATGGAGCTATCTCCGGAGTTTGCGGACACAACTATAATGATAGGCCTAACAAGAACCACGGATACCTCGGCCAATGAAAAGATAGAGCAATTTAATAAGGAGCTGGAGGTCCTCTGCAGAGAAAGAAAAGTTTTGTTTATTCCCATGTTCGACCTTTTCGCAACAGATGATTTAACGAAAGACGGTCTCCATCCGAGTCCGACTGGCTACAAGAAGATGTTCGAGCGTATCAAACTTGTTCTAGAACCGCTTCTGCCTGTAATGACTGTCGACCAATGAAGCTATTCGACGCCCATTGCCACTTGCAGCTTTCGCAATTCGACGCGGACCAGGCGGAGGTGCTTTCGCGCATGCGCGATAAGGAGATGGGCGCCATTGTTATCGGCGTAGACCTGGCAACGAGCAGGGAAGCGGTCGCGCTGGCTGAAGCTCACGACTTCTTGTGGGCTGCGGTAGGGCTGCACCCGAACGATAATCCGAAGGAGGAGTTCGACACGACGGCTTTTGAAGAGTTGGCGAAGCATCCCAAGGTCGTCGCAGTAGGGGAATGCGGGCTCGATTATTTCCGAAGCGGCGGCACTCCTGAGGAAAAGCTGGCCCAGAAAGAGCGGTTTGAAAAGCAGATAGCGCTGGCCATTAAGGTAGGAAAGCCTCTGATAATCCATTGCCGCAACGCGCACGACGACATGCTTGAGATCTTATCCTTATATTCTGCAGAATTAGAGAGTAAGGAGTTGCGGGCGGTTATTCATTTTTGCACCGTCGATGGGGCGCTTGCCCAGAAATATATCGACCTGGCCTGCTATCTTTCGTTCCCCGGGCCCATTACCTATACCGACATGTACGACGATTCGATCAAAGTCGCGCCGATGGATAGGATTCTTGTCGAAACCGACTCACCATTTGCCGCCCCGGTGCCGTATCGCGGCCAGCGCAACGAGCCCGCATACGTAGAGGACGTGGTAAAGAAAATCGCAGCTCTTAAGGGCGTCTTGGTCGAAGAAATGGCGGCCCAGATAGTCAAAAACAGTCAGGAAGTCTTCAAACTGTAGGGTTATTGCGGGGGCTAAACCCTTGTGCTATAGTGCCCGCATGGCAGAAACGTCGCAGGTCTCGGCTGAGACCTCATCCCAAGCGAATGCCCCTAAGGACACCCGTCTCATCTACGAGATCGGGTTTCATGTCGTGCCGACCGTTGAGGAGGCGAAAGTGGGGGATGTCGTAGAGACCATCCGTACCGCGCTTTCCAGCATCAAGGCCGACATAATCGGCGAGCAGTTCCCGAACAAGATAACCCTCGCTTACGAGGTGGAGCGCTCGACGACCGGCAAGCGCGAAAAGTACACGCAGGCCTACTTCGGCTGGATAAAGTTCGCGGTCGAGGAGCGCGACGGCATATCGTCGGTTGAGGCGATGCTCCGCTCGTCCAAGGACATCCTGCGCTACCTCCTTGTCGCTTCTTCTCTCGTAGAGGCGATCCAGCCTCGCCGCGCGGTCTTCTCCTCCAACCGTCTCGAAGGCGAGACGATAAAGAAGCCCACCGCCGCTCCCGAGGAGGCGGGCGTCGTATCCGAGGCCGAGCTCGACAAGAGCATCGAGGCGCTCGTGAGCGACGAGAAGGCGGTATAATCAGCGTATGAACAAAGTCATCCTGTACGGCAATCTCACCCGCGACCCGGAGCTCAAGGCGCTCCCGTCAGGGGCGCAAGTAGCTTCTTTCGGCCTCGCGACCAACCGTGTGTGGCGCGACAAGGAGGGCAACAAGCAGGAGCAGGTGGAGTTCCACAACATAGTCGTGTTTGGCCGCCAGGCGGAAACCACAGCACAGTATCTTAAGAAGGGGAACTCAGCCATTATCGAGGGCCGCATCCAGACGCGCAGCTGGGACAGCCCGGAGAAGGGCAAGCAGTACCGCACCGAGATAATCGCGGACCGCGTAGAGTTCGGCTCGCGCTCCTCAGGCGGCGCAGGCTCAAACTCGGCCCCGGCAGCCATGAGCGACGCGGAGGCGCCGCAGAAGGCGGTCAAGGAGGACGCGATAGACTACCCGCAAGAAGACATTAATCCTGACGACATCCCCTTCTAGAAGGGGATAGTATAAAAGACGTTCGTAATAATTTTTATGGCAGCACGCACAGAAACTCAATTGCTCGGAGCCCAGATCCAGACCCTGGATTATAAGGACGTGGAAACGCTGAAGAAGTTCCTTAATCCGCACGGCAAGATAATGTCGCATCGCCGCACGGGCCTTTCCGCGGCCAACCAGCGCGCGCTCGCGCAGTCGGTCAAGCGCGCCCGCTTCATGGCGCTTCTTCCATTTATCGTAAGATAAATAAATTAAATAGATCGTCCGCTAACAAAACCCCGCCTTTGGGCGGGGTTTTCAGTTGGAAGAATCAGGGTCGTGAGCCGGCCGAGAGGAGCTATACGCCTTATCTTCTGAGGCTTGCGATGTGCTATGGGAGATTAAGCTCCTTCTGCCTGTCGATTGCCCTCAGGCCGCAATCGTCCCAATAGTAGATCGAGCCTTATTTTTTGTCGACGCGCTCCACGTACTGGCCGAGCTCGGTGTTGACGCGGACAATATCACCCTCGTTTATAAAGAGGGGGGCCTGCACCGTGGCGCCGGTCTCAAGTGTTATCTCTTTCGTGCCGCCTTGGGAGGTGTTGCCGCGCACTGCCGGCGGGGCGTCCTTCACGACGAGTTCCACCTTGATCGGCACGCGCACCGCGATAATATTGTCGTCGAATACGAGGGCCTCGAGTACGGAGTTGGGCTTCAAAAACTGCCCGGCCGGTCCGATGGTTTCCTCCGGAAGCTTGAACCGGTCGGCGGGATTCTTCACGTCGCTGAACCACCATTCGCCGCGGTTGGTATAGAGGTATTTCACATCGCGGGTGGAAAGGTCGGCTTCCTCTGCTTTTTCAGACACGTGGAAGGCCTGTTCGGTCACCTTGCCGGTGATAAGGTGGCGCAGCTTCGTCTGGTTCACCGGCTTGCGCTGCTGCTTGCGGAAGACGTGCGCATCCAGGACTTCGTACGGCTGGCCATCCATTAGGATGACCTTTTTGGGCAAAATCTCGTTATATTCAAGCATTGAAACATTTTACACAAAGATACGGTTATATCAATCGAAGCCGCCATGATATATGCTGTGACCATGGGAAAGGGATATCTCTCGCTTGAAGAAGAAGCCAGGGAGCAGACCGACGAGGAAGTGCTCGCGGCTTCGGTGTCGCATCCGGCGCTGTTCGCGATTCTGGTTCGCAAGTACGAGGCCCCGTTCATGCGAAAGGCCAGAAGCATCGTGCGCGAAGAGACGGAGGCCGAGGACGTGGTGCAGGAAGCCTTCACCAAGATTTATCTCAACGCGGCGAAGTTCAAGACGGTCGAAGGCGCGACGTTCTCTTCCTGGGGCTACCGCATCCTCATCAATACCGCGCTGACGCATTACGCGCGGCAGAAGCGCGAGCGCGGCAGGACGGCGGAACTCGACGACGAGATTTGGGCGCTCATTCCGGACAAGAATTTGAAGCAGTTCGAAAAGAAGGAATTCATGGACGAGGTCGCATCGGTGCTCTCGCGGATGCCGCCGATATTCGCACAAGCCTTGTCCGGGTTCTTTCTGGAAGGGAAGTCCCAGGAGGAGATGGCGCAGGCTGAAGGCGTGTCGGTCGGGGCGATAAAGACCCGGGTGCACCGCGCCAAGAAGGAGTTTAAAAAGGTGTTCGAGGCGATTAGCACTAATATTTAATATATGAGCAAGATAGAAACACAGGTGATGGCGAGCGTCGGCGTTATATACGCCGCCCGCGCCTTGATGAGCGCAACGGCCATAAAGCTCTACGCGCTTGTCGCGTCTTTCGCCGGCATCGTGTTCTTCGCTTCGGTGCCGCACGTGGCTGCCAACTTCTTCTCGGTTGCCCATAGCGGTCCTACGAGTGTTGTATTCTTCGTCGTCTACGCCGTATTAAGCACAACGGTAGTCGTGCAATTCGCGCTTGCGGTAGGAGCCGCAGCTGCCGTGTCGCTGTTTGTTTCCGGAGTCCATTCGTTTCTCTCCGGCAAAGCAGTGACAGCCTAAACATATTTTGGACTTCGTAAGTCCAGAATATCGGCAAAAAGCCTTATTTGCAGGCGTTTTATTCTTCTTCCGAGCCGTCGGAATCTTCGGAGCCGCCTTTTTTGCTCGGGACTGCCGACGCGTTCTCGGCCAAGCCCTTCCTGATAGCTTTCAGAAGGTCGCTCGACACTTTCTTATTCTCGCGCAGGTACGTGCGCGATGCGTCGTATCCGCGGCCGAGCTTTTCCTCGCCGAAGGCGTAGGAGCTGCCGCTCTTCTGTACGACGCCGAGCTTCTCGCCGAGCGCCAACAGTTCGCCTTCGGTCGAGATGCCTTCGCTGTACATAATGTCGAACTCGGTCGTGCGGAAGGGGGCCGCGACCTTGTTCTTGACCACCTTCACGCGATGGCGGCCGCCCACGACCTCTTCTCCTTTCTTGATTTGCGCGATGCGCCGGATGTCGAGGCGGATGGAAGTGTAGAACTTAAGCGCCTTGCCGCCGGTCGTGGTTTCCGGATTGCCGAACATCACGCCTATCTGCATGCGGATCTGGTTGATGAATATGATGATGGTCTTCGATTTGGAAACGATCGCGGTGAGCTTGCGCAGCGCCTGGCTCATGAGCCGGGCTTGCTTGCCGACCTGGTAGGAACCCATGTCGCCCTCGATTTCGTCTTTCGGAGTGAGCGCGGCCACGGAGTCCACCACGATGATGTCCACCTTGCCGGAGCGCACGAGACCCTCGACTATCTCAAGCGCCTGCTCGCCGTTGTCCGGCTGGGAGACAAGCAGCTCGTTTATCTTTACGCCGAGCTTCTTTGCGTACTCCGGGTCAAGCGCGTGCTCCGCGTCGATGAACGCGCACACGCCGCCTTTTTTCTGCGCCTCGGCGATGGCGTGGAGGCTGAGGGTCGTCTTGCCGGAAGATTCGGGACCGAATACTTCCAAAATGCGGCCGCGAGGATAGCCGCCGATGCCGAGCGCCCAGTCGAGGCCTACGGAGCCGGACGGGATGACGTCGACGTCCACCTTGGGGGAGTCGCCGAGCTTCATGATAGCCTCGTCGCCGAACTTCGTTTTTATATCGCGTATGGCCGCGTCTATCGCGCTATTGTCCTTCTCTTTGCCCGAACCCATCGTCTTCTCCGGCTTCTTGTCCTTTCCTTTTAGTGCCATATGTTTTTTAAATAGCGCCCGTTATACGATGCTCGTTGAGCAGTAGTTTAAGACAGTAATGTGAACTTGAGCGGAAGCGCGCCTGCCGAAGCGGTCGGTGGCCGCGACGGTGAATATAGCATACCCGGGCGGGGGAGTGAGCCGCAAGGAGAACCGTCCGGCCTCGTCAGTATAGGCCGGCGCGTCGTTGATGGTCAAAAACGAGATGTTCCGGGCCACGCCCGATACGGTAACGGCCGGACTCGAGGTGGCGCTGCCGTCCTGCGGCGCGTATATGGTTATTTCCGGACCGCCCAAAAGCCGCCGCGATTCGAACAGCCCGTAGGCGAGGATGCCGAGCGCAAGCAGCACTATAAGGGCCCGCTTCATACCTCCTCCGGCGGAGGCGGCGCTTCTGCGGGCTTCATGCCCAGTATCTCGCGCGGCTTGGCGCCGTCGCCGGGGCCTATGACGCCGCGCTCCTCAAGTATGTCGATAAGCCTGGCCGCGCGCGCGTAGCCCACGCGCAGCTTGCGCTGGAGGTACGAGGTCGAAGCCTTGCCGGCCTCAAGCACCGCGGCGCGCGCCGCCTCGTACATGTCGTCGTCTATCTCTTCGTCGTCTCCGCCGAACCCGCCGCCCGAGGAGCCTGCGCCGTCCAGGCTCAGGCTCGTCGTGCCCGGGGCGGGCGCGCCGATGTCTACCGGTATCTCCGCCTCGTTGTTCTTGGCGATGAAGTCAACGACCTTCTTCACCTCGCCTTCGCTGATGAACGCGCTCTGGAGGCGCACCGGCTTTCCCATGTCGCCCGAAAGATACAGCATATCGCCCGCGCCCAGGAGCTTTTCCGCGCCGCCCTGGTCGAGGATGGTCCGCGAGTCTATCTGGGAGGCTACCTGGAGCGCCAGGCGGGCGGGAATGTTGGCCTTAATAAGGCCCGTGATGACGTTAACGGAAGGCCGCTGGGTGGAAAGAAGCAGGTGGATGCCGACCGCGCGCGACATCTGTGCCAGGCGCACGATGGCGCCTTCAAGCTCGCGCGGGTAGCTCTGCATGATGTCGGCGAGCTCGTCGATGACGATGACGATGTACGGCATGCCCTCGGGCACCTTTTCGCCCTCGTCCGGCGCGCCGCCTTTCTTGCGCAGGGCTTCAAGCGCGGGAGCGAGCACGTTCTCGTGGTACGAGTCTATGTCGCGCACGCGGTGCTCTTCGAGGATGTTGTAGCGCCTTTCCATCTCCTTGCCCGCCCAGCGCAGGGCGGTTATGGCGCGTTTCGCGTCGGTAATGACAGGGGAGAGCAGGTGGGGAATCGGGTTATACAGCGTAAGCTCCACGCGTTTCGGGTCTATCATCAGGAATCTGAGCCGCGAGGGGCCCATACGGAAGAGAAGCGAGGCGATGATCGCGTGTATGGTGACCGACTTGCCCGAGCCGGTCGCGCCAGCAATGAGCGCGTGCGGCATTTTGGCGACATTGGCGAAGTGGGACGAGCCGGCGATGTCGCGGCCAAGCGCCACCAGAAGCGGCTTGCGCGAGGAGGCGAACTCGGGGGACTCCAGCAGGGTGCCGAGGCCGACCGTTACCTTAGCGGAGTTGGGGACTTCGATGCCCACCAGCGACTTGCCGGGGATAGGCGCCTCGATGCGCACCGGGTGCGCCGCGAGCGCGAGCTCAAGGTTGGTCTGGAGCGACAGTATCTTCTGCAGGCGCACGCCTTCGGCGGGCTTTATCGCATAGCGCGTTACCGACGGGCCGATTGATATTTCGTCCAATTCAACTGTAATCCCGAAGTTCTGGAGCGTGCGCTTGATGATATTGGCGTTGCCCTTTATGTCGCCGACGCCCGGCCGGCCCTTGTCGCGCTCAAGCAGGGACAGGGGAGGCGGCTGATACTCGCCTAGAAGAGTTTGGAGCGCTGCGGCGTTCGCGATGCGCGCGTCGTGGGCGGCGGCCCGGGCAGGCGCTTTGGCGATGACCGGTTCCTCGTCGTAGTCTTGCGCCGGCGGCTCTTCATGCGCCGAAGCGCGCGCCGGAGTTTCATCGCCGCCCATGTCCGCGCCGGTGATGAGGGCATCTTTTGCGGCGTCATCACTCCCCTTTTTGAACAGGCGCATAAGCAGGCTCCAAAGCGCTCGGAGAGGCGCGAGCGAGATATTCCCTTCAACCAATATAAGGAGCGAAATGAGGGAGAGGCCGCCCAGCACGCTTACCGCGGCGTAAACGTCGAACAAGCCCACCAGGGGGTCGGCGATATGGGCTCCGACGAACCCCCCTTTGCCGCTTACTATTGTGACGAAGCCCAGACCCGCCACGAAAAATATCGCGCTCGCCAGTACCTTAAGCAGGGGGACGCCGCTCCCCTCCTGTTCGCGCAAGGCCGCCGCGGCAAGGACAAAGGAAAGGAGCGGCAGCAGGAAGTAGCCGATGCCGAGCAGATATGCAAAAAGATTGTAGGCGCTTGTGCCGGCCTCTCCCGCGCCGTCGAACGCGGCAAGGGTCAGGAACACGCCCACTATGGCAAACACGACCGCGACTATCGCGCGCAGTGTAGCCGGCGGAAGGGCGGTAAGGGGATTCAGCGAGGGCTTATTTTGCCTGTTGTGCTTGCGTGCCATGGGGAAATAGTAGCACGCCGGAGCCTAACTTTTTTGCGCCCGGATTCGTGTGGATAGGAGCTTGCGTTTGGTTCGAAGTGCGCTACTCTAAACGACAAGGAAGTGTCCCTTTGCCGGATTGGAAATCATAAAAGACTAAAAGAGACATAATAAAAGACATACATGGATGGGGCTGGTAAAAATTTTCACGAAATAGCTTTAAAATCAATCCTTTTTAAAGGACGCGGCGACTGGTATTTCTGCTATTTGAAGTCGGAAAAGATAGCCCATGTGCTCACGCTTCTGCTCCAGGGCTCGCCTGCGAAAGACAAGGAATTATTGCAGGAACTTGTCGCTTCGGCGGGGCGGCTGCCGCATATGATAACGCATTTCGTAGCCGGCGAAGTAGAAGCGGCGCTCGTGCTTGCTGATATTTTCTCCGTCCTTTCCCTTGTCAGGCTGAGCGCGACGCAGGGCTATATCCGTCCCGAAAATACCCGCATTTTGGCAGCAGAATATGAGGATATGGTGCGCCGGATAGCGGCGGAAAACCACCCCTCGCCGTTCATCACGGCGCAGGATTTTACCGTTGAGGAGGCGGTCGGGCGTATTCAGCTGGGAGGGCCCGTGTCGCCGTTTTCTGAGCCTGCCTCTGCCACACGCCACCAAGCTCCCATAAAGGACAAATCTAAAGGACATATAAAAGGCAATGCCGGCGAATCTAAAGGACAACAGGAACGGGCCGCTCAAATATACGATTTTGTGAAGTCTCACAAGGGGGTGTCTATTAAAGAGATAGCGGCGGTAGTGCGCGGCTGTAGCGAAAAGACTATCCAGCGCGAGCTTGCCGGCCTTATCCGCCAGGGTCTTATACAAAGGAAGGGGGAAAAGCGTTGGAGCATATACGTTCCAATCCCTTCTTTCTAGGGGCAAAGGCTGTTGACCTTTTACCTCCCTTGGTATACCTTCATGGGTGTGGAGCAAACAGAAAAAGAGGCCCAGACGGGGCTTTTTACCTGTTTGCGTAAGACGGGCATAAAGCCGCTTATCCACAGCATTTTTTTGCAGTGCTCTCGCGTATAGCCCTATAATGGTGTGAGCGACTGAAATCGGGATTCTTGCACTACGCAGACAGACCAGGCGCTACGCAACGTTCATTGACAACTCAATAGACGGCACAAACGTCACAGCGGCGCTGTAAGCAATATAGGCTTAGAGCGTCATTAGCAGTGTTCCCCACTGATATTCCTTGTCCCTTCATGGTTGCTTAAGGTTGCGTGTCAGACTATCCCACTTGCTACCAAGACGCGCCTTTCCGAGGTGCCCGTTTCTTTAACAGGAGCGGGAGCACGGCAAGGTAGTCGGTAGAATCGTTCGGTTCCCTTTATTCGTAGATTACAAGTAAGAAATTATTAGTTCGCACTTATTATGACTATTACCCAAACCAATCGGTTTGTCGCAATCGCAGCAGGCGTTGCAGTCGCACTTTCTCTCATGGTGGGAGCATTCGCGGCTGTTACTCCGGCTCAGGCGGCATCCCTCACTTCTTCGCAGATCAGCGCGATCATCTCGCTGCTCCAGTCGTTCGGCGCCGATGCGGCGACGATCGCAAACGTTCAGGCATCCTTGACCGGCGGCACCCCGTCCGGCTCAACTGGCGGTTCCGTTTCGTCCAGCTGCATGTTCTCACGCAGCCTTACGATCGGTTCTTCCGGCGCTGATGTGACCTGCCTTCAGCAGGCGCTCATAGCGGCAGGCTACTCGATCCCGGCAGGCGCAACTGGCTACTTCGGTGTCCAGACGCAGACCGCGGTCGCTTCATGGCAGGCGGCTAAGAACATCGCTCCGGCAGCCGGCTACTTCGGTCCTATCTCGATTGCCGCATGGGCATCCTCGATGGGCTCGACCGGCGGCTCCACTGGTGGCAGCACCGGCGGTTCCACTGGCGGTTCGACCGGCAGCCTTTCAGGCGGCGAGGCAGACCTCCGCAACTTCGACCTTATCTCGGGCGACGACCTCATGGAGGGCGACTCCAACACGGAGATCGCAGTCGCTGAGTTCGATGTCGAGGGCGGCGATGTTCGCGTTCAGCGCGTGACTGTCGACTTCCAGCCGACTGTTGCAAGCACACTTGCTAACCAGCACCCTTGGGAGTACGTTGACACCCTTTCTGTCTACAACGGCAGCAAGAAGGTCGGCGAAGTAGATGCAGGCTCCAAGGATGACTGGGACCAGAATGACTGGGACTCGGCTCACAATGCTTCCGGCAACTACGACTACTACAGCATCGACATCCCTGTTGATACCATTATCAACGAGGGCGACACCGCGGAGCTCTCTATCCGCGCCGACGCGCAGAGCTCTATCGATGAGGATGATCAGGACCAGACCTTCGAGGTCCAGGTTCCGGACGACGGCATCCGCGCAGTCGACTCTGTTGGCATTCAGCAGTACACGGGCGAGGATGGCAATACCGTCGACCTCGGCTTCAATGCCGCGGAGAACGGCGACATCACCATCCGCGAGACTTCGGACAACCCTAACGCAGGCGTCCTCGTTGCAGACGACTCCGATACCTCCGGTCCGTTCGATGTTCTCGCAGGCGAGTTCCGCAACCGCGACAGCGCGGATGCGACCATCAACAGCCTGACCTTCCACGTTGCGACTTCTTCGCTCGTTGGCTACTACCAGCAGGCTGCTAACATCAGCACCATAATCCGCCGCGCGACCCTCACGATCGACGGCAAGGATTACCGTGGCGATGTTAACTCGAACAACACCATCGACTTCGATGATATCAATGCTGATATCAGCGGCGATGACACGACGAACTTCGTCCTCTCGGTCGAGCTCTTCGGTTCGGACAACCACTTCTCGACCACGTCTGAGTCGCTCACCTTCTCTATTAACTCGAACACTTCGGGTGATGTAGATATCGAGGGCGCAGACACCGGCGACGCGTCGGATGTATCCGGCTCGGTCAACGGCAACAAGCAGACCATCGCGGTCAATGCGGGCGTCAACGTAGAAGGCGTCAGCATGAGCGGTTCTGCGGTGCAGGCAAATACCGCATCGGAAAGCTACGGCACCTTCACGCTCAAGTTCGACGTGACGGCTAACGGCGATGATGTGTACGTTCCGAAGACGGTACAGGCGCTTGCGTCTACTACTTCTCCGGGCGCTTCGACCGGTGTCGTGGTCATCACTGACCTCAACGCTTCAACCACTTCGAGCGGCGTCACCACCTCGATGACTACGACCGCTGATTCCGACAATGCTTCCTTCTACGTCGTTCGCGACGGAGACACGGAGACCTTTACGGTCAGCGTTCGCATCGATCCGACGGCAGCCGGCTTCTATCAGGTTGGTCTTGATAGGATCCGCTTCTCGACGACTGACAATGGCCTTGGTATCCAGACCCTCGACATTGACCAGAACGATGACGAGTTCCAGACTGACCCGGTCAGCATCAGTAACTAATAGCCGAGGATTTCTCAGCTAAAGGTTCTGACGGAACGTTAGCAAAAACCACCCTTTCGGGTGGTTTTTGCGTTCTCCCCATAGTTTTCACAAAGGACCGTCCTCTGCATACAGAGGACGGTCCTTTGCTATAAGCCCTTGCCAGGCTGTTTTGGATGATAGAATGTATACACCAATGAACTTTCTTAAGATATCCGCTTCAAACCGATATCAAGGACCGTCCTTTCTTGGCTTCTTTTTTGCCTGTATGCTCGTTTTTGGCGCTTTTGGAGCGGCCACTCCGGCTCACGCCGCCCTTACCTCCTCGCAAGTTAGTGCCATACTCGCACTCCTTGTATCCTTCAACGCGGACCAGGCGACAATCGCCAAAGTACAGGCCTCGCTTATGGGCCCGGTCACGCCCTCCGCCCCTGCGGGAACTCTTTCCTTTATGGCTGGTACGCAGGCAACCAACGCCCGCATCGCCCCGGGAGCGAAGAATGTCCCTTTCACAACCTTCGCGCTTACCAACAATACCGGCGGCGCGGTAACCGTGTATGGCATTACGGTCAATCGCATCGGTTCCGGCACGGACGCGTACCTATCGAGCGTAGCGCTCCTGGACAGCTCCGGCAATACCGTAGGCGACTCGGAGGCGCTCGACCAAAGCCATCAGGCGACGCTTGGCGGCACGTTCACGCTTAAGGCGGGGGAGACAAAGACGCTTACCGTCGCGGGCTCCATCGCGTCAAAGAACCGTGTGCAGACCGGCAAGAATCTTTCGCTTGAGGTCGTGTCCATCAATGCTTCCGCATCGCTCCACGGCTCGCTCCCTGTTTCGGGGACGTCGTATACTGTAGACAGGACGCTCAAGCCCTAGGCATGGACCAGTATTTTACAAAGACGTTCTTCCGGTTCTTCTTCAGCTTTATGGTCATCATAGGCGTAGCCTTCGGCGTGATAGTGCTGGCTTCCTCAATAACGCCGCCCCCGGCCCAGGTAGCCTACCCGCCCGACCAGTCGTAGATTGTACTATTAAATCAAATGCTGTCTTCTTTCATTTGGTTTTTAGTTCCAACTGGGATTGCTTATATTATTGCCTATTGGATTTGTCAGAAAGTCGGAATCTTCCTTTATCGTCATTTACATAAATTTTCCTTGGCAGCACTTGGTACTATATTTTTATTCCTCATCACATTTCCTATTTTAATGGTAAATGGATGGTCCGTATCGGAAGCCATTATAGAAACGCGAGAGGGTAACGATGCAGTGATTATCAGTTTGCTTGTTGGAGGGACTCCCACCCTTCTTGTTGCATGTGTCCTATTGATAACCGGCATAATCCTTTTATTGCGGATGCTATATAAAATCCGTATAATCTAGCATCGCGCTTTAAGTTTTTTGACAATCAGTAAAGATTAGCGTAAAAAGCAGTATTAACATGAAGACATTTTTAATAAAAGTGGGGAAGATAGCTGCTTGGACGTTCGGCGTCCTGGTTGTCTTATTTATCGCCCTGGTCATATATCGCATTCCAGCGGTAGGCCAGAAAGAAAAGGCAGCGGAGGCCGTAACGCGCATCCATGCGGCGGAACTCACACTCGATACGGTAATGGGGAATCGTTTGCCGCTCCCGCCCAATGAGGAGGAAAATAACGCGACGGTCGCGGGGATAGATAACAACGGAAACGGAATCCGCGACGACGTGGAGCTCGCAATATTCGCCAAGTACCCGAACTCCGCTAAGATTCGCGCAGCGGAACTGCAATATGCCCTAGCCCTCCAGCTAATGATTACGGAAGTTTTTGACAAAGAGACTTGGATTGCAGCTGCTGAGATGCTTTCTCGTGGAGATGCATGTATTGGACTTACAGTTCCTAATACTGACTTAACTACATACCTAAAAAGGTCAAAAGAAGTTGAGGATACCGTGCTTAATATTAGTATTCGTAAGAATGCAGAAGATGAGGCCTATAATTTTATAACAAGCTACGGTCTTCCGAATACTGATTTGTGCGATGTTGACTTAAATACACTTTCAGGTTAAATTCACCCCGTTTTATGAAACGGGGTATTTTTGTTTTAGGGATCCTTTTTGCACTTCTGCCCAACCTGGCCTTTGCACAGGTTTCTTCCTGCTCCCAAACTGGTTATACAGTCATTTTTGTAAACGGTATCTTTAATACCCTCCCAGAAGCTCGAAAGAACTCCGACATTCTTCAATACAAACTTGGTCGCTCTTACAATTCTCAACCAGTAACTGTTCAGCTCGGCTACAATCAATCTCATATTGGTGGAGCGGGGGATTTGTTCGAGTCCTACTTCCCTTCTTGGGACAGCTATGATTTGAATACTATTCTTTTAGATATATATCCCAAAGTAACGACCCGCAAACTCCTCGTAGTTGGCCATTCGCAGGGAGGAATGTACGCCAACAAGCTGTATGAATATCTTATCGGACACGGCGAGCCGAAAACGGCGCTGGGGGTGTATGCGGTCGGAACGGCGGATTCGTATGTGGCCGGAGGCGGCAAGTATCTAACCTACAATCTTGACCCGGTCATTAACAAGGTTAGGTATCTAACAGACCTTAATCCGCTTCCCGGGAACATTGATCTCGTAGACTTATCACCGGACGTTCCGGTTGAAGGACATTCTTTTATTGATCAGTATCTTGCCGGAGCCGGAGATAGGATAGTTTCCGACATACAGGGCGAGCTTTCGGCGCTGAAGCCGGACGCCGGGACTTCGGCCGAGGGTTGTTTTACGCCGCCCACCATAGATGGGGCATATAAAGTAGAACAGGCGATATTGGCGGTTGCCGATCCGACTGCAAGTACGATACGCGATGGTGCTGTTGCAGGCTATCAAGGTACAAAGACTGTAGCTATTGCCGTTGGCACTTCGATGCAAAAAAGCTACTCTTCCGTTGCTTCCGCTATTGGTTCTATAAAGAATCTTTTTTCCGTCAACCTCGGCACAAAGGAGCAGGATGAGGCGACGTTCCAAGTAGCAAAAGCGCTTTACGGCTCAAGCCTCGATACTGCCGACATCCAGGCGATAATCGATGGCAAGGACTTGGGCAGCGCGGTTATGCTTGCTACCAAGCCTGTACTAAAAAAGGAAGAAAAAGCTCCTGGCCTGGTACTTGGTGCACACACCGACACCGCCTCCTCTTCTTTGCCAAGTCCCATCAAAACTAAAAAGAAGGGAACGGCCTTTCACGGCGGAACGCTTATTGCCTCTGAATCCCTTTCTGTTTCAGAGGAGCCAGCTCCCGAAGAAGAGATTCCCCCGATGCCTCAAGAGACGGCTTCTTCTACAGAAGCAACCTCGACCCCGCCTGCAGAGGAAGCAACTTCTACCGAGCCGGTCTTCTATGTGATGGCTTCTCAGTCGGACGAATCTAATCTTTGCGCTCCCAACTGGCGCGCGTGTTACACAGGTAGCGATGCTCCTGCCCAGACCAGAATAGACTTGGGCCAGGGTTCCGGTTTAGGCGGCGGGAAAATAATAAGCCTCACTATTGCTAAAGATGAGAACTCGCTCTTCAAATATCCCTGGGTCATTACTATCGAATGCTGGGTTGATATTGCACACACTCAGCCATGCCCAGACTGGACTGCTCCGAGTTCTTGGAACGGCCAGCAGACCAGCGTCTTGGCCGAATTCGCAATGCCGACACCAAGCGATAGATACTGGACCGCTTACTTTACCGACTCTGTTCACGATAGGGCTTTTGACGGTTCTTCTCCTGCGACCTTTAATCCTAATTATTACTACACGCTTCTTATAAATGACGACGGCTGGCACTTTGGCGCATACGGCTCGGCCACTGAGCCGTACTGGGTGCTGACGGGCCAGAAGTAATTGACAGAATTAGTTTCCTAAAGTATCTTATTCCTTAAGGGCCAGAGACAGAGGGTAGGCGAAAGCCGTTAATGCCGAGAGGCGCCTTCCGAGGTCGAACTACGCCCTTACCTGGGGCTTTTTTAATGCCTCAGTAAACCATCTACAAAAATGGCAATTACAAAACAGAAGAAAGTGGAGATAGTCGCGAAGGTGAGCGACATCGCGAAGAAGGCGAAGACCCTGGTTTTTGCCAACTTTAAGGGTCTCACCGTGGCGGAACAGAACGAGATGCGCAAGGCGCTCCGCGCTAAGAGCGTCGGCTACACCGTAGCCAAGAAGTCGCTCCTCGCAATCGGCCTTAAGGACGGAAAGTTCGAAGGCGAAATGCCCGCGCTTGAAGGCGAGGTAGCCTTTGCCTATGGCGAAGACGAGCTCGCGCCCGCGCGCGAGATAGCGGTGTTCGTGAAGAAATTCGGCGAGCACCTGGCGTTCGCAGGCGGCATGTTTGCGGGCAAGTTCGTCGGCAAGGACGAGATTACGTCCATTGCGGCTATTCCCGGCATGGAGACGCTTCGCGCTCAGTTCGTACAGCTTATCAACTCACCTCTCCAGCGCTTTGCGGTTGTCCTCAACGCAAAAGCTGAGAAACAAGGATAAGCAACATCCTTACAAACTTGAGAATGTGAGAATGTTCTTAAATCTTAATTCATAAATCTTACTTAATATGGCAGATGAAACGACAGTAGAGGCTCCGGCAGCGGCAGCTCCGGCGGCGGAAGAGAAGAAGGAAGGCGCGGCGATGCCCGCGAAGTTCAAGGACCTCGTCAGCTCGGTAGAGAAGATGTCGGTGCTTGAGCTCCACGAGCTCGTGAAGGCGCTCGAGGCCCACTGGGGCGTCTCGGCGGCGGCAGTAGCCGTGGCAGGTCCGGCTGCAGGCGTGGCAGCGGGCGAGGAGAAGACCTCGTTCAACGTGCAGCTTGCCGACGCGGGCGCACAGAAGGTGCAGGTCATCAAGGCGGTCAAGGACGCTTTGGGCCTGGGCCTCAAGGAGGCGAAGGACCTCGTTGACGCGGCTCCGACCATGCTTAAGGAGGGCCTTAAGAAGGAGGAGGCAGACAAGCTTAAGGCGGCCGTTGAGGCAGCCGGCGGCAAGGTTGAGCTCAAATAATCAAGTTTATTTTTCAAACAAAAACTCCGGCTATAGCCGGAGTTTTTGTTTTGTTGTATCGTGCGGCATGGACATAGTGTCCGAACGCCCAAGGGCGTATTCCTACGGGAAGGTGGAACCCAAGGGTTCCTTGAAAAGGAGATAAGTCATGAAAAAGTCCGCGATAGCGGGGGTGATGCCTCCGCGTCACGACTTAGCCGAGCAGGCGTGCCAGAGCCTCATCTTCCTCTTCGGCGCAGGCCTGGAAGAATTCCGGAGCGACGAGGAGATGCTGCAGATCCTCAATCTGATATACCAAGAGGCAGATCGGGCGGCGATGCCGCGCTCCGCAGCAGCTCCGGCATCCGGCAAGGCGAAGAAGGATGAGGTGAGCCGGGGCGAGATCAGTCTAAGCCTATACCGCTCTGCCCGGTCCACTCGTGCCAACGGCTCGCTGTGCCGGGCAATCCCTCTAACCCTCGCCACTCTTATGGAAACAATAGTCCGGGAGTGGCGACGTACGAGTGATCTTGAGCACGAAAGAGACCTGGCAAGAGCTATCCTGGAAGTTGAAAGCTTTTTGGAGGTTCAACCCGAAGAGAGAGCCGCGCTCCAGGGTGCAGTACGAAACGGATTCGGAGGGAACACCATCCCTTTGGATCGGATTTGCCGCCTGATTCGGTGCGCCGAGGATGTAGGGTTGAAAGGGAAAAGACAGTCCCTGATCAACGCACTCCATGCCGCAGTCCGCGACATGAGCGTTGAGACCGCGGTGAAGGTCTTCGGTTCTCATACGACATGACCGCCCGCCAGCTTGCCGCCGGCGCCCCCAGAAGGGCGCCGGCGTTCTGTTTTATCCACTTTTGCGCTTGACCCTCCTTTTGCGTAGAATGCTCATGTCTGACCGCGTGTTTTTCTGACAGACCGTATGACCGACACACTCTCGAAACTCTTCGGCTCCGCCGCGCGCGTAAAGCTCCTGCGCCTTTTCCTGTTCAACAACGAGCAAACGTTCACGGTCGCCGAGGCCGCGGCGCGCATACGCGTCAATACCAAGGAAACGAGCCGCGAGATGCTGCTTTTGCGCAAGCTCGGCGCCATAGTCCGGGACGGTCGCGGCACGGTGCCGCGCTACCGGCTCAACGGCGACTTTTCGTACTTGCGCGCGCTCCAGGCGCTGCTCCTCAACGCTCCCGAGCGGGCGAACGATATTTATGCCCGCATTAAAAAGTCCGGTACGCTGAAGCTCGTGGTCGTGGCGGGCGTATTCGTGGGCGACTGGGAGGGCAGGGTGGACCTGCTCGTTGTGGGCGACCGCGTGGATGAGCCGACGCTTCGCCGCGCGATACGGCTCTTGGAATCCGAAGTGGGGAAGGAGATACGCTACACGCTCCTGACGACCCAGGAGTTCTATTACCGCCTCAACATGAACGACCATCTCGTGCGCGACGTGCTCGATTTCACCCACCGGATAGTGTTCGACCGCTTGGACATCGGGCTTGAGTAGCGGACTTTGCCCGGGCTAAAACCTCATGGTTAAGCCGTATTAGGCTATCCACAGAGGGCTGGTTGCGAAGCCTCCATATTGCTACAATTAAGGAGGAATTATTAAATTATTAGTTACTGGTTTTCGTATATGATCGTACAATCATGGGTTGATGTGCTGCAGCAGTCATTTTCGATGATGCTTGCAAACACCGTCAATTTTATTCCGTCCCTCGTGTTCGCAGTCGTTATCTTCGTGGTCGGCTGGTTCATCGGCGCGTTCCTCGGCCGCGTAGTCGCGCAGGCTGTCGGCGCCATCAAGGTTGACCAGGCGCTCCGCTCCGCAGGAGTGGGCGAGGTCGTATCGCGCGCGGGCTACACCCTTAACTCGGGCGTATTCCTCGGCGAGCTCGTGAAGTGGTTCGTTATCATCGTGTTCCTCATGTGGGCGCTCCAGGTGCTCATGCTCACGCCGGTAACGCTCTTCCTTCAGCAGGTGGTCCTCGGATTCCTTCCGCAGGTCATCGTCGCGGTGCTCATTGTGCTCATCGGCGCGGTTCTTGCCGAGCTGATGCAGAACGTCGTCACCGGTTCGGCGCGCGCGGCGGGCATCCGCTCCGCGGGCTTCGCCGGCGCGCTTGCGCGCTGGTCTATCTGGATCTTCGCCATCGCTATCGCGCTCTCGCAGCTCGGTATCGGCGCGCAGTACTTCCAGACGCTCTTCATGGGCATCGTCGTCGCGCTTGCCATCGCATTCGGCCTTGCATTCGGCCTCGGCGGCCAGGACGCCGCGTCGCGCTTCATCGAGAAGACGCGCGAGCAGATGAACCATCACAATCATTCCTAAAGCGGGCGCTTCTCGCTCAAGCAAAACGCCGCGCGGGAAACCGCGCGGCGTTTTGCTTTGTTGCAGAAAGCGGAGTCCGGGGATATGCTCGGATATAGAAATAGTCATCCGCCAGGAGTACCTCGCATGCTGTATCGCCTCACGCGCTTCGACTTCGCCGTCTTTGCGGTTCTGCTTGCCTCGGTCTGCATGGAGTGGGGTGCCGCGCCTTCATGGGTCGTCAACTTTGACATCTACGTCCTCGTGGCGCTGTTCTTCTCTCGCTATGTAGAGAGAGCTCTCCATCGGATGCGGTTTGACGAGCACGCGGAGATGAGCAACGACATGGACCGGTTCGTGACCTACTGCTCGTTCGTGCTTTCGCTCACGTGGCCCATACTTCTAGTACTTTCTCCCCTCATCATCCTGTTCGGCTCTCCCGTTATGCGGCGGCCCGACCCCCAGCTGAGCTGGTAACCTGACCCCGGCGCTCTACCTAGGAGCGACCGGGGCGGTTTTCTATATGGCACAAGGCTTTTTTGACCCTCTACCCCCTGGAAAGCCATATATTTGACACCATATATAGAGTCGTATATACTCATAAGCGCAAATATGTTTACCACTAACCAATCCACAAGGCGGCGATAGCACGCAACTTTAGTGTTGCCTGTTGTCCCGCGAAGGCGGGATTTTTTAGTCTAAAAATTTGCACGAAGCGGCCTTTGACAAGTGAATTCCATTACGCAGCCACTTCCAATGTGGGTCTTTTTGTGGATGCGGAAATGGGCAGGTAAAAACAAAAAATTAAATTACAAACATGTATAGACATGTGTTTGTAAGCAACAACAGATTATTGCGGTTCTCAAGCTTCTTTTCTCTGTAAAGAGAGGGGAAACTTAAGGGCGTATGGTGGATGCCTAGGCTTTGAAAGGCGATGAAGGACGTGGCGTGGCGACGATATGCTCCGGGGAGGTGCCAAGCAACCTTCGATCCGGAGATCTCCGAATGAGGAAACTCTCTAGAGAGAAATCTTTAGAATCCTGCAGCAATGCGGGATGCAAACCTCGGGAAGTGAAACATCTCAGTACCGAGAGGAAAGGAAACCAATAGGTATTTCGTTAGTAGCGGCGAGCGAAAACGAATCTAGCCCAAACCGTAGATTTACCCAAGCCGCTTGACGCAAGTCGAGTGGTTCGGGTGAGTCTCGGGGTCGTAAGGCGTTGTTAGCGCGCAAAGCGCAAGAAGTTACAAATCGTGGAGTTAGCAGAAGCCGCTGGGAAGCGGCGCCCCAGAGGGTGAAAGTCCCGTATGCGAAAACTCTCACGACTTCTACAATGTCCTTGAGTAGTTCAAGACACGAATGGCTTGAATGAATGTGCCGGAACTAACCGGTAAGGCTGAATACTTTCAAAGACCGATAGTGAATTAGTACCGTGAGGGAAAGGTGAAAAGAACCCCGGTGAGGGGAGTGAAATAGATCTGAAACCATATGTCTACAATGAGTTGAAGAGGTCCTTAAAAAACCTCGACAGCGTGCCTATTGAAGAATGAGCCTGCGAGTTTATGTGTGCTGCGCATGACTAAGGGCGATGAGCCTGGAGTCGAAGGGAAACCGAGTGTGAATAGCGCGTTTGTAGCACGCATAAGACCCGAAGCAAGGTGAGCTACCCATGAGCAGGGTGAAGTTTGTCGAAAGACAGATGGAGGCCCGAACCGTTTTGCCGTTCAAAACATTCGGATGACTTGTGGGTTGGAGTGAAAAGCTAATCGAACCTTGTAATAGCTGGTTCTCTCTGAAACAACTTTTGGGTTGGCGTCGTGTTTATTGAGTAGTGGGGGTAGAGCACTGGAAGGGTCCAACAGGTCGCAAGATCGTGGATCCTATCAAACTCCGAATACCATTACTGTTACACGGCAGTTAGTACGTGGGGGCTAAGCTCCACCGTACAAAAGGAGAAGAGTCCTTGATCTCAAGTTAAGGTCCCAAAATCTACGTTAAGTACATCACAAGGAGGTGAAGTTTCATTGACAATGAGGATGTTGGCTTAGAAG
>DASZWM010000006.1:0-208416 GCA_035546615.1 Minisyncoccota bacterium
CACGGGTTCAGCCTCCAGCACGTGGCAGAGTAGCGCTACCTACACCGACACCGGCCTCCAGACCAACAAATGCTACGGCTACAAGGTGCAGGCAAGGGACGGCCTCCTTAACTACGGCGCCACCACGACGGCTTCGACCACCTACTCGGGAGCTGCGACACCGGGGGCGCCTGTTGCTACTCCTTTGGCGACTAGCAGCACCTTTACCAACAACGCCAACGGCAACCCGTCTTCGAACCCCACTACCAACTTTGCGGCGCAGATCGTCGCCACCTCACCGACCGACTCTACCTGGCTCAACAAATATATCGATTCCTCCGGCAATCCGCAGTCTGCCAAGCAGTGGCTCTCGGATGCTCAGCTGGACAGCGTAACCATCCAAAGCCTCACGCCCGGCACCACCTACACCATCCAGGTTATGGCGCGCAATGAGTCTCTACAAGAGACCGCCTCCAGTACCCAGACCGTCTTCCTTACTGCTCCTGCCGCTCCCGGCACACCCACCTACTCCAACATTACCGACTCCTCCATGACTGTCTCGTGGAGCGCAGCAACGGGCGCCACCTCCTACAAGCTCGAGCGCTGCTCGGGCGGCGGGTGCAGTGCAGTGCAAATAGCGAGCGGCATCGCAGGCACCTCGTACAACGATTCCGGCCTCACGGGCAATACCACCTACTACTACCGGGTGCGGGGGAGCAACGCAGGCGGTGATGGCGCGTACTCCGCTACATCGAGCCAGCTTACCTTGCCAAGCCAGTCTGCTCCTCCTACCTACACCAATGTCACAACGAATAGTCTGAGAGTTAATTGGTCTGCTCCCTCCGGCGGAGCCGTCTCCTACAAAGTAGAGCGCTGCCAGGGCGACCAGTGCACCAACTTCTCTGAAATAGCCGCGGGAGTTACCACGCTCTACTACGACGACTCGGGGCTCACCCCTAACGTCAACTACCGCTACCGCATCCGGGCTACCAATGCGACAGGGGATGGGGTGTACTCGGGGATTACTAACACTCTCTTATATAACGCACCCGCAGGCAGTGTCCGCTTCCGCTGAAGTGACGTCAACTTTGAGCAAGGTTTCACCTTGCTCAGACTCAGAACTACTCTTTATAGGATAGCCACTCCGTTATGTTTTGCCTGAAGTTCTCCGGCGTTTCAAAATACCGTGGGAGGGCCGTTGATTCCAATACTGTCGCTTCCGGGCGCCCACGCCCCAGGTAATCGGGATAGCTTGAGTACGCATACCTCTCCAAATATGCGTCGGTTTTTTTCCTATTCTTGATCCCGTGCTCTCTCCAGTTTTTGTCGATGAGTTTTACCGGATTCAGATGTATATACGAAAGGAGATATTTCAGATACCGGTCTTCTTCGGCGTGTTCCGATTTGAATACCCCCTGGAACAGTGCGCCATTCCTTTCGTAGCGTTTATTAAAATACATCGTGTATCCCGTCGTCAGTTTCTGCATGAATCTGCTGATACCGTCGCCACCTTTCTCGCGTACCAGCAGGTGAAAGTGGTTCGGCATCAGGCAATATGCAACGATATCGACGAGCGTCTCTCCGCGTTCTTGCGTCAACGCGCGCCCAAGCAAGGTGAAATCTTTCGCAGGGTGGGCACGCTGCATATTGTCGATGCGAATTGGTTCTTTAGAATTGGCGAGATAGAGCAGGCATATAAAACGCTCGTAATCTTCCGTATGCACGAATACCTTTCTTTTGTCCGTGCCGCGGTTGTATAGGTGATAGAACTCTTGGGGAGCGAAAGGCGCGCGATTGGTCATAGGGGCAATATAGTAATGAATCCCCATTTGAGCAAGGTTTAACCTTGCTCAAATGGGGATAGGAGAAAAAGAAGCTATATACTACTGGCTATGGCGGTACGCGTTGCTATTAACGGGTTCGGGCGCATCGGACGCGCTTTTTTGCGCGCTTCCTGGGACGACCCGGCAGTAGAAGTAGTAGCTATCAACGACCTCGGCGATATCTCAAACTTGGTGTATCTCCTCCAGTACGACAGCGTATACCGCACGTTCTCGCAGAAAGTCTCGGTTGAGAGCGGCCAGCTGATGGTTGGCGACAAGCATATCCATATCACCGCGGAAAAAGACCCGACCAAGCTGCCGTGGAGCTCTCTTAACATAGACGTGGCGGTAGAATCCACAGGAGTATTCGACTCCTACGAGAAGGCGAGCGCGCATCTGACCGCCGGCGCCAAGCATGTGGTCATTTCAGCTCCCGTGAAGGACGAAATGGCGGGTGCGGGGACAGTGCTCATGGGGGTGAACGAGGACAAGCTCGGCGCCTGCCAGATAACCTCCAACGCCTCGTGCACCACCAATTCAGTCTCGCCGCTCATCGCAATACTCGACGAAAAGATCGGCATCGAGAAGGCATTGCTCAATACCACGCACGCCTATACCGCGACGCAGTCGATAGTCGACTCGCCGGTCAAGGGCTCCGACTTTCGCCGAGGCCGCGCCGCCGCGCAGAACATGTCGCCGTCATCGACGGGCGCCGCGGTCGCGGTGACAAAGGCGTACGAGCAGCTTACCGGAAAATTCGACGGCATTTCCATTCGCGTGCCGGTGGTGGCGGGCTCTATCGCCGATGTTACCTTCCTCGCCAAGCGCGATACGACCGCCGAGGAAGTGAATTCGATACTCGAAGCCGCCGCACAAGAGGACCGCTGGAAGGGTATATTCGACGCCACGCGCGAACAGCTGGTTTCGGGCGACATCATCGGCAACGGCCACGCGTCCATCGCCGACCTGGGGCTAACGCGCGTCGTGGGCGGCAACCTGGTGAAGGTCCTGGCCTGGTACGATAACGAAATGGGGTATACGCACACCCTCATCAGGCACGTAAAGAAAGCGGGCGCCCAAGCCAAGTAATTTCTGTATGACAAAAGTCTTTCTGGCATCCGACCATGCAGGCTACGAATTGAAAGAAGCGCTTACGCCGTTCCTCGCGGAGCGCGGATTTGCCGTTGAGGACCTTGGACCTTCTTCGCTTGACCCCAACGACGACTATCCGGATTACCTTGGGTCATTGGGCCGAAAAGTGGCTGAAAATAAGGGTTCCTTCGGCATCGGCATCGGCGGCTCCGGCCAGGGGGAGGCTATGGCGGTGAACCGCAGCCTCGGCGCGCGCGCCGCAGTGTATTACGGCGGGCCCGAGGAAATAGTGAAGCTCTCGCGTCAGCACAACGACGCCAATGTGCTGAGCCTCGGCGCGCGCTTTTTGTCGGCTGACGAGGCGAAGAAAGCCGTCGAGCTCTGGCTCGCCACTCCTTTTTCCGGCGACGAGCGGCACGCGCGACGCATACAGAAGCTCGGATAATCTTCGGCCATGGTAGAGATAATCCCCGCCATTCTCACGAAGTCGTACAAGGAGCTGGAGCGCCAGGCTGAAATCGCGCATGCGTTCGCTAAAAAGATCCAGATAGACGTGGTAGACGGCGTCTTCGCCAAGCACGCAACCTGGCCGTACAAGGACGGCTCTAATTTTCAGAAAATAAAAGAGGAAGAGCACGGCCTGCCGTTCTGGGAGGACCTCGATTTCGAGTTCGACCTCATGATAGAGAACCCGCACGAGCACGCGATGGACTACGTTCGCGCGGGCGCCTCGCACATCGTCATCCATGCGGAGGCGACCGGCGCGGTCGAGGCCTTGCAGAAGCTTGCGGAGCTGCGGGGGGACGACGCCGGCGCGTTTTCCATCACGACGGGCCTGGCGCTTCTGCCGAACATGCAGCCCGACGTGCTGGAGTCATTCGATACGCTGTTCGATTATGTGCAGGTGATGGGGATAAACACCGTCGGCCGCCAGGGCGAGCCGTTCGACGCTCACTCCGTGGCGCTTGTGGAGCGCCTGCGTCACCGCTACCCGGACCTTGTCATACAGGTGGACGGCGGCGTGAATACGGAGACGGCCGGAGCGCTCGCGCACGCAGGTGCGAACCGGCTTATCGCCGGCTCCGCTATTTTTGGTGCGGATAACCCGGAGGAGGCGTACAAAGCGTTGTATACTTTAGCGAATGGCTCTCAGTGAGGCGCGTATCGTTGAAATAGAGGATAAGGCTCGGGCAATACGCGAGACGATACTCGAAATGCTCGTTGCCGCAGGCTCCGGCCATACGGCCGGCCCTCTGGGCATGGCCGATATCTTCGCCTCGTTCTACTTTCATATCCTCAACCACGATCCGCAGAACCCGGAGCTTCCGGAGCGCGACCGTCTCATACTTTCAAACGGCCACATCGTACCGGTTCGCTATGCCGCAATGGCCCACGCGGGCTATTTTCCGGTGGAAGAATGCCTGACGCTGCGTAAGTTCGGCAGCCGGCTCCAGGGCCACCCCGAGCGCACGAGGCTTCCGGGGCTTGAGACCACCTCAGGCCCGCTCGGTTCAGGTTTGGGCCAGGCGGCAGGCATCGCTTACGGCGCGCGCATGGACAAGAAGCGCTTCAGAACCTACGTTGCCATGTCCGACGGCGAGCAGGATGCCGGAAATATCTGGGAGTCGGCGATGTTCGCGGGCAACAACAAGCTCAGCAACCTCACCGCGGTCATCGACCGCAACAACATCCAGATAAACGGCATGACGGAGGACGTGATGCCGGTCGAGAACCTGCGCGCCAAGTACGAGGCCTTCAATTGGCACGTGCTTGAGGTGGACGGGCACAATATAAAGCAGTTCTGCGATGCGGTGGACGAGGCAAAAGCCATTTACGAAAAGCCGACGGTCATCATCGCGCACACCATACCGGGCAAGGGGGTGAAGGAGATAGAATTCGACTACAAGTGGCACGGCAAGCCGCCCACCAAGGACGAGGCGAAGAAGTTCCTCAACGAACTGCGCACCATGGGCGGGAAAATTGAGAGCGAACATCAGTAAATTATGCTTAATCCCGATGCAAAACTAGCCGCAAATACCTTCGACAAACCGGAGCAGGCGCCCACGCGCGACGGCCTCGGCAAGGGGCTTTTGGAATTAGGCGAATCGAACCCGAACGTCGTTGCGGTATGCGCCGACCTGGCCGAAAGCACGCGCATTTTGCCGTTCAAGGAAAAGTATCCGGCCCGCTACATTGAAGCCGGCGTGGCCGAGCAGAATCTTGCCACTATTGCCTCAGGTTTGGCTAACTACGGGAAGATTCCGTTTATAGCCTCGTATGCCACGTTCAGTCCCGGCCGCAATAACGAGCAGATACGCACGACTATTTCAATAAATAATGTGGCCGTAAAGATAGCCGGAAGCCACGCAGGCCTTTCGGTCGGCCCCGACGGCGCTACCCACCAGGCTCTTGAGGACATCGCGCTCATGCGCGTTCAGCCGAATATGACGGTACTGAGTCCTTGTGATGCCGAAGAAGCCCGCAAAGCTACGCTCGCCGCCGCCGCGCATCCGGGCCCGGTGTACTTACGCTTCGGACGCGAGAAGACGCCCGTCATGACGACGGCTGAGACGCCGTTTGAGTTCGGAAAGGCAAGCGTCGTATGGCAGCAGGCCGACCGCCGCAAGAATCCGGATGTCGCCGTGTTCGCTACGGGGCCGCTCCTATATAACGCCCTTATGGCGGCCAAGGAGGTCGAAGCAGAAGTCTCCTGCGTGGTAGTGAATATCCATACCATCAAGCCCTTGGACGAAGCGGCGGTCGTAGCCTGGGCCAAGAAGGCCGGCGCGGTCGTAACGGTCGAGGAGCATCAGATAGCCGGAGGCCTGGGCGGCGCCATTGCGGAAGTCCTTGCGCGCCAGTGCCCGGTGCCTATGGAATTCATCGGCGTGCACGACCGGTTCGGGCAGTCAGGCACGCCGGAGGAGCTGTTAAAGCACTATCGCATGGATGTGCCCAATATTGTGGATATCATGAAGACGGCGAAAAAGCGCAAGGTACACTAAGGCCATGTTCGAAACCTTTACCCCCGTGCGCGGCAGCCTCTGGAAGCAGCGCGTCAACGCGGGGATAGGGAGCCTTTTCCTCGGCTCCGTCGCCTTGTGGGCCGCCCTTTTGATGTTCGAGATAGGCTGGGGGATGAATCCGGTCGCTAAAGCCTTCGCCGCCGCCGTCGCCCATGAGACGGCGCTTTCAAATAACTAAGCTAGCTAAGCGGCTCTATTGCGAACGCCGCAGGAGGGTTCGCGAGATTCTTTTGCAGTTGGTCGAGCTTGAGCAGGCCCTTTTGCGCGCCGATGCCCTGCAGTACTGAGGAGGCGTTCGTTGCGCCCCACATGAGCGCTTCTTCAAGCGGCTTGCCCAGCGCCAATGCCACGACGGTGGTGGAGGCAAGCGCATCGCCGGCGCCGGTTATCTCGTACGGCGGCCGCGGGTCCGGATAGCGCGGGCAATGCAGCATCTTTCCGTCCGGCGCGAGCGAGTAGGAGCCGCGGGTGTCGTCGGTTATGACGACGGTCTTGGGGCCGAGCGCCTGCACGGCCTTGAGCAGGTCCTTGATGTCGCTTCCGGCGGGCTTATTCAGTATCTTTTCGGCCTCCTCCTTGTTGCAGAAGAAGATGTCCGCGCGCCCGTACACGGGCTTGAGCGCTTCGACGCCCATTTTCATCTGGAACGTTCCGGGCTGGAACGCGAGCTTCGTATCCGGCCACTCTTTGAGCTTCTCCATGAGCGCGAGATGGTACGGAAGGCTGTTCTCGCCCAGGCTTGAAAGGTAGAGCCACTTCGGACCGGCCCCCATCTGCGGCACCGTATACTCGAACGCGTCGTGCTTTACCAGAATAGTGCGCTGGCTCTCGAACCACAGCACGTAGTGGTAGTTGGTGTGCTTGCCCGGCACTTTCTCTATATAGTCGAGGCTCACGTTGTCTATTTGGAGCGCCGCGTAGCACTGCGTGGCGTACATGTCGTCGCCGACATAGGCGCGAAGCGCCGATGAGAGCCCTAGCCGGGCCGCCGCGACCGCCGCATTGGCGGAATTGCCGACTGCAGGCACCACTTCGGCGAACTCGTAGGGGATCTTGTCGCCCCAGCGCATGCATATCTCGCAGTCCTCGTTGTCCAGCCGGCAGTGCACGCTCGCGTCGTGGAGCCTGATGAACGCGTCTACGACGATATCGCCTACGGCGAAGAAATCCACGGCCTTTTCCATGCCCTTAGTATACCCGCTTTTTTTGCGCCGGCCGGAAATGGTACACTACATATATGAAGACACTGCGCGAAACGATAGGCGAGTTCAGGGCGGCGGGGAAGGCTATAGGCCATTTTAATTTTTCCGACTCCAACCAGCTCAAGGCTATCGCCGAGGCGGCGCGCGAGACGGGACTTCCGGTCATCGCGGGGCTTTCCGAAGGCGAGCGCACCTACTTTCACACCTCGCATGCGCGCGCCGTCATCGATATCTATCGCGCGGAAGGCGTGGAGATCTTCCTGAATGCCGACCATACCTACAGCGTCGAGAAAGTCCAGCGAGCTATTTCCGCGGGTGTCGATTCGGTCGTCGTGGACGGCGCGAAGCTCCCGTTTGAGGAGAATGTGCACATGCTCACCGCCTGCGTTAAGTACGCCCGCGCGGCCGGGCGCGATGTCGTGATGGAAGGCGAGCTCGGCTACATCGGCCAGTCTTCCCAGCAGCTCGACTCTCTCCCCGAAGGCGTTACCGAGGGGAATCTCACGACCGTAGAGGACGCCAAGCGGCTCGTGTCGGAAAGCGGCATCGACTGCTTCGCTCCGGCCGTAGGCAACGTGCACGGCATGCTCAAGTCTGCCAAGGAACCGCGCCTCCACCCGGACCGAGTGAAGGAAATAGCAGAAGCCGTCGGCATCCCGCTGGTGCTTCATGGAGCGTCCGGCAATACCGAAGCGGAAATAGCGGAGTGCATCAAGGCGGGCGTGGCGATTGTCCATATAAACACCGAGCTGCGCGTCGCCTACCGCGACGCCCTTAAAAGGTCGCTCATGGAGCACCCGGAGGAGACCACGCCGTACAAGTTCCTCACTCCCGCCGTAGACGAGATGAAAGCGTTTCTCATGGGCAAGATGAAGGTATTCGCAGGACAAGCATAAAGTTGCCAGATAGCCATACATCTGTTACATTATTCAGGCAATGGAACTGGCAGTCACAAAGCGCGATACCTCGACGAAGGCGAAATCCTTGCGCAGCAAGGGCCTTTTGCCTGGCGTCATATACGGCCGTTCCGAGGAGTCCACTCCCATCACTGTAGACCGCAAGACCTTCGACAAGCTCTTCCACGCGGCGGGCGAGTCCACCGTCATCACGCTCTCGGGCCTCGGCGAGGAGAAGGACGCGCTCATCCACGAAGTGGCTGTTGACGCCGTTACCGGCACGGCGGTCCATGTCGATTTTTACGCGATTCAGAAGGGCCAGACCGTTACCGTATCCATTCCGCTGGAGTTTGACGGCGAGTCCCAGGCGGTGAAGGAGCTCGGCGGCATTTTGGTGAAGGTCATGCACGAGCTTGAGATAGAATGCCAGCCGAAGGACCTCCCGCACGCCATCCATGTCGATATTTCGAAGCTCGCGACGCTTGAGGACCAGATAAAGGTGAAGGACCTCCAGGGCATTCCCGCATCGGCCAAGATCTCCGTCGACCCCGAGGAAGTCGTGGCCATGATCGACGTCGCCAAGGAGGAGCCGGTCGAGGAAGCCGCGGCCGACATCTCCGCTATCGAGATCTCCGAAGACCGCGGCAAGAAGGAAGAGGAAGGCGAAGGAGCCGCTCCGGCCGCAGAAGCGAAAGAATAGAAAGACCCGGGGAAACCCGGGTTTTATCGTGCGAGTTGTATAAGCGTATGAAAACGAAACCGTTCTATAACGCCGCGCTCGCCGCAGGCTACATCGTCGGGCTCGTGTATTTCATTTTCACGTTCGTGGCGCAGCCCAATACGCCGGATAGCGAATCGTCGCTGCTTGTGCCCATAGCCATGCTGTCCCTGTTCGTCCTCTCCGCGGCGGTCATGACGTACCTCTTTCTCTATGAACCGCTCACGCTGTATTTTGAGGGCAAGCGCCAGGAGGCGGTCCGGTTTTTCCTGGAAACCACGGGCATATTCGCGTTCATAACGTGCGCGTTCCTGGTTTTGCTTCTCATATTCCGGTAAGCGATAGCGCGCGTCGCCGTCTGTTATACTTGTATATATGACGGTCGGATTACGGGGGACGTTGGCGCTCTTTTTGCTTGCGGCAAGCGCGCTCATGTGCGCCGGCGCGGCGTACTCCCTGGCTGTTTCCGCGCCTTTGGCGCATGCCGACGAGCTGACGCCCGAGCAGAAGGCAAAGCTCCAGGCCGAATACGACCAGCTCCAGGTCGAGATAGCGCAGTGGCAGAAGGTGCTCGACGATACGCGCGCCAAAAAAGGGACGCTCCAGGGCGACGTGACGCTCTTGGACGCGCAGATAAAGAAGGCGGAGGCCGAAATAAAGCAGCGCACCGCCACCATCACCACGCTCGCAAGCGAGATACAGGAAAAGAACGCGCGCATCTCAAGCCTTGAGGACAGCATCGAGGCGGGCCATGAGTCGCTCGCGAAGCTCCTGCGGCAGAAAAATGACGCCGAGACGCGCTCGCTGGTCCTGCTCGCGTTCTCCTCGCAGAGCCTTTCGGATTTTTTCTCCGACGTCGACTCGATAGACTCCATAGACCGGAACCTCCAGGACCAGTTCGCCGAGCTGCGCGATACCCGCAGCGAGACCGAGAAGGAGCGCGCCGCGCTGGATGCCAAAAAGAATCAGGAGCTCGACGCCCAGCACGAGGTGCAGGCAAAAAAGACCGCCATTGCGAACGACCAGACGCAGAAGAAGGAGCTTTTGGCCGTTACCGCCACGCAGGAGAAGACCTACGCCCAGGTGCTTGCGGCAAACCAGGCGAAGGCCGCGGCGATACGCGCGGCCCTCTTCCCCCTGCGCGACGCGTCGGCGATACAGTTCGGCGACGCCCTTACGTACGCGCAGGCCGCACAGAAGAAGACCGGCGTCGACCCGGCGCTCGTGCTGGCTATCCTGACGCAAGAATCCAATCTCGGCACCAATGTAGGGCAATGCTACCTGGTCAACGACGCGACGGGTGCCGGCAAGGGAAAGAACACCGGCACCCCGTTCGCCGCCACCATGAACCCGACGCGCGATGTGCCGCCTTTCCTCGCGCTTTCAAGGCAGCTCGGCTTCGACCCGCACGCCCAAGTGGTCTCGTGTCCCATCGCGAGCGCCGGCGGCTGGGGCGGCGCCATGGGTCCCGCGCAATTCATTCCGTCTACCTGGGCAGGGCTGGCGAGCCGCATCGCGGCCGCGCGGGGCGTCTCGGTCGCCAACCCCTGGGACCCGCAGGATGCTATTGCCGCTATGTCGATATTCCTCGGCGATTTGGGCGCGGGCGCGGGCGGCTACACAGCCGAGCGCACCGCCGCGGCGAAATATTACGCCGGAGGAGCATGGGCGACCGCGGGGCAGACCTACGCGACGCAGGTTATGGCTAAGGTCGCGCAGATACAACAGAATATTGATTTCCTTACCAATAATTAGCCGGGGATTTGCATAAGCCGCTCAAAAGTGCTATTGTATTGATATGAAAGCTGATACCCATCCGACATATTTCCCGGAGGCCAAGGTTACCTGCGCATGCGGGAATACCTTTACCGTGGGCTCCACGAAGGAGGATATCCGCGTGGAAATCTGCTCTAACTGCCACCCGTTCTACACCGGCAACGACAAGATTATGGACACCGCCGGCCGCGTTGAGAAGTTCAAGGCCCGCCGCGCAGCCGCATCGACCAAGACTCCCAAGTCGAAGTAGATGGACCTGACCCCGTACAAGGAAAATCCCAAGACGGCCTTTCTGGCCCAGGAATATGAGCGTCTCCTCGCCGAGGAGATGGAGATTCGCGCCATAGACGACGCGGAGCTTCGCGACTTGGCGAAGGACGACATCGCGCGCATCGACGAGCAGAAAACCGCCCTCTTGGCCCAGATGGACAAGATACTCGATAGCGAGAAGGAAGAGGAGGAATTTCCGAACGAGATAATATTGGAAGTCCGCGCCGGCGTGGGCGGGGAAGAGGCCGCGCTCTTCGCCGAACAGCTCGCGCAAATGTACCGCGCCTACGCCGAAAGCGAGGGCTGGAACGTGCGCGTGCTTTCGGAATCGAAATCGGAGCTCGGCGGCTATAAGGAAGTGATGTTCGAGGTAAAGGGCCTCGGCGTCTACAAGCGCCTGCGCTACGAGACCGGCGTGCACCGCATCCAGCGCGTGCCCGCCACCGAGAAAAGCGGCCGCATCCACACCTCGACCGCGTCCGTGGCTATCATGCCCATCCGCAAGAAGCACAAGATAGAGGTGAATCCCGGCGACATCGACATGGAGTTCTCGCGCTCGGGAGGCGCCGGCGGCCAGAACGTCAACAAGGTCGAAACGGCCGTGCGCCTCATCCACCGCCCGACCGGCGTGGACGCGCGCTCGACCTCCGAGCGCAGCCAGGCCGCCAACCGCGAAAAGGCGATGGCAGTGCTCCTCGCCAAGCTCGAAGTGCTCGAGGAAGAGCGTACCCGCGCGAAGCTTTCAAGCGACCGCAAAGAGCAGATAGGCACCGGCGACCGCTCCGAGAAGATACGCACCTACAACAGCCTCCAGGACCGCGTTACCGACCACCGCATCAAGGAGTCGTGGCACAACCTGCCGGGCATCCTGGGGGGCAATCTCGCTCCCATACTGGACGCCCTTGAAACGGCGGCCCGGGCGGGGGTGCCTGTTGCAGAAGGGGCGGAAGAATGATATTCTTGAGCCTCGTTCACCCATGGAGAAAGACCAGATCATAGAGAAGCTTTTTTCGGTTGGAGCCCACTTCGGCTACAGCCCTTCGCGCCGCCACCCTTCGACGGCGCCCTTTATCTATGGCTCCAAGGGCGGCACCGAGCTCTTCGACCTCGAAAAGACGGCCGGCTGCCTTGAGGGCGCGCTCGCGTTCGTAAAATCGCTCGCGCAAGAGCGCAAGGTCATCCTCTTCGTCGGCGGCAAGGCGGAGGCCCGCGGCGCGCTCAAGCGCGTCGCCGAGCGTCTTAATCTCCCGTACGTCGCATCCCGCTGGATAGGCGGCACCCTCACGAACTTCGGCGAGATCCGCAAGCGCCTCAACCGCCTGACCGAGCTTTCCGACATGCGCGAGAAGGGCGAGCTCGGCAAGTTCACCAAGCTTGAGCGCCTGCTCATCGACCGCGAGATAACGGAGCTTGACCTCATGTTCGGAGGCCTGCGCGGCATGAACAAGCTCCCCGACGCCGTGGTCGTCATTGACCCGCGCCAGGAGGACGGCGTCGTCCGCGAGGCGCGCCAGTTCGGCATCCCGGTCATCGCGCTCCTCAACTCCGACTGCGACCGCTCTCTCATCACGTACCCCATTCCCGCCAACGACGCGTCGGTAGACAACATCACGTTCATACTCGACAAGATAGGCGAGGCATACGCGGACAATCTCGCTCCCGCGCCGACAGCCGCCCCCGCCGAGGCTCCCGCGCACGACGCGCGCGCATAACCTATGGCAGTTTCCGCAGAGCAGGTAAAGACGCTTCGCGACCAGACCGGCGTCTCCATGATGGAGTGCAAGAAGGCGCTTGAAGCGGCCGACGGCGACATGGACAAGGCGCTCGCAATACTCAGCACCCGCAGCGTCGAGATAATGGCCAAGAAGGCCGACCGCACGCTTGCCGCCGGCGTCATTTCTTCCTACATACACATCACGGGGCAGGTCGGGGCGATGGTGGCCCTTTCCTGCGAGACCGACTTCGTCGCCAAGAACGAGGAATTCGTGGCGCTTGCGCGCGACATCGCGATGCATGCGGCCGCCATGCGCCCCGAGAGCGTCGAGGCGCTCCTCGCCCAGCCGTTCATCAAGGACGCGGAGAAGACCGTTACCGATCTCATATCGGCGGCAACGCAGAAATTCGGCGAGCGCATCGAAATAGGCTCGCTTTCGGTAGCCTCGATAGGGTAGGCAGAGGCTCAAAGGGCTTTGCTATACTAAGAGGATACTCCTATGGCGTCTTTCCTCACCATAACCCTCGTCGTTTCCGCATCCGGGCTTATTCTCATGCTTGCCCTTAAGTGCTACGAGATGCGGCGCGGCCGGCTTATCCTCGCCTCTGTCCGGCCCAAAGTCGGCGGCGCGGCGCACAACGCGGTCATGTTCATAGAGTCCGTTCTGCCCGCGCTCTTCCTGCGCGGCGCGCGCGGGCTCGTGGCCGGCGCGCGGGGCCTCGCGCGCCGGATCGTGGCCCGCAGCATAGTGCTCTTCGAGCGCCTGCTGCATAAGATGCTCGTGTTCATGCACGACATGACGCGCCCGCCGCAGGCCGGCGGCCCGGCTTCGGCCTTCCTCCAGGAGGTAGCGGAGCACAAGCGCGCGCTTCAGAAGCGCGCGCCGGGAAAGCGCATGATCCTGGACGACAATTAGCCCGCAGCGTGCCGGAGTAGCTCAGTTGGTAGAGCGCCGCTTTTGTAAAGCGAGGGTCGTCGGTTCAAGCCCGACCTCCGGCTCAAGTAAAATTCCTCGTTTAGGCAATGCTATACTTTTTGCATACCCATTAATATCGGTACGCATATATGAATCAGCCCGAACGAGCGCCGCATCTGAGAGGCCCTATAACGCCCCGGCAGATGGAAGATCCGGCCATAGCACTGGAAGACCTTACCCTTGCCCTTAAGAACGGAAGCCCGGAGAGCGTATATAAGACCGTTACCGAAAAGGCGGAGTATGGCGCTATAACTCCCGAAATCCGCGATGCCGTAAGCCATCTCGCGGAAGAATGGGTTATTGGCATGTTCGGGCCCTCATCCGGCGCGACTCCGTATGACGAGGAGTCCATTGGAAAGATACTCAAAACCGTACAGCGGCTGGAGGAAATTCAGCTCCTCAAGAAGGGGCAGCTTGCGGAAAGTCAGGAATTTGCGGATGCCGCCGCCGCTCGGCTTCAGGAATATGAGGCAAATGCTTTTTTAAGCTCGCTTGAAGCGTTCAAGAAATTTCTCTCCGCTGTAGGCCTCCAGCCCTAGCGCGTAGAGGTCGCGGCCTTTGTGGTGGCTCCGGTGGTCGTTGCCAGGGTCTTGAGTTCCGGTATCAGCTTCTCCATCTCGTCGAGGCTTTTGAAGCCGTATACAGGCGCGCGCGTTCCGGCGATGAACGCCGGCAGCTGTCCGTCCACCTTCCGCAGGGCGATCAGGGTCTGGAGCGCGGAAAGGTCGAGGTTGTAGTCAAAGGAATATACGCGCAGCTCGGGGTACGTCTGGCGCAGGTAGGTAAGCACGTCGCCCATGCGCCCGCAGTCGGGGCAATCGCCGGTGTTCGAGTAGAAATACAGCACTGCAACGGGCTTCGTCTTGCACTTGGCGGTTATCTGCTGCATCAGAAGGTAATCCTTTATCTCAAGCAGGGAGTACTGCTTCTTGAGCTGTATCACCTCCGCGTTGTCGGAGCCCAGGCGATTCTCGGTGAAGGAAAGCCGGTCGGCCAGGCCGTTGAGCTCATCGGTCAGTATCGGGTGGGCCGAGAGCGTCTCGCAGTCTAGGTTTCCGAGGAGCTCGAACTGCACTTCGGAGGACAGCAGGTCGATCGAAATGGCTTCGCCGGTGGCGCGTATGTCGGCCACCCGCGTGGAGTCGATGCGGGAGGCGATATAAAAAGCCGTGCCGAAAATGGCTGCGGTTATCGCGAACGCGACTACATAGCGGTTCAAGTTCATAGGGTTATACCAGCCAGCCGGTCTCCTTGGCGCGCAGCGTGTCCCAGGTCGCGCGCGCGAGCCAGAGCGGCGCAACCAGCCCGAAGAGCGCGAAGTACGTGACGAGGGAGGTTGCGGAAATCCGGCTCCCCGCGATGCGGCTGCCGACCACGACCGCCACAAGCGTCAGGCCGGTCACCGCGATAACGAGGAAGGAGAGCATGCTGGTATCGAGGTAGAACCACTCAAAGTGAGGCAGATGGAATTGGGGCGGGATGCCGGTTACCCAGAAATCGATGCCGCGGGCCAGGAGCATCTTCACGATGCCGTACAGGCCCCATGCGGCGGTGTAGAGGCCGCCGACGAACGCCAGCAGGCCGAAGGGGAGCGCGAACAGGCCAAGGTGGCCGAATCGCGGATTGAAGTACATATAGTAATAGTCCCGCGAGTTCTCAAGGAAGCCGCGCGACCACCGCACGCGCTGGCGCACGAGCCCGCCTATCGTGGTCGGGACCTTCGTTTCTACCACCGCGGTGTGCGCGTTGGCGATTACCATGCGGTTGGCATGCAGGCGGAAGGCCATTTCCATGTCCTCAGTGTGATGCGCATGGCGGAAGAGGCCTATCTTCTCAAATACGTCGCGGCGGTAGAAGGAGAACGGCCCCGGCAGGACGTTTATGGCCGAAAGGTTGTCGAACATCTTGCGGTAGAACACGCCGAATATATATTCCACCGACTGCATGCGCTCCAGGAGCGTTCGCGGCTCAAATACTTTCATGGCCGGCGTCACCGCCATGATGTTGGGGTCGCTCTCGAACTTCTTTACCATCTCGATAAGCGCGTCGGGCGCCACGAACGAGTCGGCATCAAGGCATCCGACCAGCTCGCTGTCGGTATGCTTGAGGCCGAAGTTGAGCGCAGAGAATTTGCTGCCCTCGTTCTCTTTGGCGAGTATGCGCACCTGCGCGTGCCCGGCGAATTCTTGCGCGGCCGCCAGCGTGCCGTCGGTCGAGCCGTCGTCGATTATCAAAATAGAGAGCCGGTCGGCGGGGTACTCAAGCGCGAGGAGCGAATGCATGGTCGCTCCCAAAGTCTTTGCCTTGTTCCAGCAGGGCACCAAAATAGCCACGCTCGGGTAGCGTGCGGGCATCGCGGCGGTCTTCGCGTGCGGCCGCTTTTCGAGGAAGGAAATCAGCAGAAATACCTCGAAATACAGCCCCATGAACAAGCATATATACATGCCTATAGCCCCTACTTCCATGATGGAAAGTATAGCATTTTAGGGCTTTTTGAGCGATACTTTACGAATCCGTATGTCAGACACGCCTACCGGCCACATCCATCCGATTTCAAGCCTTATCCGCGAGGCAAACCGCATATTTGCGGGCATGGGATTCTCCTTCGCCGAGGGCCCGCTCCTGGAGACAGAATGGTACAACTTCGACGCGCTCAACGTGCCGAAGGACCATCCCGCGCGCGACATGCAGGACACCTTTTTTATAAAGGACGCGCCGGGCCACGTATTGCGCACGCACACCTCGCCTGTCCAGGTGCGCTATATGGAAGCGCAGGCGAAGAAGGGCATCATGCCGCCGTATCGCATCATCGTGCCGGGCCGCGCGTTCCGCAACGAGGCGACCGACATGACGCACGAGGCCGAGTTCTTCCAGATAGAAGGGCTGGCGGTCGGGCCTGACATCACGCTTGGCAATCTCAAGGGCACGCTCGAGCAATTCTTCAAGGAATTATTCAAAGGCTCGGTCGAAGTGCGCTTCCGCCCGAGCTTCTTCCCGTTCGTCGAGCCGGGAGTCGAGGTTGATATGCGCCTGAGCGGCAATGACGTGCCCGAAAAGCTCAAGGATAAGTGGATAGAGATAATGGGCGCCGGCATGGTGCATCCGAATGTGCTAAAGAGCGCTGGGGTAGATCCGGTTCAGTACCGCGGTTTCGCCTTCGGCATGGGCCTCGACCGCCTCGCGATGCTCCGGTGGGGCATCGACGATATCCGCCTCATGCACTCCGCCGACCTGCGCTTCATCAATCAATTCTAGATATGTGGAATATTGATTGGAGCTTAATAGGAATCGTAGGTCTTGCAGTAGCCACTATGTCTATTGCTATTAAGATTATCGGAGTACCTGACCAGATAAAAAGGAATTATCGTCGCAAATCAACGGAAGGAGTTTCTCTTTTATTCTATGTAATGTCTTTTGCCACTTATTTTCTCTGGGCATTATATGGATTTTTAAAAGATGATTGGGTTGTGTTTCTCGCTCAAGGTTCTTTAGGCTGTGTCACAAGTGGCATCATTCTTTGGCAATTTTTTGTGTATAGAAAAAACAAAAAGATATGAAAATCTCGCGCCGCTGGATTCAAAACTTTTTCAATGACGAACTGTCGAACACGCAGGCGCTTGCCGACGCGCTTACGTTCCACGCCTTCGAGATAGACGGCATCGAGCCGTATTCTGGACTTACGAAGTCCAGAATTTTGGACGAGATACTGGACGTTAAGGTTACCCCTAACCGCGGGCACGATTGCCTGTGTCACCGCGGCATCGCAAAAGAACTTTCAGCCATTCTTAAGCTTCCGCTTAAGCAAGACCCGCTCGGCAAGAAGCCGGAGCTTGTCCCAGCTACCGATGCCGTTTCCGTAACGCTTGAGGACCCGGCGCTTAGCCCGCGCTACATCGCCGGATACATGAAGAACGTGAAGGTCGGTCCGTCGCCTGACTGGCTTGTAGAGGCCCTTGAAGCCATGGGCCAGCGCTCAATCAACAATGTCGTTGATGCGACGAACATGGTGATGTTCAATCTCGGCCAGCCCTTGCACGCCTTTGACGCGGGCAAGCTCGCGCAGAAAGACGGCAAATATGGCATCGTCGTCCGCAGGGCGCGTGCGGGAGAGAAGATCCTCGCGCTCGACCAGAAAGAGTATGTCCTTCAGGATTCCATGCTCGTTATTGCCGACGGCAACAAGGACGAAGCTATCGGCATCGCCGGCGTGAAGGGCGGCACGCCGGCGGGCATTACCGAAGCGACGACCGACATCATCATCGAGTCCGCCAACTTCAACGGCGTGTCCGTCCGTAAGACCGCCCAGGCGCTGAAGCTGCGCACCGACGCGTCCAGCCGCTTTGAGCAGGGCCTCAGCCCCGAGCTGTGCGCATACGGCATGCAGCAGGTCGTTGATCTCATAAAAACAATCGCAAGCGGGGAACTGGTCGGCTTTGCCGATGTATATCCGGCGCCCCAAGGGCCCGCCTATGCTGCAGTATCGGTAGAGAAGGTCAATCAGATACTGGGTACTCAGCTCACCGGCACGGAGGTGGCGGACGCTTTTGCGCGCCTCGGCTTCGCATACAAAGAAGAGAATGGAGTATTCCAGGTCACGGTCCCGTTCGAGCGCCTCGACATAACGATCCCGGAAGATTTGGTCGAGGAGGTCGGCCGCATCGTCGGCTACGACAAGGTACCCGCTGTGCCTCTGCCTCCCATGCCCCCCTCTTCCCAAGCAAGCGCGAGCTTCTCGGCGACAGAGCGCGTCCGCGCGGATCTCATAAAGCAGGGATATTCGGAAGTTCTTACGTCCGTATTTTCAGACAAGGGCGAGCGCGCGGTGTTAAATAAAGTGGACAGCGTAAAGCCGTATTTGCGCAGCAATCTCACCGATGGACTTACCGAAGCTCTGAAAAAGAACATTCCGAACAAAGACCTGCTTGGACTTAAGGAAGTAAAGCTGTTCGAGATAGGAACTGTCTGGAAAGGTGATAAGGAGGAAGTAGTGGTCGGCACCGTAAGCGAAAAGAAGCAGGCCGAAGAAAAAGCGCTGAGCGAATATGCGGCTGATTCGGCTCCTGTACAAGACCTGCCGCTTTCGCAAACGGAGCGGTACCAGTCATTCTCCAAGTATCCCTACATCGTGCGCGATATCGCTATGTGGACTCCTGCACGTACGACGCCCGAATCGGTTCAGGAACTTATACAGGCTGAGGCGGGGGAGTTGTGCACAAAAGTATCGCTCTTCGACCAGTTCCAAAAAGGAGAAAAGACTTCGCTCGCGTTCCGCCTAATATTCCAATCATTTGAAAAGACGCTCACGGAAGGGGATGCAAACCAGGCGATGGAAAAGGTAGCGGCAAAACTGAAAGAAAAAGGCTTCGAGATCAGGTAAAAAGAAATCAGGCCGGCCCCGAAGGGGCCGGCCTGAACACTTGCCTGAACGCGGGTGTTCAGTTCGGCGAGACGAAGCTAGTGAACTCGCCCTTTTCGTTGACGTCCCAGATCTTCGCCGGGACGGCAAAGAGACTGAAGGCTGAGGGAGCGATCCACAGGATGGGATCCTTCCCGACGAACGAGAGCAGGAACTTCGCGTCCGGACGCTCCGCATGGACATTATCCAGGAGGCGTACAGCCTGTTCGGGAACATAGAAGACCTTGTCGCGCTGCCCTGGCTGCCGCCACACCGTCATGTAGCCGGACAGATTGTGCGAAAGCGGGCGCGTGCGCCACGCGTTCCCGCGGAACAGTGCAAAGATCAGCATGAGGTAGAGCAGGATGCCGCAGATGATGAGCGAGTTATCCTGCACGTCCGGCCCAAGTGCCAACAACGCCAGCGCAGGGAACAGGCTAACTGCCAGCGCACGCCGGCCGAAAGCGAATGTAAGCGCCTTCAGGATCGGGTTGTCGACCTGCGCCGCCATGTGCCGGCGGACCTTCCAGAAACTCCACGAGTCGGCCCCCGCGGCGATGAGCGCCGCGCGGAACGAAGTCGGAGCGGCAAAAACCCGCCCAAGCTCAAGGACATATGAACTCATTGCAGGACCTCCAAAAGTTCCATTGCCGGTTCGAACTCGCCCGCCTAAAAAAGAGCGTCGAACCTGCCCGCAACCTTACCACATTCTCCTTATTTATCAAGCTATTTTCACTGTCCACACCCTTTCAATCCGGTCTTGAATTTGCTATAATAAGGAGGTAAAGCCTTGGCGGGCTTTCTTCAATTCTGTGGCTGAAAACAAGGACAAAACCAAGGCAAAAAAATCCTCCTACGGCGCCGATTCCATCACCGTCCTCGAAGGGCTCGAGGCGGTCCGCCGCCGCCCGGGCATGTACATCGGCACCACCGGCCCGGAAGGCCTCCACCATCTCATCTGGGAAGTCTTCGACAACTCGCGCGACGAGGCCATGGGCGGCTTCGCCAATGATGTCGAGGTGGCGCTCCTGCCCGGCAACATCGTGCGCGTGGCGGATAACGGCCGCGGCATTCCGGTCGAGGTCCACAAGCAGACCAAGGTCTCGACCCTTGAGACCGTCATGACAATTCTCCATGCCGGCGGCAAGTTCGGCGGCGACGGCTACAAGGTGTCCGGCGGCCTCCACGGCGTGGGCGTTTCGGTAGTGAACGCGCTTTCCACCTGGCTGCGCGCCGAGGTCCACCGCGACGGCGGCGCATACGTGCAGGACTACGCCATCGGCAAGAAAAAGGCCGCGGTAAAGAAGGTAGGCCCCAGCAAGCTCACCGGCACCGTCATTTCTTTCACTCCCGACGCGAGCATTTTCGAGAAGACCGATTTCGATTTCGACAAAATAGTGGCCCACCTGCGCGAGCAGGCATACCTCGTTAAGGGGATGCGCATCACGATAATCGACGCGCGCGAATCCGGCCTCAAGTTCACCGACGCCGGGAAAGAACTGTACCTGCGCGACTACCTCACGCAGAGCCCGTCGCAGACGTTCTACTTCGAAGGCGGCCTGCGCTCGCTCATCTCCTTCTACAACCGCTACCAAAAACCGGTCCACAAGAATATTTTCTACATCGAGAAAGAAGTCGATAACGTCGCGGTCGAGGTTGCGCTCCAGTACGCCGACGACATATCCTCGCGCGTCTTCGCCTTCGCCAACAACATCTTCAACAACGAGGGCGGCACGCACGTGACCGGCTTCCGCACCGCGCTTACCCGCACGCTCAATACGTACGCGCGCAAGGGCAATTCGGCTAAAGACAGCGACGAGAACTTCACCGGCGACGACGTGCTCGAGGGCCTGACCGCCGTGGTATCCATCAAGATGCGCGAGATACAGTTCGAGGGCCAGACCAAGGGCAAGCTCGGCTCCGTCGAGGCGCGCAGCGCCGTGGAGACCGTGTTCGGCGAGGCGTTCAGCCTTTTCCTCGAGGAGAATCCCGACGATGCGCGCGCGATAATCTCAAAATCCCTCCTCGCGCTCAAGGCCCGCAAGGCCGCGAAGGCCGCCAAGGACTCCGTCATGCGCAAGGGCGCGCTTGAGGGCATGTCGCTTCCGGGCAAGCTGGCCGACTGCCAGACCAAGGACGCTTCCGAATCGGAGCTCTTCGTTGTGGAGGGCGACTCGGCAGGCGGCTCGGCCAAGATGGGCCGCGACCGCCGCACGCAGGCAATACTCCCGCTGCGCGGGAAAATTCTCAACGTCGAGCGCGCGCGTTTGGACAAGATGATCGCCTCCGAGCAGATACGCAACCTCGTGGTGGCGCTCGGCACAGCAATCGGCGACGTGTTCGACATCTCGAAGCTCCGCTATCACAAGATAATTATCGCGACCGATGCCGACGTGGACGGCGCGCACATCCGCACGCTTCTCCTTACGCTCATGTACCGCCATTTCCGCTCCATCGTGGACGGCGGCTACGTCTACATCGCACAGCCGCCGCTCTATAAGATAAAGCGCGGCAAGGAGGTCATGTACGCGTATTCCGACGACGAGAAGGCGAAGCTCTTGGGCAAAGACGCCGCCAACGTGCAGGAAGACGGCGCCGAAGAAGGGGATGAGCCTGCGGAAGAAGCCGAAGAGGAAACAGCGAAGAAATCCGGCAAAATCCGCATCCAGCGCTACAAGGGTCTTGGCGAAATGAACCCGGAGGAGCTCTGGGAAACGACCATGAATCCGGCCAACCGCATTCTCAAGCAGGTAACGGTGGAGGACGCGCAGGATGCCGACCACGTGTTCGACATCCTCATGGGCGAGGACGTTCCCTCCCGCAAGAGCTTCATTCAAAGCAACGCGAAGCTCGCGAATCTCGACATCTAAGTAAAACGCGATCGAGCGACGGCGAGGAAGTGCCGGAATACAGCAGTCTATTCTGGCCAAAACTGGCAAACCTCGATATTTAAAAGTTGGGGAAGTCAGACTTCCACAAAAGCAAAAGGCGCCGGAGAAATCCGGCGCCTTCTTCATTTGCGTTCAGTGTCGAATGCCTGCTTACATCAGGCCGCGACGGGCGTCCGGCGCTTCTCGATTTCGGGCTTCCAAGCCGCCGTGAGCTCGGCGTACTCGTCATCGACCGGAGTACCGTCGATTCCCTTGGCCTGAGCTTCGCTGAAAAAGCCGTTGGAAATCGGGGCTTTCTTCAGATCGGCGGGTGCCCCGTTGTAGCTGCCGACGAGCTGTCCTAGGACGCAAGACTGGTCGTACTGAATGTCGAGTTCGCCGGTGTCGATATGACCGGCCCACCCGGGCATCAATTGGTCGAGCAAGGTAGCGCCTGCGGCTGCGCGTGCTGCTGAAACATGAAACATTGAAGAACCCTCCAATCCATTGTTGCGGGATTCGGAGATGGTCACGATACTAGTGTGACTCCCCAAGATAACAATACTCCTCACCCGATTTTTATCAAACTAGAGTATAAGCAAAAACTCCGGCGCTTGGCCGGAGTTTTTGCTACCTTATTATTTAAGATTTAGTTCGTGCGGACCGAGACAGTGTTATTGCCCTCGTTGAGCTCGCGGACCCAGTTGCGCGGGTCGGCGGTGATAGTGAGCGTGCCGCCGCGGGAATCATAGCGGTCATCGTTGCGATCGTAGTCGTCGCAGTACTCGTCATACCAGTCCTCCCACTCGTCGGTGTCCCAGTCGTCGCGGCTGTGGCTCGAGGTGTCCCAGGCATCCTGGTACCAGTCCATCCAATCCTCCTCGTCCCAGCTGTTGTGGCTCTCGTCGCACTCGTCGTAGCGCTCGTCATCGGAGCGGCTGTCGCGCGAGCGGTAGCCCTCGTCGAAGGTCAGGGTGTAGACGATGCGGTCGCCCGGGTAGAGCGCCTGCTGCGCGGGGGAGCTGTAGGCGTAGCCGCCGTCAACCGGAATGTCCGCGGAAAGGTTCCAGCCGGCCGGCACGGTATTGGAGCCGACGTTCGCTATCTCGAACTGCGCCGCGGTGCTGCCGTAGCGCGAGGAAAGGGAATTGACCGAAAGGATGCGGACAGAAAGGTCCGGGTAGCCGTACAGCGCGGTCGCGCGCGGCGCGGCATAGTAGGTGGCGCCGGCGTAGCTGGCACCGGTCGAGGCGGGAGCCGTGACAGGAGCCGCCGCGGCAACCGCGGGATTAACGGTCACGTCGGCCGATGCGCTTGCGGTGATGGCTCCGTCGCTGAGGCGCGTCGCAAGCACGGTTATGGTCGTATTAGCCGCCTGCTTAGCCGTGTTCTTCGCGGTAAGCGTCATGTTGGAGGTCGCGCCCGTGTAATTGAAGGACGAGCCGCATGCGACGGTCTGCGATTTGCCCGCCGGGGTAGGGGCCTGAATGGAGAGGCCGCTTGCGCACGAGAAGGAGAGCGCGTAGCTATACTCGCCGTCCTTGTTCGAGTGGTTCCAGGAAACGCTGAACGACTGTCCGGAGGCGACAGCGGAGCTCGGCACGGTAAGAGTCATCTCTTCGGTGCCGTTATCGTTCGTGTCGTGCGCGGTGCCGGTCATGAGCGAGGTAAGGCTTGAGCCCACGCCGCCGACGATGGAGGAAAGGTTAAACGCGAGCAGGATAATGCCCCAAGCGCCCAAAAGCAGCACAAGAATAACCCCGAGGAGGGCTACGACGCGCAGAAAGGTGTCCCGGAAAGTCTTTTTTTCGTGCATACGGTGCTGAAAGCGGATAAATGTTTACGAGCGCATCGTATCATGGGCATTTTAGCGTGTCAAGCCCTGTACTTGACAAAATGTCAATTCTGGTATAAGATAGTAATAGTCCTTTAAAACAGGCCATACAGTGCCTGACCGGCAAGCGGCCGGGAGGGCTACAACGTATGACCCAGACTCACGGCAAAAAGCAGAGTGCAGCGGCGAAGACGGGGGCATTCCTGCTCACCTTCGTTATGCTCTTTGCTATTACGTACGGCTTCCTCGCGGTTGTCGACGTGTTGCCTGAGGACGGTCAAAAGGACGCGGCACCTTCCCATATCGCAGCGCAGGACGCAGGCGCTATAGAGGCTCCGGTTCGCGTGAAGGCTCTTGATGTCGGGCTTGATGCCAATGTCACGAACCCGAACACGACCGACCTCGACGCTTTGGACGCGGCGCTTGAAAACGGCGCAGTGCGCTATCCGACCTCGGCGATGCTTGGCCAGGAGGGTACGGTGCTCCTTTTCGGGCACTCGTCCTACCTGCCGGTCGTGTACCACCAGTACTACAAGACCTTCAATAAGGTGCAGAACCTTACGAAAGGCCAGGTAATAAGCGTCTATTCCGGCACCATGGAATACCGCTATGCGGTCACGAATGTCCGGGTTGCCGATGCGACCGAGGATGTGGTAGAACTTGCATCAAACGGCAAGCACCTTGTCTTGGTCACTTGCGACTCGTTCAAGTCCAAATCCAGCCGCTTCGTGGTTACAGCGGACTTTGTAGGGACGTATTCTCTCGCCAACTAACGTTGACGGGCGGATACCTCCTCGCAATGCGAGGAAAATTCACCAAGCGCTCGCCGAAAGGCTTGAAGCGAGGAGGGAATTGGAAAATGCACATTGATAGCCCTGAAAGGGGCAGAAACCAAGAGAAGGTTCAGAGATGAACGACCACGGTAAAAAGGGGGTTCTGAAGCAAGTCATTGCTGAGGACCTCGGTGGCAAGACTCAGAAGTGGTGGCAAGGCAAGCTGCATGTTTACATGCGGCAAACCGAGCTTGCCCGGGAAGATCTTACAACGGTCAAAACCGAACTCGCAGCTGCTGTCGCCAAGGGCGAATCGGCCAAGAGCCAGGTTGCAGCCCTGGAAGAGCGCGTTACTCGCCTCGAAACCGAACTGGCTGAAGCCGGACGGAAAGAGAGCGAGTTCCGCGCGCAGATCGCTGAACTGGAAACGGAACAGTGGGAACCTGGTGATGTTGAAGATATCTTCAACATGATGACGGGTCCCTGGGAGACTGCCATCGCCAGCATGGAAAAGGAGCACGGGCTTTGAAAGATTCGTATCACAAGGCATTCGCGACCCTGATCCTGTTCGGCGGGGTTCTGATTATCGGTGCCTGCCTTTACTGGGCTGGGGGAGTGGGCCGCGGTGGCCAGCTGACTCAGGACCAGGTCAATGCGCAAATCGCAGCCAAGGTTCCGACCAAGGAAGCGATCGTTGCAGGCATCGTCGCTGATCCGAACTTCACTACCGCCGCAAAAGCGGCAGTGAAGCCGGAACTCGACACAAAGGCCAACATCGTCGACGTCATGTTCAAGAATGACTTCGAGGGCCTGGTCAAGCCGATCAACGACCGCCTCGCGGCGAACGAAACCGCTGTAGCGTCGAAGGTCGAGCAATCGGCCTTCGACGAAGAGTTCAAGCCTCTGAACGACAAGATTGCCGCGCTTGAGCCGAGGGTGAAAACCCTCGAAGATGCGCAGCAGGAAGCTCCGGCGCCTACGGCCGAAGCCGCTCCGCGTTCCAATCCGGATACGGCGGACGCAGTAACTTCACCGGTCGCCGGCAACCCGCCGGCGACCAGCGATGACAGCTACGCGTCGTCGCACTACATCTCGATGAATGGCTACCGGCCGTGGACGAACTCGACGGCTTCCGAGCCTACAGAGAAGCCCAGCCGCGACGCCGCCTGGATGGATCGTATCGTGGCCAAGTGCCACATCGACCCGCCCGATCTGGAGACCGGAAAGTCCGAGATGAACATGGAGATGATCCATAAGACTCCGGACGACGTTCTCCAGAAGCTCTACGACGGGTGCCTAACCGAGGAGCAATACCAAGCCTCGTTGGACATCCCGACCGAAACCACAGAGATTTCAGTCTCATCAATACCTGAACCTACACCCGAAGAGATGAGTATCCTCGAAGGCTTCTAGCCAAGGTTCTCGTCTCCTCGATAATTGGAGTGAAGGAAGATGAATCGGAAGATAATCGGACTATTCTTTCTCGCTGCGATGACCGCCTCGGCCACAGCCGGCCAGAGCGTTCCTCCGCCAACCGGGCAAGAGCTCGAGGTGTTCCGGAACCGCGCTCAGCTGGTTCTCGGACACCACCTCGACGACTACTACTTCATGGGGCATAACGCGGGGCCGCCGCCGCGTCCCGGCTGCGTTCTCGACAAGCGGGTGAAGGATCCGCATGTTCCGAACCTCTACCATGCGGGCTGGCGTTGCCCGAAACAGCACTGACGTTCTTCGTTACTCTTTGTGCGCAGAGCGATCGATATGATCGATCGCTCTGCCACAAAATTTTTTCGCTATTTTCTGATTACAAATCTCTGTACGAGGTTTGTAGCCAGACTCTCGCGAAGGGAGTCGAGATTATTACTAGTTTGATTTAGAAGAAAGTATTATGAACAGCAATATTATAAACATAGGTCGTAAGATAAGCGTTGCTCTTATAGCGCTTATAGTTCTCGTGTTGCCTTTCGCTTCGGTGCAGGCAGCTGACTACTCTGACTATGATTATGTCGGGACCTCGTATTATGGTTCTGACTCTTCTAGCGATTACGTCGGGACTTCCTATTATGATTCCGGTTCTTCAAATAGTGGGAGCGATTACGTAGGAACGTCTTACTATACTCCTGATACTTCCAATGACTATGATTACGTTGGAACTTCGTACTATGAAGATAACTCTTCTGACTATGATTATGTCGGAACCTCCTATTATGGCTCTGGCTGCACCACGAACTGTGGCGGCGGTGGAGGTGGCGGCGGGGGCGGCGGATGCCGTTCTAACTGCACCCCTCCTCCTCCGAAGCCGGCCCCGGTTTGCGACCTCTCGGTCAGCCCTTCGCGCGTAGATTACGGCGATTCCGTAACTATCTCCTGGACCACGTCCAACGCCATCAGCGCCTTCCTCGCCGGTTTCGGCACGGTGTCCACTAACGGCTCCCGCACCAGCGGCGCTATCTATGGCACCAAGACCTACACTCTTACCGCGACCGCAAGCGGCGGCCGCACGGTAACCTGCTCCAAGACCGTTACAGTCGAGCGCGAGCATGAGCACACGCCCGATCTCGAGTGCAAGCTTAAGGCTTCCGACACGAGCATCGAGCGCGGAGACTCGGTCCGCATCACCTGGTCTAGCGACGGCGCTGACTACGGCTACATCACTCCGGATATCGGTGATGTCGATGAAAGCGGTTCCGACACGGTAGAACCTCGCTCTGATACGACTTACAAGGGTACCTTCTACAACGACGACGGCGACAAGGTTACCTGCTCGGTCAAGGTAAACGTTGACCGCGAGTACAATCCGCCGGTCTACGAGAATCCGACTCCGTACATTAACCTCTCCGCTGTTCCGTACACCGGCCTTGACCTCGGTCCTGTCGGTACGGTTCTCTACTGGGCGTTCCTCATCGCATGGTGCCTCGTTGCCGCATACCTTATCGCGGTCAAGCGCGTCCACATGAGCGTGTACCGCTGGTACAAGAAGGCGCTCTTCGGCGAGGAGGTGCACTTCGCGCCGGCGCAGGAAGTCTCCTTCGCAGGGTTCTCCCACGCTGATGTCGCAAAGCTCGCAGAGATGCTTCGCGGCGCAGTCGCTCCCTCGCACGCTTCGGCACCTGTTGCTGCAGCTCCCGCAGGCGATGCGATAGACCCGTTCATCCTCTCGCAGATCCATCGCACTCCGCGCTCCTAAAGCGCCGAAGCGGATGCCTCTGCGCAAGCAGGGAACAAGCCTCCAAAATATTGTCAGCAAAATCCCGCCGTATGGCGGGATTTTGCGTTACAACTATTCTGGACTTCGTAAGTCCAGAATATTATTTGCGCTCGGCTATCTCTTCCTTCAGTTTTGAAACTATTTCGGCAATGGGGAGTGCTCCAAGTTTGCCTTCGCGGCCCTCAAGGCTTGCGGTGTTGGCTGCAACTTCCGCGTCGCCGATCACAAGCGTGTAGGGGATTTTCTGCGTCTTTGCCTCGCGTATCTTCTTGCCTAGGCTCTCATTGCTTTCGTCGATGTCCGCGCGGATGCCAGCCCTCTTGAGCTCCTGCGCGACCTTTGCGGCAAATTCTTTGTGCGGCTCGGCAATAGGAATGACGCGAGCCTGAAGGGGAGAAAGCCAGGTGGGAAGCGTGCCGTCGTAGTGCTCAAGCAGTACCGCGATGCAGCGCTCGAGGCTGCCGGCTATAGCCGCGTGCACCATCACGATGCGCTCCTTCTCGCCCTTTTCATTGATGCAGGTAAGGTCGAAGCGCTCGGGGATGTTCATGTCGAGCTGGATGGTCGCGACCTGCCACTCGCGCCCGGCGGAATTCTTTGCCATGAAATCGAGCTTGGGCCCGTAGAGCGCCGCCTCGCCCGGGCCTTCAAACGTGTCGGCCCCGCGTTCCTCGGCAAGGCTGCGCAACTCGCTCTCGGCCTTGTCCCATATCTCCGGGGTACCTAGATATTTCTCGGGAGTCGCCGGGTCGCGGAAGGAAAGCCGTATACGCAATGTGAAGCCGAATGTCTTGTAGAAGGTGTCAACGATATCCCAGATCTTTAGGAATTCCTCGCGCACCTGACTAGTGCGGCAGAATACGTGTGCGTCGTCCTGAGCAAAACCCAAAACGCGAGTGAGGCCGCCAAGCTCTCCGGACTGCTCGTCGCGGTAGACCATGGTGGTCTCGGCGTAGCGCTGCGGCATCTCGCGGTACGAGAACGGCCGCCGCGCGAATATCTGCGTGTGGTGCGGGCAATTCATCGGCTTCATCGCGTACTCGCGGCCCTCGCGCGACGTTATCTTGAAGAGGTCATCGGCGAACTTTTCCCAGTGGCCGCTTGTCTCATAGAGGTCTTTCTTGGTGATGTGGGGGATGGTGACGCGCTCGTAGCCTCGCGCTTCGCGCATCTCCCAAATAAAGCGGTCGAGCTCCTGGCGCAGAATAGTGCCGCGCGGGGTCCACAGCGGCAGGCCCGAGCCGACGAGGTCGGAGAAGGTGAAGAGGTCGAGCTCCTGGCCAATTTTGCGGTGGTCGCGTTCTTCCATAGATAGTTCCAAGAGTATCAAGTGTGGGGATTTTTGCAAAAGAAAAAGAGGGCGGCCCGGCCTTCTTGTCGAAGGCCGGGCCGGCAGGAAAACCGTCAGGCGTAGCGCCGTTCAGTTTGCTGTACGCACGCAAGAGGGAGGTCAACGCAGGCGCTCAGCAGCTCGCGTACGCGCTGGAACTGCTGCGGGCTCCGGGAGCCTGCGGTGAAATCCATCAAGACATGGGTTTCGGTAGCGACGGTGCGGCGTACGGAGGCCGCTTTGTCGTTCAGGACGCGCTGCAACTTGCGGCCGATCTCGGTATCCAGAAGCGGAAGCAGCTTCATGCTGAATGCACGCATCTCGCTGTAGAAGGATTTCTCCTGCGCGTGATTCAGTCCTTCGTGGAATTTTTCCGCTTCCGCGGCAAGTTCGGTGGCTGTGCGGCGGAGATCCTCCGGTCGCGTGAGCTGCACAACTGTATTCATCTCGAACTTTTCCTTTCAGAAACGATGTTTAGGTTCGAGCCGCACCGAAATCTTTGTACGACCTCGACAACTATCGCACGCATGGAAAATATTAAAAGGCTTTTGCGCCGAAAAACTGTGGAAAAAGTCTCGACCCGGCGCCCTCCAACGAGGGCGCCGGGTCGTGTTGTCGGAAATCGGGCGCGATTAAACGGTATGGTAGGCGACGCTACGGCAGAGATTCTGCAGCTCGGTCCATGCCCCGATGCACTCTCCTCCGCTTGAAGGAGCGTTGCGGAACCGGACCACTGCGTGCTCGATCTTGATATCCCCGGTGTATGTCGATTGGGCATACGCCGTTTCGAGCTCGATGAGCATTCCGTCGGTAATGATGTCTTCCTGGGGGTCGGCGTCGGCAATCGCCTTGGCCGCCTTTCGGAACCGGTCATCCTTCAGGCTGTCATGAATGAGGCGGGGGCGTTGAGCTGTATGCACGTTTCGTCCCTCCCGTGTACGAGTGATGTGCCGCTTACTGAAAAGTATTATACCACTAGGACATGAAAAAACAACTCTCCTGCGCTACAGCGCCTTCAGCTTGTCGGCCACCATCGAAAGCTCGCCGTTGCGGCTGGAAAGGCGGCCCTTCAGCGCGATGACCGTCTCGGGCTTGAGAATGTCGCGGAATTCCTTGTAGATGCGCGGAAAGACGGCCGCCTCTATCGTGCCGTCAAAGTCGGTCAGCCTTACGAACGCCATCTGGTCGCCGCCGCGCGTCAGTATCATGCGCACGTCCTCTATCATTCCCGCGGCCACGGCCGTCATGCCCGGGGCCAGGTCGCGGCGCATCTGCCCCAGCGTCATCGGGCGCTTGGAGAGCTGTTCCTTGAACCGGTCAAGCGGATGCCCGGACACGTAGAGGCCCAGCAATTCTTTCTCCCACGCCAGGCGGTCTGCCATAGGCGCTTCAGGCGCGGCGGGGAGCGTTATGTCGCTGACGGCCAAGTCGCTGCCGAAGAGGGAATCGTGCTGCTGCTCTTTGCAATTCTCGCGGTGATATTCCAAAAGCAATTCTATGGATGAGAGCATCTGGCCGCGCTCGCCCAAGGAATCAAGCGCCCCGCACTGGATGAGCGACTCGAGGCCCTTCTTGTTGAGGTTCTGGTCCTTCACGCGGCGCAGGAAATCGGAGAGGCTCACGAAGCGACCATTCGCCTTGCGCTCGCTGATTATCGCGTCGGCTACGCCGCGGCCGAAGTTCTTGATGGAATACAGCCCGAAGCGGATGGAATCGGTTTCGATATCGCCCGCGACCGCCGCCGCCTTTTCAGTGCGCGGGGTGTTCTTGCTGACGAGCGCGGTGAAGTCGCCGAAGCTCTCGTTCACGTCGGGAGGCAGCACCGGAAGCCCCAGGCGCTTGCACTCGCCGACCATTATGGAGACGGTCTCGACGTCGCCCGCTTCCGCCGTGAGCACCGCCGACATGTACTCGACCGGGTAGTTGGCCTTCATGTACGCGGTCTGGTACGCGACCTTGCCGTATGAGGCGGCATGGGCCTTGTTGAATCCGTACGCGGCGAACGGCTCGATGAGCTTCCACAGCTGCTCGCCGAGCGCCGGCGAGAGCCGGCCGTATTCCTTGAATCCCTTGATGAGCTTTTCTTTTTCCGCGGCCATGACCTCGGGAATCTTCTTGCCCATAGCCTTGCGCAGCTTGTCCGCCTCGAGCCACGAGTACCCCGCGAGCTTGATGGAGGTCAGGAGCACGTCGTCCTGGTACACGAGACAGCCGTAGGAGAAGTCGAGGAACTCCTTCATCCGCGGGTCGAGATACTTGATGAGCGCCGGATTATGCTTGCGCTCGATGTACTGCGGGATGGTTTCCATCGGCCCCGGGCGGAAGAGCGCCACCATGGCGTTTATGTCGTGGATGGTCGATGGCTTCAGTTCCTTCAAATAGCGCGTCATGCCGGCGCCGTTCAATTGGAACGTGCCTTCAGTCTCGCCGCGCGCGAGCATTTCGAACGTTTTCTTGTCGTCAACCGGCACGTTCTCGATATCGAGCGTAATGCCGCGCGTCGTTTCAACGAGCTCGACCGCGTGAGCCAAAATTGCCAGGTTGCGGATGCCGAGGAAGTCGAATTTCAGGAGCCCCGCTTCCTCAATGGAGTACATATCGTACTGGGTGATGAGCTTGCCGCCCTTGGGGTCGCGCTGTATCGGTGCGTATTCGACAAGCGGCTTGGGGGCGATAACGACGCCGGCGGCGTGCACGGAGATGTGCCGCGCGCAGCCTTCTATTGTTTTGCCGAGGTCGATGATGTCCTTAACGTCGGGCTCCTCGTTATATATTTTTGCCAGCTCCGGGGTTTCGGCGATGGCGCGCTCCAGCGTCATGGGGAAGCCCTGGCTGCCGAAGGGAATGAGCTTTGCAATGCGGTCGCCCACCCCGTAGGGGTAGCCCAAGGCGCGCGCCACGTCGCGCACGACGCCGCGCGCGAGCATGGTGCCGAAGGTGCCTATCTGCGCGACCTTCTCGTCGCCGTACTTGGCCCTGGCGTACTCGATTACCTCGTCGCGCCTGTTGTCGGCGTAGTCCATGTCGATGTCCGGCGCCGAGGGGCGCTCGGGGTTGAGGAAGCGCTCGAACGGCAGCTTGTACTCAAGCGGGTTCACGTTGGTGATGCCGGTCACATAGGTTACGAGCGAGCCTGCGACCGAGCCGCGGATGGTGGTAAGTATCTTGTTGGCGCGCGCGAACGCGAGCAGGTCGGCCACCACCATGAAATACGGCGAGTAGCCTTTCTTGCAGATGATGCCGTACTCATACTCGATGCGCTCGCGTACCGCCGGATCGTCCAGGAGGCCGCGCTTCTCAATGCCCGCTTCGATAAGCTTTCGCAATTCCGCGTCATAGGTTGAGCCGTCAGGAATTTTCAGGTCGGGGAACACCCAGGTGCCGAGCGCAAGCTCCAGTTCGCACTGGCTCGCTATTTCGAGCGTTCGTGCAAGCTGGGCGGGGGTAAAGCGTTCCTCCATTTCGGCGGCTGAAGGAAAGTGATGGTCCGTATCCTCGGCGTCTATATCGCCGCCTTCGTTGGCGCCCTTGTTTTCGATAGCCCGCATCGTTTCCCACGCGCGCTGGTCTTCGGGCTTCAGGTAATAGATCTCAGGCAGGGCGATGGTTTGGTCGGCCGGGTCGAGCGTGATGATGCCGCTCGCGTGCGCTTTAAGCATCGCGTCGGTCACCGTCGGGTTGTCGGGGAACTCAAGCTGCGAGTCGGTGACAATCTTGAGCAGATTCTGGTAGCCTTCGAGGTTCTTGGCGTACAAAAGCACGCGCTTGCCGTCGCCCAAGTGGGCGGAGAGCCCGATAATGGGCTTGATGCCGGCGCCCTTGCACTCCTTGTAGAATTCGATGGCGCCGTAGAGGTTGCCGAGGTCGGTGAGCGCGAGCGCCTCGCAGCCTTCCGCTTTCGCGCGCTTCACGAGGTCCGGAATCTTCGGCAGGGCCCTGAGCAAAGAGTAGTGCGAGTGGACGTGGAGGAGTGCGAATCGAGCGGCCATAAACCCAGTATAACAAACAAGGGCCGATTGTTTTTGCGAGGAATCGTGGTACTTTTTAAGCGGGAAGGGAACTCAGCACCTGCTACTCAGGGGAGGAAAAAATGCATCCGATCGTTATCGTTCTTGCCATAATCGCCGTCATCGTATTGTTTGCCGTTCTCCAGGCCGGCTCGGCGGGCTTGACCCCTGTCGTCTTCGCTGCGGCTTGGCAGGAATGGCGCTGCCGCCGGGCGCACGCCTATCTAATGCGGCACGACCCGGATTTCAGGGACCGGGAAGAGAAGCATGCGCGACACCAACGGAACCATGCCGTAGCGCGCGAGCGCGAGGAGTTGTATACCGAGGGCGTATCGCCGGACGATCCCCGCATCCCCAATTTTGAGTATCCAGGGGAACGCGATCTGAAATTCCTCTAGCGAGGGCGTGGAACAAGGAAAAACGGGCGCTTGCGCGAGCGAGCGCCTGTTTTCTTTTTATATACAATAGGTAGGTGAAAAAGTTTTTAGCAGGCATAGACGAGGCAGGGCGCGGGCCTTTGGCGGGGCCGGTTTCGGTGGGCGTGGTAGTTGTGCCTATTGATTTCGACTTCAAGCTTTTTGACGGCGTGCGGGATTCAAAGCTCATGACCGAAGCCGCTCGCGAAGAATGGTTTCAGCGGCTGCCGGCGCTTGAGACATCTGCGGGCGTTCGGTGGAGCGTGCAATTCTCCTCCGCTCTATATATAGACACATACGGGATAGTGCCCGCGGTGAAGCGCGCCATCGCGCATGCGCTTCGGGAACTTGCGCTTGATCCGGAAGAGACCGAAATACGCCTCGACGGCTCGCTCAAGGCGCCCGCCGAATTTTTGCATCAGACGACCATCATCCGCGGCGACCAGACGCAGCCGGTAATAAGCATGGCGTCGGTCGCGGCCAAGGTCAGCCGCGACCGGCTTATGAAAAAGCTCGCCGTAAAGTATCCGGAGTACGGCTTCGATATCCACAAGGGCTACGGCACCAAAAAACACCGAGAATTGATAGGGAAACTGGGGGTATGTAGCCTTCATCGCAAGACCTTCTGCAAGGTTGAAAAACAGGCACAAAAGGAGTAAGGTTAATAGCCGGAATAGCTTAAGTACGTGCCTATGACTAAAGCGGCGCAATAAGCGCAAGAATTCTGTTTTGGGAGAACAACCTTGCCTTTCGAACAACTTGCGAAAAATGTTGTCGGTGAAAACGCCGACCTTCAGAACCTCGCGCAGCAATGCTGTAACAAGTTCGGCCTTCCCGGAGGCTGTACGTGTGCCGACGAGGTGATCAACACGACTGCTTGGCAGGACTGGCCTCCGGGCCCTCTTGCCGAACTGCTGACACAGGCGAAACACCCGCACTAGCGGTTCCGCTTGTCATCAGCCTAAAAGGACCCAGCCCCTCGATTTCGGGGGACTGGGCCTTTTGCTTTATACCCAGTCTAAATTGCGTTTTAAGCCATATTTTGGTATAGTCTCGCCATGGTCGTCCGAATGAGACATAACAGGAGCCAGACCGGTCAGCACCGGGCTCATCTCGCGCTTAAGGCGAAGTCGCTTATGAAGTGCGAATGCGGCGCCATGCGCGTGTCTCATAGGGCATGCCCGGAATGCGGCCGTTACAACGGCCGCGTCGTGGTTGACCTGGCGGGCAAAAAGCAGGCCCGCGCCGCAAAGAAGTCGAAGAAGGAAGGAGTTAAGAGCGAGGCGCAGAAGTAGTTGTCTGCCTTTGGCTCTTAGGTCTATCTGAAGTTCGGTCGCTTGGCGCAGGTTCGAAAGCAGCTCTTTCATAAACAATGGCAAATAGGCACCTATCCCGCTCAGTTGTCCTACAGACGCTCTTTGAGTGGGACATCCGCAATGCTTCGTCCGAAGGGGCGGGGGATGCCCTTGCGCGCAATGCCGCGGAGTTTGCTCCGGCGGCGGGCGACCTGCCGTTTATGGAAGACTTGCTCAAGGGAACTCTTTCCCGCAAAGCGGACCTTGATATGGTCATTGAAAAGGCGGCGCCCGAGTGGCCGCTTGATCGCATCGCGCCTGTGGACCGCAATGTCCTGAGGCTCGGGCTCTACGAGCTTCTTTTTGCCGACCGCGACAAGGTTCCGGCAAAGGTGGCGATAAACGAGGCTATTGAGCTGGCGAAGTCCTTCGGCGGCGAGAATTCCGGACGCTTCGTCAACGGCGTGCTCGGCGCCGTGTACAAGGAGCTCGGCGAGCCGGGCAAGGACGAAGTCTCCAAGAAAAAGAAGGACGTTCCGTACGAGGAAATGCCGGTCCAGCACCTGGGCGGCGCTGTCGTCTACGCGCGCCAGGGCAAGGACCTGTATCTGGCGCTCGTGCACGATATCTTCGGCCACTGGACGCTCTCTAAGGGCAAAATAGGCGACAAGCCCGAATTCGCCAACGAAACGGTGGAGGAAGGCACGATACGCGAGATAAAAGAGGAGATAGGCCTGGACATAACGCTCAAGGAGAAGATAGGCGAGAACGAGTACGTCGCAAGCGACCCGAAGACCGGCAAGAAGCGCAAGCACGTCACCTACTTCCTTGCGGAGTCGCCGTTCGCCGAAGTAAAGCTCGAGCAGAAAGGCGGGCTCGACGACGCGCGATGGTTCAAGCTACAGGACGCGCTCGACCTCAATTTCTACGAAGATATGCTCCCGCTCGTTACAAAAGCAGTGCAAAGATTAGCCCAAGAGAAATAGGGTATAGCCACTAGCCAATAGTGAGCTCCCTACACCCTAAACCCTAACCACCAAACCCTACTCCCATGCAGAAAGACTTTACGGCATTTGAGGCTTCCCTCGGCCTGACCTTCCGCGACCCGGCGCTTTTGCGCCAGGCTTTTACGCATCGCTCGTACCTCAATGAACACCGTTCTGAGGGCAGCGCGCACAACGAACGCCTCGAGTTCCTCGGCGACGCCGTGCTCGAGCTCATCGCCACGCACTTTTTGTACGAGAAATTCCCCGCGCATCCGGAGGGCGACCTGACGGCATTCCGCGCCTCGCTCGTGAATGCCGTAACGCTCGGCGGCGTGGCGGCGGAAATAGGCATGAACGACTACCTGCTTCTTTCAAAGGGCGAAAGCAAGGACAACGGTCGCGCCCGCAGCGTGCTCCTGGCCAATGCCATTGAGGCGCTGGTGGGCGCGATATATCTTGACCAGGGCTATGATGCCGCGAAGGCCTTTATCGAAAAGCATCTCTTCCCCAAACTCGACGAGATAGTGCAGAAGAAGCTTTGGCGCGACGCCAAGTCGGTGCTTCAGGAGCGCGCGCAGGAAACGGAAGGCGCCACGCCATCGTACTCGGTCATGACCGAGTCCGGCCCCGACCACGACAAGCAGTTCGTCGTCGGCGTCTACGTAAAAGACACGATGCTGGCCAAGGGAAGCGGCAAGTCAAAGCAGGAGGCGGAGCAGGACGCCGCCCGCAACGCGCTTGAAGCCAAGGGGTGGTAAGAGTACTGTTACTCCAGATCCAACGGAGGATGCAGGCATGGCGATGTTTCTGGTATCGGATTCTTCGCGGCGCGAAGCCCTGAGAAGAATGCACAGAGAACAGGTTGAGCCGATGATGCGAAGGCTGGCGTTCATCAGGAGCCCGGCTTTCGCTCGCGCGGTCAATGCGGCCAACCGAAAGGGCGAGCATCTGTGGAATAAAAGGAAGCGCGAGCAAGAGGGTGTCCGATGAGGGCATCCTAAACTTTTGCTACAATAGCCCTATGCGCTTAAAAAGCATCGAGCTGTCGGGCTTCAAGTCTTTTGCCAAAAAGACGACGCTTGAATTCGGCACGTCCATAACCTCCATCGTGGGCCCCAACGGCTCGGGCAAATCGAATACCGCCGAATCCTTCCGCTTCGTGCTCGGCGAGCAGTCGATGAAGTCGATGCGCGGGCGAAAAGGCGAGGACATGATCTGGAACGGTTCGGCTTCGGTGCCGCGCGCGGGCCGCGCCAGCGTGAAGCTCATTTTCGACAACGCCGACCGGGCGCTCAATCTCGACTTCGACGAGGTGTCTATCGAGCGCGTCGTATACCGCGACGGCGGCAACGACTATCTGCTTAACGGCAGCCAGGTGCGCCTGCGCGATATTTCCGAGCTTTTGGCCCAGGCCAATATCGGCGCTTCCGGCCACCACATTATTTCCCAGGGCGAAGCAGACCGCGTGCTGACGGCGTCTTCCCGCGAGCGGCGCGAGATGATAGAGGACGCGCTGGGGCTGACCGCTTTTTTGTATAAGCGCGAGGAGGCCGAGCGCAAGCTCGAGAAGGCGGCGGAGAACATGCGCGAGGTGGGGGCCCTCAGGCGCGAGCTCATGCCGCATTTGAAGTTCCTCGCAAGCCAGGTAAAGAAAATAGAGGAGGCGCAGACGCTCAAAGACACGCTTGCGGAAAAGTTCGCCGAGTATCTGAAGCGGGAAAGCGTATATCTCGCCGCCGCCGAAGCGGAACTGAAGGAAGAAGAGGCCGCTCCGCATGCAGAGCACCGCGAGCTCGATTCCCGTATCGAACATCTTCGTCACGAGCTTGCGGGCAAGGGCAAGAAAGATGCTGAAACCCACGAACTCATCGCGCTTGAGGCAGAGGGCCGCACGCTCGCGGGAAAGCGCGATGCCCGGGCCCGCGAACTGGGGCGGGTGGAAGGCGAGATTGCCGCGCAGGAGCGCATGTCGCATGTAGTGGTGAGTACGGTGCCGATGGAGGAGGCAAATACATTCGCTAACCGCGTGCAGGAAGAGCTTGAACTGTTTCTGACGCTCGAAGGCCAGCCGCTCAAGGCGCGGATACACGCGCTTGTCGTGCTTGCCAAGGACTTCCTGCGCCGCATCAAGGAGCGCGGCATGCCGCAGGGGACTAGCGTGGAATCGCTCAAGGCAAAGCATGCGGAGCTTGAACAGGAGCTGAAAGAACTCCAGGCCGGGGAAGCCCGCGTCGCCCGAGAGGTGGAAGCCCTGCGCCGCAAGATAGAAGGAGAAAAGGACGCTTCGCGCGAAGCGGAGCGCGAGCTCTTCCAGGCGATGGCAAAGCGCAGCGAGCTTGAGGTGGAACTTGCCCGTCTTAAGAACCGACGCGACATCCTGGCGCGCGAACGCGAGCAATTTAAGGCGGAAGTAACTGAAGCAGGCGTTCTAGTAGGCCGCGCCGCGCTCGACTACGCCGACTACAGGGTGCAGGAAGGTTCCGGCGAAGCGGTTTCCGAGGCGGATATGGCAAGCGAGGAGCGCGGCGTGCAGTCCGACCGCCGCCGCAAGCTTGAGCGCATGAAGATAAAGCTTGAGGAAATAGGCGCGGGGAACTCGGAGGAAGTCTTGCGCGAGCACAAAGAGACGACCGAGCGGGACGAGTTCTTGGCACGCGAGCTGCTGGATCTTGAATCATCGTCCGAGAAGCTGCACGGCCTCATCAATGAGCTCACCGCAACGCTTGAGACGCGCTTCTCCGAAGGCATCGAGAAGATAAATACCGAATTCGATACGTACTTCAAGCTCATGTTCGGCGGCGGCAACGCCAGCCTCACGCTTGTTAAGGAAAAGAAGGCGCGCCGCGCGGTGCCCACAGGCCTGCTCGGCGATTTTGAAGAGGACAGCGAACATGAAGAAACACGCGCTGATGCTGAGGAAGAGGATATAGAGGAGGGAATCGAGATAGCCGTTACCCTGCCGCACAAGCGCATCAAGGGCCTCCATATGCTCTCGGGCGGCGAACGCGCGCTTACGTCCATCGCGCTCATATTCGCGATGAGCCAGGTCAACCCGCCCCCCTTCCTGATACTCGACGAGACCGACGCGGCGCTGGACGAGGCGAACTCGCGCCGCTATGGCGACATGATAGAGAATCTTGCCAAAAAGTCCCAGCTTATTTTGATAACGCACAACCGCGAGACCATGGCCCGCGCCGGCATCCTCTACGGAGTAACGATGGGCAGCGACGGCGCGTCCAAGCTCTTGTCAGTCCGATTTGAAGACGCGCTCGCAGTGGCGAAATAAAAAAGCCGTGGTATAAAAGTAAGAATTCCGCGAATTTGGGCGGAAGCGAACATTTCCTAGGGAGAATCTAGATGCAGCAGGCTCCGGTAGAGGTGCAGACCGCTGACGGGTCGTTCCTTGTCTCGAAAATCGGGTACGAGCAGTTTCGGTGTCAACGCCAGACGCCCGAAGGGATCGTCGACGTTAATTACTGGAACGACATTCCCAGCAGCTCTTGGCCCCCGATCCAGCGGGCTGTTGAAGATCTTGCGCGCAGTCCGGCATTTCCTCCGGCTGCCAACACTAACCTCCGCTGGGATTAGTCCGGTTCGAAATTCAAGGGTGCGGGCCGCAAGGCCCGCCCTTTTCTTTTTGACCCCTGGCGCATTCTATGAAACAGTGGGAAGCGGCTGAATCGTTGGCAAGGAGAATGAGCATGCTGCAAAGAATGCATGAGCCGGTGCCGTCAGCCGATATGGCAACGGGGCCCTATCTGGAAACAAGATCGGCCGAGGACGGCAAGCTCTACCGTTTGGTAGCCGCTCAGGGCGCCATCACCGCCTATGTTCACAACCGCGCTTTCGGCGCGTGGGAGCCGGTGAGTATTATTCCGCGCGACATGCGTGCGTTCGCGAGCCGGATGAGCGCTACCCCGCAGGAAAACCGGTTCACGGAAGGCCGGTCCATCTTGTCCTTCAACCAGAAAAATTGGATAGGCAACAAGATGGCCAAAGACTATTACGGGCGCTAATAATGCCCGTAACCGGGACGCCCGCGCAACAGCGCGGGCGTCCTTTCTTTTTATTTTACCAATTCGAAATCCAGCTGGCGGCTGCCGAGGTCGGCTGCGACCAGCTTAACCTTCACTTTGTCGCCGAGCGTGTATTTCTGCTTCGTGCGCTGGCCTATGAGCGCGTACTCCTTTGCGGAGTAGTTATAAAAATCATTGCCTATGGTACGCACGCGCACGAGGCCTTCGGCGGCGGACTCCTTATCTTCCACGTACAGGCCCCAGTCGGTCACGCCGGAAATCACGCCCTCGAATGTTTGGCCAATTTTCCCCATCATGAACTCCACCTGCTTGTAGCGGATGGATTCGCGCTCGGCGTCAACGGCTTCGGCTTCGCGGGCGGAAGCTGCGATGCACATCTTCTCCAGGTTTCCGTATTCCGTGCGGGTCATAGGCTTGCCGTCCAAATGGCTGGCGAGGATGCGGTGCGCGAGCATGTCCGGGTAGCGGCGGATGGGGGAGGTGAAGTGCGTGTAGTAATCGAACGCGAGACCGAAGTGCCCGATGTTCTTGGTCGAGTAAATAGCCTTGGCCATAGAGCGAAGGGTGGCGGTGCGGATAAGATGCTCCTCCGGCTTGCCCTGGATATCCTTCAAAAGCTTCCCGATGTCGCGCGCGGATTTCTTCTTTTGCGTATTGAATTCGTAGCCTATCGCGCGCACGAACGTGGAAAGCTCCTCGATGCGGTCCTCTTTCGGCTGGTCGTGGATGCGGTAGAGGAAGACATAATTTTTTTCCGGAAGCTTTTCCGCAAGCTTCGATACGTACAGCGCAACTTCGCGGTTCGCCAAAAGCATGAACTCCTCGATCATGAGCATTGTCTCGATGCGGACCTTGCGGATGACCTTGAGCGGCTTTCCGGATTCGTCGAGCACGAATTTCACTTCGTTGTCGCCGAAGTCTATCGCGCCTTCCTTCTCGCGCTCGCGGCGCAGTATCCGCGCCAGCGCCCGCATCTGGCCGAGCTCTTCCACATAGGGGCCTTTGCCCGCATTCAAAACTTCCTGCGCCTCCTCGTAGGTAAAGCGTTTGTTGGACCGAATGACCGACTTCGTAAAGCGGCGGTCGAGCACCTCCGCCTGCGCGTTCATGCGGAATACCGCGGAGAACGCGAGCCGGTCCTCGTCGGCCTTGAGGCTGGCGATGCCGGCCGAAAGGCTGTGGGGAAGCATGGGAATGGTCGCGTCTACCAGGTACACGCTTGTGCCGCGCTTCACGGCCTCCTCGTCCAGGGCGGTCCCGGGGCGCACGAAGTGCGTGGCATCGGCGATATGCACGCCTATCTCGAACTCGCCGTTCGGGAGCGGCTTAACCGAAATGGCATCGTCGAAGTCCTTCGCGTCGGCCGGGTCGATAGTGAAGGTTGTCGTGTCGCGAAAGTCTTCCCGCTTAGGAAGCTCTTCCTCGATTATTTTCGCATGATTAGCCTCAAGTTCGCGCGCCTCGGCTTCCGCCGCTTCGGGAAATTCGGTGCGGAAGCCGTGCTCGAGCACGATGGCGTTCATCTCCACCCGGTGCTCGCCCGCGCGGCCCAGGTGCTGAGTTATGGAGCCGACCGGGTCGGTCTTTCCGTCAAAAGATATCAAATGCACGATGACCTTCTCTCCCTCCTCGTATTTGCTGTCGTCCGACAGCGTGATGGGGCGGTAGAATTTCACGTCCGCAGGCACGGCAACGATGCGGCCGCCTTGCTGGCGCAGCGTTGCGACGAAGTCTTCTTTGGCGCGGGCAACAATTTTTACCATCTTGCCTTTGGGGCGGGGGAATAGGCCCAGCACTTCTGCTTCGACAGTGTCGCCATTGAGCGCCCCAGACAGGTCGGGAGTCTGTATCTCTATATCCTCCTTCTCAGGGTCCTCAGGCCACGAAAGATAACCGACGCCTTTGCGGGTTACTTGGACGATTCCGGAAATGGTCTTCTTCTTGCCCGCTTGGGGGGCCGGTTTCTTGCTAGGAGGCATTAACCCGCGCACTATACCACGGTTGACCGAATATATCTACTCTGATACAGTATGAGCCAAGCCCGAGAGGGCCTATTTTTAAGAAATGCTTACCATCCGACTCCAGCGCCGCGGACGCAAGAACGACCCGTCTTTCCGGGTTATTCTCGTTGAGTCCAAGCGTGCAGCAAAGACCGGCAGCTTCCAGGAGGTCCTCGGCTCATACGACCCGCGCGTTGACCGCACCGACCTCAAGGCCGACCGCATCAAGCACTGGATAGGCATGGGCGCGACCGTTTCCGACACCGTGCACAACATCCTCATCAATCAGAAAGTCATCGAGGGCAAGAAGATAAACGTGCTCCCGCGCAAGAGCCCGCCGAAGAAGGCGGAAGAGGCGGCTGCAGCCGCTCCCGCAGCAGAAGCGGCAGCTCCTGAAGCAGCCGAGACCACTGAAGAAAAGGCAGAGGCGACGTCTCCCGAGGCAAAAGCGGAAGAAGCTGTGAATACCGAGGTTGCTGAGGAAACTCCCGCACAATAGAATAGAGGCAGGGATTTATCATCAAACGAGTGAGGAACAAAAACGAGTTTTTGATTCCGAGCGAGAGCAGATGATACAGATTTCCTAATCTTTAATAAACTAAATATACTGAAATGGCAGCAGAGAGAGATCAGGAGTTTTTGGAATTTGTCGTAAAAGGTCTTGTCGAGAATCCGGACGCGGTTAAGATAACTCGCGCCGTAGACGAAATGGGCGTTCTTTTGACGCTCGACCTCCATCCGGATGACATGGGCAAGGTTATCGGCCGCTCGGGCAATACCGCCAAGGCAATACGCACGCTTCTTCGCGTCGTTGGCATGAAGCACAATGCCCGCGTGAACCTTAAGATAAACGAACCGGCAGGAGGGCTTCGCGATCCTGCTATGAGCGCTCCGAGCGGCGGCAGCGCTGCCCAGGGCTGGGACGGCAGCCACGAGGCTCCCGCAACCCCTGCGATGAAGTCGGTGGACGAGGCGATGGACGAGCTCTCAAAGTTCTAATCTCAGATATTTTAGCAAAGGCCGCCGCAAGGCGGCTTTTGCTTTTCCCGCCCTCCTTTATACTGTGGAGTATGTATCCTCCTGTTTCTGACCTGCTCGCAGAGCTCTCTTTATTTCCCGGAAGGGAAGACGGCTTGCGGAAAATTAAAAGGTATAGCAATGAGAAAGTAGCTTTTTACCGCTCTTCTGATTTTTCTCATAGCAAGAGAGTGGCGTGGCTTGTATATAGTCTCATCCCATTATTATCAGAGGTAGATAAGACTTTTGATATAGGGCGCGCTGTGGCTATGGCGCTCGTGCACGACGATGCTGAACTGATAACGGGTGATCATCAAGCTGGTAATAAAAGCAAAATGACCAAAGAGCAGCTTGCTGCAATTGCTGACGAAGAACGTGAAGCGATTGCCGCTTTGGCAAAGAGATATCCAAAAACTCTCGGCGGATATGTCTATCAGGACCTAGTACAAGATCTCGCTGATCTAAAGAATTCTGAAGCTCATTTTGTTAAGTACTTTGATCGTTTTGATGCTTTGGGGGAGACTTACCATGAACTCTTTGCAGGGAATGTGGTTTGGACGCAAAACGTAGTTAATGAGTGGGGCATCATTCCCACACCTTTTATGTATTACTACGATAGGCTGCCGCCCATGGTTGAGAAGTATCCGATCCTGACTGCTTTAAAAGGAAAACATGTATTCTTCGATGTCCCTGAAGCCAGAGAATGGGAATCATTTGTCCTGACTCGTCAGCCTCATACAAAGGATTCAATACTTGCGTCTACTGGTCATAGGCAATATGATGCCTGGCGCTCTGTTGTTATTGATTCTGCAGATCAAGAAGAAATCGCAAATCTCTACTCTCAACAAGAATACCTATGAATTTCCATGTCGTAACGCTTTTTCCGGAAGTTATCGAGGCCTATACGAACGCTTCGATACTGGGCCGTGCCCAGAAAGAGAAGAAGTTTTCCGTTAAGACCTACCAGCTGCGCGATTTCGTCAGCAATAAATGGGGCAAGGTAGACGAGCGCCCATACGGCGGCGGCCCGGGCATGGTTATCCAGGCCGAGCCGGTCATCAGGGCAGTCCAGAAAATATCTGGACTTACGAAGTCCAGAATTCGGCCGAAGGTCATTATTACTGCGGCAGGCGGCAAGCCTTTGACCAACGCGTATGCCAAAGCGCTTTTGAAGCAAAAGGACGTCATAATCGTTTGCGGCAGGTACGAAGGCATCGACGCCCGGGCAAAAAAAGTGCTCAAGGCCGAAGAAGTCTCCGTTGGGCCGTACATTCTGACCGGGGGCGAGGTTCCGGCCTTGGCAATCATTGATGCGACCGCTCGGCAGATAAAGGGCGTTTTGGGCAAGTTCGAGTCCCTCGAGGAGTCCCGGGTCGCAAGCCACGAGATATACACCCGCCCCGAGGTCCTGAAAGCAAAAGGAAAGAACTACGCGGTCCCGAAGGTCCTCCTCTCCGGCCATCATGCAAAGATGGACCAGTGGAAAGAAAAGAAACGCAGCAAACCCCTATAAATAGGGGTGGATAGCCCCTTGACGGGCCTTCCCAGGCGCGTATACTGGTATATGAAACCAAAGCGGGGCAGATGATTGTGTATCGAGTGGCGCGGTTTCGATACAAACAGTGGTGAGTGCATCCACCTAAATATTGCTTGAGAAATCGGGCAAGGGAGCTTCATGCCCCCGCTATTTTTCGTGTTTTGCAGGTGTGGACAGCGTTCTTGTTTTTTTCAAAAAGTAGTGAAGGTTCGCCCTGTGCCTGCTCCCATTATTAAGTCCGCTCAACTTATTAAACCGCGCATGCGTAATCAAAAATTCTTCTCGAGGTACCGCACCCCCCGCGTCGAGACGCCGAATCTTGTAGAGGCTCAGCTTGATTCCTATAAATGGATACTGGGCGAGGGCATCAAGGAGACCTTCAAGGAGTTCACTCCTATTAAGGACTACTCCGGCAAGAAGTTCGACCTCGAGTTCGTGAAGCTCGAGATAGGCGAGCCGAAGTTCGACGAGCACTACGCCAAGGCGCAGAAGATGACGCTCGACGTGCCCGTGCGCGCCATCGTGAAGCTCAAGAACAAGGTCGCCGGCACCGAGAAGGAGCAGGAGATCTTCCTGGCCGACATGCCGCTCATGACCGATCACGGCACCTTCGTGATAAACGGCGTGGAGCGCGTTATCGTGCCGCAGCTCGCGCGCTCATACGGCGTGTTCTTCACCGCGGACGAAGTGAAGGGCAAGCGCCATTTCGGCGCCAAGGTCATTCCGGCGCGCGGCGCATGGATAGAAGTCGAGGCCGGCTCCGATAACGACCTCTCGGTCCGCATCGACCGCAAGCGCAAGTTCCCGGTCACAAGCCTCCTTCGCGTGCTCGGCGCCCCGTATGACAGCGACCTCAAGTCGCTCTTCTCCGGCAACGCCAACGAGAAGCGCTGGATAGAGACCGCCCTTGAGACTGATACCGCCAAGACCCTCGAGGACTCATATATAGAGATACACAAGCGCCTGCGCGACGGCGACCTCGCTACTGCGGCGAACGCCCGCGAGTATATCGACTCCATTTTCAGCGAGGAGCGCTACGACCTCTCGCGCGTGGGCCGCTACCGCTTCAACCAGCGCTTCGCGAAGCCCCTCACCGAGACCGAGCTCACCCGCAAGACCCTTTCTCTGGACGATGTCGTCACCGTTATCAAGCACGTCATCGAGCTTGAGAACAATCCGGAGGCGATGGAGGACAATATCGACCACCTCGGTTCCCGCCGCGTGCGCTACGTGGGCGAAATGCTCCAGAGCCGCCTTCGCGTCGGCCTCACCCACATGAAGCGCAACATCCAGGACAGGATGTCGACCATCGACGCCGAGGCGACGATGCCGGTCCAGTTCGTGAACCCGCGCCCGCTGCAGGCACGCATCAAGGAATTTTTCACAACCAACCAGCTCTCCCAGTTCATGCAGCAGGAGAACGCGCTCACCGAGCTTGAGCACCTCCGCACCCTTTCGGCACTCGGCCCGGGGGGTTTGACCCGCGAGCGCGCCGGCTTCGAGGTCCGCGACGTGCACCCGTCCCACTACGGCCGCCTCTGCCCGATACACACGCCTGAAGGCCCGAACATCGGCCTCATCCTTCGCCTTGCAAACTTCGCGCGCCTCAACGAGTTCGGCATGATCGAGACGCCGTACGCGAAGGTCGTCAACGGCAAAGTAACGACCGAGATCAAATTCCTCAACGCGGCTGAAGAGGAGACCGAGCACATCGCGCACGCCGGCACCGAAGTGAACGCTGACGGCCAGATAAAGGAAGACGCGGTGGAGGTTCGCCTCCAGGGCGCCCCTACCCGCGTGCCCAAGAACGAGGTTACCTACATCGACGTCGCTCCCGAGCAGCCGTTCTCCGTCGCTACCTCCATGATCCCGTTCCTCGAGCACGACGACGCCAACCGCGCGCTCATGGGTTCGAACATGCAGAAGCAGGCAACGCCCTGCATCGTGCCTGAGGCGCCGCTTGTCGGCACCGGCATCGAGGCCCGCGCCGCCAAGGACACCGGCCGCCTCCACCTCGCCAAGGAAGACGGCGTTGTTACCGCGGCCGACGGCAAGCGCGTGAAGGTCAAGAATCAGAAGGGCAAGGAGACCGAATACCCGCTCGTTAACTTCGTGCGCACCAACGGCTTTACCGCCCTCCACCAGCGCCCCAGCGTTTCCGTAGGCGACAAGGTGAAGAAGGGCGACCTCCTCGCCGACACCTCGACCTCCGACCAGGGCCAGCTCGCGCTCGGCCAGAACTGCCTCGTGGCGTTCATGACCTGGTCGGGCGCCAACTACGAGGACGCCATCATCATTTCCGAGCGCATGGTCAAGAACAGCAAGTTCTCCTCCATCCACATCGAGGAGTTCGTCTGCAACGTGCGCGACACCAAGCTTGGCCCGGAGGAAACCACCCACGACATTCCCAACGTTTCCGAAAACAAGCTCCGCAACCTCGACGAGGACGGCATCGTCCGCGTCGGCTCCGAGGTCCGCCCCGGCGACATCCTGGTCGGCAAGATAACCCCCAAGGGCGAGACCCAGCTCACGCCTGAAGAGCGCCTCCTTCGCTCCATCTTCGGCGACAAGGCCCGCGACGTGAAGGACTCAAGCCTTCGCATGGAGAACGGCAAGCGCGGCCGCATCATCGGCGTGAAGGTATTCTCGCGCGAGGCGGGCCACAACCTCGAGTCCGGCATCATCAAGCGCATCCATGTCGAGATAGCGCAGCTGCGCGCGGTATCGGTAGGCGACAAGCTCGCCGGCCGCCACGGCAACAAGGGCGTTATTTCCCGCATCCTTCCCGAGGAGGACATGCCGTACATGGCGGACGGCCGCCCGGTTGACGTCATCCTCACTCCGCTCGGCGTGCCGTCCCGCATGAACCTTGGCCAGATCCTCGAGCTGCACCTCGGCCTTGCTGCCAACACTCTGGACTACCAGGCGATCTGCCCTCCGTTCGCAGGCGCAACCGAAGAGGAGATCCGCGCAGAGCTCAAAAAGGCCGGCTTCAACGAAAGCGGCAAGATGCCGCTCTACGACGGCCGCACCGGCGAGAAGTTCGAGGCTGACATCGCGGTGGGCTATATGTACATCCTGAAGCTCCACCACATGGTGGCCGACAAGATCCACATGCGCTCCATCGGCCCGTACAGCCTCATCACTCAGCAGCCGCTCGGCGGCAAGGCGCAGGGCGGAGGCCAGCGCTTCGGCGAGATGGAAGTGTGGGCGCTCCTGGGCTACGGCGCGGCATATACGCTGCGCGAAATGCTCACTATCAAATCCGACGACATCGTCGGCCGCTCCGCCGCATTCGACGCCATTGTCCGCGGCGAGCGCATCAACCATCACTACGCGCCCGCATCGTTTAACGTGCTGCTCCATACCCTTCGCGGCCTCAGCCTCGACGTCGAGCTCATGCGGGGCGGCGAGGCGGTAAAGGGCGTCAAAAAGACGCCGGGCGCCGAGGTCTCCGACTTCGACTCCGTCCGCATCCGCCCCGCCAGCCCCGAGAAGATACTCGAGTGGTCGCACGGCGAAGTTACCAAGCCCGAGACCATCAACTACCGCACCCAGCGCCCCGAGAAGAACTCGCTCTTCGACGAGAAGATATTCGGTCCCGAGAAGGACTACGAGTGCTACTGCGGCAAATACCGCGGCATCCGCTATAAGGGCATTGTCTGCGAGAAGTGCGGCGTCGAGATAACCCGCGCCATAGTTCGCCGCGAGCGCATGGGCCATGTCGACCTGGCGGTGCCGGTGGCGCACGTCTGGTTCCTCCGCGCCATCCCGTCGCGCCTTTCCATGGTGCTCGGCATCCCGGCCGGCGACCTCGAGAAGGTCGTGTACTTCGCGGGCTACATCGTCAACGAAATCCATAAGTCTGAAAAAGAGCGCATCGTCGGCGAGCTCGAAGCCGAATACAAGATGAAGATGAAGAACCTTCAGGACGAGAAGTCCAAGGACAAGATGAAGGAGCTCTTCCTCGAGGCCAAGCGCGACATCGACAGCCTCGAAGTCGGCGCGGTGCTCGACGAGCCCAAGTACCACCGCTTCGCCATAAAGTACGGAGCGATGTTCGAGGCGGGCATCGGCGCCGAGGCGCTCTATGCGCTCTGCAAGAGCCTCAATATCAAGCAGATGATCAGCGATACCGAGACCGCGCTTGAAGACGCGGGCGCGGCGGACCGCGAGAAGTTCGGCAAGCGCCTTTCGGCCTTGCGCGCGATGTCCCGCGCAATGGTGCGTCCCGAGTGGATGTTCCTCACGCGCATTCCGGTCATTCCGCCGGGGCTCAGGCCCATGGTGGCGCTGGACGGCGGCCGCCACGCGACATCCGACGTCAACGACCTCTACCGCCGCGTCATCAACCGCAACAACCGCCTGAAGAAGCTCCTCGAGATCCATGCGCCGGACGTTATTCTGCGCAACGAGAAGCGCATTCTTCAGGAAGCGGTGGACGCGCTCATCGACAACTCCATCCGCCACGGGGGTGCCGCCTACTCTGCAACCATGCAGGCCCGCCAGCGCCCGCTGAAGTCCCTTTCCGACAACCTCAAGGGCAAGCACGGCCTCTTCCGCCAGAACCTCCTCGGCAAGCGCGTGGACTACTCCGGCCGCTCCGTTATCGTCGTCGGTCCCGAGCTCAAGCTCAACCAGTGCGGATTGCCTAAGCACATGGCGCTCGAGCTCTTCCGCCCGTTCGTCATCGGCAAGTTGCTTGAGAAGGAACTCGCATACAACATCCGCGGCGCCGGCCGTCTCATAGACGAAGGCGTTCCGGAAGTGTGGGCGATACTCGAAGACATCATCAAAGACAAGTACGTGCTTCTCAACCGCGCTCCTACGCTCCACCGCCTCGGCATCCAGGCGTTCCAGCCGGTCCTCATCGAGGGCAACGCCATCCAGCTGCACCCGCTCGTATGTCCGGCCTTCAACGCGGACTTCGACGGCGACCAGATGGCCGTGCACGTGCCGCTCAGCCCAGAAGCGCAGGCGGAAGCCCGCGAAATAATGGCCGCGCACCGCAACATCCTGAAGCCGGGCAACGGCGAGCCGGTCGTCGCGACCAAGCTCCTCGACATTCTTCTCGGCGTCTACTGGATGACCAAGGAAGTGGAGGGCATGAAGGGCGAAGGCCAGGCCTTCCAGTCGCCCAACGCCGCTATTCTCGCGTACGACTACGGCGCGGTAGGATTTCAGGCGAAGATCAAGGTGCTCCCGAGCGACAAGGAAAAGTACGCGCAGTACGACGGCAAGCTCTTCGAGACCACCGTCGGCCGCCTCCTCTTCAACACCGTCTTCCCGAACGACTACGCATACATCAATACGCCTATCGACAAGAAGGGCATGGCGAAGCTCGTGGACAACCTCATCGCGCGCTACGGCCTTGAGAAGATCCCGGAAATAATGGACCGCATCAAGAACTTCGGCTTCCGCTACGTGACCCAGTCCGGCATCACCTGGTCGCTCGACGACATCAAGATCCCGGCCGACAAGCACCGCATCGTGGAGGTCGCGCAGAAGAAGTCCGACGAGATTCAGCGTCACTGGCAGGACGGCCTCCTCTCCGAGGAAGAGCGCTACCGCCTCAATCTTGAGGTCTGGCACGCGGCCAAGGCCGATGTCGAGAAGCTCATCCCTGCGACCCTGCCTATCAACGGCCCGGTTTCCGACATGCTCAAGTCTGGCGCCCGCGGCTCGCTTGCGCAGATGACCCAGATGGCCGGCATGAAGGGCCTCATCGCATCGCCTACAGGCGAGACGATCGAGCTCCCGGTCACCAAGTCCATGAAGGAAGGCTTGTCTCCTATAGAATACTTCACCACCACGCACGGCTCCCGCTCGGGCCTCGCATCCACCGCGCTCTCGACCGCGAAAGCCGGCTACCTCACGCGCCGTCTCTTTGACGTAGCGCAGGACGTTGTTATCGGCGAGGAGGACTGCGGCACCAAGGAAGGCCTCACGGTCAAGCGCGAGTCCGCATCCGGCATCGGCACTTTCTTGGCGCAGAACATCACCGGCCGCTACCTGGCGGGAGATGTCGAAGCCGACGGCAAGACGCTCTTCAAGAAGGGCCACTTCATCACTTCAGTAGAGGCTAAGCAGATAGAAGATGCGGGTATCGCAAGCGTGTATACCCGAAGCCCCATCGCCTGCAAGTCGGCTCAGGGCTTGTGCGCCAAGTGCTACGGCGCCGACCTAGGCACCATGAAGCCGGTCGCGCTCGGCGAGGCGGTAGGCACCGTCGCCGCCCAGGCTATCGGCGAGCCGGGCACCCAGCTCACCATGAACATCAAGCACGCCGGCGGCGCGGCCTCGGCAGGCGGCGACGTGACCCAGGGTCTGCCTCGCGTCGAGGAGATCTTCGAGCGCCGCGCGCCCCGCAACCCGGCGGTCGTCGCATCGGTATCCGGCGAAGTCGTCGAGATACGCAGCGACACCAAGGAGAAGGTCCTCGTCGTTGTGCCGTCAATCGAGCACAAGGGCAAGGGCAAGAAAGAAACGGTTGAGTACTCGATGCACCCGCGCCGCATTCCGTTGGTGAAGGTCGGCGACCAGGTAGAGAAGGGCCAGCTCCTCACCGACGGCTCGGCAGAGCTCACCGAACTCTTCAAGTACGCGGGCAAGGAGCGCGCGCAGGAGTACATCATCTCCGAAGTGCTCAAGATCTACGAGCTCCAGGGCGCCAACATCTCGACCAAGCACCTGGAAGTTATCGTCCGCCAGATGTTCAACCGCGTGAAGGTCGTCGAAGGAGGCTCCTCAGAGTTCTCCAAGGGCGACATCACCAGCGAGCCGGATCTCATCGCGCTCAACGAACGCCTTGTCGCGGCGGGCGGGGAGAAGGCGACCTCGGAAGGCCTCATCATGGGCATTCTCGACGTCAGCCTCTCCCGCGCATCATTCCTCTCGGCCGCTTCGTTCCAGAACACCACTCGCATGCTCATCCGCGCCTCTTTGTACGGCAGCGTTGACCATCTTGAGGGCCTTAAGGAGAACGTCATCATCGGCCGCCTCATTCCTGCAGGCACCGGCTTCAAGGGCAGCCCCAAGGCAGCCATGGTAGCCAAGTATGGCCCCCAGCCGACCGAAATGCCGGTCGCGAAAGAGGAGAAGGAGGTCGTAGAGTAAGAAGAAAGCCACTAGCCACTAGGGTATAGCCAATAGCAAATAAAAAAGCGAACGGGCGCGGAGTTTTTAATTCCGCGCCCGTTTGGCGTACATGAGGCTACGTCCGGGTGCTCTTGATGAGTTTTTCGACCTTCTCGAAGATACCCAGGATGAGCAGAGGAATGGCAATGCTCAGAGAAATGGTCCCCCAGACAAACGCGTCCATCGCCTGCTCTGGGGGCACAGTCATGAACATCGCCCGTGCGACTGTAATCCCTATTCCCACCGCCCCACAAATGATATATATCATGGCCAAATTCTCCTTCTGTTGGCCGACTATATATGCATAGTGTACACCCAAAGATGTATTTTGTCAAGTGGTATACTAAAGCGGTAAACTCTATATATGGACTCCCAGGTACAGCAAATTAAGGACAAGCTCAATATCACCGATGTTATCGGCGAGTATATCCAGCTCAAGCGCTCCGGCCGCACCTACACGGCGCGCTGCCCTTTCCATAAGGAGAAGACGCCGAGCTTCCATGTCTCGGCCGAGCGCGGCACCTACAAGTGCTTCGGCTGCGGCGAAGGCGGCGATATCTTCACCTTTGTGGAGAAGATGGAAGGCATAGACTTTCCGACCGCGCTTAAGCAATTGGCCGACAAAGCCGGGATTAAGCTTGAGCGCCAAGCTGTGCCGAATCCGGAACACAAGGAGCGCGACGAGCGCTTGCGGGAAGTGTGCGAGGAGGCGGTGAAATTCTTCGAATCCGTGCTCGCGAAGCGCTCTGACGTACGGGACTATCTGCATGCCCGCGGCGTGCACGATGAGACTATAGCGAGCTGGCGGCTTGGCTACGCTCCGGCGGCATGGGAAGAGCTTTCAAAGCACCTGCTCATGCGCGGATTCTCGAAAGACGACATCGCTGATGCCGGCTTCGGCGTGAAGTCGGAGAAAAAGCCCGGCGAGATATTTGATCGCTTCCGCGGCCGCATCATGTTCCCGATATTCGACGCCGCCGGGCAGCCTATCGCGGTGTCGGGGCGCTTCTTCGAAAAGGTTCCGGGCCAGAAGGACGATGTGGAGCCGGCCAAGTATGTGAACAGTCCCGAAACATCGCTCTTCAAAAAATCGAAAACGCTCTACGGCTACGACCGGGCGAAGAATGCTATCCGCAAGGCCGACTGCATTCTCTTGGTCGAGGGCCAGTTCGATCTTATCTTATCCCACCAATCCGGGCTGCCGTTCACGGTGGCGCTTTCGGGCACCGCGCTCACTCCCGAGCATTTGTCGCTTCTTGGCAGGCTCTCCAAGCGCCTGGTATTGGCGCTCGATGCCGACGAGGCGGGCATACGCGCCGGTCTGCGCAGCGCGCAGATGGCCATCGCGGCGGGCTTCGACGTGAAAGTGCCGACCTTCCCGCAGGGCAAGGACCCGGCGGACGTGGCGCGCGAGAATCCGGAGCTGCTGAAGCAGGCAATACGCACGTCCCAGACCGCTGTTGAATTCTTTCTCGCCGCGCTCAGGCCTGCCGCGCGCGACGAACGGGCGTACGCCAAGCTGGTGGAAGCGCAGGTGGTGCCGCTTATTGCCGTAATGGGGAGCGCGATAGAGCAGGAACAGTTCGCGCGCATCGTTGCAAGCAAGCTCGGCGTGTCCGACGCCGCCGTACGAGCTTCTGTTGCAAAGGCGCCAAAGACTCCTTTTGAGCCCAGCACCACTTCACCGGAAACTCAGCCGCAAAGCGCAGACTCGATAGCGGGCTTCGAGCGCAAAGCGGGAATGCTTCTCTTCCGCTTCGGGACGGAGTCCGACATCGGCCGGCAGCTCTCGGAACTGCTCGGGCCTGAGCGTATTGCCGCCCTTGAGCAGACCCTTGCGCCCCGAAGCGAGGAGCTGCGTTTTATGTTCGACAGGGAAGTGGGCGAGCACTCGAGCGAAGAGGCCATAGCCAAGGATATGCTCGATGCCATAGGCGCCGTGGTGGCGAAGGAGCGTTTCAAAATGAAATTTGTGTGATAAAAACTCCGGTATATGCAGTGTGCCCTGCATATACCCGTCGCGGCGTTCGCAAATAAAGGAGGCCTTTATTTTCTCACTTTGCTAGGGTATAATATCTCCCATCAATGGCTGCTAAAAAGAAGAAAAAGCCGGCCCCCCGTAAGGCGGGGTTGAAGGCGAAGAAGTTCCGCGCCGCCGCCGCAAAGCGCCGGGCAAAGCTCGCGCCCAAGAAGCCGGCCAAGAAGGCGGCGGCTCCGGCGGCCAAGATCAACCCGAAGATCGCCAAAAAGGTTGAGGAGCAGAACAAGAAGGCCGAAGCGCTTATGGCGCGCGGCCGCGAGCGCGGATTCGTCACCTACGACGAGATCTTGAAGGCGTTCCCGAATATCGAGACGGACGTCATGTTCCTTGAGGACCTCTATGAGAAGTTCTCGACCGCGCATATCGACGTGCTCGAAGGCGGCGGCATGCTTGAAATAGCCGAGGAGCCGGCAGAAAAGGGCTACTCGCGCTCCGACTCGCAGTACGATTCCATCCAGATGTACCTGCGCGAGATAGGCAAGTACCCGCTGCTTAACGCGCAAAGCGAGCGCGATCTCGCAAAGCGCATTGTCGAGGGCGACGATGAAGCCCGCAACCTGCTTGCCCGCGCGAACCTGCGCCTCGTGGTTTCCATCGCCAAGAAGTACGTAGGCCGCTCGCCGGACCTTACCCTTTTGGACCTCATTCAGGAGGGCAACCTCGGCCTCTTCAAGGCCGTGGACAAGTTCGACTACTCCAAGGGCTTCAAATTCTCGACCTACGCCACCTGGTGGATACGCCAGGCCATTACCCGCGCGCTCGCCGACCAGAGCCGCACCATCCGCATTCCGGTGCACATGGTCGAGACCATCGCCAAATACAAGCAGGTCTCGCGCCGCCTTTCCCAGGATCTCGGCCGCGACCCGCTTGCGGAGGAAATCGCGCTTGAGATGGGCGTGGACGTCGACAAGATCTACCAGATAGAAAAGATCGACCAGGATACTATTTCGCTTGAGAGCCCGGTCGGGTCCGACGACGGCGACGACGGCAAGTCGGTGCTCGGCGATTTCATAAAGGACGACAAGATACTCTCGCCGGACCAGGAAGTGGCCCGCCGCATACTCGCCGACCAGCTCAAGGAGATCCTTGAAGAACTGAGCCCCAAGGAGCGCGAGATCCTCAAGCTGCGCCACGGCCTTGAAGACGGCATTTATCACACGCTTGAGGAAGTGGGGAAGAAGTTCGGGGTTACCCGCGAGCGCATCCGCCAGATCGAGGCGAAGGCCCTGGAGCGCATACGCACGCACGAGAAGGCAAAGCGCCTCCGCAGCTACTAATTCATCTCTATAATAAAAACCGCGCCGGATGGGGCGCGGTTTATGTTCTTGTAAACATTGGTGTCTCCTATTTAGTCGGTAAAGTTCTCTTCTTCGAAGTCGTCCATCTCTCTGCCCATTTGCTTAAGCCCTTCTTCGAAAAAATTGTGGGCTCTCGCGATTTCTGGGCTTAGCAGGACACTATTCTTCTCGGAAAACGCTTTGAATTTCCGAAGAAGAAAAGGTACAGGTTCCATAGAAGGATTCCACTCTATTGTTCCGGGTAGGAACAGGTGAGTGAGGACTACCGTGCCATCTGGTTTGGTTGCCCGCGTAAAATCCTCTTTTTTGAGGACATAGTTTTCAACTTCTCCCACGAAATATCTCCTTTGGTTGCGGACGAAAAAGTGTGTCCGCTTTCTTTATATCATGATACTTAAATCATGTCAAATTTTTTATTAGGAAGTGCCTGATACAAATCCCAAATAACGGCTGCAACATTATGCGGCTCGCCTTCAAACGGCAGATGATGATTGTCGAAGAACGGCCGGCCGTTTGTCTCTATGACGCCGCACTTGGGCGTTTCCTTCCACGAGCGGCTGATATCGCTCGTGATAAAGTCGATGCCGACGATGGGCGCATGCAAGACCCGCGCTATCTCCTCGAACAGCGCCTTATTGTCGGGATGCACTTTTTCCGTCACGTCGGTGGTGGTGCCGCCGAGCGCCCAGTTTATTTTAGGATGCAGATAGACAGCACGGCCTTGTTCGGGAATGCTCTGCAAAGTCAATCCTTGAAGCTTGAGTTCCTGCTCGCCTAGTGCGGTTAGTTTGATATGCGAGAAGTACGGGCCCTGGCGCTTGGGATGCGTGTTCGCCTGCGCAATAAGTTCCTCTATAGTATGCTCGCCGTCGCCCACCACGCGCGGCGGGTCGCGACGGATGGTAGCGACAAGTTTTCCATCCACCAGCGTCGGCCGATAGACGGAGCCTTCGAGTTCTTCCTCTATGACGACCAGCGGAGAAACCTCTTTAGCTATTTTGAATCCGCGCTCAAGCGCAGTTTCGTCGCTGATATGGAGCGTGGTGTGCCGCGAGGCCGAGCCTTCGGCGGGCTTTGCTATGACCGTGCCGTTGATTTCCTTGAATATGCGGTTTGCCTTGGCGAGCGAGAATGCGGACTCGCCGCGGGCAACCGGCAGGCCGAGCGCCCGGAACTTCTTCTTCATGACGGTCTTGTTGTCTATCCACCAGACCGGCTGCTCCATCCGCGCGGGGAACGGGATGCTTTCGAATCCGATCCGCCGGCCGCCCGGAAACGTTGCCAGGAAGCTTGCGGTAGGGAGGCCGAGCAGGCGGAACTCCCGCATACGGATGCCGCGTTTTTTCGCTTCTTCCCAAAGGACCAGATCAAGCAGGAGCGTTTTATCATCCGGCTCTTCAAGCAGTTCCGCCAAACCAAGACGCGCTAAGCCCTCAGCCACGAGACCCTTGCTGTCCCGCTTCGGCAAAAGCCTGGAGGCGCCGTCCGTTATCCGCCCCATCAGCGCCGAAAAAGGCGTAGCGGCAAGGCCGATAAGAAGCGTGAAGTACTGGATACGATGATGTATCGCATCGCCGCCGCATTCGATGCAGGGTTTTGCGGCGGGAAGTGCGATGCGCATATTCCTAAAGCATACGGGCATTCCGCGTACATGAAAAGTCCATACGGGTGGGGTAGTATGTGCCTATGGAAGCGCCTATAAAGCACTGGAGCCACTCCAGCCTCATGGCGTACCTGCGCAATCCGCTTGCGTGGTACAAGCGCTACGTCGAGGAGGTCTACGATACGCCCTATACCCCTGCTTCAATTGTGGGCCGGGCCGGGCATATCGCGCTCGAGCATTTTTACGGCGGGCTTCCCAAGGAGGCGGCCGTGGCGCTGGGGCTTGAGTACCTCCAGAAGGTCCCTGATTTTGAGATACATTTCGGCCGGGCATCCACCCGCAAGGCCAGGAAGGAAAAACGGCTCTCTATGGAGCGTGAATACCTCCAGGCGATCGGCTTTTTCCTAAAGCGGCCCCCAAAGTACAAGGTGCTCGGAGTCGAAGTGAAAGGGCTGGTGGAAGTGAAGGGCCTGCCGCTGCCGCTTAAGGCCGTATCGGACCTCGTGGTGAAATCTAAGGTTGATTCGCGGGGCGTGGATATTGTCGACCACAAGTTCGTCGACTCCTTCAGCCCGGCCCGCGAGTACAAGGCGCTGTTCGTCATCCAGGCGATATTCAACTACTACACCGTCCGCGAGAAGTTCAAGAAGCCGGTTAGGCGCTTTATCGTGCATGAGTGCAAGAAATCGAAGAACAAGGACGGCAAGAGCCAGCTCAGGACCTACAAAATAGACTTCCGCGAGCACAAGGCCGAGTTCGCCGTGTTCCACCGGCTTGTTAAGGACGCGACCGCGGAGATAAGCCGGCCCCGCGTGTATCTGCCGAACCCGTCTGACATGTTCGAGGGCGAGAACTCATTTGATATCTACCGCCTCGGGCTGGGGGAAGAGTAGAACGAAAACGGCGGCCTTTTAGGCCGCCGTTTTTCGATCAGTGTAGTGTTCCGTTTATTGAGCCGTAGTAGAGGCGTTCTGGACCGCCGGGTTGCCCTGGAGCACCGCGTCGATAGCCGCGCGCATGGAGTCGTAGGGCTGGTTGCCCGCAAGCGTTACCGCTTCGCCGCCGACCATGATGAGCGTGAACGGCGTCCCCTGGGCACCGAGCGCGAGGGCCTCATTGTAGGAGTCGGTTATCTTTTTGGTGTACTTGCCGCTGTTGAGGCAGGTGTTGAACGCGTTCACATCAAGCCCGATACCCTGCGCGATTATGGGAAGCTGGGCCAGATCGAGGCCGTTGTTGGACGGCGTCACTTCGAACACCTTCTCGACGAACTGCCAGTATGCCGTGTTGCCGCCCAGGTCAGCCGCGCATTCCGCGCCTTCGGCCTCCTTGGGAGCCTTGGAGTGTATCGAGCCGAGCGGGAAGGGGCGCTGGACCCACGCCACGTTGCCGGAGGCGCCGTAGTAGCTCATAACCTGGTTCATCGTGCCTTCGAACGTCTTGCAGTGCGGGCACTCAAGATCCATGTATTCGACGACCTTTACCGCGGCGCCGGGGTTCCCCAGGATATGGTCTATAGACGGATCATACTCGCGCGCCGTAACCGTGGTGGACGCATTCCCGTTGGTCGGGACGTTTACCTTGCCGACCAGGAACACTGCGCCTGCGATAAGCAACCCTGCGACGATAATGGTAACGGGCAATACGTATTGGCTTTTCATATACCCTCAAGTATAGTACCAGCGGGAAAATTCATCAACGGCCCGAGGAGGCCTGTTTTGGGAGGTTCTGATGCGGTTCTTTGCGCTATTTCTTCTGGCGTTTGGGGCGTTCATATCCGCCGCCCGGGCGGACGCGCGCGTATTCCATCTCAACAAGTACGTCGATTGCGCCACCAATTCGGCTTCTGTCACCGGCCTGCGGGTCGCCAAAGTGGCCTACGAGATCTCGTGGAATAAGGACGGCTCTTTCAAGAAGGCGTCCGGCACGGCGGAGGTGTACCTTGAGCAGGAAGGAAAATCCGACGAGCGCTACATCGTGAAGGCCGTTGCTGTGCCGGCAGCGCAGCATATCGAACCGAACGCCACGCTGCCGTTTGTTTCGTATCGCGGCGTGCGCTGTACGGCGCATCATTGGGCGCTTGTTTCAGCGAAGCGACTCCGGTCAGGCGGAAACAGGACAGCCTATCTGGCCGGCGCCGACTTCTTCGGCATCCGCTTCTGGGTCGATGTGTCGGTCACGGTCTCGCGGGTTCGCGCGCCGTAGAACGTTCGAAGCCCGGGCCGCTATGCGGCCCGGGCTTTCTGCATCTCAAAACGGCAGGGTATGGGTCAGCGCGGCCCCCTCGGCCTCCTCCCATTTGCTCGTGTCGAGCTTTATTTCGCGCGGTCCGGCGAAGTCTTGGTATTTGAGGCTGCCGTGCTTTCGCGCGTAGTCATATATTTCTTTCGTGATGCGTACGTCGTCCAGGCAGTACTCGCGGATCTTTTCTATATTGCCCTCCTTCCACCAGACGATGGCCTCGGTGCCGTGCGCTATCTTGCCCTTGCCGAGCGTTGCCTGCGCAATCGAGTCGAGCCTGAGCCGCCTGCCGAGCACGTTCTTTATTTCCTTCAACAGGTCGAGACTTTTTATCTTCGTGAGGTCCCCGGCGTAATATTTGTTGAGTATGGGGATGTCGAAGTGGTCGGAATTGTAGCCCACCAGCATGTCCGCCGATTCGATAAGCGGCCACAGCTGCGGCAATTCCTCCTTGAGGTAGCTTGAATAGGTGTCCGTCTGCGAGTCGTGCACGCCGACGATGGTCAGCTCCTGCTTGGAGAAGTCGAACACGCCGTTCGTCATCTCGCCTGTGGTCTCGATATCGAAAGTAATGCGCCGCATGGGAAAAATCTTACAACGGATACGAAGCTACAGGCTCAGGAAGAACGAGGCTAATTCTTCGCGCGAAAGCTTCTTTTCCTCCCCGGAGGCCAGGTCTTTTACCTTGAACGCGCCCGAGGCGAGCTCGTCCTCGCCGACCACCAGCACGTAGGGCACCTTGTGCTTGGCTGCCGTCCTTATCTGGTCGCCTAGGCGCTTTTCCCCCAAGTCCACCGCCACGGCCACGTTCTCGCGGCGCAGAGCGTCGGCGAGCTTCATAGCCTCGGGCACGAACTCCGGGCCGGCCACGGCCATATATACCTTTGTGGTCGGTAGGTAAGAGGGAAGCAATCCGCGGACTTCGAGAAAATCCCGCAGAGTGGCGTCGCCCGCCGCGCAGCCCACCGCCGGCAGCGCTTCGTCGTCAAACAGCTGGGTCAGCCCGTCGTAGCGGCCGCCGCCGAAGACGGAGCGGTTGTTGTCCGGGTGCGTATCGAACACCTCGAACACGACGCCGGTGTAGTAGTCGAATCCGCGCACGATGGAGGGGTCAAAGACCGCATTGGTAATCCCGAGTTCCCGCAGCATGTCGAGCACGAGCGCCACGTCTTCGGGCGGCTTCTCGTCCGACAGCATCTCCGCGGCAACGCCGAGGTCGGCAATGTCGCGCTCGAAGTCGCCTGCGGGCATCTTGGCGCGGCGGTCCAGAAGGCCGCGCAGCTTCTTGCCGCCTTCCTCATCAAGTCCCAGCTCGCGGACGACGCCGTCCAGGAAATTACGGCTGCCTATCTTTATGACGAAGTCGCTTTCCTTGGCGCCCAGGGCCGTCATGATGGCATGCGCCACCGCCATTACTTCCGCGTCGGCCGCCAGCGACTTGGAGCCGAAGATGTCGATGTTGAGCTGCCAGTGCTCGCGCAGGCGGCCCCGCTGCGGCCGCTCGTAGCGGAAAAGGTTGGGGATGGAATACCAGCGCAAGGGGAAGCCGAGCTCGCGGCGCTTGCCGGCCACCATGCGCGCCACGGTCGGCGTCATCTCGGGGCGCAGGGTCACTTCGCGGCCGCCGCGGTCGAGGAAGGTGTAGGTTTGCTCGTTCACCATCTCCTCGTTCTCCGCGCCTTTTGATTTGTAGAGCTCCGCGGGCTCCAGCACGGACGCGTGGTACTCCACATAGCCGTAGCGCTCGACGACCCCGCGCATAGTGGCGAGCAGGTAGGTAAGGAACGCCTGGTCCTCCGGGTAGAAGTCGCGCACGCCCTTGTAGCTTTCTGTAGACAGCTTCTCTTTTTTGGACATATGGGCCTTTGCTGGTACATTGTATCAGAAATGGCGGATTTGGAGCACGGCGAAAAAAAGCATACGAAGATTCTTTCATCTGAAGGCAATTCCAAGGAAGCGGGCAGCTTTAAGCACGAGGGCGGCGTGGTAAATCTCTACAAAGTCCTGGGCGAGACGCCGCTTGAGCGCCTGGACCGCCTGCGCCTTCAGAAGGCCCATTACGCGCACGAGGTGCTGTCTTACGCCGGGCGGCTGGACCCGATGGCCGAAGGCGTGCTCCTGTGCCTGGTAGGCGCCGCCAACAAGCGCCGCGAGCAGTACATGGACCTGTCGAAGGAATACGTGCTCGACATACTCTTCGGGTTCTCCACCGACACGTACGACGTGCTTGGCCGCGTCATGGACACCGGCGATCCTTCCAGCGTGCGAAAGAAGACTATTGAGAAAGCGCTCAACGAATTCCGCGGCCACGTGGCGCAGGAATATCCGCCGTTCTCAAGCAAGACCGTCGGCGGCAAATCTTTGTTCGAGTGGGCGCGCGGCAACGCGCTTGGAGCGCTCGTGCTCCCAGAGCGTTCGGTGCTGGTGTACGACATCGCGCTTGAGGGCGTGTACAAGATAAAAGAGCCGGACTTGCTGGCGTACATCGACTCCGGCGTGAACAAGGTGCAGGGCGACTTCCGCCAGGAGGAGATATTGCGCCTTTGGAAGCGCAACCTCAAGCCCGCGGGCGAGCGCGAGTTCCCGTGCGCCACGGTGCGCGTGGCGTGCTCCAGCGGCACCTATATGCGCTCCATAGCCCATGCGCTCGGGCGTGAGCTCGGCGTGCCGGCCCTGGCGCTCCATATTTTGCGGACGAAGGTGGGGGAGTACAGCGTCGAAAATTCGCTGAAATAAAGGGCTTTTCTGCACCTCAGTGCGTCTATTGACTTTTTTATAGTTTAGGTGTATAATAGCACTTGAATGGCCTTTGTAAGTTCCGCATCGTAGCAGCCCGCAGGAGGGGCATACAAATGAGAATGGTTCCGATACTGTTTTTTGCAGTGCCGATCATCATGTTGCTTGTCGGCTGGATCTTCGGCCGGGCACGCATCGCGCGGGCTATCGTGTTCTACGCCGTCTGGATCTTCGGATGCGAGGCGCTTGCCTTTGTGTCGCTGGTCGAGTTTCCGCTCGACCCGCGCGCCCTGATCGGCGTCATCGCCTCGTGCATTCTGGCGCTGTTGGGAGCCTGGCTCGCCGTTGCCTTCAGCGTCTGGACCAGCAAGCCCGTTTCGCCGGCACCCGGTGCGGTCATCGCGAAAGCGGCGATCGACGGAGGGCGTACGACCTACGGCCTGTACCAGGGCTTGAACGAAGAGGACCAGCGGCGCGTGCGGTCCGCGGGGCGGATGGGCGTCAAGCTCGGCCTGTCCGGATTCGCCGACTATCTGCGCCGCACGGGCCGGCCTTCCGCCGCGCACGCGTTGCGCGCCGGAAGCCGGATACTCTAGCCGCACGGCAGGAAAAGTTTGAAGGGCGCCGACTTGGTCGGCGCCCTTTTTGCGCTCGTGCGGCAGTTGAAAAAAAGCCGATTGTATCGTACTTTCGATACAGACCCTTCAACCGGCGGAGATTCCGATGGATAACGTTTATGATTTTGAGGCGGAGCGCAGTCGGTTGCGCAGCGCCGCGGGCTTGCCGCGCAAAAAGCCTTTCCGGCCGTGCTACTGCATTGCCGTCAATATCTTCCAAGACGGCCGCGGCGGCCTTTACTACCTTGACGTCAGGTATCACGGCACCGGCAGGAAAAGGAGGATCAACCTTGAGTATTTTGAGGAGGTGGGGAAAAAGCACGTTCCGGCACTCGAGGAGGAAATGCCCGATGTCCCGATCCGCGTCTTCAACTGGACGGGCCTGCTCAGCGATATCTTCTGGGTCGAGTGCGAAGCGGCTCAGAAGTGAGTGCCATGTCCGCCGCGGTCTTCCGCGGCGGCTTTTTTACGTCCCTGGGCCGCCCTTGAGTTTGCAGGTGCCCGGGTATAGAGTGGCGGCGGGAAGGAAACATAGGGAGAAGTACATGACCGACAAGGTCGTTACGCTTGTGCCCGGCTCCGGCCGGCGGAGTACCCAAGGGCAGACGGGGCAGGTGCTTCCTTTTACCGGGGTGCATGCCGACCGGCTGGACGCGTATCTGGGAGAGCCTGAGCCGCATGTCAGCTGCGAGCCGTTGGATGCCGTAGCACTGCTTGACTGCGATTTCCCGCTTGATCTCAAGCACGCCTGACCTATATCGAAAGGGCCGGCCCAATCTGGGGCCGGCGTTCGTTGTTTGTACTCTCTTGATATTGACAAGAGTCTCTTCTCGAAGTAATGTATTTTGGGTTTGGCGTTCCTTATCATCTCAACGTAGGGGAGTGCACGCGCATGCGACTTGGCAGCCTTATGTTCAAGATCTTCACGGCCTTTCTGTTTCCGGTAGCGCTTTCGTTTACCTTGACGCAGAGGGCAGCGACCGACGGCCTTCTGTATCCGGCGACGGTTATTGCCGCCGGAGCGGTTCTTCTCTTCTGGGCAGTGATCGACCTGCTGAACATGAAGAAGAGCTTCATCCCCGGCGTGATACTGTCTTCGGCTGCGACGGCGATGCTCGCTGTTTCGTTCGCCTTCTACGCCGCGCCCTCCATGAGCAGCCAGGTACTGCTTTTTGTCGCGGTCCTTGCCGCATTGGCAGGTCTTCCGGTGTTCATTCTGGTCGCGGGCGCGGGACGCGTCAAAGCCGAGCTTCTCGAAGATAAGATCAGCGGCGTCTACGAGACAGCCTTGGATATTATCGGCAATGCGTCCAGCGAGCCGGTGCTGGAAAAATTGCGCGAAGAAAGCAGGCCCCTTTCCAGCGGGTACGTCGTATTCCTTGGGCTGGTCCCCCCGGTATTTGCCGCGTGGGCCTGGGAGGTCCTCGCATGGATGCCGTCGATCACCATGATGCCGCCGTGGACTGCGGTTCTGCTCTTCTCTGCGGCCGGGTTCGTCGTCGCGCTGATTCTCGTCCTTGCGGTGCGGGAAATATGCGACGAAACGGGCAAGAAAGACTTCAAGGATGCGTGGTACGCGCTTCATGATCCTGGGCTTCTTCCCACCCTGGTCGGAGACGGCCCGGTTTCGGAAGAGGGGCAGGCTGCTCCTATGGCTGCCGCTTCGGCAAGCGCCTAAGCGCGAATCGCCGAAAACAAAAATGCCGCCGCGGTATCCCGCGGCGGCATTTTCTTTTTTATATTACCAATCCAATTCTCCAGTTTTATATTCCGTCACGCGTGTCTCGAAGAAGTTCTTCTCCTTCGGCATGTCGGCTATCTCAGACATCCAGGGGAACGGGTTATCGACATGATACTGGCGCTCAAGCCCGATGCGCTCCAGCCGGCGGTCGGCCACGTGCTCGACGTACTGCTTCACGCTGGCCGGGGCCAAACCCAGCACCCCGCGCGGCAGCGCGTCGTCGGCATACTTCTTTTCAAGCTCCACGCCGCGCTTTATGTTGTCGGTCAGCGTCTTTTTGAATTCGGCCGTCCAGATCTCCGGATTCTCGGCCACGATGGTATTGATGAGGTCCGCGCCGAAAGCCAGGTGCACCGACTCGTCGCGCAGGATGAACTGGAACTGCTCGCCCACGCCCACCATGCGGTTCTTGCGGAGCATCGAGAGCATCATGGCGAAGCCGGCGTAAAAGAAGATGCCCTCCATGATGACGTAGAAGCCCACGAGGTCGTGCACGAACTTCTGGATGTTCTCGGTGCCCTGGGTGCTGAAGTTGGGGTCAAACACCGACTTGGTGATATTGGTGACGAACTCGTCCTTTTCGTTGATGGAAGGGATGGTGAGATACATGTTGTATATCTCGTCCGGGTTCAGCCCCAGCGTGTCACAGCAGTAGATGAACGTGTCGGTATGGACCGCTTCCTCGTACGCCTGGCGAAGCAGGTACTGGCGCGCCTCCGGGTTGGTGATGTGGCGGTAAATGGCGAGCACGAGGTTGTTGGCGGTAAGCGACTCGGCGGTCGAGAAGAAGCCGAGGTTCCACATGATCATGCGGCGCTCGTCTTCGGAGAGTCCGCCCTGCTTCTTCCAGAGCTCAACGTCCTGCTGCATTGAGACCTCTTCCGGCACCCAGTTGTTGGCCACGCCCTTCTTGTAGTGCGTGCGCGCCCACGGGTACTTCATCGGAAGTATCTTGTTCGGATCGGTGGTGCTGGCCCCGTTTATTATTCCCATATGTGTGGATTAAGCGGAAATCGCGTCCTGCGTCGTTACGGGCTGCGAGACTCGCTCGCCGTATACATGATACGGCTCGCTGCGTTTCTCGCCCGCGCCTAGCAGGCCATCGATTTCTGCTTAATCCATTGTATCGAGAAATATGCTCTGGAAAAGGGGATTTCGCATATAAGAACATAAAAACTGAAGGCGGTAGGGTATTGACTTTTATACTATTTGGGTGTATAATTATACATAGTGAAGGCAGGAGGGACTCCTGCCAATATTATGGAGGCAGAGGTGCCGAAAATTAAAACATTGGTTTTGCTGGGGCGTGTCATGGAGAACAGGGAGGATGCGCCGGCCGGCTATGGGCGCGAATATGCGCTCGCGAGTATCAGCAAGGAGGTCGAAGAGATTACCTATGCCGACTATCAGAAGATGGTTGCTGAAGCGCAATACTGGTTCTTCGGCCCCCTGGGCTATTCGCTCGTGCACATGAATGCGCACGCCCTGATCAATCAGATCCTCTACGAGGGTCCGACTGAACCGCCGGCAGTTCGCGATCTGCGGGATGCGGGTTTTGTCGAACTCTTGCGCCGCCGCCGCTAGCGGTGCTGAACAGCCCCGACGAAGAAGCCCCAGCTTCTCGCCGGGGCTTCTTTGTTTTTATATTTGAGTCTGTAAGCTTATGCCGAGCAGCTTTCGCACACTTCGCCTATCATTTCTACTTTGGGTCGGTTTGCGGGGACGGTGGGCTGGCCGCCGAAACTGGGGATGCCAGATGAGACGATTGGCGCGGGAGCCGGTGCAGGCTTGAATTCCGCTGCAGGAGCCGCTGTAGGCGCTTTTGCGAGGGGTTCCGGAGCGTTGCTCAACTCGCGGGCTTCAACCATGACGTTGGAGGCAATACTGAGCGGCGACAGGACGCTCTTCTGGGCTGCTGAAGCCTCGCTCAGGAGCGGGTCGCGCTCGCGGGTGACGCTTGCGATAACGGTCTCTTCAATAACGACGGTGGAGGCGACCGAGCCGGAATTGGATGCTACCGAGGTCTCCATGCTGGAGGTGCCGCCGAACTTCTGCATGTTCACCGTGGACTTCTCGATGCGCGACGCCCCCATGGTGCGCAGGTAGTAGGTGGTCTTGAGGCCCATGTCCCAGGCGTACTGGTAGATGTCGGAAAGGACCTTGCCTGAGACGCCGCCGTAGAAGATGTTGAGGCTCTGCGACTGGTCTATCCAGCGGCCGCGGTAGGCGGCGGCCTTGATAAGCCATGCGGGTTCTATCTCGAACACGTCCTTGTACTTGTCGCGGATGGCCGGCGGGATTTCGGCTATGGCCTGCACGGAGCCGTCGTGGAATTTGATGCGCTCGAGCATATCGGCGTTCCAGAGGCCGAGCTTCTTGAGGTCTTCCACGAGGAACTCGTTGACCACCATGTAGTCGCCCGCCATGTTGCTCTTCACGTAGAGGTTCTTGTAGATGGGCTCTATGGTCGGGTAGCAGCCGGCGATGTTGGCGGTGGTAGCGGTGGGCGCGTGCGCCATGGTGTTGGAATTGCGCATGCCCCACTGGCGCACCGCTTCGCGCACAAGCCTCCAGTCGAGCGTTTCGTGGCGGGGCACGTCTATCTTGGTGCCGCGCTCCTGCTCCAGCAGGGCGATAGTGTCCTGAGGGAGGATGCCGCGGCTCCACTTGGAACCCGGATAGCTCTCGTAGGTGCCGCGCTCCTTGGCCAAAAGGCTCGAAGAGAGTATCGCGTGGTAGGAAATGACCTCCTGCGACTCGTCGGAGAACTTTACCGCCTCGTCGGAGTTGAAGTTGATGTTCATCTTGTAGAGCGCATCCTGCAGGCCGCGCAGCCCCAAGCCAACAGGGCGATGCTTCATGTTGGAGGCCTTGGTCTTTACGGTGGGGTAGAAGTTCACGTCGATGACGTTGTCGAGCATGCGCATCGCCACCGGCACCACGCGCGCGACCAGGTCGCGGTCGAAGCGGCCGTCGCGCACGAACGCCGACATGTTAATGGAGCCGAGGTTGCAGACAGCGGTTTCTTCAGCGGAAGAGTTAAGCGTTATCTCGGTGCAGAGGTTGGAAGAGTGCACGACGCCGACGTGGTCCTGCGGGGAGCGGACGTTTGAAGGGTCCTTCCAGGTTATCCACGGATGGCCGGTCTCAAAGAGCATCGTGAGGTGCTTCTTCCAGAGCTCCGAGGCGCGGACCTTCTTGAACATCGGCATATTGCCCTCCTCGGCCATTTTCTCGTACTCCTTGTAGCGTGCTTCGAACTTGCGGCCGTAGAGGTCGTGGAGGTCGGGGACGTCCGACGGCGAGAAGAGGGTCCAGTAGCCGTCTTCCTTGAGTCGCTTCATAAAGAGGTCGGGGATCCAGGTTGCGGTATTGAGGTCGTGGGCGCGGCGGCGCTCGTCGCCGGTATTCTTCTTGAGTTCCATGAAGTCCTCAATGTCGGCGTGCCAGTACTCCAGGTACACTGCCGCGGCGCCGCGTCGGCGGCCGGAGCGGTTGATGGAAATCGTGACGTCGTTGGCTATCTTCAGGAACGGAATAACGCCCTGGGATTCCACGCCTGTGGATTTGATAAGACTTCCGGTGGCGCGGACCGGGGTCCAGTCGGTGCCGGTGCCGCCCGCGTACTTAAGGAGCTGGGCGTTGTCCTTGTACTCGTTGAATATCTGGTGGAGGTCGTCGGGCACGGTCGAAAGGAAGCAGGAGGAAAGCTGCGGGTGCACGAGGCCGCCGTGGTAGAGCGTGGGGGAGGACGGCATATAATACATGGCCGACATGATTTCGTAGAACTCAAGCGCCTGAGCATTGCGCTCCTCCTGCGTCTTTTCCGCAAGCGCGCAGCCCATCGCGACGCGCATCCAGAATATCTGCGGGGTCTCGAGAAGCTTCCTGGTGCTGTGGACCTTGGAAAGATAGTTGGCCTGGAGCGTCTGGAGGCCGAGGTACTTGAAGTCGCGGTCGCGCTCGGGCTGAAGCGCCTCCGCCAGGCGCGGCAGGTCGAACTTGAGGAGCTCAGGGTCGAACTGGCCGACGGCGACGCCCTCCTTAATTGCGCTTATGAAGCCGTCGCGGTACGCCTCTTCGAGCCGGGCGTAGTCGAATTCGCCGAGCGCCTGCGTATATATAGACTGGAGCAGGAGGCGGGCCGCCACGAAGGAATATGCGGGGTCGCGCTCAATGAACGAGCGGGTGACCATAATGAGCACCTCATGGATATCCTTGGTCTGTATGTTCTCGTGCATCTCCTGGCGCACGCGGGCGATGATGGCGGGCACGTCTATGATGCGGTCAAAGCCGCTGGCCGCGCGCAGAAGGGTGCGGGTGAGCTTGCTTTCGCTGAACGGCTCCGTCTTGCCGTCGCGCTTGGTGACCAGAAGCGCGTTTTCGGTGATTTTTTCGGCGATTTCCTCGCGCTCTTCCTGACGGATCTTTTCGTGCTCGTAGCGGTAAATGATGTAGGCCTTCGCGACTGCAAAGTAGCCGCGGGTGGCGATGGCGTTCTCAACCAGGTCCTGGATTTCCTCCACGGTGGGGAGGAGCAGAGTGCCCGCGAACTTCGCGTCCACCGCGTCGGCGACCGCGCGGCTGATGTCCGCCGCGTCCGCATCGTGCGCGTCTCCGACCACTGCGGCGAACGCCTTCTTGACCGCTATAGTAATTTTTTCGGGCTGGAAGTCGACGATCTCGCCGTTCCGCTTCTTTATTTTCTGGGTAATCGCCATAGTGAGATTTTCTCATTATACCCCCGCGATGCCCGCCGCCCGTATGAAGCGGCGGCCACTTGTGTGTGCACAAGTCAGTCGAAAACTTTTCTGCAAAAAAGCAACGCCTTCTTTGTGAAAAATGCGGGCTTTCTTCATGTATCAAAGCTTTTTTTGCGCAAATACGCGAAAAGCGGGCCTTTTTGACCCGCTTTTCGCCTGCCTGGAAGCCTTTTTATCCCACCCGCTAAAATGCCACCGGGATAGTCAGCGCCGCGTCGTTCTCCGGCAGGCCGGAGGGGTTGTCTTTTTTCAAAATGAGTGTTCCTTGCGAGCCTGCGGCCTGGGCGGGGAAGGCAATGGAAACGCTGAAGGGCACGAATTCGGTCGTCATCCACTCGCCTTGCGCCTGCACGGGGCCCTGCGCCAGCACGGTGCCGTCAGCAGCCCTTAATTCGTAGGGAAAGCTCGCCTCAAAGTACCAAGTTCCACGCGCTTCGCCGGAAACGGTAAGCGGGGCTTTTGCCGTAGCGCCCGGCTTGGGGGAAGTAACGCGAATAGTGTCCTGCATCGCGATGGCGTTGCCGATGTCTTCGGTAAAGCCCTTGCCGGAGGGCGTATTGCACTGGCGCGGGTAGCTTTCAAGCACCGGATATCCGGCCGCGACGCATTCTGCAAAGGTAGTCGGCTCAACGGTAGGAGCCTTGGTGGGGGAGGGCAGCACCAAGATAACCACAAGAGCCGCGACCGCCAAAATAAAAACCCCGATTCCCAAAATCATCCGTTTATCCATAGGCCTATTCTACTCCCATAAAAAGCAGGCTCAACCCACATTCTGGACTTCGTAAGTCCAGAATTATTCCAGGGTCAGCTTTGTAAGCCCCGACAGATCGATATTGTGAAGAAATTCCCCAGTCTCCTTCTTGAGATCCTCATGCGAAGCCTGAAAAAAGTCCTTAGTAAGTATCGCGGGAAAGTTTTCTGCGCCCGTATAGTCCAAATAACTGCTCCACTTGTAATTTTCCAGGTGCGAAAGGGCGGCTTTGGCGTTTTCGATGCGCCGGCCGCGCCAATTGCGCGCGCCCGCGCTGTAATCAAGCGGATTAAGGTGGACGTAATGCAATATGTGCAGTTCGTGCCCGAGCTTCTCAACCCGGACCTTTTTAGTTCTCCCCTGGAAAAGCGTTCCCGAACGCTCGTGCCGCTCGTTGAAGTATTTCGCGTATCCGATGTTCAGTTTCCTCAAAAATCGCGTAATGCCTCCCTCAACCCGCTCCGAGAGGAGAAGGTGATAGTGGTTTTTCATTAGGCACCAGCCGTGGATATCCACGAGCCGCTCTTTCTTCGTTAATCCCAATTCTGGACTTCGTAAGTCCAGAATATCGCGCTTGAAAGTATAGTAGGTGCTTCCCGCCGCGCCGGCGTCGTTGAACTCAAAAAGGTCATACACAAAGCGCATATAATCGCGCTGGTCCGTAAAAAGCACCCGCTTATCGACGCCCCGGTTAAGCACGTGGAATAATTCCATGCGGGCGACTCTATCATTCTGGACTTCGTAAGTCCAGACAGTGCTAGACATTCGTTTTCTTTCTTGTATAACGTTCTCTATGCTGCTCGCGGATAAAGGACAGAGTGATCCTGCAGGCCTCATCGCTCCTTCATGCGACTAATGGCAGTTTAAGAATAGGCCAAGTTCATGAAGCAGGACACGAAGCTGCTTTTTGGCAAGCTTGTGGTCGTGTGGATATGGAGTAGGGTATATATAAGAGGTGCATAGTGCACACCTAGGCTGTTCGTTTTATTAACGTGCGTAAGACGTTTCCTTATAAATTACATATGAAATCCTGGTACTCCCTTACGGGAATAGTGCTCGCTCTTGTCGTTGTTGCAGGCGCGATGACTTTTTCTATTAGCAACGCGCTCGCGATAACCCCCTCGACGGCCGTATACGATTCGACTACGGACCCGCTCCCAGGCAATGTCGCCAGCCTCGGTTTTGAGGCTGTAAGCACATCGGCCTTCGGCGATTACGTGCATCTTGAGCCCGGCACCGGCCGCGACCTCAAGACCGTGACTGTAACGATGAGCGATTGGGCGCTTGAATCCCAGAACACTTCTTTCTGCACCAGCTATCCCGCGAAGTGCGTTGACGGCGGCTACATACACCCGCTCACCATCAATATTTACGCCACAAGCTCCGACTCGGACTTGCCTGGCCCGCTGCTTGCAACAAAAACCCAGGATACTTTTATCCCTTGGCGCCCTGAAGCCGACGAAGAGTGCGGCACTGGTTGGAAAGATGAAGAGGATAACTCCTGCTATAACGGCTTTGCCTTTAACGCCGTTTTTGACCTCAGCAGCCTGAATGTAACGCTCCCTGACGATGTTATTGTCAGCATCGCGTACAACACCGCTGATTATGGCGCAGCGCCAATCCATGAGAGCGGACCGTACAACTCGCTTAACGTCGCTATTCCTGATAACCAGCCGGTTGCGGTAGGCAGCGATGACAGCGACAACAAGGTATTTTGGGACGCAACCTACCTTGGCCGCACCCCAGGCCTCCGCCAGGATACGGACTGGAGCCCGAACGGCACGGTAGCGATGCGCATTGATGCGACCGCTCCGGACGTCACCGTTACCATAGACAAGTACATCAACGGAGTGAAAGCGACTACTGTGAACACCAATAGCGCCTCCTTCCCGATGAAGTCCACCTGGGATGCCGACAATATCGGCGCAGGCACGGGCACCTATACCCTTGATGCGGGCAATTCGTACGAGGCGGTTACTTCCGAGATGACCTCGGGCGCCGACTACAAGACGCATGAGACCTCGCCTGAGGAATGCACCGCCGACTATCCGTACAAGCTGAAGGGCTACAGCGTTGGAGACTCCCTCGGACAGGCCGAAACTGCCGATATAGAGAGCGACGAGCCTGAATTCGAGAACATCACGACGAACAAGTACGTCATCGTGTGGAACGTTACCTGCCCTCCAGCGCCGACGCTCCTGACTCCCGCCAACGACAGCACCCTCACTACGGCTACGGCATTGAGCGCGGATTGGACGGACGTGACGGATTGGGCGGGACCAATAACGTACCTCTACGAATCTTCAAATTCCGCCTCTACCAACTCTGACGGCTCGTTCACCTCGCCGGTCTATACCTCCGGACCGCTTGCCACGTCGGAAATCCCCACGACCGGCACGCCGGAAGGCACCTACTACTGGCACGCAAAGGCGGTGGATAATGCGGGCAACTCAGGCCCCTGGGCTAACGCATTCAAAGTAACCATAGATAACAATCCGGATACGACTCCTCCGGCAGTAACCGTTACGCCGGTTCCGGGAAGCACGCTGAGCGGTACTGTTACTTTCACTATTACGGTGACCGACAACAAGCCTCTTGACCTAAGCAAGCTCACCAACATCTGGTCATACTTGTACAATTCTGAGCCGCCGCAGGCCTCGCAAGGCGCAGGCGTTGCCTTCTCGGCTACGGGCGACCCGAAGGTAGTGCAGGGTACTCTCACCGTAGACACGACCTTGCTTGCCAACGGCACTGCATGGCTCGATGTGGGCCAGCTTGAGGATGCAGCAGGCAACAAGTCAGGCGCCACAACCGACAACTACTTCCACGATTACACTATCCAAAACGACGAGGCGCCGATATGCAGCGAGCCGAATGACGTAGAGGCGTCGGTCAGTAGCGACACTACCACTACGGTAGATGAAGGCGCGAATTCAGTCATCATCACCTCCATCCCGGGCGTACTCCCTGGTGCATGGTCTGCAAATATACCGGGAGCATCCTGGATCTGGAGCGACATGCCGACCGAGGAGAACAACTACTCCAATACCGTTGGACCGAAGGTGTTCACGAAGACCTTCGAGATCGACGGCATTCCGCAGGACTCTACGCTTGATATCGCGGCAGACAATACCTACACCGTCATGGTGAACGGCAATGTCATCGATACCGGCACATCCGGCACCGATACCGACAACTTCAGCTCGGCAGACTCATGGACCATTCCGGCGGCTGACCTGGTAACGGGAGAGAATACCCTTACCATTACGGTAACCAATACCGAGGCCCCGGAAGGCTATACGGGCCCGAACCCTGGCGGCCTGCTTTACAGCCTCACGGTTCGCAGCCAGAACTGCACAACGCCTGAGCCGACAGCGCTAAAGGTCCATATCTTCAAATATCTCTCGGCGGACGAGGATATACAGCAGATACCCAACAACGCTGAGGATGTACCGATTTTCCCGATGAAGGCGAATTACGACATCGCGGGCGTTGGCAGCAACTTAGGCGAAGGCGACCCCTATAATCTTGGCGACGGCGGCGGGGTAGGCGGCAGCGACGGCGGCCTCAAATGGGCTGCAAATACTATTGCGCTTAGCCCGGGCGACTACTATGCCACGCACGAGGTCACTGACACGGAAAGCAGCCCTGTAGTGTCTGAGTGTGTACCGGGCAAATATAAGCTTCTTGGTTACCAAGTAGGAGACTCTCTTGAAGATGCTCAGAATGCTGAAATCTCTACCACACCACCGTCATTCCCTAACATTCAGGAAGACAAGTACGTAATCGTAGTCAACGAGGCCTGCGACGCGCCGACCCCGGAAGAGCCGGAGACTGGCTCGCTCACGATCGTTAAGCACACCATAGGCGGCGACGATACGTTTAACTTCAGCATTACCCAGGGAGAACATGCAACTTCCACAAGCGTTGTTACCGATAACTTTAGCGGACAGACCGATCCGATAACGCTTCCTGCTGGTAACTACAACGTCACTGAAAACGTTCCGGAAGGCTGGACACTGAACGAATCAGAGGGACCGCGCTGCACCTACGATGGTGAAAGCGAGGGTAGCGCTATAGAGAACGGCGAGAATATCACAATCGATAACGGAGACGGCGTAACCTGCATCTTCACTAATACTAAGGATGTTGAGGAAGGTTCCGATAATACCGCTCACGATCTTGCTCTTACCAAAACGCTGGACGACAACACTCCTGACGAGGGCCAAACGATCACCTATACTCTTACCGCAATAAATGAAGATGAATCCGGTCCCGCAACGAACGTATCGGTCACCGATGTCCTCCCAGCTGGCCTGACCTTCGTCTCCTACAGCGCCAGCCAGGGCAGCTATGCCTCGGGAACTGGCATCTGGAACATCGGAACGCTCGGCTCGATAGGGAGTGCCACGCTTGCAATAACCGCGACGGTTAATGCGGATACCGCAAGCACCACGATTACGAACACAGCAAGCGTGAGCGCCGAAGATAATACCGACTACAATGCGGGAAATAACTTCGATAGCGTATCGCTTATCGTAAATCGGCCCGCTGAAGAAGAGACGACCAGCGACGAACCAGAATCCTTCACTCTTCAGAGCAACGGCAATCGTCGAAACGGCTCGGGTGGAGGTAACAACAACTCCGGCGGGCTCGTCCTCGGCGCCTCGACCGACGCTCCTGCAGATGCGCAGGTATGCTCGACGCCGCTCCTGACCACGTATATGCGAATGGGTATGGCCAATAGCCCGGCCGAAGTCATGAAGCTTCAGACTTTCCTCAATGGGGAGATGAACTCAGGGCTTCCGGTAACCGGCTTCTTCGGCACAATGACCGAGGATGCAGTTAAGGCTTTCCAGCTCAAGTACACGAGCGACATCCTTGCTCCCTGGGGCATTACCCAGCCGACAGGATACGTCTTCAAGCGCACCCAGTGGAAGATAAACATGATCTACTGCTCGGCGCTTGATATCCCCGCACCGCAGGTATAACAGGTCTTGGTATCTGATCGAATAAGCTAAAAAGCCCCCGATTGGGGGCTTTTTAGCGTTCGGATAAAGGATACGCATAACGGACACCAGAAGCCACAGCGATGAAAGGAGTGTCAATATTGACCCCCTTGTGCAGCCGGTGTAGCACTATAGGAGCAGCACATCGGAGGCTCTTTCGTTTGGCTTACGCAGCAAGTTTGTTCAGGGTTTTTACACATTATCTTTAGCATTACGCATATGTCACTTTCCGTTCTGGGCAAGCGGCTTTCAGCCATTGCCTTCGCGTTCGTCATTATAGGCTTCCTGGCGGGCGCCCAGACTGCTTCCGCCCATACCGCCACCATCGACGGCGGCACGCACGTAGACGCCACACCAGGCCAGACGATACACGTCTCGGTCGACAGCAATCTCGACTCGGGTGCGGGTGTAAAGGGTATCAATTGGTGGTTCGACGGGAGCGCGCCTACTTGCGCGGACGTTACCGACTTCACCAATACCAATCCTTATCATGTGCACCAGGCTGTCACGACTACCTTCGATGTGACCGCTCCGACGGAGCCGGGTACGCACTCCTTCTACTACCAGATAACGTACTCCGACGACTGCGCTACCTTACAGGGCTCGGATCAGGACAACGGCCTTACGGTTACCATCCCGGAGCCGCCGCCTGTGCCTACCTGCACCGATACGCAAGTGCTCGATACTTCGAACAATACGTGCGTAGATTTGAAACCCGCCCATCACCGCAGCAGCCGCGGCGGCACGACCAACCCGAATAACGGCGGAGGACAGGTGCTCGGCGCAGAGACCGAGACGCCGTCGGAGGGCGAGCAGTGCTCGACCGCGCTCCTTTCCACCTATATGCGCATGGGGCAGCCGAACGATTTGGCGGAGGTCGCCAAGCTGCAGGTATTCCTCAACGGTGAAATGGGTTCAGACCTTGCAGTAACCGGCGTCTTTGATGCCGCGACCGACGCGTCCGTGCGCGCCTTCCAGGCTAAGTACGCCAGCGAGGTGCTCGCGCCCTGGGGCATTACGGAGCCTACCGGCTACGTGTACAAGCTCACCCAGTGGAAGATAAACATGATCAACTGCGCGGGGCTCAATGCTCCCAAGCCGCAGGTGTAAGAAAAGACTTCACCCACAGCAGCAAAAAGGCCCCGCATAGGGGCCTTTTTGCTGCCGCGCATGCGCCAAGGGGGCTCAGTGCCATCCCCGGCGCCGAGCCCCCTTGGCTCATCTCAGTTCTTCGATGTTCATGGTTGCCCTGGTTACTCTCTTGTACAGCCGGCCCCTTGCACGCGCTTGGAACCGCCCTACACGAGGATAGCAAAGCCGCTTGAACGCAGAATGAATTTCCCAATCCGCGCCTTTGCTCAGGCCTCTTCGGAGGCGGAGGGAGGCGTCTGCTCCGCGCGCCCGTGGGAGAAGTCTATGGACATCTCGCTGCGGACGCCCGGAGGGCTCAGGCGCTCCTCCTGCTGCTCCTTGGTGCGGCCTACCGGCAGGGAAACGGAAACGGTCGTGCCGTGGGTGCGGGCGCTTTCGATGCTTATCTTGCCGTGATGGCCGCGCACTATCTCGCTGACTATGGCGAGCCCGAGGCCGGAGCCGCCGTGGCGTATGTTGCGCACGCGGGAGGTGTCGGCGCGGTAGAACGGCTCGAATATGTGGGCCAGGTCCTTCTGCGATATGCCGATGCCGTTGTCGGAAACCGAGAAGATGATAGAGCCCCGGTAGTCGGGCCGGATGAGGATGCTGACGACCCCGCCGGAGCTTTTCTGGGTATAGTTGATGGCGTTCTTGATGATGTTGCTGACCACCTGCTCAAGCCCCGTGGCGTTGCCCCAGACGACATCGTAGCCCTCCTTGCGGAACGTGAGCTCGATATTGCGCTCGCGCGCGAGCGCGTCCAGGCGGCCGATGACGGTATCGGCGATGCCGCTAAGCGACACGTTGCTGAGCTGCATGCGCTCGGGGCGGTTCAGGGTATTGAGCGAAAGGAGATTGTTTATTATCTCGGAAATGCGGTCGAGCTCTCGCACGATGTCGCCCAGCACGTCCTTCGTGGTCGGCGGCAGGCCGTCGTCCATGAGGGCCACCTCGGTCGAGGTCTTGATGACCGACAGCGGCGTGCGAAGCTCGTGCGCCACGTTGCTGATGAAAAGCTTCTGGTAATGGAGCGTATTACGGGCGGGAAGCAGCATGTATTTGCTGAACAGGAGCGCGAACACGACGGCCACGCCCACCAGGCTGAAGAACACGAACCATACGCTCGCGCCCTGGATGGAGGCGATGGAGGAGGTCAGCGGCCCGGAATTGCCGGAGCCGCTCACGATGGCCTGAATGTTCTCTATTATCGAGCGCACGACGGCCTCGTTGGTGTAGTGGAGCGCGAACCAGAACAGCGCCACGCAGGCGAGCACCAGGCCCGACAGGAGCAGGGCGATATTGACGCTCGCGCGCAGGAATATGTCAGCTTCGTACTTCTCCCGCCAGACGGTAGCCCACGCCGCGAACCGTTTCGAATACAGCCTCAGCAGAGTCATCGGTTCCATGATCGTTTCCTAATTTTTTACGGAGGTTCTTCATATGCACGTCCAACACGTTCGACCACGACAGCGCGTTGAAGTCCCACACATGGTCAAAGAGCTTCTCGCGCGAGAGTACCACGCCGGGCTCCCGCATAAAGCACTCCAGCAGGGAGAATTCCTTCAGGGTAAGCGGTATCTCCTTGCCTTCGCGGCGCACCACGCGGGCCGCCGTGTCCATCTCGAGGGGCCCGACCTTGAGAACGGTCGCCTGGAGCGTCGTCGGCCGGCGCAGGACGGAATTGATGCGGGCCAGGAGCTCCTCGAATGAGAAGGGCTTCACGATGTAGTCGTCGGCGCCCTTGTTGAGCAGGTCTACCTTGTGCTCGGTCTCGTTGCGGGCGGTCAGTATGATGATGGGGGTCGTAACGTTCTCCTTGCGGACGGATTCGGTTATCTGCGCGCCGTCCAGGCCCGGAAGCATGAGATCAAGGAGGATCAGATCATACTCGTTCTTATAGAGAAGGATGCGGTTGCGCGCCTTCTCCGGATCGGATATCCAGTCCACCGCGAATCCCTTGAGGGTCAGGCCCTTCTTGAGCGCCTGGGCGAGCTTCTCCTCGTCTTCGACTATGAGTAAGTGCATAGGATTTTCAGATTACATTTGCTAAAAAACATATATCTGCACTCTCTACAGACCATTACAGTATCATATTGCTTACATGAAGTTTTCAGGAAGAATCTTCATGTTCAACAAAAATCCTTTATTTGCAACGTATTTTCAGGCATGCATTAGACGACGCCCGGCTCGCGCTGGCAATCTGTACACCCGGGGCCGGGAATAGTATCTTCTCCGAAGCCGAACGCGCACGAGCGTAAAGCGGGCCCAAAAGCTCCGGCCGAAAGGCCGGTTCCCAGGGTTTTGGGCCCGCTTTGGATTTGTGCCGCCGGATTATGCAGCCGCTCCCGAACGGTGCGCCTGCAGGATGTCCTTGATGAGCGCCGCCGTTTCGTCGGGGCCGAAGACCTCATGGGCGTGCACGCCGGTATCTATGACCACCGAGTCGTTGCCGCCTTCGCTCAGCGCGTCGCCCACGTACAGCATTTCCGACACCGATACGCCGGTCATCTCGACAAGCTGCCTGATACCGTAGGCCTTGTTCACTCCCTTTTTGGTGATGTCGACGGAGGTGGTGGCGTTGGTGCGGATCTCGAAGTCCGGCAGGCGCCGCATGAGCGCGGCGCGCAGGGGAGCGCGCTTTTCGCCGCTCGGGTCCCATTTCTGCTTTTCCTCGATGGGCGCCTTCTGGCCGAGGCCGGAGAACGTTATCTGCGCGCCGCGGTCCTCCACCCGCTCGCCCCATACGGGCGACGGCTCCTGCGCGAAGCCGGTCTCCTCCATTGATTCCTTGAGCGCCTGCATGATGCGGCCGCGCTCGAACGCGTTGAACGACTTGTCGTACCGGAGCTTCCAGGCGCCGTCGCGGTAGACGAAGCATTCCGCCGCGTTGGTGGGGAACAGATACAGCTTCTCGAAATGCGCGCTTTCGGGGAACGCCGGGAGCATCTGCGTCTGGAACTGGGCGAGGCTGGCGCCCGAGAGCACCGCGACCGGCATTTTCTGCAGAAGCTCGGCGAGCAGGGCCCCCATTTCGGGCGACAGGGGCCGCTTGCTTTCGGCAAGCGTGCCGTCCAGGTCGAAGGCCGCGAGTTTCGGTTTGAAATTCATGGCTTAGTTGAGATTGTCCGGCAGGAGGATCTTCAAAAGCTTCTTAAGCGATACTTTCGCGACCCCGAGCACCGTGTCGGCGCCGCCGTAGTAGATGAAGATCGTGTCGCCCCGCAGGACCGAGCCGCAGGAGAACACCGCGTTGCGCACCAGGCCCACGCGCTCGTACTCCTCCATCGGCTCGAATATGGTGTCGACGCTGCGGGAGAGTATTACCGAAGGAGTCGCGAGATCAAGCAGGACGGCGCCGAGCCGGTAGGTCGAGGTCTTTGATACGCCGTGGTAGATAAGGAGCCAGCCCTTGGGGGTTTTCATGGGCGGGCCGGCGATGCCTATCTTCTGGCTGTCCCACATGCCCTGGCGCGGGCCCATCATCTCGATGCAGCGCGTAAGCCGGCTCTTCTTGAAGTCGAGGCTGTCGAGGAAGTCCGCGCACATCTGCGGGTCGATGCGGTGCATGAGCATGTACTGGCCGCCTATGGTCTCAGGCAGGATGCAGGTGTCCTTGTCCTGTACCGGGTCGGGGGTAATAAGCTGGGGCGGCGACCACTTTTCCCATTTGTGCGCCGTAAAATCCTTGACCGAAATGCTCGAAAGCGCCGCGCGCCACGGGTTCTGGCCGTCGAAGGCCGTATAGACCATATATATAGTGTCGTCGATGCGGGTGAGCCGCGGGTCCTCGCATCCGCGCGATTCGAAGTCCGCCCGCGGCTGGTAGATGGGGATGTCGGAGCGCTCGGTTATCTTGATGCCGTTCTTCGTAGCGGCGTAGCCCATGCGCGAAACGCCGTCCTCGCCCTGCGCCCGGTAGACCAGGTGTATGGTGCCGTCGATATCTATCGCGGCGGAATTGAAGACCGCCTTGCTCTCCCACGGATGCTCCGGAACGGGCCTCAATATCGGATTTTCCTTGGCGCGCACCGCAAGCTCCACCCGGCGGGAGGGGACCATCGCCGACAGGAGGTCGCTGAGGCTCAGCGACGCCCGCGCGCAGACGGTATCGGCGCCGCCGTAGTAGATGTCCACGCGGCCGTTCTTCTGGAGCATTGCGCCGGTGGGGAAGACGATGTTGGGCGCCACGCCATAGCGCTCGTAAATTTCCTCCGGCACCATGATGGGGCCCTTGGTTCGTCCGGCTATCGTGCGGGGGTCCGCGAGGTCAAGCAGGAGCGCCTCGATGCCGAACACCCGCTCGCCCCCGCCGAAGTAGTTCTGGATATAGGAGTAGAACATGAGCCAGCCGTCCTTCGTCTTGATGGGCGCCGAGCCCACCTCGACATGGTCGTGGTCGAAGCGCAGGGGGTTTATCGTATGCTCGCCTATTTCCGCGTGCCACTTCTCCCAGAACGAGAGGTCCCACAGCTCCTCCATCCTGTCGCACTGGACGATGGCTATCTTGGCGGGCGGCTCGTCGGTGTGCGCCGTTACGATAAGCGTTATCTTGCCGTTCACGCGCTCGGGGAAGAGCGCCATTGCCTTCGCGTTGAAGGGCGTCACCAAATGCTTCTCCTCGACGGTCTCCAAATCGTTGGAGATCGCCACCGCGACCTTGATATTGCCCGGGCCGAACGGCTGGCCGCCGAGAGCGGTGTAGAAAATGTAATATTTGCCTTCGAAGTACGTGACGCGCGGGTCCTCGCAGCCGTATTTTTCCCACACTTCGGTGGGGATGATGAATTGCCGGCGGTTCTGGAAGTGCTTGCCGTCAAGGGACAAGGCTTTCCCGATGGTCGAGAGTCCTGCGGGCGTCATGAGCGCGTCGGGGCGGCCCAAAGCGCGGTACAGAACGTGCGTTATTGTGCCGACTTTGACCGGGCTCGGATTGAAGGTGCCGCGCGCCTCCCAATGGCGGTCGGCCATGGGCGCGATGATGGGGTTATGCGAGCTGCGCTTGATAACGTACATAGTTTCGTGAAGTGATTATACCTTAGCTTCGGCTTCCTACATTTTTACCGGCTTCAATTTTGCCTGCTCGTGGTTCTTTAATTTGCGCAAAAAGTCGCGCAAGTCGGTTTTGGCCGCAGCGACGTATTTGTCGCCGCCGCCGTAGTAGACGATAAGGTCCTTCCCGAGCACGACCGCGCCGGAAACATAAATGATGCCGGGCTTCCAGTCGTTCTCGTACCAGGCGTCGGGCGCGAGTATCGGCTGCACGGCGCGATAGAGCACCTTTGTCGGGTCGTCGCGGTCAAGCAGCATTGCGCCGAGCTTGTAGCGGTTGGGGTCGTTCTTGTCCATCGCATGGTAGAGGAGCAGCCAGCCCTCGGAGGTCTTGATAGGCGGGGAAGCGGCGCTGCGGGTCCGGTAGTGCCAGGCGACCGTATGGTCGGGCAGGCGCTGAGGGTCGGGCGCTTCCTTGGCCGTAGGAGCCTCAGTCATGCTGAGCGTATCCATGAACTTGATATGCACCCGCGCCGGGTCCCCCATATCGAGGTTATGGAAGAGCGCGAACTTGCCGCCTATCTTCTCCGGGAATAGCACCCAGTTCTTCTGCCGCTCGTTTGGGCGCGAGAGGTAGTCGAAATGGCTCCAGAGGCCGCGCGCGTGCAGCAGGTTATACTCGTCGGTCGAGGTGAACGCCACGCGCATGGTATCCCAGCCGTTGAACATGTTGAAGGTCATGTAGACGCGGCCCTCGATGACCACCGCGCGCGGGTCTTCGCACCCGCCCCAGCCGCCGCCCGAGCCGTAAGAAACCGTGTCGTAGGTGAGCCGCGCGGGGGAGGTGAAGGGGTGGTGGCTGCGGGCTTCCTGATAATTTTCAGCCGAGTAGACCGGCTCGGCACTGCGTTGGTCGAAGTGGATGCCGTCGGCGCTCGAGGCGTAGCCGATGCGCGAAATGCCGTCGCGACCGAGCGCCCGGTAGAGCACGTGCACGCGGCCGCCGGCCACTATCGCCGCCGGATTGAACACCGCCTCCGATTCCCACCAGTGCTCGGGCACGGGCTTGAGCACCGGGTTCTCGTTGAAGCGGCTGAGCCTGATGGGCCGCGCGCTTTCGAAGAACCAGAACGCGATGAGCGCGAAGAATCCAAGGAAGCACGCGACAAGCGCGATAACGAGCCCCAGGCTTCCGCCTGCGACCCCTATCCCTATAACTGCCGCTCCCAGTGCGTTATCCATGGTCAAAATGCGCTCATCCTACGTTCACGTGCGCCCATACCGGTCCTGAAAGCGCGTGATGTCTTTCTCGTCGAACTCGCCCAGCGCTATTTCCAGAAACACCAGCCCGTGCGGGCCGCCCGCGACCCGGTGCTTTACGCCGCGGCTTACGAAGAAATCCTCTCCCGGCTTCACGGCGATTTTTTTGTCGCCGATGACCACCGCGCCCGAGCCGGCGAGGATGTGCCATTCCTCGTCGCGATGCTCGTGCGCCTGGAGCGACAGCTCCTCGTTCGGCTTTACCGTGATTATCTTCACCGTCGATTTCTCGTTCAGCGTAAAGCGCTCGAACTGCCCCCACGGGCGAACATCCTTCGCATAATTCGGAAGGCCCTTCATGCATTCAGTATACGCCCACCGGGCGCTTTCCTTTGCATATATAGAGTGGAAAACTCTACGAAGCGGCCGCGGGAACGATAAGCCCGTCTAAAAGCTTTAGAAAATACTCGTGATGGTTCTCAAAGCCTATTTCCTTGTCGTGCCAGAAGGGGTGCGCTTCAACGGTATATTCATAGTGCCCCCGCACCTCGCCGTCCTCGAACAGCCTGATGTGGTACTGATGCTTGAAGGTGGGCGAATACCGCAGGCTGATGACCTCGCCGCGGTCCAGGAGCGCGACGAGCTGCCTGCCGTAGCCTTTGGACACAAGGTGCTCGACCAGCGTCCGCGGCGTGACGTCCGGCGCCAGCGTCCCCAGCAGGAACCGCTGCCTGCCGTCGGGGCGGTATTTTTCGTACTTGCGCATATAGCCTATATGCGCAAGAAAATTGCGGGCGTACGGGTGCAGGGGTCTCAGCACGTACCACAGGCAGTATTTCATCCGGTCGGGGAACCCCGCGGGATATACCATCTGCGAGACAGGGATCGTCCTGAGCCAGTGTTTGAGTGACGCGTCCATGCCGGGGTGCCTTCGGTATTGTGGATTATACTCTATAGGTGCCCTCGATAGAAACCATCACGGCGCTGATGCTCGCGTACCGGTACCTCATCATCGTGCCGCTGTCCCTGGTGGCGCAGCCGCTTGTCAGCATGATATCGGGGGCGCTGGCGCGCCTGGGATACTTCGACGTCCTCATCCTCTACGGCATCGTCGTGGCGACCGCAATCATCGGCGATATCGCCTGGTACTGGATAGGCTACCACTGGGGCGAGCGGTTCGTCCGGCGCTTCGGGCGCTACTTCAGCATCACGCCCAAGCACGTGCACGGGGTCAAGAAGATATTCAGCCGCTACCACACCTCCATTCTTCTGGTGTCGAAGGTGACCAACGGCGTGGGCCTGGCGTGGGTAACGCTGTTTACCGCCGGCATGACGCGCATTCCGTTCGGCCGCTACCTGGCGCTCAACATAGCGGGCGAGCTTATCTGGTCGGCCATGACGCTGTCCGTCGGCTACTTCTTCAGCCACCTCTATATCACGGTCCACGACGTGCTGGGGAAGGTGTTCCTGACGGCGGCCATTGCGCTTGCCGCGGCGCTTATCATCGGCTTCTGGATATACGTCCGCCGCCGCATCGCGGCCGAGTTCGAGCAGGCCTAAAGCTTATTTGAGTACGAAAAAGAAGAAGAGAAGCGCCGCGATGATACGGTAGACGCCGAAGGGGACGAACGTCCGCGTGCGCACGAACCTGAGCAGGAATTTGATGGAAAAGAGCGCGACGACGAAGGATGTCGCGAAACCGGCGGCAAGTATCCCGAACTGGTCCGGAGAGAAAGCCGAGGCGTTCTTGAGGAGGTCGAGTCCGGTGGCCGCCAGCATCGTCGGAACCGCCAGCAGGAACGAGAACTCGACTATCGCCACGCGCGTCAGCCCCAGGCCCAAGCCTCCGATAATGCTGGCGGCCGAGCGCGACACGCCGGGCACTATCGCAACCGACTGGAATACCCCGATCAGCGCCGCCTGGCGCCAGGACATCGCGGATATCTCGCGTACCGCATCCGCTTTCTCGCGGTGGAAGTATTCAAACGCGATGAGAACGACGCCGCCCAAAAGCATCGCCCACAGCACAACCGTTTCATTTCCGAGCAGATATGTTTTTATGACCTTATAAAGCGCGAGACCGATGAGTCCGGTCGGAAGAAAGGCTATGGCGACGCGCTTCAATATGCGGACATTTAAGAAAGATCTCCAGTACACCGCCACTACCGACGCGATCGCGCCCAGCTGGATGATTATCTCGAAGCTCTTTTGAAATTCCGTCTGGCTTAGCCCCAAGAGCGAGCTGGCGAGTATGAGATGCCCGGTCGAGGAGATGGGAAGGAACTCCGTAACGCCCTCGACGGCGCCCAGAAGGATGCTGTGAAGCGGGGTCATGTCTAGGATGGTAGCACGGCAAGCAGGTCGTTGATGCCGATCGGCTTGGTGAGATGGTGGTCAAAGCCCGCTTCCTGCGCCCGGCGCTTGTCCTCTTCCTGCCCGTAGCCGGTAAGCGCGATAAGCGTGCCGAGAAACTCGTTGTCCTTGCGCAGCAGGCGGGCCAGGCTGTAGCCGTCCACGTCCGGCAAGCCGATGTCGAGCACGACCGCGCCGGGGCTGAGCGCGGCGACCTTTTCGCGCGCCTCCTCGCCGCTGTAGGCGTACGCGACCCCGTATCCCTTGAGCTCCAGGAGCTTCCCGATGCCGTGCGCGGCCGCCTGATTGTCGTCGACCACCAGCACGAGCTTGCCGCCCGAAGTCTTTGCGCGCGGCGCGATGACCGTGGCCGGCGTTGGCTCGTCAACCGGGACGCCCGCCGGCTCGGCCATGAGCGAGAGGCGCACGACGAACTCGCTGCCGAGGTTGGAGCCCTCGCTGCGCGCCTCTATCGAGCCCTCGTGCATCTCGACCAGCTTCTGGGTCAGCGACAGCCCGATGCCGAGCCCTTCGCCGCGCTGCCCCGTCTCAAGCTGCAGGAACGGCTCGAATATCCGCTCGAGCATGGCCGGATCGATGCCGATGCCGGTATCCGCAACGCGCACGACCGCCTGGTCTCCCTCGCACCTGACCGACAGCGTTATCTGGCCGCCTTCGGGCGTAAATTTGGAGGCATTGTTCAGCAGGTTGGTGAACACCTGCTCGATGCGCAGGGGATCGGCGTAGAGCACCAGCGGCTCGTTGGGGAAGTCCAGCACCAGGGTCTGCCGCCTCGCCTCGATGCCGCGGGTAATGGACTGCACCGAGCGCTTGAGCGCGGAAAGGAGGTCGGCGGGCTTCTTCTGGAGCCGGAGCTTTGCCCGCGAGATGCGCGAAACGTCCAATAGGTCGTCCAAGAGGCGGTTGACGGTGCGCAACCGCTCGTCCATGAGCTCCAGCGCCTCCGTATGCTCCCGCGTCGCGCCGGCCGCATTGAGGCGGAGCCATTCAAGCCCGCTCATGACGGGCGCCAGGGGGTTCCTAAGCTCGTGGGCGAGAATCGCGATAAAGTCGCTTTTCGCCTGGTCCTGCAGGCTCAGCCGGTTGAGCGCGTCCTCCAGCCTCGTGATGTAGGAGCGCAGCGACTTGGTCGCCTCCTTGCGCTCTTCCTCAAGCCCCGCGATGACGAAGAATATGAACGCGAGGATGTTGAGCAAGATCTCCAACTGGAAGATGCGCACGCCCAGATCCGCGGCCGGCGGCGCGAACGGGCCGTACAGCGACCCGCCTATCGCAATCACGGTCGTCGCCAGCATCGCGAGTATGGTGAAGCGCGGGCCGATGCGTATGGCTATCCACGACAGCGGCACGAGCAGGAAGTACACGAGCGATACCCCGCCCGCGCTCGTGGTATTCGTCCAGAACAGCGCGTAGTCGATGGCCAGGAGCACCGCGAATATGCTCAGTATCTCGCTGGCGCGCCGCCTGAGATAGAACGGCATCTCCGCGCCCCAGCGGATGACGAACCCGCCCACCATGAGCAGGCTCAGCATGCTGCCGACCCACCACGAGCCCCACGTTACGGCGGTTTGGAAGGACGGGTCGAGATATTCGGCGGCGCGCGCGGCGGCGACGCCTATCGTCGGAACTATCGCCGAGGCGGCGAACGCAACCAGCATGAATGAGAACATGTTGCGCAGGCTGCGCAGGCGCGGATCGAAATCGGTGCGCTTGAGGATGTACGCGCCCGCCACCGCCTGGAGCGTATGCGCCACGGGGAGCGCGACGAGGTACGCCGGCGTGCTGCCGTTGAGGAGATAGCTCAGGAGCGCCGCCGCATATACCGCGGGCCACAGCTCGATGCCGTAGAGGGTGAGGATGCCGAGCGCGATGCCGGCCGCCGGAATGATGACCGCCGGCGGAACGAAGAAATACGCGCCCAGCTGTGCGGCGACGAGATAGGAGACGAAGAGCACCGCTCCCGCGATACGCTGCTCCCGCGTGAGGTTCTGCGGCAGAAGCAGGGCTAGGTAGCGCATGGCTGCATTGTAAGTGCTTGGGTTCATGCGTCAATAAGTTGTGTGCATAACCGACAATCTGGTATAACAATTGTTCCAATGCTTGCCATGAAGATAGGGGGAAGAAAAAAGAAGCCGGGCAAATTCACGCCGGGCGGCTACTCGCTTCGCGTGGGGCGCTCCGTTACCGGCCTGGGGCTTTTTGCGATGGAGCCCATTAAGAAGGGCATGTGCATCATCGAGTACACCGGCCGCCGCGTCAGCAAGAAAGAGGAGTACGAAAGCAACAGCAGGTACCTCTTCGAGATAAGCAGGACGAAGACGATAGACGGGCGGAGCAAGAGCAATACGGCCCGCTATATAAACCATTCCTGCCGGCCCAACTGCGAGATAGAGATACGGAAGGAGCGCGTCTATGTGTTCTCCAAGCGTGCTATCCGCGCGGGGGAGGAGCTCAATTACGACTACGATACCGATTACTTCGACGAATACATCAAGCCGGTCGGCTGCAAGTGCATCAAGCACCGGCCTGATCTCTACAAGAAGAAGTAGCGCAAACAAAAATCCCGCCGGTAAGGCGGGATTTTTGTTTGCGATAAGGGTTGCTTATGCGCGGGATACGTTCGTAGCTGCCGGGCCCTTCTCGCCCTGCGAAACCTCGAACTGCACCATGTCGCCTACTTTGAGCTCGTCAAAGGTGACGCCATTGAGCTCCTTGGAGTGGAAGAAGAGATCCTTCGCCTCGCCTTCGCGGGAGATGAATCCGAATCCACGGTCAGTGAGCGTTTTTATCGTTCCTGTCATGTGATTGTTATTGTTCTTATTGAAACTCGACTACATTTCCCCAGCCAAGCGCTGAGGGTTTAAGACTACCATAGGCGCACTTGCGTGTCAAATAACCCTGGGGATAAGCGAAGGGGCCGGAAGCGCGCGGTATACTTGAGGCAGCTGCGGCTCCCGCGCCTTTTCCATGAAAAAAGAAAAAGCATCCTGGTACTCCATAAGCTTCACCGGCGGGCTCATGGTGTCGCTCTACAGCCTGGTGCCCGTCTATATCGTCTATGCCGACAGCCTCGGCCTCGTGACGTCCTTCATGCGCTTCACGTCGGTCGGCGGGATGCTCTTCGTCACCGTGTGCGTCGCCGCCGCGAGAAAGCGCGGGCACCAGCTTTTCCGGCGCTCCGAAGCGGGGGAAGAGGGGAACGGTTTTACGCTCATGGAGCTTCTCGTCGTTATCTCCATCATCGGCATACTCGCCTCGATACTCCTGCCCGCCTTCGGCAACGCCAAGAAGGCGGCGTATCTGGCCCGCTCGAAGGCGGAGTTTAAGCAGATATCCACCGCGCTCGAGCTCTATGCAAATGCCCACGAGGGCTCCTACCCGCCGGACGCAAACCGCGGGCTCCCGTCCGGCCTTGAGGCGTATTTAAGCGGAGGCAACTGGCCCAACGCCCCGTGGCCCGGAAGCGTCTATGACTGGGACGTATGGGGGCCGGCCGACCTTTCCTATGAGCCCAAGAATCAGATCTACCAGATAAGCGTGCGCTTCTGCCCTGCCGACCAGGCCCTGCCGTGCCAGTTCCCGAACGAGCCGTGGGCGCAGAATTTCGATTACTACAGCGCCGTCTATTACTGCGTTTCGGGGCCGTGCCGCGCGCACTCGAGCCAGCCGGCCGACCATGCCGGCTATTGCGTCAACTGCTAAGCGCGTTAGTTGTTGTCGAAAAAGTTGATGAGGTACTGGTCGATGTCGCGCTGCTCCATCTCGTAGAAGTTCTTGTCCTCGCGGTGCAGGTCCTTGGCGAGCTTCTCGCCCACGAAGCGCCAGTGCCACGGCTCGAACACGTAGTAGCCGTTGCCCTGCGGGTAGGACAGTATGAAGCCGTACTTGTAGGCGTTCTTAAGGAGCCACTGGTAGGCCGGGGTCTTATCGAAGCCGTCCAGGCCGCCGTTGAGGCCGGTCGTCGTCAGGTCAACCGCCGTGCCCAGCTGATGCTCGGAGTAGCCCTGCTCTGCGGAGAATGCGTTGGCCCCGGCGCCGTAGGTAACCTTGTAGGCAGACTTAAGCTCGCCCTGGCGGGCGAAGGAGCGGTAAGCGGAAACGACGAAGAGGTCGATATCGTCGTCCTTGGCGTCGTCCAGCATGTCTTCAAGGTGCGGCACCACCTGGGTCAGCATCTGCTCGGTCTTGGTATCGCTGTATACGTCCTGCTGCGGCAGGGTCTTCAGGCTCTTGGGGACATAATTCTCGTTCAGGAAGTAGACCTTGGAATATTTCTGCAGGAGCTGCGGGTCGGTATTGGAAAGCTTCTCGAGGTCGCCTACGGTGTTCGAAATGTCGCCCACGCTGTCCTCGAAGCCGCCGAGCCGGTCCTGCACCGCCACAAGGTTCTGCTGCGCGGAGTACAGCATGTCGGACAAGGATACGACCTTCTGCTGGAGGTCCGCGTTCATCTGCGCCGTCGTGGAGGCGTTTTCGGCCAGCTCGCTTGAAAGGGAGATAATGCGCACCTGTCCGTAGGCCGCCAGTGCCAGGCTCAGGACGCAGAGGGCGCCGGCGGCAAGGGTAAGGGGCATTACATGGCTGGTTGAGTCGCTCATGCCCCCATTCTACTACATCCCGCGCCCCCTGGGGACAACAGGGTAGGGCTGTGATAGAATATCCACGTTTACTTACTAGTAACGTAAATAGCTAATTTTATGGTTAGAACAGCAAATCCGGCTCTTCTTAAGCCGCTCAACCTTTCCTCCGATCTTGAGGCGGTTGTCGGCAAGGGCCCGATGCCCCGCTCGCAGGTCGTTAAGAAGCTCTGGGAGTACATAAAGAAGAACGATCTCCAGAACCCGGCCAACAAGCGCAATATCCTCGCGGACGACAAGCTTAAGGCTATCTTCGGCGGCAAGGGCGAGGTCACGATGTTCGAGATGACGAAGCTCGTCTCGGCGCACATGAAGTAATCGGATACCGGAGTTTTCAACAAAAGGCCCGCCTCGCGCGGGTTTTTTGCTGCGCGCCGTGCTATCCTCTGAAGTATGAAATTATTCAGCAAAGAAGGTCTGTCCCGGGTCTTTTTTATCAGCTCCATGGTGTTTGCCAAACTCTCCGTGCTTATTGCGTTCGGTTTTATAGGGTTCGAGGCGTATGTGCGCTGGAGCCTCAACCAGAATTTTACGTTCCTCGGCGGGTGGGAGCTTGAGGCGCTTACCGTCTCTGCGTTCGGGCTCATGTTCGGGCTCAATTACCTCAATCGCGCGCATAAAGAATAGGGAATAGGAAGTGAACCCGCCCGCGCCTTTGAGGCGCGGGCGGGTTTCGCCGTGTACGGGTTAAAATGCCCGGTCCAATACGTCGCTGAAGCGCTCCGCGAGCACGTTGAGCCCGGGTATTATGCCCAGTACCGACAGCAGGATGCCGAGCAAAACTACCGCCGTCGTGGTGCCGACCACCACGCCTATTCCGTACAGCAGCCCGTTGCTCAGGCTCTTGGACCAGGAGGTTTTCGTATTGGAACGTATCTCCCCGAGCAGGTTTTCGACTTTCCGTATCTCGCCCCTTTCTTGCGCGTCCATAGGTATCATCATACTACGCAACCGCCCGGCATTTGGTGCCGGGCGGTTCAAAACCCATTATTAAGCCTCGTTCGCGGCTTCGTCGGCTCGATTCGCTGCATCCTTGGCGTCGCTGACTTCCTTCTCAGCGTCCGCTACTTCATGATGCGCTTCGCTTGCCGCTTCCTGCGCGTCAGCCTTGTCGTTTTCATCGGCCATAGTATTGATCGTTGTTTAATGAGGTAATCGCACTCCCACAGCATAGGGGAGAATTAATGAAGCCCGCATGATGAGGAGCTGAGGCCTTCATCATCATCCCTTCATGAATTAGGAGATATAGTATATATGTGTTACAAAGCGATTTAATTTGCGTTTTGTCAAACACTCATTCATAATTAATGAATGTAACAGCTAACGGTCCTGTGCGCCTTATTATTTAGCAGAAATAACCCTATGACTAATTCTATAAAGATCTCGGCTCGCATTATCGCCGGCGCGGCACTCTCGCTTGCGGCCGTAGTGCCCGCCTTCGCTTTTGCGGCATCGTACGCGTACGTCGACCAGGCCGGCGACGTGAGGACCGTTGAGGCGGCCAATGCCAACACCGCCATCGCCACCGCTCCGAATATCGACGAGCACAGCGGCGTGATGCTCCTCGTCAACCCGAGCGACGCCGTCATCGGCGATCACGTGCAGGGCGTGTAAGAGTGCGGCGTTCAAACAGTCATCACTAATTATGTTCTCTCTCCGAATAGGCACCGCGGCGGCCATGCTCCTCATGGCCGTGGTGCCTATTTCGGTGTCTGCCGCAACATCCGCTGCCAAGCCTGAGGCGAGGTTCGACCCGCTGACCCTCATGGCGGACGTTTCCAAGCCCACTATCGGCGGCACGGCTACCAGCAGCAAGAGCGTGCAGATAATCGTCCGCAAGGAAGGCGAATCGAAGACGCTGTTCAAGAAGTCGTCGATAAAGGTAAAAGACGGCGCCTGGCAGACCAAAGTGACCAAAAAGCTCGCCGACGGCCGCTACGACATCGAGCTTAAGGGCACCGACGCAAAAGGCAAGAACCTGAAGACGCTCGCGACCGGCACCCTGCTGGTCGGCTACCCGGCGGCCAACGCCAAAGTGGCGGCGACCCTGGTCGTGGCCCCCGTGCCGCTTTTGCGCGGCGGCGCGGCGCGCACGGGCGCCTCGGTGCCTATCTCGTACCTGCAGGTGACCAATGTCGGCAAAATAGCCGCTACTATAAAAGGATTCCTGCTCAAGCAGAACGGCACGGCTTCCGGAAGCGCGGTCATCGGGCTTTCAAGCGTAGATGACAAGGGCGGCTCGCGCGCCAATACAGCCTCCATAGAGGGCGTCACGCCCTTCGTCGCGGGCGCCGCCTATGCGCCCACCGACGCCACGCTCCAGCCCGGCGAGATGAAGCTCTTCACCGTGCGCGCCATCATGTCCAAAAACGTATCCGCCTATCTCGGCCGCACGCTCATGATAGACGTGACCGGCCTCGATACCAACGCCGGGACGGTGCAGGGCGTCTTCCCGATACGCGGAACCACGCTTACCGTCTCGAACTAAATTACAAAGTAAATCTCATTTGCTATGGATTCATATACGTCTCCGACAACGAAGCCGCTATACCGCGGCACGCAGATAGTGTGGTACATCCTGGGCGTCATAGAAATTTTGCTCGCGTTCCGCTTCGTGCTCAGGCTCCTGGGCGCTAATCCCGCCGCGGGCTTTACCGCCTTCATCTACGGCGCCACATACGTATTCGCGGCTCCCTTCTGGAGCGTGTTCCGCGTGGGACAGGTAGGCGGCAGCGTATTCGAGTGGACGACGCTTCTGGCGATGTTCGTCTACTGGATCATCGCTTTCGGCATCATCAAGCTGTTCCTGATGGGGAAGACCGTTTCGACCCCGGAGGCGGCGGTCAAACTGAACGAGCAGGAGAAATAAAGCCAGTTTCCGTTAGTGGTTCATCTTGAAGTTGAACCATACCGCGGCAAAGGCGCCCGCGGCGCCGAAAAAAGTCGAGGCAAATATGCCGCCGCCCCAGAGCATGGGAAGCAGGCCTCCCGCGCTTGATCCGATAGTGATGGCGACCCAGGCTGAGCGGTCCATGCCCTCAGTATACGCCCTATGCTCGCCCCCGGAGTTATTACTGCGCGAGCGTCACGCTTTTTGCTATCGCTTCGATCGTGGGCTCGTCGGCTTCCGCGGCTTTTTTGTTAAGCGGCGGGTGTATGACGAGCGCCTGGCTCGCGGTCGCGCTCGTTCTGAGAAGCATGACGTAATACGGGCCCATGAGGACGCTGCTGGTGGCGTGCGCGGCAAAGTTTGTCATTTCCCCGTGCAGGTACAGCTTCACGCCCGAGCCGCCCGCATCGGTCGAGAACGCCTCGCTGCTTTCAACTCCGGTGCACGAGAAGCTGCCGGTGGGCCCGTCGGCGGTGCAGAGGTTGGTAAGCTCGCGGGTGATGGCAGTTTCAAGTGTTTCGCCCGCCTGGCCTTCCACCGTAATAACGCGCGCTTCCGCGACACCGTCCACGGTGTCGCCTTCGATATGGCCGAAGACCGTATCCTCGGGCGTGTACTCCTTCGTCTGGAGGCTAAGGGGATACATGACCGCGTAGCCGTAGGTCGTGTTCTGGTAGGTTGCAGTCTGCTGCTGCGTCTCAATGGAAACAGTATGGGTAAAAGCGAAAGCCAAGGCGGCAACCACGACGATAACGCCCAAAATCCATCCGGTAGTTTTCATAGTTCTTCAGTATACCAAATCTGTTTCGATGCTTCTCAAAACGCCTTATTTCGGCTATGATTTGCCTGTATTCCGGGCGGAATACATATATTCCGCGGTAGCTCAATGGTAGAGCAGCTCCCTGTTAAGGAGTTGGTTGTAGGTTCGAGTCCTACCCGCGGAGCATAGAGCTGATTTTCGAATCCGAAGAAGCTTTTACCTTATGGGTAAAGGCTTTTTTCGGTTCGAAAGTATTTTCATCAAAATCAAGTCTTTCGTATAACTTTCGAACTGGGGTCTTTAGCTCATATTCCACTTTTCCGTCCTTCAGGGTGATGTGCTTAAAGAGATGCTTCAGGAGCATTCGCTTTTCAGCAGGCGTTCTCTTTGAGTAAATTTCCTTGGCTCTGGTGGCAAGTTCAAGAATGTTAAGTCCAAGTTCAAAGTATTCAGCCTCTTGGTCTTTCAGGCGGTCTAGCTGTGCAGTAAGCGCCTTCTGTTCTTCCTGAAGCATCTGGTTCTTGCCAGCCCAGAATTCATTCGAGATATCACCAGAAAGTTTATCGTCATAAAGCCTGTCTATCTTAATCTGCACTGCTTTGTATTGGGCGGTGAGGCTATTGATGACTGATTCCTTGTAAGCAATTTCCTCCGAATGATTTGCCTTGATGCGTTCACGAATTGCCTCAACATCCTTCTTGCTTAACTTGGCAAAAACATCCATGACGCTGACCAAGCCCGCCTCGATAACTTCTTCCCGTGTGTACTTCTTCTGTTTGCAGTCTTTGTAGTGATTGCAATGGCAATAAACATGGCCTTTCTGAATCTCGGAAGTAATGCTGCCACCACACTCACCGCATGAAATCATCTTCGAAAAAAGGAATTCCTTTCGAAGATAGTAAGGTGCTTTCTTTCTGATTCTTATTTCCTGAACTTGGTCATAAGTTTCTTTCGAGATAAGCGGCTCATGGTCACCCTTCATCAGTTTTCCTTTCCATGTAAACCAACCATAGTTGAAGGTATCACCCAACATTCGTTCAATCTGGCTCTTATAAAGCTTCTTACCGTAACGAGTACGAACGCCACTATCCCAAGCCATTTGAGCAATCGCCTTCATGGAGTATTGGCCAGTGGCATACGATTCAAGAAGTTTCTTTACTGCCAAATGTGTGTCAGGGTCTTTGATGAAATGCTTTCTTCCTTTCTCACCAACACTCAAATATCCATACTTAAATGAGCCTGGGTACATACCCTGTGATGCCTTCTCGCTCAAACCCTTATGCACTTCTTCAGAAAGGTTGTTGGTATAGAACCGAGCAATAGCCACTTTCATATCCCAGACAAGGTTCTCGTGCGCACGTGTATTCTTGCTTACGATGAAATTCTCTTTGACGAAGTGAACCGTTCGGTCAGGGGAAGACTGTACCCAGTCGTTTACAACAGCTGCATCTTTTAAGTTGCGAGTAAGACGGTCAATCTTCTCACAAAGAATATTCTCGATATCGTGCTTCTCAACATAAGCAAGCATTTCATAAAAAATGGTTCTGATTTGTTTACCACTCGCAGATTCAGTAATCCTGAATATCTTCGCCACCTCAAATCCTTTCTTTGAGGCGTATTCTTCAAGCAGCTTCTGCTGCGCATCAAGAGAATAACCCGTGTCTTCTTGTTCACGTGACGATACTCGGCAGTAGATTACACATTTAGTCCTCATGTTGGTTGTCATTATAACATTTTTGTGTCTGATTAATTTGCTCTGTTAGCTTTTCTTTCTGCTTATCTTCAAAATCAAACTTAGCTAACAGGTCAAAGAAGCTAGCCAACGTCAGCACTTCGTCCTGTGATTCCTCTACCTCATTCTTTTGTAGAGGCAGATTATTCATGGCCTTTCCCAAAGGCAGCGGGTAATCCGCTGCTGGCATGTACTGCCAAATTATCTGAAGTATTCTGTGCCGTACTCTCTGAATTATGTTGGCGTATTGGTGCAGTTAGTTCTTCACCAACCGTGCAATTCAATTTGGCGCTTTTGTTCAATTGAGAGAGCAAGGAAATGACCTTTTCGACATCTATCTTGAAATACCTACGAGGTGGAATCCCTTTTCTTATGACTTCCAAAATCCCTTTCTGTTTGCATATAGCAATAGCGGTTTCCTGCTCTCGGCGAGAAAGACCAGTTTCCTCATACATTTCCTCGATGGTTTTGTAAGTCCAATTCGGGTCATGTCCTTTGCCATGCCAATAAAGCAACTGGCCAATAAGAACACCCGCTTTTACAGAGCCAAGCGCCTTCGAAAGACCAGCGTTATAAGCAACTGGCTTTTCGTGCAGTAGTTCATAAACTACTCGTTGATATTTGTTCTTAGAATCTTTGGACATTAGGAAAGCCCACTCTTGGCTTGGCAGATTGAGGGAATCTGCAAAGCCAGCAATGGGCTTTGAAATGCGTCCCTCAACGCAAAACACCAGTACCTTTCGGATACTGGTGTTTGTTAAGGGTGCGTAAACAAAAATAACAAACAAGTATCATCGAAAGATGATGCTGTTTTATTACCTTTGTTCACGCTCACTTATCTTGCTTCTGCCGTTTTAATGATTGTTTTTCTAAGGTCAGGTAATCAGCCTGCCAGCAGTTGCAACGTAATATTTAAGCTTAAACATGAATCCCCACTTATTAAATCATTAGGCTACGTACAAGATATGCCTTGAAACCAATCCTACCTCTATTGATGAATGACTTAAACCGCAGTTGGCTTGCGCCAGATTCGGTGACCAAGTTGTGAATGAACCTACAGATAATGATACAAAATCCGTGGCTTAATACAAGGCTAATTTCAAAAGTTATCAACAGAACTGTAGAAGCACCCCACTTACATAGCCTCTCTGTCGCTTTCTTGATATTATGTGAACACAACTGAATAAAAAAGTAGCCTAACCCCAGAGCAATCTGGGCATGGCGAAAAAGTCCAATCAGACATACAAAACCCGTCATGGGGTTGTCTGATTGGCCGTATCGGGAAACTGGTACGAGAGGGTTCGCCCTCTACCCGTGGCGGGTTTTGTGTACCCGTTCGGGAAGCCAATCAAATGCTTCCAGAAATAATCTTTTTAATAATCGGAGGGGTAATCGTACTAGTGGTATTTCTGCACCACGTTAATTACAACTTCTGGTATCTACTGTTCTTCCCAGCTGTTTTGCTATTTTTCATTATTCCGTTCCCTTTGAATCTCATAATCCTTGCGGTAGGAGGCTTCTTTGCCGCTTTCGAAATGGGTAAAATGAACAATGACAATGACGAATAAAAATATCTATCTTGATGTAGATGGCGTACTTCTGACCAAACAGGGCGAACCAGCTGAAGGGGTCGTAGACTTCCTGCGGCACATGGTTGAGAACCACACGGTCTACTGGCTCACAACCCACTGTAAGGGCGATTCTGGGGCTGTAGTGGCTCATCTTGAACGAAAGCTGCCTGCTGAAGCGCACGGCCTTATACGGCAAATTAGGCCTACTACATGGGATGTCCTGAAGACGGACGGGATAGACTTCAGCCAAGACTTCCTCTGGTTTGATGATTACCTCATGGAAGCGGAAAAGGCGGTGCTGGAACGACACGGCTGCTTTGAAAAGCAGGTACTTGTAGACCTGAAAAATAACCCTCACCAACTATCCCAAAACTGCTTCTAGTTCAAAAGCACGTGACCACAACCTATCAAGCTGTTGTCGCTTCTTGGTAGGAACACCAGCCCATGTTTCCCTGACCGCCTTTTCTTCCAAAGCCTCAATCCTTTCATGTAGGTCAAAGTATTGATTCATACGCCCCTTCTTTCCTCTGATGTTTTTATTACGACTAGCATAGGTGAGATTCAGGCAATGGCGACACTGATACCGATTCCCAAAATCATAAAGCTTTGTGACCCTTCTACCGCACTCGCACTTGAACCAAAAACGTTCGCCACCAAAATGGCAGGGCGTGGAAGCAAGCCATATCTGAACATCGTAACTTTGTAATTTGTTACGCAACCTATCAACCCTTGTATATGTAAAATGCACCTGTTTCTGGCCGTGAAGCTGCACGCTAACCCTTCCTTCAAGGATATTAGACGAAGGCGGCAAAGGAATGCTTGTGCCACCTGACTTGAACCATCCAGCCATCTGCATTTCCGCAACGTCCAAGCAGGCAAGGCTTCCAGTTTCTATTTTGCTCATATGATAATTATACCGAAATCATTAAGGATTGAGTGCTAAAACCAAGAAAATTTGCTAGAATTAAGCCACAAATGAGGGAACAAACTACAGTAATAATCTTAGGTGATGCCAAAGAAAAACTTCAGGAACTTCCTGATAATTCTGTTGACTTGATTGTTACCTCACCTCCTTATGCAGACCAGAGAAAAGGAACTTATGGGGGCATCCATCCTGATAAATACGTTGAGTGGTTCTTGCCAATCAGCAGCGAGCTTTTGAGGGTGCTAAAGCCATCAGGTACTTTTATTTTGAATATTAAAGAAAAGGTTGTTGCGGGTGAAAGACACACCTACGTCTTGGAACTCATCATGGCATTGAGGCAGCAAGGCTGGCTATGGACTGAAGAATTTGTCTGGCATAAGAAGAACTCTTTCCCAGGAAAATGGCCGAACCGATTCAGGGATGGTTGGGAGCGTCTTCTACAGTTCAACAAGACCAAGGAATTTAATATGTACCAAGAGGCCGTGCGTGTACCTATGGGCGACTGGGCAAAGACCCGACTTAAGAATTTGAGCGAAACGGACAAGCGCAGGGATAATTCCCGTGTTGGTAGCGGCTTTGGAAAGAACGTATCAAAATGGGTAGGTAGAGATTTAGCATTCCCAGATAATGTGCTGCATATGGCAACGGAAACTGGGAATAAGAACCATAGCGCAGTCTTTCCAGAAGCTTTGCCTGAATGGTTTATCAATCTCTTTACCCAAGAAGGTGACGTTGTACTTGACCCCTTCCTGGGTTCAGGTACAACCGCACGTGTTGCAAAGAGAATGAACAGAAACTCTATCGGAATTGAGATTCTGAAAGAGTATTATCAGATGGCTAAAAAAGACCTACATCCGATTGAAGAAAAGGTTTCCCTTCCTTCAAGAAAGAAGGAAGTCCAAACACTATGAAAGAACTCCAAATAAAGGATGTGGTTGAATACGTAGAAGAAAACATTGGTGGCTTCCATTCCGCACGGTTGGAAAGCTTGTCCAAGTTGAAGCTGAAGAAGGTTTTGATACGAAAGAACCCCTATCTTTTCAAAGCAAAAAATATCCTTACTTCAGAAGCTTTGGTTAAGACCATTCTTGATGCTCACCTTTCTTCGCAGGAAGAAACAATGTTCGGTGACTTCTTGGAAGGTCTTGCTATTTTCATAAGCGGAAAGGTTTACGATGGTGCTAAATCCGTAGCAGAAGGCATAGACTTGGAGTTCGAAAAGGACGGCGTGAAATACATTGTTGCCATCAAATCAGGACCTAACTGGGGCAACAGCAGTCAGATTACAAAGATGAAAGAGAACTTCCGAAAGGCCAAGAAGGTCTTTGCTACCAGCGGCAACACACAGAATATTATTGCTGTGAACGGGTGCTGCTACGGACGTGATAACCAGCCTGACAAAGAAGAATACAAGAAGCTGTGCGGACAGCGATTCTGGGAGTTTATTTCGGGCGTGCCTACTCTTTACGTAGACATCGTTGAACCATTGGGACATAAGGCAAAAGAAAAGAACGAGGAATTCTTGCAGGCCTATGCTCAAATCATCAATAAATTTACTTCTGAATTCAGCAGCGAATACTGCGATGACGGCGTTATAAATTGGGAGCGCCTTGTAAAGCTCAACTCCTCGTCAGAGATTGAAGAAGAACCCACTCCTGTAACAGAGGACTAAAATGTCCAGCAAATACGATGCGTGTTTCAGAACTATTTTCCCTCGGAAAAACGCAACCAGAACTGGACTTTGTTGATGTAGACGTTGAGGGCGATACCCCAGTTTTTATAAGTCCAAGAGCAATAACCCAATTCCAGTCAGAGTGGGGTGATGAATGCGTACACCTCATTCAAGACTTCTTTAAGGAAGTAATCAGGCTAATAAAAAACGGCGAGGATGATAAAGCCCACGCCTTGCTTTCGGTACTGCGAGAGCCAAACGAAACCCATCTTGGTCTTTCAAAGGACAAATCAAGGGGGCGTGCGGTGGGTAACGAATCAGCCCATGATATTTGGAACGCCCTTAAAGAAAGCCGAGCTACCAAAAGTGGACTGCTTGAAGACCTTGAAGATACGGTACTGATGATAGAAGGAGTTTCAGTGGATATTGTTTCGGACATAGCCACAAACATTATTCGTGCGCCTTTAATCCAATACACCCAGCAAATGTGTGATTGGTATGGGATTCCTACCCAACCTGAAGTTGATTCAGGACCGTTATGGGATTCAAGCAAGAAAGCGTGGACTTCGAAGTTTGTGCGTCTGCCAGTTGCTGCAGGCATCAGATTGCTTCTTGTGCCAAAAGGAATCGTGCGCCGTCATCTGAACTATGATGTAAATGAGTATTATCAGCACTACATTTTGACCCACCTGCAGCAAGTAGAGATTGATGCGAACTCTGGGCTGGTTCAACTCCTGAAAAATAAGAAGAAAAGAGTTACTAAAAAGTCACTCAAAGAAAAGTACGGCACAGGTAAGCAGGCGGTGGTACGAGAAACTATTAAATACCCAGAGGTACTTGCCCAGTACAAGAAAGCAAAGAAAAAAGAGCAGCATCCAGCCCTCACCCTTGAAGATATTGCAGAGATTGAAAAGCAACCCACTCCTGACTGGGATGCTTTGCTCAATAAAGTTATCAGTCTATCTACTGGGAAAGATGCTGCCGATGCCTATGAAAAGGCCGTGGAAGGACTTCTGACTGCTTTGCTATACCCCATGCTGGCGTACCCTGTTCCTCAACAAGAAATCCATGAGGGCAGAAAGAGGATTGATATTGCTTATACGAATATGGCCGATTCTGGCTTCTTTCATTGGGCAGCCACACATTATCCTGCCTCACACATATTCTTTGAATGTAAGAACTATGGCAGAGAAATTGGAAATCCAGAACTAGACCAGCTTGCAGGTAGATTCTCGCCAAGCAGAGGGAAAGTAGGATTCATCGTATGCAGGAACTTTGAAGACAAAGAGCTATTTATGAAAAGATGCCGTGATACCGCAAAGGATGACAGGGGCTTTATCATTCCAATTGACGATGGCGACTTGAAGGCCTTGGTAGAGAGCAAGAAGACTGACCCTTTGTATGACCGCCTCATGTTGTTTCAAGAAAGGTTTTCCCAGCTGGTGAGCTAGTTTGTAACCAAAGACCTCAATTCACCCAAAGCCATGCTTGGAAATGGATATTCCTCTGCCCAGTCCAAGGTTCGAAAATCGTCCACAAGGGCGAGCCCAGTAGGTCGCTTAGACCAAGTAAGGATAGTGTCAAAGGGAGAACGCAAGGCGTAGCTTGGCTTTTTGCCGTCTACGGTCGAGTTCTGAAGTAAAAAGTTAAGAAGCGCCCTTTTCTCAGGGACTTCAGAACTTTCAAACAGCGCTCGTGCCCGCTTAGCCAGGTTTAGCACTGTAGCCGCAGCGATTATATAGCTCTCGTCGGCATCGGTATGCTCCTCAAGGAGGATGTTGATTTCCTGCTGCCTGCCTTTCAACTGCTTCAACTTTTTGTCATGCTCATCCTTAGTAATACTCCCATCGAGCAGTAGGTCGATAAGCCGGTCCAGTTTGGTCTGGATCTCGTTGTACTCTTTTTGGAGTCCACCAATGGCTTGCCCATGATAGGCCTGTTTTGAGCTGTGGGACTGCTTAAGCCCTGCTACAACCTCATCTATCTGCTCTTGCGGCATACGCTCCAGAGCCTTTAAAACCTCGTATACGGGCTTCAGGAGGTCATTCTCAGTTGTGTATACCTTGTTGCAAATACCCTTGCCGTTGGTGCAGGCGTAATAAATATGTCCCTTGTGCATCTCGGGGCTCATGGAGCACCCGCAACGGTTCGCATGACAAGGTTGAGCGTGAGGAGGCCGAAAGATACGTGATCTACACCTACCTTCTGCTGGCCGACGTACTTAGTCTATGAGAGACTCGCGCATCATTGAGAAAATTCTGTACGTACTTTTTATACCGGTCTACCTTGTGTGGCTCGTACTGTGCTTTTTGTGGCAACTTTTGGTCGATATTGCAAAGAACGTCTACGGCCGAGGCGTTATAGCCCTTGGGGCAATCATTTTTGGCCTATTGGCAACTTATTTCCTGCATCTTTTTTGATCAAAATACCCTTATTTTGGGCCATCTTGACGCCTTGACTTTTATGTTGTTTGGGTTTATAATTGGGGTAGTCGCAACCCGGCTCCAATAAGGGGGAAGCCATGCTTTACTTCTGGGACTACCATACGGGGTTCTTTCTCATCTTCGCGGTGTTCTTCCCTCGGCTTACGCTCCTGTTTGCTACGAGCGTGCCGTTCGGGGTTCTCGCGTGGATCGGATGGTTCTTCGTACCTCGGTTCGTGATCGCCTACTACGCTACCGTGTTCTATAGTGACAAGCACCCGATTCTCGTCGCGATAGCATGGGTTGTAGCCATCATGGCACTGTTGGGCGCAGGAGGAGAAACTGCACGAAGAACGAGATGAGGAGATACTTCCTCGACCGAATAGGGCGCACGGTAATTTATGCGCCCCTTAGTTGAGCCCACGAGTTTATCGCGGTCTCATCGAGTAAGTTCTTTTACACAATTCGTCACAGCGCAGAGGTGCTTCATTTGGCGCTTGTGCGCTGTGACGATTAAAAGTATTTGACTCAAACAAAGAGGAGACGGAAGTGCACGGGAAAAATCCACTGCTGGGCGTATGGTCGGTCTTCGGCACATACGTTCTGCTCACCCTCATCGCCGTAAAGCTCGGCGCTGTCGGAACGGTTCTGGAGGGCATGGGACAGTTGCTTACGGGCAGCGTCTACCAGCTCACCCAAGGAAAGACGACTTTTCTCATGATGGTTCCGACCATCATAGCGGTAGTCGTCCTGGAATTACCCTGTACCATCGGTGCGGGCATCTTCCAGGGCGTGCTGCTGGGTAAGACGAGCAAGCACAGCGTGAGCGAGTTCTTCAAGAACATGACGGAAGGCAACCACTTCTTCAAGTTCTTCGTCCTCGTGCTCGCTGAGGAGCTTTTCGCCCGCGGCCTCTTCCTAGGGCTGCTGCCGCAAATACCGGCCTTGTCGGGTACATTCGCGTTCTATGTGCTGTTCCTGCTTGGCAACGGCATCTGGGCGCTCGTGCACCTGTCCAACTTCAAGAATCCCGAAGACCGGCACTGGATGCGGACACTCCCGCAGTTCGTAGCCGGAATCTTCTTCACCTACATCTTCGTGAAGTACGGACTGCTGGCGGCGGTGCTCGCGCACTTTGCCTCCAACGCCATCCTCTTCGCCTTCCACAAGATTCAACGCGTGGACGGTGTCGACGCTCTCCTGATGATCTACACGGGCGTCTGTGCTGCGGTCAGCTACCTCCTGATGGAGAAGCCGCTGACTGACGCATTGCCGTGGCTTGCAAACGAGCCGGTGTTCGAGTTGCCGGGCTGGGGCTTCTGGGACTATGTGAAGATTTCGGTCTTCATTCCGTCCTGCTTCGGTCTGGTGTTCGGATTCCTCTTGTACGATCGCGGCGAGGTCAAGAAGGACAAGAAGAGCCTCGGTCCGTTCGGGTATGCGGTCGCCATTCCCTTGGTGCTCGCTATCATGTTCGGGCTCTACGCCTTCCTCGGGCTGTTTATCAGCAACGTCCCTTACAGAATCCTCGTCCTGGCAATCCTCTTCGCCTTCCTTCAACAAGGAGCGAGCGGGAGCGCCGTGGCGCGGACGTTCTGGGCCGGTCTGCCGAACGTCTACATCACAATGTGCGTTCTGCAAGCTCTCGGCTTCTGGGCAAGCGCTGGATGGCTGCTCGTGAACGCCCTCATCAGCGCTCCGAGGGAAGTCCTCAACAAGTACGACGATTGAGCTTCTTTCACCTACCGCTCACTGCAGGACCGCCCATCGGGTGCTCCTCGGTGGGCGGTTTCTGTTTTTAATCCTACTGATTCGTTATCTGAAGCCGTGGCGTTGCCATAACAAGCCACTGCATTTCGCGCTCCAATGCCTTCCAATCGACCGTTCCAAACATGTCCAACGAGCGGAGCCCTAGTGACGAAACCTCACATTTTGTGGGGTTTTGTCTTTTATTGCTTGGTTACTGTCCAGTCCACTCTTGCTCACAAACCGCACATCGCACATAGCCGGTATGTTCAAAATTATTAGTAAAGCCGTTAGGTTGATACGTTTTTGTTGTCTCATCCCAGTAGAATTCATCATCAATAATAGTTTCTACAAGTTTACGATCAGAGCCACAAAACTGGCAGGTGTGTTTTGGGTATTTTTTAGTCTTTCTTTTCATACACCGACGATCATTGATCGAAGGCTGGAAGAAGTCAATTATCTAAATTAACATTCTCCTAAAAATTGATAAAATAGGGGCAACGTATGAACAATGATGACATACAATTAGTTGCCCTCGCAAAGCAAAATCCCAAGGAATACGAGAAACTCTATACCAAATATTCCGACAAAGTTTTTAACTATTTCTGGTATCGTACAGGACACGACAAGATGCTCTCGGAAGACCTGATGCAAGAAACATTTTTACGAGGCTTTCAATACCTCAATCGTTTTCAGAACCGAGGGTACTCATATCTGACCTACCTCATCACCATCGCTCACAACGTCCTTGTTGATCACTATCGCAAACCAAAGTCAATTCCGTTTGAGGCAATTGACGATATCCCCTACGAAGTGACTGAGAACATCGAGAAAAAATCTGATGCTGAAGCCTTGTGGCGTGCTATTCAAGACTTGCCGCAATCAAACCGCGACAAACTCCTTATGCACTACCAGCAAAATATGTCGATGAAAGATATCGCGATTGCCACAGGCACCACAGAAAATGCAGTTAAACTCTCGCTTTCTCGCACCAGGAAAAAACTCAAAGACCACCCATACATTACAGATATCGCTGGCTTTGCTGATAAAAAGCGTAAGCAAACCAAAGCAGGATTCTTGGGAAAATAGAGCGACACCTTTTGAACCCTTTTACGTTTAATAGGGTATGAAGGATAAAATTATCAACATATTTAAAGATAAAAATACGATAGGCATAGTCTCGGTGCTTTTGGTAGCAAGCGTGATTGCAAACGTATATTTCTTGGCGCAGCCAGCTGTTGCCCCTACTGCTACGCCACCAGTTACAAGCAACGCAACAACCAGTACTGCGGTCATCGAGTCCCCATATGGATATAGGAATGAGATCGTAACTGTATATGATGGCAAGCAAGCCAAAACATATTCGACAACTACGCCAATCACTGAAGCTGATGTGAAAGAAATGCGAGAAAATGTCATCCGCCACCAGAAAGCAATGGATGAGTACTTCCGCAAGCAGGATGAGCTTTTCCGAAGTTTCTGGTACTCGTTCTAAATGACACCTTTTTCAGAAATGTTCGTTTAATAGGTTGTACAGTGAGGTGGTCACTCACTGTGGTATAGAAAAAATTAATGAACCTTAAGTCAAACAATGTGAACTCAAAACAAAAGATGGCTCAAGAAATTCATTCGTTCAATTTCTGATGCCACATAACCCCATACAGCTAAATAGTGTTAGTACAAAAACTCGTACAAGCGAGTCAGAGAAAGCGGATAGCTTTCTAAAATATAACCCATCACCCTTGTAATAGATCGATATCAAGGGCATTACCAGAATCTAATCATCAACAAGCCTATGAATACAGCAATCAAGAAGGTAGATAACAACTCTCTTCAAAGGCGTGACGAATTCGCAAGTCCTTTCTCTCTCATTGATAGATTCTTCGATGATGCTTTTGATCCATTCTCTATGATGTCGCCGAGTCTATTCCGTAATAGAGCCCTCGGTAATGTCAGTACGCTGTTTCCAAAGGTAGATGTTGAGGAGACAGAGAATGAGATAAAAGTGACAGCTAATGTTCCAGGCATTGATGCGGAGAATATAAACGTTGAGGTTGGAGACGATTACCTATCACTCTCCGGCAAAATCGAGAAAGAAGACAAGTCTAAAGATAAGCAAGGTAAAGTCTATCGCTATGAGCGGGAGTTTGGTGAGTTCCGCAGAGAGTTCGCACTGCCTGCAAGAGTGAACAAGGATGGCATCATTGCGAAGTCAAAGAATGGTGTACTATCTATAACCTTGCCAAAGTCCGAAGAAGAGAGAAAGAAGAAAGTGAAGATAGAAGTTGAGTAATCAAAAAGACCCGCACTAGCGGGTCTTTTTGATTGGAGTGCCTATTTTTTTATAACAACATTTTTTGCAAGAGTCTTGAACCGCACGCTATTTGCTTGGACTACCGTAATAGTGATGTGTCCAGTTTTGCTCGTCTTTATGTCTCTCACCACTCCGGACTTGCCCGCATGAGTACCACCGACAACTTCGCATTGTGATCCATCTTTTAGGTTATTTATTTGTGATACATCCTTCTTCATAAATCAATTATACCAAAAACTCTTTAGATGTAGAGTTTAAACAGTGTAGAGGTGTCATTAGCCTTTAAACTCAGCCATCTCTTTCTCAGTCGGCCTCGTGATTCCAAAGAAACCCTGCTTGATATTTGGCAACCAAATATGGGCCTTATTCGTCTTCCAAAAGGTTCCGATTTCTCGTGCAATGTCGAGCAACATCCCCCGACCCCCGCTAAAGACACCAAAGGTTTCTTTCGTCGCCAATTTTAGAAAAATTGCCTCCTATCTTCCTGACGCGGGGGACTAGGTGTCTTTCCGTTCAGGCAGCCTGAGACTAAACAAAAACCTTCCGTGCAATCTCGTCGAAATCATAATCTGACGGGAACCGTCCTTCGAACATCTGCATTGCCGGTTCGCTTTTGTATTCTCCGCTTTTTTGAGCATAGTGCATTGCAAGGATCATTTCTTCGGGCTCGCCGACGCAATCAAGCGGCTTGAACCCTTCTATGCCGAGGATGCGCCTGAAGAGCGGCAGCAGGCGTTTGCGCGCGTATAGGTCGGCGCCGAACATATCTACCACTTCCTTTTTCGGCAGGAACGCCGCATAGCATGCGAAGAGGAATGCGCATTTCGGGCACCGCCCGCACCAGTAGGGGGCGCGGCGCAGCAGCTGCTCGGGGCGCGACAGCCAGAAATAGGCGTTGCAGCTCGTGGCAACGCTCAGGTATTGGGGGTACTGCACGAAGCGTCGTACGATTTCCAGCTCGCTGAACGGCCGCAGGAGCGAGCGCGTCGAAATGTCCGGCGTTATAAAGCGCTGTATGTAGTCGTTTATCAGCTTCTGCGCCTCCGACGATTTGCACCATTGGTGGTTCACTGACAGTCCTAAGTAGGTAAGGTTTCCGAAGTCGGCGCTGCGCTCGTTGGAAAAAACAATAGAGCTGTAGCCCAGAAGCTCTGCGAGCAAGGTAGCTGTAAACGTGAAGGTAGAAACGGAGGGGTAGGCGTTGGACACGTTCGACCATGCCATAATCGTATTCATAAGCCGGTCGCGGCGGCGGGTGACGCTAATAGTATTTGCGCCAACGAGCGCGGCGACCCGCTTGTGGACTGGCGTCGGAGCGAACGCAAAAAAGTCGAACGGCGTGCCGGCTGCTTTAAGCATTTCGGCGGAGAGGATAGAATCCTTGCCTGCGCCATTTAGAAGAAGCGCCCGCTCGGGGCGAGCGAGCCGCGCAGGAGCAGGCGCGGCAAGCGACGCATCATACGGGAACGCGATTAGTTCGCGGAAGTCCATTTGCATGCTGTAGAAAAACTCCCCGAGCCCGTTTAGATAGAGCGAGTCCCAGAAGCTCGCCTGCTCGCGCGTGAGCGCAAACCCTTCGATATGGATGTTCCTGGTAGGGAAGACGCACCAATAGTTGATGCCGAGCATCAGGAGGAGCGCCCGGAGTGTTGGCTCAAGCACGGCTTTGGGTACTTTCTCCCATGCTTCCGGTGGCACGTCTTTGAGAATAAGCCGGTCGGTAAACGTCTTATGTATCCCGCTTTTCCATTCCACCCGATACCTAAAGGAGACGGTTGAGCTGGTGGCGTCGACTGTATACGAGCCGAATGTAAAAGACGAAGCGCGCAGCATTCCTGCATCCTATCATGCGCGGAAACGCGATTTAGTTATTCAAAAGACTGTCCATTCTTGGGAATTTATTCGCGTCATTCTTGGTTGACGAATTTACTTCAATATTGTATTTCTAATGCAATTCCTGTCATGAGACAGGTCGCCTCAATCGCATGAGGTAAGGGTGTTTGGTCTCTGCACCCGTTAAGGGACCACACAAAGGAGAAGCCCGATGGCTCTCGAAACTTCTTTTGGCACAATCCACGACGGTCCTGATCTTTTGGCAATCATCATGAGCCAATATGATCCGACAAGGGGTCCTGGCCGCAAGACGGTTGCCTTCGATGTCTATCATAAGGACCATCGATCAATGAGTCGCTTAGATGCATGGGTCAATAGTGTGAGCCGCCCAACGACCAATGAGGGCCCGTGGACGCTTACATGCGATACTCGTCCCATGCAAGGATTTCCTGATCACTGGCCGAGGCACTTCACCGCAGAATATTGGCCGGACAATAAACGAGGAGAAAAAGGGAAAGTGAGTTTTAAGTAGATTTTATTGGCCGCCTCTCGGCGGGACGAAAAGCTTAGCTTCTCGTCTCATCACGAGAGGCGGCTTTTCCTTTGCGTAGGCTCTAAAGATTATTCTTTCGCCGGCTGCCACAGCTCTATCGGGTTTCCTTCGGGGTCTTCAAGGCGCGCGAAGGTGCCATATTCGGGCATGCTATTCCATTCCTCCTTCTGCTCGACGGCAATGCCTTTGCTTTCTAACTCTTGTACTAATGATGTAAGGTCCGTAACCCGGAAGTTCAGCATCCATTGCTTGTCAGCCCGGAAGGCATCGCTGTCCTGCTTAAAGGTCTCAAATACGGTCGGCCCGGCCTGCTGCTGCCAGACCATCTCCCGGATATCTACGCCAAGGGTATTGATGTACCACTCCTTCAGCGCCGCAGGGTCTTTCGACCGGAAAAAGAACCCGCCTATGCCCGTTATGTTTTTCATGACTCTTAGTATATAGTCTTTCGTGGACGAACATGAAAGGACATGGTCATGCGTCACCCTTTGGTGAATCCTTCCCTGGCGCCATACGGCTTCGTTCTTCCCTCATGGGGACAACGGCTTCGCTACGAATCGGAAAACCCGCACTGGGTAAACACGGAGGAGGTGATTGCAAGGTTCTGGGACAAGCGCAATCGCCTCAATGCTCCGAGGCCGCTCCCGGCTCGGACTATCATTCACGACATCCTGCCCGGGCTCGCAACGGCGAACCGCATCACCGGGGGCGACTTCGTATTCGATGGCCTGCCGTACCTGGGTCGCGACATCCTGGTGCTCTCGAGCGCCATGCAGTGGTTCGGCACAAGCGTTGGGAGGTGTTTCCTCGAAGATACGTGGTCATTCCTCCCGCCGCATCATCCCGAACGCGAGTTCCTCGTCAAACTGGAGTTCGAAAGGGAAAAGTCGCATAGTCCTGTCGACCTCGCCATGCATTTCACCCATGTCTGCAATGCCCGTTGCCGGCACAACGGCATACTCAGCATATGCTCCTACGACGCGCGCGACACTACCGCGCGGGACCGCGCGCTTGTCGGCGGATTGATGCGCTGGCTCGGGCGCACAGCCGGACGCGAATTCATCGCCGCCTACAAAGCCCGCAAGGAACGGGTACTCGAGGCGGCCCGTGAACGTTCCCGCAAGGCGCGTGAAGAAAAGCGCGCCAAGCAGCACGCGGCGTAAGTTCTCGCTTTCTCTGCTCTGATGAGCCGCTCCTTCCAAAAGGGCGGCTTTTTGTTTTTCCTTTCCGCCACGGTACTATCCTTGTATGACAAGGCCGGAGCGGATCACTATTGGCACGCGGGGGAGCGCTCTGGCTCTTAAGCAGGCGGATATCGTTAAGGCCGCGCTCACGGCGGCCGAGCCTTCTCTTTCTATAGACATACGCGTTATCGAAACGCGCGGCGACGCGGACCAAAGGCCCATTCCGCTGGATACCGTCGGCAAGGGGTGGTTCACCAAGGAAATAGAAGAGCTGCTTCTAACTGGTGAAATAGATTTAGCGGTGCACAGCCTCAAGGATATGGCCGAGGATATGCCGGAAGGGCTGAATATCGGGGCATACTTGCCGCGCGAGGATGCGCGGGACGTGCTTGTCACCAAGAACGGCGAGCCGCTTGAGGCGCTCAAGCGGGGCGCGGTCGTCGGCACCGACAGCGCGCGCAGGCAAGTGCAGATGCTCGCCTTGCGGCCGGACGTAAAAATGGAAAGCGTCCGCGGCAACGTGCCGACCAGGCTCGAAAAGCTTTCCTCGGGCAATTACGACGCGATAATTATCGCCGCCGCGGGGCTCAAGCGCTTGGGGCTTGAAGCCCGTGTTACGCGGTATTTCGAGCCGAACGAAATGACGCCCGCGCCGGGGCAGGGAATACTCGCCGTACAGGCGAAGAAGGGCGGCGCGTTGGACGATATTCTTAAAAAAATACAGGATGCCGACGCCGCCCGCGCGGCGCGCATAGAACGTTCGTTCTCCAAAGCGATGGGCGGCGGATGCAAATCGCCGACCGGCGCGTACGCATTCCGCCAGGGAAACAAGTGCGTGCTTATCGGCATGCGCGAAACCGACGACAAAAAGGTTATACGCGAAGAACTGCGCGCCCCATGGGAAGACAGCCATAGTCTGGGGGAACGCCTTGCGCGAAAGTTTCTTGAGGCATAGGTATGGCCTCGACGCTTGAGATACGAGTCCGCGCCCGGGCACTTCCTCTTTCAAAAAATTCGCGGCATATACTCGCCAATCTCGGCCGCTACGACCTCATCGTATTCACCAGCAAGAATGCGGTAAGGTTTTTCACTCAAGAGCTCCGCAAGCGGCATCTCACGCTGCCGCGAGCCCGCATGCGCGCGGTTGGCCCTCGCAAAAATCTTCTTGCCCTGCCGCTTACGGGCAAGCGCGTGCTGTTCCCGCGCTCGGCCATCGCCCCCGGGGACATATTAGGGGAGATGCGCAGGCGCGCCGCTTCTGTACGCACTATTAGTTTGTATACGGTTGACCCGGTGCCCCTTACCGCCCGGCAAAAACGCGCGCTTCTTTCGGGGGGCATCAAGAGCCTCTACTTCAAAAGCCCGTCCGGGGTAGCAGGGTTGCTCAAACAGCTGCGCGGCGCGGGCCGCACTACAGTACAGGCCATTCCCGCCATATGCATAGGAGAAACGACCGCCCGAGCCGCGCGAAAGGCCGGATGGAAGAAAGTTTCCATCAAACCCGTATAATCAGACGATGCCCTGCTACAGCTACGTATTCTTCGACCTTCTTCCCGATCTCGGCTCGCTCCCCAGGGCGGAAATCGAAGCGGGCAAAGAAGCCTTTGTACAGTGCCTGCGGGGCAGGGGAAATCTGCGCGCTGAGGCCTATGTAACGCTTGGCCTTAAGCCCGGCACGCGCTTCATGCTACACCTCAACGCCTGGGAGGCGGCCGATATCGCGCGGGCGGTTTCCTGGCTCCTCCATACGCCGCTCGGCTCCCGCCTGCGCGTCACGCACTCGCTCACGGGCCTTGTGCGGTCCTCGCAATACAATCCCGGCCACGCGTCCAAGGAGAGCAGTCCCGAGGCTCCGCACCGCTACCTCACGGTGTACCCGTTCACTAAGACCGAGGCGTGGCACCAGCTCCCGTACGATGAGCGCCGCGCCATGATGAAAGAGCACGTAGAGGTTGGCCGCAAGTACTCAAGCAGCATCTCGCAACTTCTCCTGTATTCCTTCGGCATAGATGACCAGGAGTTCATCGTTTCCTATCAGATGGACAGCCTTGAGGAGTTCCAGAGCCTCGTCATGGAACTGCGCGGCACTAGGGGACGTGTTTACACTAAGTCCGACACGCCGATATTTACCGGCGTGCATACAAGCATTGAGGAAGCGCTCGATACGTTATGAAAATTGACTCCCGCGACAGCATATTTCTGAAAGCCTGCAGGGGCGAAGCGGTAGACCGCATTCCGGTGTGGTTCATGCGCCAGGCGGGGCGCTCGCTCCCTGGCTACCGCAAGCTCCGCGAAACGCACGATGTCCTTTCGCTTACCCAAACGCCCGAGCTTGCCGCGCAAGTAAGCATAGAACCGATAGACCTGCTCGGCGTGGATGCGGCGATACTCTTCGCCGACATCATGCTGCTGCCTATCGCGATGGGGGTGGAGGTGAAAATAGTCGAGGGCGTCGGGCCGGTCATAGACGATCCGATAGACACCCCGGAAAAAGTTGCGCGGCTCGCGGTATTCGATGCCCGGAAGATCGCGTATCTTGAAGAAACGATACGCATCCTGCGCGGCAAGCTCCGCGTGCCGCTCATCGGCTTTGCCGGAGCGCCCTTCACGCTTGCAAGCTATCTGATAGAAGGGAAGCCCAGCCGCACCTGGTTTAAGACTAAGCGCTTCATGCTGGAGGATCCGGAAGCATGGAATGCGCTCATGACCGCGCTGTCCGACGGCGTCATCGGGTACCTGCGGACGCAAATAGCCGCAGGCGCGCAGGCGGTGCAGCTGTTTGACAGCTGGGTCGGAGCGCTCTCGCCTGTACAGTACGAGGCGCAGGTGCTGCCGCACGTGCAAAGGATATTCGCATCGCTCAAGAACGAGAACGTGCCGCGCATCCACTTCGGCACTCACACTGCCGGCATGCTCGAAGCGTTCTCAAATGTCGATTGCGAGGTCATCGGCGTCGACTGGAGGCTGAACCTCTCGCAGGCGAAAAAGCGGGTCGGCGGCAAGTCGCTCCAAGGCAATCTCGACCCGGCAACGCTTCTGGCGCCTTGGGACACGCTCACGAGCGCCGTCGATGCCATGCTTGCGCAAGTCGAGCCGAAACAGGGATACATATTCAACCTCGGCCACGGCATGCCGCCGGAAGCGGACGACCGCGTCGTAAAAAAGCTCGTAGACTATGTCCACGGCAAATAGGAAAACGGGCGTCGTGCTCATGACCTACGGCTCCGCCACGACTGCCGAGGGCACGCGGGAGTATTTTGAGCGCATATACAAAGGCAAGGCGTCCGAGGAGCTTATCAGGGATTTTGAGAACCGCTATCGGCTTGTCGGCCGCTCACCGCTTGTGGACATAACGCGAGCGCAGGCCGCAGCGCTTGAGGCTCGGTTAGGAAGCGGATACATTGCCCGCGCAGGCATGCGGCATTCGGCGCCTTTTATAGAAGAAGCGGTTGCGGAGTGCAAAGCCGCGGGAGCGGATTCGCTTCTGGGCATCGTGCTGTCGCCGCAGTTTTCCTCGTTCATCATGGAGGGCTATACTGCCGCATTTGCAGAAGCCGCGCGAAAGCATGGGTTTTCGGAAGGGAAGGCGGTCGTGGCCGGCCCGTGGCCGAGCGAGCCGCATTTTGCGGAGTTGCTCGCCAGCCGTGTAGAGGAATCGCTTGCAAAGCTGGGCGGAAATACGCCGGTCATCTTTACCACGCATAGTTTGCCGCAGCGGGTAGTTAAAAAAGATCCGCAGTATCTGGAACAATTACAATCCACTATCAGTGCCGTGCGCGCAAAGCTGCCTCGCGACCTGGAATGGTACGGCGGCTACCAGAGCGCCGGGCATACGCCGGAGGAGTGGCTCAAGCCCGACTTGACCGATATCCTTGCGCAACTGCGCGACAAAAAATCTCAGGCGGTCCTCATCGTGCCAATACAGTTCTTATCCGACCATCTGGAAGTTCTCTACGACCTCGATATTGCCGCCCGCAAGCAGTGCGAGGACTTCGGCATAGACTACAACCGCATAGAGCTTCCCAATACGAACCCGCTATTCATAGAGGCGCTTGCGGGTATCGCCGCGGCGCACAGCGTAAAATAGCCGGTTTGGTATACTTACTGCAATAACCTTAATCGCATGAATTACAACATCAAAGGCACTGAAGTAGCGATAACGCCGGAGCTGCGCGGGTATGTTGAGAAAAAGCTCGAGCATGCCGGAAAGTTCTTGGACGGGGACTCAACCGCGCTCGCCGATGTGGAGCTCGACTACTCGAAGGTGCGCGACGGCGACAAATACCGCGCCGAACTGACGGTATCCGCCAGCGGAGAGGTCTATCGCGCGGAAGCGTGGGGAACTACGATGCATGCGGCGATAGACGCGAGCGTAGGCGAACTGGTAAAAGAGCTCAGCCGGGGCAAGAAAAAGCGCATCCACCTCTTGCGCCGCGGCGCCGGCCGCGTGAAGGACTTCGTCCGCGGCTTTCGCGACAGGTTTTAGAAAAAGCAAAAACCGGTTCCTGCGACGCGATCCATTGAAGGATGCGCGCAGGAACCGGCCTTTTGGCACTGCTGACAGGCAACGCCATTCGGAAGATCCACTTACTCCTTAGAGATACCTCTTTCGAGGTAGGACCGTCCAAGATGCGACGCATAGCTCGCACCTCCTTCGCGCCGGGGGACAGGCCAAGGCCGTGTCTGCCGTACCGCAAAGCTCTTTCTACACCCTATTATACTTCCTTTTTATAAAAAAGTCAATTCTTCAAAAGATCCTTGTACGGCATCTCTTTTTTGCCTTCCGGAATCACTTTCAAGATCTCAAGTTTGTCGTCCCGGATCTCCGCATCGGTAATGATGAGTCGCTTTCCTTCCTTCGTAAGCATATACGCCCGCGGGCCGCGGTCGAACGCGCGGATTTTCAAAAGATTCTTTCGTGCGTCCTCGCTCAGATCTATCCGCGCGTCCTCGTCGGAGAACTTCTTCGTATACGACGCGAGTTCGGGGTTCTGCGGCTCGGGCGCTATTTCTCCCGCAATCCACGGCTCCATCACTTCGGCCATCAGGTTGCCGCCTTCGGTTGCGAGCAAGTCTTCCAGAATGGAATTGGGGAGCGGCCAGTCTTCCGGAGCTATTTCCACCCGCGCCTGCGCCACCACCGGCCCCTCGTCCATTGCCTCGGTCATCTGCATTACCGAGACGCCCGTCTCGCGTTCGTCCTCAAGTATTGCCGACATGATGGGCGAGGGGCCGCGGAACTTCGGCAGAAGCGAGGGATGCATATTGAGGCAGCCGCGGCGCGGAATATCAAGGACCGTCCTTGATAAGATTTTGTTGTAGGCGGCAACCACAAACACGTCCCAGTCGGTGTTCTGAAGCGACTCGAGGAATGCGGTGTCCTTGAGCGTCGCGGGAGTAACAATATCGATTCCGCGCTCAAGCGCCCACTCTTTGACCGGGGAAGGGGAAAGTACCTGTCCGCGCCCGCGCGGCTTGTCCGGCGCGGTTACCACAAGCGCGGGAAGCAGGCCGTTGGCCTCCAGACGCTCAAGCACTTTGACGCCCACATTCGGGGTGCCGAAAAATGCGAATAGAGGTTTCTTGGAGCTCATGGTGTTTACTTAGCCCCTTTCTTGCGGCGCGCGCCGAGCTTCTTGAACCCCTCGTCGTCCTCCAGGTGCACCGCCTTGTCTATATATAGTATCCCGTCCAGGTGGTCTGTCTCGTGCTGGAAGATGTGCCCGATAAGCCCTGAGCCGTGGTAGATGAACGGCCGGCCCTTTTCGTCGAGCGCCTCCACCGTGGCCTTCTCGTGCCGGATGACGCTGCCGTACTTGTCGCGCACGGACAGGCAGCCTTCCGACATCTCCTTTTTGGAGCGCGAGAGCCGCGTCAATTTCGGATTGATGAACACTTTCGCGGGCGGTACATCGCGCTCCTCCTCGCCTTCCCCGGCGCGGGGGACGAACGCCCGGCCGGAGACGACGAATATCCTCAGCGACTCGCCTATCTGCGGGGCGGCGATGGCAACGCCGAATTCCTCCTTGTTGAGGAGGTCGGTCATGCGCTTGATGATGCCGGAAAGCTTTCGCGAGCCGATATCCTTCTTTGCGACCGGCTTGGCGACCTCCCTGAGCACGGGGTCGCCTATCTGGACAATATGGTCTTTCACCCTTCCAATATGCCGATTTTCGGGCTTTTGCGCAACGCGGTACAATGGACGCATGGAGCATATCGGATCGCATTTGAAGGGAGCCAGCCCTGCGGAGGGAAGCAGAATCCCGGGCCGGCCCGCACAGCGCCGCGAGCGCATGACCGAGCGCGGCGAGATGATGGAGTACTTCCGGACCAAATTAAATGCGTCGCGCATCGAAGACGGCCTTACGCCGCTCACCATGCCGCGGATGGGGAAGATCCTCGAGGCGATACCGACGAAGGACCTGTACGCGCTCAAGAGCATGTGCGACCAGGCGAAGCATTTCTCCAAAAAGTTCTGGTGGGAGATAAATCCGAAGAACCACACGCCGGAGGCGAAAGCGAAAGCGGCGGCGTTTATCCGTAACCGCGTGCGGAGCGAAAACCATGAGTGAGCGATTCGTCGTGGACGGGCTCGCCGGGGCAAGAACGCTTCGGGGAACGATAGCCGTGGGCGGGGCCAAGAACGCGGTCCTGAAAATACTTCCGGCGACGGTGCTGTTTGAGGACGAGTTTCCCATAGAGAACGTGCCCGATATCGAGGACGTGGGCCGTATGCGCGAATTGCTTGATGCGCTCAAGGCCCAGCCTACCGTGTTGCGCCAAGACATAGCGGAGCGGTTCCGCGCTTCCATCGTTTTGACCGGGCCCGTGCTGGCGCGCTATGGGGCGGTGGAGTTCCCGTTTCCGGGCGGATGCGTGCTCGGCGAGCGGTCGATTGACCTCTTTCTCGCCGGCTTCCGCACGATGGGCGCGGAGGTGGAGGAGGAAGAAAGCTATTTTAAGATCCGCAGCAACGGCCCGCTGCGCGGCGCGCACATCACGTTCCCGCTTATATCAGTTACGGGCACTGAAACCCTGATGATGGCGGCAGTGCTGGCGGAGGGAGAAACCGTGCTCAAAAACGCAGCCATGGAGCCTGAGATTGGGTATCTGGCGGATTTTTTGAACTCATGCGGCGCGCGCATCGAGGGAGCGGGGACGCCGAGCATCCGCATACAGGGCGGAAGCCTCTTGCGTGCTGAAGGCAAAGCATTTACCGTGCCGCCCGACCGCATCGAAACCGGAAGCCTCGCCATTCTTGCCGCGCTCACCGGCGAAGACGTAACGATAACCAGCTGCGATCCGGCGTGGGCCGAGGTTCCGCTGGGGCTTTTGCGCCAGGCGGGCGTGCAGATGGAAGTTGAAGCGGACTCGATCCGTATCACTAAGTCCGACGCGCCGTATAAAATGGTGTCCGTCCGCACGCACGAGTACCCGGGCTTTCCGACCGACCTCCAGGCGCCTATGGCGGTGTTCATGAGCCAGTGCGAAGGCGAGGGGAGCATCCTCGAAACTATTTTTGACGGCCGCTTCCGCTACGTGGACGACCTGGTCATCATGGGCGCGGACTTGAGCGTCATGAATCCGCACCGCGTGCTGGCGCGCGGGCCCCGCAAACTCACCCGCAAGAATCTCCAAAGCCCCGACCTGCGCGGCGGCCTGGCGTACCTCGTGGCCGCGGCGGTTGCCGAAGGCACTTCAATGATCGACAACGCCTACCTCATAGACCGGGGCTACGCGCATATAGAAGAGCGCCTCCAAAAGCTCGGCCTTTCAATCAAGCGGGAAAAAATATAATATCCCGAAGAATAGAAAAAAGAATGTTTCAAATTCAGTTTGATATATCAAACTCAAGGATGTTTATTTGAAAAAGCGAACCGCCGCACGACCCAAGGGTCGTGCGGCGGTAAGATTCTTGGGTCAGGACGCTTCGGAGAGCGCGATTCTTCTCTCCAGATTCGCCACCAATTCGCGCCTCAATCGGCGCTCCCGGAGCCCGACAGGCAACGTTGCCATTGCGAGAGGCGCCAGCAGGAGTAGAAAAATGAGGACATTGAGGATGACCTGTTTTTCCCTCAAGCGGTTGCCTGTTTCCCGCGCCTGTTGGAGTTCGTCGTGGATGTCGTCTTTGAAGACGGCCGCAAGGATGGGGAAGCAGAGCGCCGCCGCGACCCCGTATCCGAAAAGTATGCTCAGTATCATGGCTATGTCTCCCGGTGCAGTTCGGTTCATATGATACCTTTTAATACAACTTTGTCAGCCTACGTTTGTTTTGTCTTGGAGACTCGCGTATTATTGGCTCGATGGCATTCTTTACTCCGAAGCTGGGCATCGACTTGGGCACTGCGAATACGCTCGTATTCGTGCCCGGAAAGGGAGTTGTGCTCAACGAGCCGTCGGTGGTGGCGATTTCGGAGGCCGACCGGCGCATTCTCGCCGTGGGTGTGGAGGCGAAGGAGATGATCGGCAGGACCCCGGGCGAGATAATCGCGTACCGGCCGCTTAAGGACGGCGTCATCGCGGACTACCGCGTGACCCAGGCGATGCTGCGCTATTTCATCCGCAAGGCGATGGGCAAGTTCAAGCTTTTCAAGCCCGAGGTGATGGTCTCGGTTCCCACCGGCGTTACTTCGACCGAGCGCCGCGCGGTCGTCGAGGCTACCGTGCGCGCGGGCGCCCGCTCCGCGTATGTGGTAAAAGAGTCGGTGCTTGCGGCCATAGGCGCGGGCGTGCCCATTCAGGAATCGCGCGGGCATATGATAGTGGACCTGGGCGGCGGCACCTGCGATGTGGCGGTGATTTCCCTCGGCGGCATCGTGGCCTCAACCAGCGTAAAGTGCGCGGGCGACCGGCTCGACCACGCGATAATGGATTATATGAAGAAGGCTTTTAACCTCGGGGTGGGAGAGAAGACCGCCGAGGCCATAAAAATAACCATCGGCTCGGCGGTACCGGTGGAGGAAGAGCTTACCATGACCGTGCGCGGCCGCGACTTTATCACCGGGCTCCCGCGCTCTACCGAACTCAAGACCAACGATGTGGTGAAGGCGATAGGCAAGGAGCTGCGCGAGATAATCAAGGCCATCCGCGACGTGCTTCAAGAGACGCCGCCGGAGCTGGCATCCGACATCATCGACAGCGGCATTACGATGACCGGCGGCACGTCGATGCTGCGCAACTTTCCCGAGCTCGTCCTGCGCCGCACGGGCGTGAAGGCGCAGGTAGCCGAAGACGCGCTCTTCTGCGTGGCCCGCGGCACCGGCATCGCGCTTGAGCACCTCGACACCTACAAGAAGGCCGTCATCGCGAAGAGATAATCGTATGCCGCAAGCGCATCACCATGCGTATATATATGAGGGGCCGCTTGCACAGCTTCCCGCGCTTGCGGAAAGCGCGCGCGAATATTTTAACTTTCCCGAAGCGAGCGATCCGGACGTGCAAGTAGCAGGGTTCGAGAAGTTCGGCATCGAGGAAGCGCGCGAGCTCGTGCGCGCGGCCTCTTTAAGCAGCGTATCCGGCCGCGCACTATATATAGTAGGCGTCTCCTCAATAACCACCGACGCCCAGCAGGCGCTTTTGAAGCTGTTCGAGGAGCCGCAGGATGGGACTATCTTTCTTCTGCTTGCCCCGTACGGCTCGATACTTGCCACCCTGCGCTCGCGCCTGCTTGCGTATCCCGGTCCGGAGCCGGAAGGCTCTACAGCAAGCTCGAACAGTGCTAAGACTTTCTTAGCGAGCCCCTATGCCGCGCGCAGCGCCGAGATAACGAAGCTGCTTAAGGACGAGGAGGCGGTAAAGGAGCGCGTGCGCGACCTGCTCGACGGGCTTGAAGCGGGCCTGCACGCGGCGCTTGTAAAATCAAAAGGAAAGAAAGAGATACGCGAAGGGCTCGAGGACATCGCGAAGGCGCGCAGCTACGCGAACGACCGCTCGCCCAGCATGAAGATGCTGCTTGAGCACTTGGCCGTATCGCTCCCGACACTCAAATGACCCCGGCAAAGCTCAAAGAACGGAGGGCGCGATTTCAGAAACTCGATCGGGCGCTCAAAAAGCTTTTTCCCAACGTCGGCACCGAGCTTGTCTACAAGACGCCATGGCAATTCATGGTCGCCGTGCAGCTTTCCGCGCAATGCACCGATCGGCGCGTGAATATGGTGACGAAAGAGCTTTTCAAAAGGTACAAGACCATAGACGACTATGCGAAAGCTGATCTTCGGGAATTCGAAAATGCTATAGGCTCCGTAACGTACTACCACAATAAGGCGCGCAATATCATTAATGCCGCGAAGTTCGTCAAGAAAGAGTTCAATGGTGTGCTTCCGAAGACCATGTCCCAGATGACCAGCATCCCCGGCGTGGGCCGCAAGACTGCCAACGTCGTGCTTGCCGACATCTACGGCATCACGCCGGGCATCACCGTGGACACGCACGTCATCCGCTTCGTCTCGCGCTTCGGCCTTTCCGACTACCGGGACGCGGTGCGCATCGAGCGCGACCTCATGCAAATCGTGCCGGAAAAAGAATGGCGGCTCTTCACACATCGCGTCATCCATTATGGCCGCTACCTCGCGCCCGCCCGCGCGTACGACCTTTCAAAAGACCCCCTCGTGAAGATCTACCCGCCCGCGGCAAAAAAGTTCCGGGTTTGAATACAAAAGGGGCGCGCGAAAGTTCCGCGCGCCCCTGATTTAGCTTGCCGGCATTCAGTCGGCGAAGCGGCGTTCAAGGTCCTTGATTTTCGGCGAAGTTTCCGCAATGCCTCCATCGCGACGCGCCCGCCCTTGCTTGCTCGTCAGGTGGGTTTCGCCAGGTTTGCGGTTATCGTCGGGAGGCCGGTTCCTGTTCGGGCGACTTTCGCCCTTATCAGACTGCAGTTGATTTTGCGCCATTGCGGTAGTCTCCTCTGTTGCGCCGGTACATACTAAACCACAATTTTAAAAGAAACTCAATTCATAAAGAAAGAGATCCTTCGTGGTAATATATCCATATGGCATACGACTTTAAGCCGTTCGAGAAGCGGATCGCGGAGATACTTGACCGGGCGACTAAGGATTTGGCCGGCGTGCGCACGGGCCGCGCGGCTCCGGCGATACTCGACTCCGTGCAGGTAGAGTCCTACGGCACGCGCATGGGCATCAGCCAGGTGGCGAACGTATCGGTGGAGGACGCGCGCACCCTGCGCATTGCGCCGTGGGACATGTCCCAGGCAAAGGAGATAGAGAAGGCGATCATGCTCGCCAATCTCGGTCTTTCGGTCGGCGCCGACGAGCGCGGCATACGGGTATCATTCCCGGAGCTCACCTCCGAGCGCCGAACCCAGCTTTTGAAGCTCGCGAAGGAAAAGGTGGAAGAGGCGCGCACCAGCCTCCGCAGCGCGCGCGACGACGTGTGGAACGACATCCAGAAGAAAGAGAAGGACGGCCTGATGCCGGAGGACGACAAGTTCCGCGCCAAGGAAGACATGCAGAAGCGCGTCGACGCGGCCAATGCGAAATTCGACGAGGCCTTAGAGCGCAAGGAAAAGGAAATCGCCGGATAACTCATGTCGCTTTTCCTCTTTATACTCATCCTCGCACTCCTCATACTTGTGCATGAGCTGGGCCATTTTTCCGTGGCGAAGCTCTTCGGCATCAAGGTCGAGGAGTTCGGCATCGGCTTTCCGCCGAGGCTCATATATAAAAAGATAGGGGAGACGGTCTATTCGCTGAACATTCTTTTCTTCGGCGGGTTCGTGAAGATATTCGGCGAGGATGCGCAGGAAGGCGCGGGCAATCCGCGCAGCTTCGCGACCAAGCCCAGGCTAGTGCAGGCGGCGGTCATCGTGGCAGGTATCGTCATGAATCTGCTCTTCGCCTGGGTGGCGCTTTCGGCGGGCTACATGGCCGGGTTGCCTACCACGGTTGATCATAAGGGCTTCGGCATCGTGCGCGACCAGAAGGTCATGATAACGAGCGTGCTTCCCGATTCTCCCGCGGCGCGCTCGGGCCTTAAGGCGGAAGATACTATTGAAATAGTCGAGACCGGTACCGACAAGCTCGACGTGCGCACGCTCAATACCAACATGCAGGCCGACGTGGTGCGCAATTTCATCGCCGACCATGGCGACGAGAGCGCCGTCATTACGGTCGTGCGCGAAGGAGAGGAGAAGACATTCCTCGCCAAGCCCGAGAGCGGCCTTATAGAAGGCAAGAAGGCGATAGGCGTACAGCTGCAGGATGTCGGCACGCTCCAGCTTCCGCCGCACCTAGCGGTGCTTCAAGGAGCGATACTCGCGTACGATATGACGGTCTCAACCGCCCAGGGGCTTCTCGGATTCTTCGGCCAGATCGCGCGCGGCGTCGCAGATTTTGGAAGCGTTGCGGGGCCTATCGGCATCGCCGACATCGGCGCCAAGGCGGTAACGCAGGGATTCTCGACGGTTGTGGTGCTTGCGGCGCTCATTTCGGTCAATCTCGCCCTCATAAACCTGCTTCCGGTGCCGGGCTTGGACGGCGGGCGGCTCCTTATCATAATCCTCGAAGGCATCTTACGCCGGCCGATATCGCCGCGCGTCACCATGGGCGCCACGCTCACCGGCATGGGGCTCCTCATCCTGCTTATGCTCGTCGTGTCCTACCACGACATCGTCCGCCTCATCGGATAAAAGAGCCTTTTGCCTAGGCCCGCATTTCGCCGTACAATAGGCGCACTATGCGCCAATCACAACTCTTTACCAAGACGCGCCGCGAAGCGCCCAAGGACGAGGTCTCCAAGAACGCGCAGCTCCTTATCCGCGCCGGCTACATCCACAAGGAGATGGCGGGAGTCTACTCATACTTGCCGCTTGGATTGCGCGTTTTGAATAATCTTATCGGTATTATTCGCAAGGAGATGAACGCAGTGGATGGCCAGGAAGTTCTCATGAGCTCGCTGCAGGACCCGGAACTTTGGAAGCAGACCGACCGCTGGAGCGATAAGAATGTCGACGTGTGGTTTAAGAGCGAATTCAAGGCCGGTGGCGAGGTCGGATTCGGCTGGACGCATGAAGAGGATATTACATCCATTGCCAATAAGTTCGTTTCCTCCTACCGTGATCTGCCGTTCTCGGCCTACCAGTTCCAGACGAAATTCCGCAACGAAACCCGCGCAAAATCGGGTATCATGCGCACCCGCGAGTTCATTATGAAGGACATGTACTCATTCGCGCGCAGCGCCGATGAGCATGAAGAGCTGTACGAAAAGATCGCATCCGCCTACGACCGCGTGTATGCCCGCGCCGGCATTGGAGAGCAGACGTATCGCACCTTCGCCTCCGGCGGCGCATTTTCCAAATACAGCCATGAGTACCAGACCGTCTGTGAGGCGGGCGAGGATGTGGTGTATGTGCACGAAGGCAAACGCCTTGCAGTTAATAAGGAAGTGCTCGAGGACTCCGTGCTTGCGGATTTGGGCATTAAGCGTGACGAACTGGTCGAAAAGAAGGCCATTGAAGTAGGTAATATCTTCTCGCTCGGTACGCGCTTTTCAGACGCACTGTCCCTCAAATTCAAGGAGGAAGGCGGAGAGGCTAAATCGGTTATCATGGGCTGCTACGGCATCGGCCCGGGCAGGCTCATGGGCACCATCGTCGAGACGCTTGCCGACGATAAGGGAATCGTGTGGCCCGCCGAAGTGGCGCCCTTCCGCGTGCATCTCATAGAGCTTTCAAACGGCAATGAGGACGTGCATCGCGAAGCGGAAGAACTCTACCGCGAGCTCGGCCAGGCCGGCATAGAGGCGCTGTGGGACGACCGCGACGCGCGGGCGGGGGAGAAGCTCAACGACTCCGACCTCATCGGCATTCCGCTTCGCGTAGTGGTATCAGAGAAGACGCTCGCGGCGGGCAAGTTCGAGTGCACGCAGCGCCAGGACGGCAAGACCGAGCACCGCTCAATTTCCGAACTGCTTGATTACCTTTCGCATGCTTAAGAAATTCATACGCAGGATAAACGCGCTTCTCTCCAACGATATCGGCATAGACCTGGGGACGGCAAACACGCTTGTGTACCTGCGCGGCAAGGGCATCGTGGTAACTGAGCCGTCGGTGGTAGCGGTCAACCAGAAGACCGGCCAGGTCGTGGCGGTAGGCACGGCGGCAAAAGCGATGCTGGGCCGGACCCCGGGGCACCTGGCGGCGGTGCGCCCGCTTATCGACGGCGTAGTGTCCGACTTCGAGGCGACTGAGGAAATGCTCGCCTATCTTATTTCCCGCGCGCAGGAATATTCGCCGAAACTTTTGGGCCCCCGCGTCGTCATCGGCGTGCCCTCCGGCATCACCAACGTGGAGATCCGCGCGGTGAAGGACGCGGCGCATAACGCCGGGGCCCGCGAAGTGCACATTGTCGAGGAGCCGATGGCCGCGGCGCTCGGCATCCGGCTTCCCATACGCGACGCCATCGGCTCTATGCTGGTGGATATCGGCGGCGGCACCTCAGACATCGCGGTACTTTCCCTGGGAGGCATCGTTCGCTCGAAGAATTTGCGCATCGCAGGCAACAAGCTCGACCAGGACATCATCGCGCACGTGCGCAGCGAATTTAAGATACTTATCGGCGAGAAAACCGCAGAGTCAGTCAAGATGGCCATCGGCTCGGTCGTCGAGGGAGGCGGGCATTTGGAGGCCGTCGTGCGCGGGCGCGACCTCATCACCGGCCTGCCGCGCGAGATAATCCTTACCGATTCAGACATCCGCGAAGCGGTCTCGCAATCCATCGACACGCTGGTTGAATCCATCCGCGAAGTGCTCGAAACGACGCCGCCCGAGATACTCTCCGACGTCATGCGCTCCGGCATCGTGCTGGTCGGCGGCGGCGCCCTGATAAAAGGCCTCGACGTGCTTTTGGCGCAGTGGCTCAAGGTCCCCATTATCGTGGCCGACGATCCCCTCACGGGCGTGGCGCGCGGCACCGGCGTGATACTTGAGAACCTCGACGCGCATCGCGACATCTTCCTTGAGCATGACGACGATATCTCCTAACCGCAGGAACGGCTCCCGAAACTCGCGCGGGCGGATGTTCCTGTACGCTATTATTTTTCTTCTCCTGCTCGGAGCGCTCATGCTGTGGCGCGAGCCGCTCGCGGGCGTGGCCTGGCGGGCGCTGGCGCCTATTGCGGGCGCCCGGGAAGGCGTGACCGCTTCGGGCGGCGGAATATTTTCCGCCTTTTCATCAAAGGCTTCGCTTGCGGCGGAGGTCGCGGCGCTCAAGGAGCAGCTCGCCTCCTCTAGTATCGAACTGGCAGACCGCGACCTGCTGTATGCGGAAAATCTGCAGCTTAAAGAGCGCCTGGGCCGCCACGCGTCCTCAACCCGCTCGCTGCTGGCGACCGTCATCATGCGCCCGCCGGGCACCCCGTACGATACGCTCATGCTCGATGTCGGCACCGACGACGGCGTTGCGGTGGGGGATTTGGTCTCGGCCGGCGGCTCCGTATATATAGGGAAGATATCGCAGGCGTATCCCTCCGCCTCGCGCGCCACCTTATTCTCCGCGCCGGGCGAGTCGCACGACGCCCTCCTCCTGACAGCCTCAAGCAGTGTATCCGTTCCGTTCTCCCTTTCCGGCCAGGGCGGCGCCTCATTTACGGGCGAAGTTCCGGCCGGCACCGCGGTGGAGCCCGGGGACTCGGTGCTGCTGCCGAATCTCGGCGTGCAATTCGTGGCGAAGGTCACGGCGGTGGACAGCTCGGCGGAGCGCTCGTTCAAGACCGTATACTTGGAGCTGCCGGTCAATCCGCTGTCGCTGCGTTTTGTCGAAGTGCGAAACGCCGCAAGCGCGGCAAGTACATATGCGCAATAGGAAGCAGTCGTATTTTTTCTTCGCATTCGCCTTCGCGCTCGCCGCGGGCGGATTTCTGGCGTCCTTCTGGCCGCTTGAAGTGCTCGGCATGCTGCTTGCGGGAGTCGCCGGGCACCCGGTGTACGCCATAGGGCTCGGCATACTGCTTGACCTCGCGTACGGCGCGCCTACCGGGCATCTCCATATGCTTCTATTCCCCATGACCGCGCTTGCTATCCTGGCGGTTCTGGGCCGGCGCTACGGCGGCAAGTATTTCTTCGACGCCTCCGAGCAGGACCGGCTTTAGCTCGGCTCCGATCGCCTAGAACACAGGCCAAAATGGTACACTAGCCTGCATGCTAGGCTTCAGGCGACGCAAAAGGCTGAGCGCGGAAATAGCGCCGGACGAGATATTCCTCGACTCCTCCAACCTGCCGCAGTTCAATGTCGACAGCCTTGAAGGCCGCATCGAGCGGCCGATAGGCCGCCAGGCGCTTTTCATTACCGCCATCGCGGTGGGGCTTCTTATGATCGTCTACACGGGCCGCGCCGTCGACCTTCAGTTCATAAACGGCGCGGCGTACGCCAAGCAGGCGGCCGAGAACCAGCTGAGCGAGGGCGTGCTCTTCGCCGACCGCGGCATCATCGCCGACAGGAAAGGCCGCGACCTCGCGTACAACACGCGGGAATCCGCCGATGACGATTTTGCCGGCCGCGCCTACGCCGATTACCGCGGCCTGGCGCATGTGGTGGGCTATACCAAGGCGCCGGCAAAGGACTCCGCCGGCTTCTACTTCCGCATGTCCTACGAGGGCATCGACGGCATTGAGCGCGCGCTCAACGGCGTGCTGGCGGGGCATAACGGGACCACGCTTACCGAGACCGACGCCAAGGGCGCGCTGGTGTCGCAGAGCATCAAGGTAGAGCCCGTGCCCGGCGCGCGCGTATCGCTATCGCTTGATGCCGAAGTGACGCAGGGCCTGTACGACGCCATCGCGAATGTCGCCGACCAGTCGGGCTTTCAGGGCGGCTCGGGCGTCATCATGGACGTGCGCACCGGCGAGCTCCTTGCCATGACGAGCTACCCGGAGTATTCGATGCAGGCGCTCTCGCGCGGCGACCAGGCCTCGCTTGCCGCGCTTAACGCCGACAAGCGCCAGCCCTTCCTCAACCGCGCGGTAAACGGGCTCTATGCGCCGGGCTCAATCGTGAAGCCGTTCATGGGCGTGGCCGCGCTTGAGGAAGGCATTATAGACGAGCACAAGGAGATACTTTCGACCGGGTCCATCAGCATTCCGAATCCCTACAATCCCGACTTGCCGAGCGTGTTCAAGGACTGGCGCGTCAACGGGCTCACCGACGTGCGCCGCGCGATAGCCGTGTCTTCCGACATCTATTTCTACGAGGTCGGCGGCGGATACAAGGACCAGCCCGGGCTCGGCATTGACCGCATAGACAAATACCTGCGCATCTTCGGCTTCGGCGCGCCCACAGGCATTGAGGGCTTCAAAGAGCCGGCAGGAAACATCCCGACGCCCGCATGGAAGGAGGCGACATTCGACGGCGACCCCTGGCGCTTAGGAGACACCTACCACACCGCCATAGGCCAGTACGGCACGCAGGTAACGCCGCTCCAGGCGGTGCGGGCGGTCGCGGCCCTCGCCAACGACGGCGCTCTGCTTACCCCGACGCTCCTCATGGGTACGACGCCTGAGAAGACATTGCTGGGCCTGCCGCTTCATCCGCTTGAAGTCGCGCGGGAAGGCATGCGCATGGGCGTCACCGACGGCATCGCCACCGCGGTGAACGTGCCGTACGTGGCGGTCGCGGCCAAGACCGGCACCGCGCAAATAGGCGTCAAGAACGAATTCCTTAATTCATGGATGGTCGGCTTCTTTCCGTACGAGCATCCGCGCTTCGCGTACGCCATCGTGCTCGAGCGCGGCCCCGCCGGCACGCTCATCGGCGCCTCGGCCGCAACCCGCGCGTTCCTGGACTGGATGCATGCCAATGCTCCTGAGTACCTCAATTAGCTTTTAGGTAGTAGGGACTAGCCATTGGGCGGAAAACATTGACATACGGCCCAATAAAAGTATACTTTTCAGGCAACTAGCTAGTCACTAGAAGCTAGCACCTAGAACCTAATTTATACATGCCAGCAGAATTGCTTTCGCAGGAAAAATTCGAGGAGCTTACCCGCGAGCTCGACAGTCTGCGCACCACGCGCCGCAAGGAGATAGCCGAGCAGCTCGAGTACGCCCGCAGCCTGGGCGATTTGTCCGAGAACGCCGAATACCAGGAGGCCCGCGAGATGCAGGCGGCGGTAGAGGAGCGCATCGGCAAGCTCGAAAGCATCCTCAAGAGCGCCAAGATAGTCGAGGGCCAGAAAAGCGACACCGTCGGGATGGGCTCGACCGTGACCGTCCAGCCGCTTACCAAGGGGGCGGGGGACGATAAGCGCACCTACATCATCGTCGGCGCGGAGGAGACCAACATGTTCGAGGGAAAGATCTCCTACCACTCGCCGCTGGGAGCCGCGCTCATGGGCAAGAAAAAGGGCGACGAGTTCTCCTTCCATACGCCCCGCGGCACGCAGAAGTTCAAGATACTGAAGGTGGAGTAATAGATTCAAAAATTAATTGTAAAAGGGCCCGGTACTCGCGTACCGGGCCCTCTTTCGTCTTGTGGCGGTCTAGAACTTGTACTTGACGCCGATCATCGCCGACCAGCCGGACGGCGTCAGCGTGGCCTTGGAGCCGCCGCCGAGATCGTACGTGTGGGCTCCGTAGCCGGCATACGCGACCTCGAAAGAGGTCAGGAGGTGCTCGGACAGCGCCTTCTCGACGCCCGCGCCGAGCTTGTAGCCGACGAACGTGTCGCCCTTCGAGAAGCTGCCGGAATCGAGCTGGAAATGCCCGATGGCGACGCCGCCCAAGGCGTAGACGGCGACGGTGTCGTACGCAATGCCGAGCTTGCCGAGAACGTCAACGTTCCACTTCTTCGACAGGCCGTCCTTGGAGACGGACGACAGGCCGCCGTCCACGCGGATGCCGGCAAGGAAGTTGGAAGTGCCCTGCCAGTTGTAGCCGACAGAGGCGCCGTAGTCGAGGCCGTTGAGGGTCACGTCGCCTTCGGCTGAAGGCACGGTGATCTTCACGTGGCCCTTATTCCAGCTGTAGCCGATGTTCGCGCCGATGTAGGCGCCGGTCCAGTCGTACGTCGCAGGCGCAGAACCGAAGCTCTGGTTGTTGATGACGACCGGATTCGGCAAGTCTCCCGCCTGTGCCGCCGAAGCGGCGCCGACGAGCAGCCCCATGGCCGCTGCAGCAGCCAAGAAAGTCCTTTTCATTTCAAAACTCCCCGTTATTGCCCGACCGCAGCGGTCAGGCTTCCAATCTCCGCCGCACTGTGCACAGCAGCGGTCAGAGCACCTATAGTCCGCTTTCTACTTTAATACAAAACAGGCCTGTATGTCAACAGGCTCTTAAGCCGGCCGCGAATAAAGCCGAAACCCCCTATTGTTTGGGGCGCAGAAGGGGAAAAAGCTGCGTTTCGTGGGCGGGGCGGTTCTCGAGGAACGAGAAGAGCCGCTCCGACATGCCGAAGCCGAAAGAGGGCGGCATGCCGTGCTCCATGGCGCGCACGTATTCCTCGTCCAAACGCTGCGCTTCGTCGTCGCCGGCCTCGCGCAGCTTCTGCTGCTCTTCAAAGCGGGCGCGCTGGTCTTGGGGGTCGTTGAGCTCGCTGAATCCTTTGCCCATCTCCGAGCCCGCCAGTATCACCTGGAAGCGTTCCACAATATCGGCGTTCTCGGGCGAGCGCTTTGCGAGCGGCTCCAGGTACACCGGCACGCCAACGAGGAACGCCGGGCCGCTGACGCTCTTTCGAATGCTCTTCCAGAGGTGGTCTATGGCGCGCGCTTTGTTCAAAGCTTCGCCGGGCTTGATGCCGGCCTTCTCAACAGCCGCTATCGCGTCTTTCTCGCCGCATGCAAGCGGGTCGATGCCGAATTTCTCCTTAATGACCGCGCGGAAATCCATTTCTTTCCATTCACTCTCCAGGTCTATCTCGTGCCCGTTTATGGAAAATGTGGAGCGGCCGTATACCTCCTTCGCGATGCGGCGGTACAGCTCCTGCACGAATTGCATGCCCGCGCGCATATCCTTATAGGCCTCGTACGACTCCAGCTGCGTGTAGTCCTGCAAATGCTCGCGCGACTGGCCTTCGTTGCGGAAAATGCGCCCTATCTCGAACACTTTCGGGAATCCGGCCACAAGCAGGCGCTTGAGCCAGAGCTCAAGGCTGATGCGCAGGCTCACCTCGATATCGAGCGCGTTATGGTGCGTTTCAAACGGCCGCGCGTCGGCGCCGCCCGGAGTGGACTCGAGCGCCGGCGTTTCCACCTCCAAAAATCCGCGCTCGCGGTAGAAATCGCGCACAACCTGCCAGAACGCGCTCTTGCGCTCGAACATCGCGCGCAGGTCCGGGTCGGTCAGGATGTCGAGATACCGCTGGCGAAGCTTCAGCTCCGGGTCCTCAAGCCCGTGCCAGTTGTCGGGGAGCGGGGAGAGCGATTTGGCAAGCATACGCCAGCTCTTGCACAGGAGCGATTGCTGGCCCTTCTTCGTAGTGAACGAGGTGCCGGATGCTTCTACAAAATCGCCCTGGTCGACGGCCGCGTCGAAGAGCTCGAAGGTACCCTCGGCCATATCGGTCTTCTGGAGCACGAACTGGATGCGCCCCGTGCCGTCGAAAATGTCGGCGAAGGCGATGCCGCCCTGCTTGCGTATGGAAAGGACGCGGCCGGAGAGCGTTTCGGCGCTTTCCGCATGCGATTCAAAATCCGCGAGAAACTCCGCGACACTTTGCGTTCTGTCGGAGTGAACAGGATAGGGGTCTATGCCCGCCGAGCGCAGGAGCTCGAGCTTCTTGAGCCGCTCCGCGCGCATCTCTTCGCCGCTGGTCATGTATTGCATGATACCAGCACGTATAAAAAGCGAAAGGGCGATGATCCGAAGACCATCGCCCCTTGTTCGCACAGTCTGATTGAAGAGCTAGTCGCAGTCGGTCAGCGAATCGCCGGCTATCGCAAGCGGCGGGCACGGAGCCCGTACCGCCCGGTAGACGTCGGCCGCCGAAAGCGCGCCGCCCAAGGCCTTGGGCTTCACGGGAAGCCGGTCGGCCTTCCTGCTCTCGATCTCAGCCTGCAGAAGGCCGATGTCGAGCGCGGTAAGCGCCGCCTGATCTTCCGGCGAATGGTAATCGTCGTTGGCGATGCGGTCGCCGAGGACGTCATTGCCCGGAGAGAGCGTCGGACGCAGGCGCGGCAGTGGCGGATTGAGCGCCGCCGCCTGCGTCAGCGCATGCGTCGCGTCGCCGACCGGGTCGTGTTGGAAAGCGGCGAAGAATGCCGTGCCCCCCAGGAAGGCGATAGAAGCGAGAAGCCCGATAGTGCCAAGTTTGCGAAAGAACGTGCGCATCTGATGTCTGCCCTTGGTTGGAGAAAGACACCCCTCTGTCGAATAGTTTTTATTATTTCAGTCCGATTTCAATTATACACCCATATACGCATTTTGTCAAGTAACCGCAGAAGAGAAAAAGCCCTGGCGGACGGCCTTTTTCGTGTCGAAATGTGTGGATAAAAACCATAGGAGTGGGGTAGAGTGGCGGTATACTATCTATTAGTGGGATGAAGTGGGATAGAGAAAAAGATACGGAATAACCAGAACTGACATGCTGATCGGCGAATACCTCCATACTCTGGATTCCAAAAAGCGTCTTTCGCTCCCCGCCAAGTTCCGCAAGGAGGTCGGCCGCAAGGTCGTCATCACGCGCGGGCTCGACCAATGCCTCTTCATGTTCCCGGTCGCGACGTGGAGGGGAATAGCCGAGAAGCTCGAGAAGCTGCCGTTCGGGCAGGCCGACACGCGCGGCATGAGCAGGTTCCTGCTGGCGGGCGCGGCGGAGGGCGAGGTGGACGGCGCGGGCCGCATCCTCATCCCCGAGTTCCTCAAGGAGTTCGCGAGCCTCAAGGGCAGGGTGGTGCTGGCGGGCGTGTCGGACCGGGTCGAGATCTGGAACGACAAGACCTGGGAGGAATACAAGCGCCGCATTGAGAAGAGCGCCGAAGGAATGGCCCAGACCCTGGGCGACATGGGAATACTGTAGTTCTTTTGAAAAAGCACATGATACAGACTTTGACTTCCGTTCACGCCAAGCGCCATCTCCGTCGAGAGGAGGATGGTACCCGGCATGAGCGGAAGCCAGAGCCGGTGCACGGCCACGCGAGCGTCCTCCTGAGCGAAACGCTCGCTTTGCTCGACCTCAAGAAGGGCGAGCTGGTGCTCGACGCCACAGCCGGCCGCGGCGGGCACTCGGAAGCGATACTCAGAGCCGCCCCCAACTGCCTCATCGCGATGGATGCCGACCCCGAGTCGGTCGCGGCGACGCGCGAGCGCCTCAAGAATTTCGGCGAGCGCGCGCTGGTGGTTGAAGCGAATTTCCGCGACGCCGCGGCGGTGCTCAAGCGCGAGCACATCAAGGCGGTCGACAAGGCGCTCTTCGACCTCGGATGGAACATGAGCCAGCTTGCCTCCGGCCGCGGGTTTTCCTTCATGCACGACGAGCCGCTCAGCATGAGCTACGGGCCTCAGCCCGCCTCCGGCTTTACCGCCGCCGAGATCCTCAACAACTGGAGCGAAAAGGTATTGGCCGATGTCATCTTCGGCTACGGCGAGGAGCGCTACGCGCGGCCCATCGCCCGCGCCATAGCCGCCCGCCGAGACATAGAGCCAATCAAGACCACCCATGAGCTGGTTGAAATAATCCGCGACGCCGTGCCGGCACGCGCCCGCCGCGGACGCATCAACCCGGCAACAAAAACGTTCCAGGCCCTGCGCATCGCGGTCAACGACGAATTGGGCAGCATCGAGAAGGGGGTCCGCGGCGCGTGGCGGCATCTCAGCCCCGGCGGACGCATCGCGGTCATCAGCTTCCACAGCATCGAGGACCGCGCCGTGAAGAACCTCCTGCGCGCGCTGGCCCGGGAAGAGGGCGGGAAGCTCATTACCAAGAAGCCGCTGGTCGCCTCGCGCGAAGAGGCGCTCGCCAATCCGTCGGCGCGCAGCGCCAAGCTGCGCGCCATAGAGAAGCCTATTAATTAATTTTTATAGATATGAAAAGCATCGCCATCGCCTGCACCCCGTACCTCGCCCGCACAAGCGCCGTGCTTGCCGCCGTCATCGCGCTCAGCGTGCTTCTGTACGGCGTATTTTTGCTTGAGGCGGTAGCCAATACCGCCAAGCGCACTGCCGCCGAGCGGACCGTGCGCGAGATAGCTTCGCGCGTCTCCGCCCTTGAAGGCCAATACCTGACGCATACCCAGGCGCTCACGCTCGCCCGCGCCACTGACCTGGGATTCGTCGTACCCGCCGACTCCACGACCGTCTTCGCCTCCGAAGGCGCCCGCACGCTCACTGCCTCCGCCGTGGGAAGCCGCTAACGCGCATGACGAGCTCCCGCTTCGCCGTGCGCATCCGGATAATCACCGCGCTGTGCGCGCTGTGCGCGCTTGTCATCGCGGGCCGGCTCTACGTGCTGCAGATAATGCACGGCGATATGTACGCGGCGCGGGCGCAGGTGCAGGCCGCGCCGCAGGCGGACCCGATTCTCGACCGCAACGCCATTCTTTTTACCGACAAGGACGGCGAGCCGTGGACCGCGGCGTTCATGGACCGCGCCACGACCACAGGCGAATACAAGCGCTCATATCCGGGGGGCTCCTTGGCGGCGCAGGAGATAGGCTTCGTCGCGTACAACAACGACAACACGCAGAAGGGACGCTACGGGCTTGAGCGCTACTACGACCAGACATTGACCCGACCCGCCGACGACCTGTACGCCAACTTTTTCGTGGAACTGTTCGGCGCCGCGCGCGCGGCGCTGTCGGGCGACGACCTTTCCGGCAGCATCGTCACCACCTTGGAGCCCGGCGTACAGGCCGAGCTTGAGCGCACGCTGAAGGGCTACGACAAGGTATGGCATCCGAAGCTCTCGGGCGGCATCATCATGGATCCGCAGAGCGGCGAGATATACGCCATGGCCGTATCGCCGACGTTCGACCTCAACGCGTTCAACCTGGAGACGGACCCGCTCATTTACGCCAATCCGCTGGTGCAGAACGTGTACGAGATGGGCTCAATCATGAAGCCGCTCACGGTCGCGGCCGGCATCGATTCCGGCGCGATAACACCCGCCAGCACCTACAACGACACCGGCTGCATCGAGGTGGACGAAAAGAGGATCTGCAATTTCGACGGCGTCGCGCGAGGCGTCATCCCCGTGCAGGAGATACTCAGCCAATCCCTCAACGTCGGCGCGTCGTTCGTGGCGACCAAGATGGGCCCGGACGTGATGCGCGATTATTTTTTGAACCGCTATAAGCTGGGCGAGGAGACCGGAGTGGACCTGCCGGGCGAGATCCACGGCCTCACCGACAATATTAAAAAGAGCACGCGCGCGGTCGAATACGACACCGCGTCCTTCGGCCAGGGCATCGCCATCACGCCTATCGAGACCGTGCGCGCGCTCGCCACGCTGGGGAACGGCGGCAAGCTCGTGACCCCGCACCTGGTGCGCGCCATCCGCTACGACACCGGCATTACCCGCACGCTCACGTGGGGGCAGGTGCCCGCGCTCAAGCCCCAGACCGCCACGGATGTCAGCCGCATGCTGACGCAGGTGGTGGACAAGGCGCTCGCAAACGGCGACATCAGGCTGGAGCACTACTCCGTGGCGGCCAAGACGGGGACGGCGCAGATTGCTAACCCGGCGGGCGGCGGCTATTATGCGGACAGGTTCCTGCACAGCTTCTTCGGATATTTCCCCTCCTACGACGCGAAGTTCGTCATCTTCCTCTTCGCGGTGGAGCCCACCGGCGCGCCCTTCGCCTCCCAGACGTGGGCCGAGCCGTTCCATTCGCTCACGCAATTCCTTATAAGCTATTACGACGTCCCGCCGGACCGCTAGCCCGATTCAACCATGCAAGCATTTTTCAAAAAATCAGTAGCGAGACTTTTAAAGCTCGAAGCGCGCCTCGTTCTGCGCAAATACAAGCCCCGCATCGTCGCGGTGACCGGCAGCGTGGGGAAGACCTCCACCAAGGACGCCATCTACGCGGTGGTGTCCAAGGGCGTATACGCGCGCAAATCGCAGAAGAGCTTCAACAGCGAGATAGGCCTGCCGCTGACCGTGTTGGGACAGCCTAACGCCTGGCGCAATCCTTTTCGCTGGATCGAGAACCTGTTCGACGGGCTCATGCTGTATGTGCTTCCGAGGCGCTATCCGGAATGGCTCGTGCTCGAGGCCGGCGCCGACCGGCCGGGCGACATCTCGTCGCTCTCTTCGTGGCTTCCGGTGGATATCGCGGTCATTACGCGCCTGCCGGAGGTGCCCGTACATGTTGAATACTTTGACTCGCCGGAGGCGGTAAAGGAAGAGAAGGCCTCGCTGATACGCGCGCTTAAGGAGGGCGGCTCCCTGGTGCTCTATGCCGATGATAAGGAGGTGGCCGGCTTGCGCGAGCGCGCTGCAACTGCCCGTGTCACAACGTTCGGCTTCCATGAGGATGCGGATGTCCGCGCGCACGACGCGCGCGTATCGTTGGACGAGCACGGCCGGCCCGCCGGCATGGTGTCGCAGATAACAATGGCGGGGAAGACCGCGGAACTGGTCGTGAAAGGCGCCTTGGGCGCGCACGCGCTTCTGCCCGCGCTCGCCGCGGCGGGCGTCGGTCTTGCGATGGGGAAGGGGGAAGGCGAGATACTGGAGTCGCTCAAGGGCTACGAGCCGCCGCACGGCAGGATGCACCTGATACCCGGCCTCAAGGGCACGCTCATTATCGACGACACGTACAACTCAAGCCCCGCGGCGGTCGAAGCCGCGCTCGCTGCGCTGGCGCTTGTGCCGGGTCGCAAGATAGCGGTGCTGGGCGACATGCTCGAGCTGGGCCGGCATTCGGTGGACGAGCACCGCAAGGCGGGAGCGTGGGCGGCCAAGGTCGCTGACGCGCTCATTACCGTGGGCTTCCGCGCGCGCGATATCGCCGAAGGCGCGCTTGACTCCGGCATGCGGGATTCGCAGATACTCCAGTTCGAGGATGCGGGCCCGGCCGGCAAGGAGCTTGAGCTGATGCTTCAGGCGGGGGATATCATTTTGATAAAAGGCTCGCAGAGCATGCGCATGGAGCGCATGGTCGAGGAGATAATGCTCAATCCCGAGCAGGCGCCGCATCTCCTCGTGCGCCAGGATGCGGAGTGGAAAAAACGCTAATTGATTACCGTTTTTTCCGATCTCGAGTCCGCGAGAGAATCGGCGATGTTTGTCATACAAACAGCCGATAGGCGGGACACCACGGTAATTGCTTTTATTTAATAGCCGTGGTTTAATGCCTCCCGCTGCATTGGGCAGCATTCGATCTTTAACGGGGAGGAAAAGGAATGCAGGTAGTCGCACGCGCGGCACGCAACGGTTTTTCGTTCAGCCAGACCCGCCAGGAAACGGCAGCACGCATTGCGGCCGCCGAAGCCGGGAAGAACGGTAAAAACACGCCTTCCGCGAAAGCGGAGCTTCGCGAACGGGTCGCCAAAGCCAAGGAGTTCAAGCCCGTCCCGGGCAAGAAGCGTCCGAAGGTTCTGGCCGGCGGAAAAATCTTCAGCGTCTCGCGCATCTGCGAGAACACGGGCACCGTGTTCCTGCTCGGGAAGAACGGCCATGAAAAGCCGTACAGCCCCGGCGTTCTCACTTCCATTTTCTGACCGTTTTCGCGGTCACTTGTGGCCGGCGCGTAAAGCGCCGGCCATTTTGCATAGTTGCGTGGAGGCTTGAACCGTTGTTAAATATGGCATCTCCCCATTGCGGCGGAGACTGATCATTGGGAGGTACTGTGAGCTATTGGCAGCAACCGGACTGGATCCGGCGGAGAAACGATATGGCATTGGCGCGGGTGATCGATGAGGCAGAACCTACGCCTCATCAGGACAGGATTGCCCGAGAGCGGGAGATCCTCCAGAAACTCATTCACGGGAAGGACTTTTTCGGGGGAGAGACCTTCTTCCGAAAAGGCAATCAGTCCTACTATGGCACGGTCAAAAGCGCTGACGTTCTCACGGGGCGTGTGCTCGTGGAGGAACAACTGACGGGTCTCGGCATGTATGCGTGGCCGTCCGAGCTTAGCGTTTTCCGCGGGCATTAGGGTTGGAAATGAACCAGCCGCATCGATGCCAGGACCGCACAAAGGTCCTTAAGCCGGCCAAGAAAAAGAGGCGGCGAGCCCGCATCAAGCCGGCGAAGAAGAAGTAGCCTGCCGGAACGGCAGATAATGATAGAGGGGCGCGGCATTCTCCGCGCTCTTTCTTTTTCTCTATTTTTGTTTTATATTCTTTACACGGCCCTTGGTGCAAAGCACCAAGGTAGTCGCTCGGGGCAAAAAGAAAAGCAAACTTTTCTTTTCTTCCTCGCTCCGGCCCTTTCGTCTAACGGTTAGGACAGTTCCCTCTCACGGAACAAATACGGGTTCGATTCCCGTAGGGGTCATGAGACCGAAAAAAGCCCACTGCTGGGCTTTTTTCGTGTACTCATGACAGACGGAAGCATGTTTCTTCAGCAGAAGAAACAGCTGAGTCAGGGTCGTGGAAATTCAATCGCGACGGCGAGTGAATTATCCATGACCACGTGTGACGGCCGGAGCCATGTTTTGTTAGCAAACAAAACAGGCGAGTCCGGGTCTGGAAAATTTCTGTTTGACGAAACAGAAATTATTGTGGACCACCCGTGAGGCCGCAGCCATGTCCCGCAACGGCGGGACGGCGAGGCGGGGTCGCGAGCGAAATTTCTGACGAGAAATTTCGACTTGTGACCACAAAAAGTCCTATAAGAGGTCGGGGCCGCGAGATTTTTCCGTCAGGAAAAATACTTGTGACCCCATGTGACAGCCGGTGGTATTCTAGAGCCGTATGAAGAAAGTCCTCGGTCCCGAATTTTTCAACCGCCCGACGCTCACGGTCGCCCGCGAGCTTGTGGGCAAATATCTGGTGCGCCGCTCCAACGGCAAAACCATAGCTCTGAGTATTACCGAAACGGAGGCGTATGACGGCTTTAAGGACCTTGCGTCCCACGCCCGCCGCGGCAAGACCCCGCGAAATCTCCCGATGTACGCTCCGGCCGGCACTATATATGTGTACTTCACCTACGGCATGCACTGGATGCTCAATCTGGTATGCGGGGAATCTGAATATCCCGCCGCCGTGCTTATTCGCGGCGCCGGAGAGGTAGTAGGACCCGCCCGGCTTACAAAAGCGCTGGGGATAGATAAAAGCCTCAACGCGATGATGCTGGGCAAAAAATCGGGCTTGTGGGTCGAAGACAGGGGAGAAACGGTACGGCCGAAAGATATCGAGCGCACGCCGCGCATCGGCATTGCATACGCGGGCGAGTACGCGTGCAAGCCCTGGAGGTTCGTGCTCAAAGGGGGCCAGCGAATGTAAAAGCGCGGGCCGGGAATTCCCAGGCCCGCGCTGCCGGCGGAAACTACCTCATTGCGGTCGAGGCATATTCGGAATGGGGCATCCGTTACCGTTCCACACGCTCATCCAGGCTTTCTGTTCCTGGGCCGTGGCGGGAACCGCTGCCGTATCCGGGATGCAGAAGGGTCGCACTGTTGCCGGCTCCCAGGTATCAACCACGGGATACACGAAGCTTCGCGAATAAAGCTCGGGGTCTTCCCTGGAGACAGAGGTCGATGCGGCGAGAACAGGCGTGCAGACAGAAAGAAGAACTGCAGTGCTCAAGAACCTCCTCATGGTACGGCTCCTTAGGCCACCGTGGCCTGCCGCTAGTATGCTTCGCGCGCAATGAGCGCGCAATGTGCATATTCGCGATGCTATACTGGAGCTATAAGGATCCATGAGCGCTCTTTCCGATGATCTGAAAAAGATTGTTCGCGGCGAGGTGGACGAAACGCCCGCCGCGCTGGAGGCCGCGTCGCGCGACGCGAGCCTCTTCGTGGTCCGGCCGGAAGTGATCGTGCGTCCGAAAGACGCCGCCGATGTGGCCGGCCTCGTGCGCTATGTGTCCGAGCAAAAGAAGACGCCCAAGACCCGCCTTTCACTTACCGCCCGCTCGGCGGGCACCGACATGTCCGGGGGCCCCTTGACCGACTCGATAGTGCTGGACATGACCGCGCACTTCAACCGCGTGCTGGAAGTCGGCAGCATGTCCGCCACAGTGGAGCCGGGCGTCTATTTCCGCGATTTCGACCGCGAGACCCAGAAGCAGAACCTCGAGCTTCCCAGCTACACCGCCAGCCGCGAGCTGTGCACCGTGGGGGGCATGGCCGCCAACAACTCCGGCGGCGAGAAGAACCTCAAGTACGGCAAGACCGCGCGCTACGTGCAGGAGCTTGAGGTCGTGCTCGCCGACGGGCAGGTGCATACGCTGAGGAACTTGGAAGGCGAGGAGCTCAAGCGCAAACTGGCCGAAGAGTCCTTTGAAGGCGGCCTCTACCGCAAAATAGCCGCGCTGGTAAGCTCTCCGGAGCACCGCGCGATAATAGAGGCGCACAAGCCGACGGTCGAAAAGAACTCCTCCGGCTATGCGCTGTGGGACATCGGCGACGGCGTGAACAGCCTCAACCTCGCGCGGCTCATGGTGGGCGCGCAGGGGACGCTCGGCATCATCACGAAAATAAAATTCGGCCTCGTGCATCCCAAGCCGTATTCGGCCATGACCGTCGTCTTCCTGAAGTCGCTGTCGCAATTGGGGACTATCGTGCCGCAGGTGCTCAAGTACGAGCCCGACAGCTTCGAGTCCTACGACGACCACACGTTCTATATCGCGCTGAAGTATTTCCCCGAATTCGCCAAGCAGATGAAGGCGGGGCTGCTTTCGCTCGCGATGCAGTTTTTGCCCGAGGTCTGGATGGCGCTCACCGGCGGGGTGCCCAAGCTTATACTCATGGTCGAGTTCCGCTCGCATTCCCAGCGCGAGGCGCTCGCGCGGGCAGAAAAGCTCGCGACGGAAATCGGGAAGAACAAAAGCCCCGTAAAGGTGCGCGTAGCGAAGGACGAAGCGGGCGCGCGCAAATACTGGACCGTCAGGCACGAGAGCTTCAACCTACTGCGCAAGAAGATACGCGGCCTGCGCACGGCGCCGTTCATAGACGACTTCGTGGTGGACCCGCTTCGGCTGCCGGAATTCCTGCCGGAACTGCAGAATATCCTCCTCAAATACAATCTCACCTACACCATCGCGGGCCACGTGGGCGACGGCAACTTCCATATCATTCCGCTGGTCGACCCCAAAAAGCCCGGGACCGCGAAGGTCATAGACGAGCTCAGCCACAAGGTCTACGACCTGGTCGCGCGCTATAAAGGCTCCATTTCCGGCGAGCATAATGACGGGCTCATCCGCACGCCGTATGTCGAGCAGATGTTCGGCCGCGAGATGTACGCGCTCTTCATGCAGGTCAATCAGATATTTGATCCATTGGACATTTTCAATCCCGGCAAAAAAGTGGGGACGACCTTCTCCGACGCGTTCGCGAAGCTCGACCTGCCGGGCGTTAAGCCTTCAGCTAAAACATAGGAGGATAGAATATACTTCCCGGCATGAAGATAACGAAATTCGGCCACTGCTGCCTTCTGCTCGACATCGACGGCGTGAAGATACTCACTGACCCGGGCTCTTTTACGACAGAGCAGAACGCCGTAACGGGCCTCAACGCGGTGCTCATTACCCACAGCCATGGCGATCACTATCACGCCGAATCCGTGCCCCAGCTTGTGAAAAACAACCCCGAGGCAGTATTCGTAACTAACGGCGAGGTGGGGAAGCTGCTTGAAACGCAAAGCGTTCCGTACACGAAAGTCGGCGACGGCGGATCGACGGGCATCAAAGGAGTGAAAATAGAAGGCTTCGGCGCCAAGCATGCGGAAATATACGGCGAGATGGGCCAGGTCGAGAACACGGGCTACTTCGTGGGAGAGAAATTCTACTTCCCGGGCGACAACTTTTATGATCCGGGCAAGCCGATAGACGTCCTCGCGCTTCCGGTCGCCGCCCCGTGGCTCAGGATAAAAGACGTCATTGATTTCGCGAAAGCGGTGAAAGCCCGCACGGCCTTCGGCGTGCACGACGGCATGATAGTGCCGTCCTTCCGCAGCTTTGCAGGGAACGCGCTCAAGATGTTCGTACCCGAGACCGAGTATGTGGCTATGCAAGATGGGGAAATAAGAGAGTTCTAATTTGTGTACCGCAAAATAGCCAAAAGCGTATAGTAGTGGCATGGAGCCGCTGGCTAACAAGATACGCCCCAAAACGCTTGATGAGTTTGTGGGCCAGGAGCACCTGGTCGGCCCCGGCAAGCCCCTGCGCGTGGCTATAGAGGAAGGGCACCTATTCTCTTTTATATTGTGGGGCCCGCCGGGCTCAGGCAAGACGACGCTGGCGCGCATCTACGCCAATGCTCTGGACGCCGAGTTCTACGAGCTTTCGGCGGTCGACTCCGGCAAGGAGGACATCAAGCGCATCGTAGGCGAGAAGGGGGCGCTGGATTTCTCCACGAAGCCTAAAATCCTATTCATCGACGAGATACACCGCTTTAATAAGGCCCAGCAGGATTTTCTCCTGCCGTACGTGGAGCGCGGCGAGCTCACTCTCATTGGGGCAACGACCGAGAACCCCAGCTTCGAGGTTATCTCGGCGCTCCTGTCGCGCTGCCGCGTGTTCGTGCTCAATGAGCACGGCGAAAGCGAGATGGATTCCATTATCAAGCGCACGAAGCTGAAGGTCCCGAAGGATGCGCGCGACTGGCTCGTGCAGATGGCCGGCGGCGACGCGCGGCAGGCCATTACGACGCTTGAGAATACGCAGAAGCTCTATGGCAAGATAACGGTGGATACCCTCAAGGAAAGCATACAGTCCGCGCACCTGCGCTACGACAAGAAGGGCGAGGAGCACTACAACACTATCTCGGCGTTCATAAAGAGCATGCGCGCCAGCCAGCCCGACGCGGCGCTGTACTACCTGGCGCGCATGGTCGAAGCGGGTGAGGATCCGCTCTTTATTGCCCGGCGGATGGTGATATTCGCCAGCGAAGACGTAGGGCTGGCGCAGCCGACCGCGCTTGTAGTAGCCAACGCGGTGTTCGAAGCATGCGACAAGATAGGCTACCCCGAGGCGGCAATAAACCTGGCGCACGGCGTGGCGTATCTGGCGAGCTGTAAAAAGGACCGCAGCGCGTACGACGGATATTTCGACGCGCTGGACGACGTACGAAAATTCGGCAACCTCCCTATACCGCTCAAGATCCGCAACGCGCCGACGAAGCTGATGAAAGACCTCAAGTACGGCAAAGGCTATGAAAGATACGACAAGGAATCCTACCTGCCCGAAAAGCTGAAGGGCAAGAAATATCTGAAATAGCAAAGCCGCCGGATGCTTACGCGCATTCCGGCGGCTTCTTCTGTTGTCGGTCGTATATCCGAAGGTGCTTTTGGGCCGGCTTCGTGCCGGTGCCTGCGCAATCCGTGCACTTCTTGTACCACTCACGGATCGGGCGGCCCCTCTCCGGCCGCAGCAGCCACCCCATGCCGCGGCATCGCCTGCAGATGCGCACGCGCTCTCCTTTCTTTCAGGTGATGGCGGTGCTCTTCGTGGCCGACCCGGGCGGCGAGGATCGCTTCCGCCGCTTTGTGCCACACCAGGGTCCAGAGCTCGGGAGTGATACTCTCCTTGCGGTTCCATTGGCGCGGGACCAGCAGGAGCACGGGATTATCGGCCGACGGCTCGTCCAGGGAAAATTCCCAGGCATGACCCTCGACCAGCACCCGCGCCCTGTTCCTGGTCGCGAGATAGAGACGAATGATGCCGGGGAATCGCTCCTCGGCATCAAAGAGTTGCTCGTCCGTGAGGATGAACTCGCGGAGCTTTACTTGGGACGGCGAGGTGCTGCTCATCGCTAGTCGCCTCCGATTTTCCGCGTGCGCTCGAGATCATTGCGGGTGTATCCCCGCTTGCGATACCGGGCGTACTGGCGGTTTTGCTCGCGCTCCTGCGACACCTGCCGGGGATCAGGAAGTTCGCGGGGCGACTGCGGCTGCTGCCGCGGCGCGCCGTGAGGCGAGTAATCAAGCGGCGTCGAGCCGCTCGCCCATTTGCTTGTGTGATGGTCCACTGCGGGCCTCCGCGTTGACTGTGAAATGAACGGATGAAATTGCGACCGGTACTCTAATATCTATTATATCACAAAACTCCCTAAATTGCAAGTGAAGCGGGGAGGGAAGTGGATAACCCTGAAAAAGCCTTATGAGAAGAGGCTTTCAACGATGCCTTTGACGACGGTGCCGTCGGCTTTGCCCTTGAGGTCCTTCATGAGGGCGCCCATAACCTTGTTGGCGCCGGATTTGTCGGTAACGCCCATTTCAGCGGCCTTGGCTTTGGCGGCGGCGGTTATTTCGTCATTGGACATCTGTGCGGGGAGGAAGCCTTCGAGTATCGCGAGCTCGGCCTTCTCGCCCTCAGCGAGTTCCGGGCGGCCGCCCTTCTCGAACTGCTCAATGGAATCTTTGCGCTGCTTGGAGGCGCGGATGATAACGCTCATAAGCTCGTCGTCGGTGAGCATGGCGTCCGGGCCTTTGCCCCTGGTTACCGCCTCGTTGGTCGCGGCGGCGGAAAGCCCGCGCAAAACCGAAAGGCGCACGGCGTCCTTGGCGCGCATCGCGTCCTTAATGGCCTCCTTGAGTTCTGGGTGTGTCATATGATTACAAATTTGTGTACCTGAACTATAGCAAAAATGGTACCATACCGCCATGGACCCGCTCGTGTTACTTCTTATCGTCCTGGTGCTTGGAAACGCCGCGACTATCTATCTGCTGTGGAAGCGCACGCAGACTACTGACGAGGGCGGCCCTGCCGACACCCAAGGCTTTATGCTTCTGCAAAACCAGCTGTCGGAGCTATCGCGCGCGATGGAGAACAAGCTGGGCGAGGGCACGAACCGCATGTTCGAGGGCATGAAGACGCAGTCCGAGCAGTCGGAGCGCCTTATCGCCACCATCAGCCGCCAGGTAACCGAACAGCTGGTCGAAGTCACTAAGGGCGTTACCGCGACGCAGGAGTCCACCAAGCAGGTGTTTACCATCGCAGAGCAGCTCCAGAATCTGGAAAAGGTGCTCAAGCATCAGAAGCAGCGCGGCAACCTGGGCGAAGCGAGTCTCGAGCTCATTCTGGCCAACATCTTGCCGCCGGGGGCGTATCAGATGCAGTACGAGTTCCCGGGCGGGGAAACGGTGGACGCCGTCATACAGACCAAAGAGGGCGTTATTCCGATAGACGCCAAGTTCAGCCTCGACAACTACCAGCGGCTCATCAATGCGATAGACGATGTGCAGAAGGCGGAGCTTGAAAAGCAGTTCAAGAACGACCTCAAGCTGCGCATCGACGAAACGAGCAAATACGTGCGCCCCAAGGACGGCACCCTGCCGTTCGCCTTCATGTACATTCCGGCCGAGGCCATCTACTACGACCTGCTTATAAACGAAGTCGGGTCGGTCAAGGTGAACACGCGCAATCTCATCGATTACGCGTACAACGAGAAGAAAGTCATCATCGTTTCGCCGACGACCTTCGCCGCGTACCTGCAGTCGGTCCTGTACGGCTTCAAGGCGTTCAAGATAGAGGAACAGGCAAAGGACATCGCCAAGAACGTGGAGGCGCTCGGCCGCCATATAAACGCGTACCAGGACTTCTATAAGAAGCTCGGCGCGTCGCTCTCGACCACGGTGAACCACTTCAACGCGGGCAGCAAAGAATTGGGCAAGATTGAAAAGGACGTCCTGCGCATCGACGCCTCGTCGGAACTGGCGATAGACATCCCCATGCTCGACAAGCCAATCCTGGAAGGGAAGGACTAAAAAGAAAAACGGCCGCTCCCGGGAGGAACGGCCGCCAGTGCCCTGGTTCTCGGCCAGGGCATTCGGGCAGGGGAGCGACCCGCCTGCCGAAATTCATTGAATCCGATGGTCTTTCACCTCGGGCATTCCTTTTGCGCGGAAAGCCCAGATGACAAGGCCGCCCACCATCGCGAGGAACAGCAGTAATGCAAGGTCAAACATGCCGACCTCCCGCCTTTCGCGTTGATGCACCTTCAGTACCGCCTATAGAGTACTCCTCTCCGGCGGGAGTTCAAGAGCGCAATCCACTCGCCGCGAATTGCAGTTTTTATATTTTGTGGTATGGTATTCCCGGATGCGGCGCATTCCGCGCGTATCGTTTCTCGATAATAGTGGAGGAGAATTATGGTCATCGAAGCGCCGGGAATGCCGACAAAGGCTGGGACAGGATCGTGTCCGTGGCAGCCGGGGTATGAGTTTTCCTTTGATCTGGGCGCATTCAGCCGAGTCGAGGTTGCGGAGTATGTGCGGCGGGTCAGAGATCCCAATGCCATCCATATCGATGCCGAAGCGGCTCGCAAATTCTGCGTTGCCCGCGGCATCGCGGTCCGAATGCCTAAGGAATGGATCGTTCCCGGCATGGCGCCTCTGGATCGCCTGCCCGGCCTCTTCGTCGACAAGTTCGGTCAGAACACGCACCTGGTCGAGATCAAACGTACGCTCTTTGTGCAGCCCTGCTTTACGGGCGAAATGCTCCGCGCCGACTGCGCTATCGCGGATGTCCGCAGCGTCGGTCAGGCGGACTGGCATATTTCGTGCCGGATACGCATTTCGGTTGCGGATGCCGAAGAAGATATCGTGACGGTCACAGGCTCGGCCGCCTTCAGAACGCCGAAGACGGGCTTACGCGCCGATGACCCGGCACTCGATAGAACCGGCATTCCGGCGGCCGAGAAGCTGCTGGAAGACGACCATGGCGGCGTCTCGAAGCACTGAAGCGTCGGCAGCTCAAGGCCCGAGGAGGAATCTCCCCGGGCCTTGCTTTTTTCCTTATATCGGGCTATATTTTCCCCACAACAGCCATGGCACAGGAATTCGCTATCATAGAGACCGGCGGGAAGCAGTATATGGTTTCCGAGGGCGACACCGTCAAAATCGAGAAGATCTCGGGCACCTTCGCCGAGGGCGATACGGTAGCCTTCGACAAGGTCCTCATGCTCGACAACGGCGCCGATACGACCGTCGGCGAGCCGTATATCAAGGGCGCCAAGGTGTCCGCGCAGATACAGAAGATAGCGAAGGCCAAGAAGGTCGTCGTCATCAAGTACAAGGCAAAGAGCAACTATTTCAAAAAGCGCGGCCATCGCCAGCCGTTCTTCGAGGTCAAGATCTCGAGCATCCGGTAAAGAAGCCGCCCCGAAGGGCGGCTTTCTCCTCGCTATAGCATGAGCGCAGGCCGGTCAGCGGGCGGACATGCCGTACTTCCAGCCGAAAAACACGCCCGCCGCGATCAGGATCACGGCCAAAAGCGGGGCGGAATATAAAAGGCGGCCCCACGTTCTTCTGTACTCCTCGGCCTGGCCTTTATCCCAAGCCGCGAGGTCGTCTTCGTCTACGGCACGCATGCGTACCTCCCTTCGTTTCTCCTGCGGGCAACTATACAGCATTTTCGGGAACTCTTCTAGCTGCGCGAGCTAAGCGCGCTGGCGATAGTGTCCGGGTCGGCGTATTCTATCTCGCTGCCGGTCGAGAGGCCGCGGCCGAGGCTTGAGAGCCTGAAGTTGAACCCTTGGCTCATGGGGCGAAGCTTCTCGCTCAGAAGCTGGCGGGTATGGTCGCCCTCGGTCGTGGCGGAGAGGCCCAAAATAAGTTCGGTCAAAACCAGGTCGCTGCCGTCCCGCTCTACCCGTGCTACCAGCTCGCGCATGCGGATGTGGCTTTGGGGCTCCTCGGCCGCCAGCGGCACGGTGCCGCCCAGCACGAAGTACACGCCCTTGAAGCCGCTTCTCTCAACGTTGTCGATATCCGCGTCCTTTTCGACGACGAACAGTATCCCTTTCTCGCGCCTGGAGTTGCCGCAGATATTGCAGAGGACGGTGTCGTCGGCGCTTTTGACAGACCAGCGGAAACACTCCGAGCACTGAAAGGTGTTGGCGCCCAGCTTGCCCAAGTCCTGCGCGAGCGCCGCGCGAAAGGCGCCCGGCTGAACCAGGAGGAACTGCACGAACCGCCGCGCCTGCCGGGGCCCTATGCCGGGAAAGCGCTCGAATGCCTGGGTTAGCCGGTCTATCGGGTTCACCCTTCTATTTTACAGCTAAAAGTCGTGTTTGGCTTCCTCGAAAACGCCGAAGTCGGTCTTTGAAAGCGATTCGAAGTTGGCGTGCTTGTCGTTGAACATGAGCTCCACCTTGCCCACGGGGCCGTTGCGGTGTTTTTCTATCAGAATCTCAGCGATGCCGGTCGGCTCGGCGCCGTCCCCGCGCTGCTGCTTGTCTTCGCGGTGGATGAACATCACCACGTCGGCATCCTGCTCGATGGAGCCGGAGTCGCGCAGGTCCGAGAGTCTGGGCTTGCCGCCGCGCTGCTCCACCGCGCGGGAAAGCTGCGAGAGCGCAAGCACCGGCACGTCGAGCTCGCGGGCGAGTATTTTGAGCGAGCGGGAAATTTCCGTTATCTGCTGGACCATTGAGTCCGACGCGCGCGTAGTGGTGGGCATCATGAGCTGGAGATAGTCCACGACCAGGAGCCCGAGGCCGTTTTCGCGCTTGAGGCGCCGCGCCACCGCGCGCATCTTGAGGATATTGTTGCCCGCCTGGTCGTCTATGAAAATCGGGGCGGAGGAGAGGCGGTCGTACGCGTCACGGATGCGCTCAAAATCCTCGCTGTTCTCCTTTATGCGGCCGACGCGCCAGTCCCACGCGCTTACGCGCGCCTCCGAGGCTATCATGCGGTCCACGAGCTGCTGGGCGGACATCTCAAGCGAGAAGATGCCCACGGTCGTGCCGTGCTTTACCGCGGCCTGGCGGGCGATATCGAGCGCCAGCGCGGTCTTTCCGACTGACGGCCGGGCGGCGAGGATGATGAGGTCGCTTTTCTGAAGGCCGGCGAGCATGTTGTCGAGGTCAGGGAAGCCGGTGCGCACGCCCCTGATCTCGCCCTGGTGCTCCTGCAGGTGCGCGTAGTGCTCCCATGCCTTGCCGAGGCTCTCGCGCAGTGACGTGAACTTGGTGAGGCTCGGCATATCGGTCACCTCGTAGATGCGCTTCTCGGCCTTGTCGAGCGTCTCCTCAAGCTCGCCGCTTTCGTCGAAGCCAAGCTCCGCCACGAACTCGCCGGCGTCTATCAGGTTGCGCAGCATGTACTTCTTCTGCACCTGGTTGGCGTAGTGGCGGGCGTTGGATGCCGCGGGCACTTCGCTCACGAGCTCCGCGAGGTACGCGACGCCGCCGACGCCTTCAAGCTGCTTGCTGTCGGCCAGGCACGCGCGCACGCTCTCGATGTCGATGGGCTCGTTCTTGCCCCAGAGCCCGACCATCGCGCGAAAGATGATGCGGTGCTTTTCGCTGTAAAACGCGTCCGCCGAAATGATGTCCACCGACTCGGCCATGCCTTCCGGCCGCACCATAACGGCGCCCAGGAACGCGCGCTCGGTCTCTATCGTCTGCGGCGGCATGCGCAGCGGGTCTATCTTTTTCGGTTTCGGCGCCTGGGGAGGAAACTTTGCCATGCCCTTATGGTACCCCCTTTGCCCCCGCGCAAAAAGCCGCCCGCAAGAGGCCTCACCTGTGGGTATGTGTATAGAAGGGGGATAGCCGAAAGGCCCTACCAAAACCCTGATTCGTGTGGTATATCTTCGGACAGAGGTGGGAGTGCTACCCGCGTGAGGAGCGCATGATAATGAAAGCAGGACACGAGGAATCGGGAAAGCCGGAACGGATTCTGTCACCCGAACAGCTGTATCAGACGCTATGCCGAGAGTTCGGAGCGCAAGCGCCGGTAGGCGACATGCCCGCGTTCCAGCAGGATGGGGTCTGGTTTTCGATCAATTTCCTGGATGCCGGCAGCCGGGACGTCGCAATCAAAATCCACGACTATCGTACGCGTGAATCGGTCACGCCGGAATCTGTGGCGGAGCAGGAGCACATCGACGCAATAGTCGCTGCATTGAAGGCTGACAAGAAGGAGGCGGGGATGATATGGTTCTTCCCCGCAAACCCGGGTTCGGAGAAGCTGAAGCCTGTTCTGATGGTTGTCATGGGCCGCAGCGGCGACACCATCCGCTATGATCCGACTGCCGACGTCGCGGCGCTTCGTGACCGGGTACTCGGCCTGCTTTTGAAGAGGCGGCCGAAATGCTTTTCACACATGGCTGCGTTCTCGGACCTAGTCTGATCCAGTCGTCTATAAAGGCAAACTCCAAGCTCCGCACGTCCCTTGGCTGCGGAGCTTGTTTTTATCTTTTCATCAGCTGAGCGCCGCCAGCCGTGTCTTTTATATCGTAGCCGGCTTCTTCTATTTTTTTGCGCAGGTCGTCCGCTTTTGTAAAATCCTTCTCTTTCCGCGCCTCCTCGCGCTGGCGCATCAGGCTTTGCACGTCCTGCGGCAGGTCAGATTCTTCGACCACGGTCAGGCTTGCGGAGGGCCGCGTGTCGGATAGGCCGAGCCCTAATACCTTGTCGGCAAATAAGAGAGCGCTGCGCTTTGCCGCGGGGGAGACGGCCGTATCCTTCACTAGCTCCCACATTCGCGCTATAACGCGCGGCGTGTCGAGGTCGTTTGAAAGCGCTCCGTGGATGTCACGCTTGAACAGTACCACGGCCGCATCATCCGGCGCCGTCGCGGTTCCCGCTTCCAAAAACGCGCGGGTGAGCCGGTTGAGCGCCTGGTTAGCGCCTTCTATTGCTTCCCATGTGAAGTTCATCTGCGTGCGGTAATGGCCGGTCAGATACCAGTAGCGGAACGCCCGGGCGGAGAAACCGCGGTCGGTAATATTGTGGAGGTATACCGTATTGCCGAGCGACTTTGATATCTTCTTGTTCTCGATCGTGATGTGCGCGTTGTGGAGCCAGTACTGCACGTACTGCTTTCCGGTTATCGCCTCCGCCTGCGCTATCTCGTTGTTGTGGTGTATCGGAATGTGCTCGATGCCGCCGGTGTGGATGTCTATCTGTTTGCCCAACAGCTTGAATATCATCGCCGTGCACTCGATATGCCATCCAGGGAACCCTTTGCCCCAGGGCGACGGCCACCCAAAGGTCGTACTCAGCTTCCAGAGCACGAAATCCTGAGAATTCTTCTTCTCCGCCTTTTCCTCTACCCGCGCGCCTTCCTTTTGGCCCGCAAGATTGATATGCCCCAGCTTGCCGTAGCCTGCGAACTTCGCCGTGTCGTAGTAGATGCCGTCGCTTATCTTGTACGCGTAGCCTTTCTGCTCCAGCGATTTTATAAGAGCGACCTGCTCGGGGATATAGTCGCTCGCGCGCGGGTAGGTAACCAGGCTCGTGTTCACGCCGAGCTTGGAGATATCGTCAAAGAAAATAGCGGCGTACTTCTCGGCAAGCGCGCGCATGCCCTTCATCGTAAAGGGGAGCCCGTCGCGCTTGAGGCCGCGCACCATCTTGTCGTCGCCGTTGTTCGGGTCGTCCTCGTTGTCGCCGGTCAGGTGCCCGAAGTCGGTGATGTTCATTACCTGCTTCACCTTGTATCCCCAGAGGTTGAGCGTCCGGCGGATTGTGTCGGCCAAAATGGCGGGGACCAGGTTGCCGATATGCATCTGGTCGTACGGCGTCGGCCCGCAGTTGTACATTTTTACCTCCCGCGGCGACAGCGGCGAGAATTCCTCAAGCGCGTTTGAAAGCGTGTTGTGGAAGCGAAGCGGCGGCAGGTCGACCGCCGGTTTTTTGCTGAAGAAGGAAAAGATGCTCATGGCTGAAACCTACCAACTGCGCGGCCCTTTTACAACCATCCGCGGTGGCGGAAGTACATGAATATGCTGATAGCCATAAGCCCCATGACGCCCACCACCATCCAGAAGCCGTAGGGGTTGTGCATAAGCGGCAGGTACTGAAAGCTCATGCCGAACAACTGCCCGACGAACGTCAGCGGCAGGAAGACGAACGCGGTCACGGTGAGCGTCTTCATTATCTCGTTCTGCTTGGTCGAGAGCAGGGAGTTGTTCGTTTCGCGCAGTTCCAGCAGGGAAGTGTGCAGGTTCTCAATGGTTCGCTCGACGCGCTCCTCGGTGCCGATGAGGTCGCGCAGGTAGTAGGCGAACTCCGGGCCGAACAGGCGCGTGGCGACCGGCTCAAGCGAGGTAAGCATTTCCTTATGCGGGGCGAGCGCCTCGCGGAAGTCGTGCAATACGCGGCCCATCTGGGATATCTCGATGACCATCTGGCGCTCGCGGCCGCTGAAGACGCGCTCCTCAATGTCCTGAAGCCGCTGAGACACGGTGTGCGACTCGCTTATAAGCGCCTCATACAAGGAGCGCGCCATGGAAGTAAAGAGATGCCCGCCGTGCTGGTGGGTAATGGGGCGGCCGAGCACGGTCGTTACCTCGAACGCCTGCGCGAAGGCGTGGAGCGGGTCTACGGTGCCGTAGCGCGTGGTAATAAGGAAGTTCTTCCCGATGACGAAGTCTATTTCCTGCTCCTGCCGCTGGTTCATGCCCCGCAAGATAGGGAAGTGGAGGATAACGTAAATGATGTCGCCGCGCCGCTCCACCTTCGGCTTGAAGGAGGGCACCAGAAGCTCCTCGGCAATAAGCGGGTCGATGCCGAATTCCTGCATGAGCGCGCGCACTTCCGCCGGCGTAGGCGCGACTAAGTCTATCCAAGCAGCATGCTTCTGCCCGTAGCGGGTTAACATGTGCAAATTATACCAGGGAATTTTCTTGGGCCATGACGCGCTGTGATATACTATGTGCATGTCAAAGCAGAAGTTGTGGGCGCTTGGAGGCTCGGCAGTTGTTGCGCTCGCCTTTGTGGCGGGCGTATACACCGGCCTGGGCGAGCGCGTTGCCAATACCGTTTCCGCCCAGTCGGTCAATTTCCTCGAGCCGACAAATGCGCCGGCCGATGTCGACATGCAGAAGCTCTGGAAGGCGTGGTCTCTTTTGCGCGACGATTACGTCCCGACGCACGCCTCGACCACGTACCCGACCGCCGAAGAACAGCTCTGGGGCGCCATCGGCGGCCTTACCGACAGCTTCGGCGACCCGTACACGGTTTTCCTGCCGCCGGCGGAAGCCAAGACCTTTCAGGAGGACATCAGCGGCGCGTTCGAGGGCGTGGGCATGGAGATGGGAACTAAAGACGGCCAGCTGGTGGTCGTGGCGCCGCTTAAGGACTCTCCCGCGGAGAAGGCCGGCATTCACAGCGGCGACGCGATACTTTCAATAGACGGCAAAGACACGGGCGGCATGTCTGTGGACGACGCAATCAAGCTCATCCGCGGCAAAAAGGGCACGGTCGTGACACTCAGCATTGGCCGCGAAGGCAGCGCGACCCCGTTTGAGGTCAAGATAACGCGCGACACCATCAGCATCCCGGTGCTCAAGAGCTACATGCGCGAGGACGGCATCTACGAAATCGACCTGTACAGCTTCTCCGCCAACTCGGCCGACCTGTTCCGCGGCGCCCTGCGCGAGTTCATCAAGAGCGGCTCGAACAAGCTCATGTTCGACCTGCGCGGCAATCCGGGCGGCTACTTGGAAGCGGCCGTTGATATGGCGAGCTACTTCCTTCCGGTAGGCGACACGGTCGTAAGCGAGGATTTCAAGGGCAAGCGGCCGGCCAACGTGCACCGCAGCGCGGGCTACAACGTGTTCGCGGGCAAGAACCTCCATATGGCAATCCTGGTGGACCAGGGCTCCGCCTCGGCTTCGGAGATTCTTTCAGGCGCGCTCCAGCAGCACAATGTCGCCAAGCTCGTCGGCACCCGCACGTTCGGCAAGGGCTCCGTCCAGCAGCTCATGGAGCTCGGCGGCGGGGCGGAGCTCAAGATAACTATCGCTCGCTGGCTTACCCCGAATGGCTCGTCCATCTCCGACGGCGGCCTCACGCCCGACATTCTGGCGACAACCACCCCCGAGCTCATCAAGGCCGGCAAAGACGTGCAAAAGGATGCGGCAGTGAAGTGGCTTCTCTCGCAGTAACTCAGCAATTGTGTACTTCTCCCTAAGGTGATAGTGTCTTACCGGTGTTCTTAAGGCAGGACCTGACACAGGAGGAGACGCAATGCCGCTTTGGATAATTATCTTGGCCGCCCTACTCGTCGTGGCGCTCATCTACCTACTGCTTGGCTACTTTACCCTTCGCATGAGGGTTGGTCTGCAGGGACAGGGACTTCCTGTGCAGGTCGGAACCACGGTCTGGCACTTCTGGTTTTGGTGGGTAACGATCTTCTGGGTTTTACCGGCCTTCCTCGCGTACAAGCAAGGTGCTGAAGTGGTTCAAACCCAATACAGCGTTTTTTGAAGCCCGATGCTGCGCGCCCGACCAGGATTGTCGGGCGCGCATTAATTTTGTATAGTCATCGCATGAAAGTAATACTGCTTAAGGACGTGCGCGGGGTGGGTGCGCACGGCGACGTAAAGCACGTAGCCGACGGCTACGCGCTTAACTTCCTCTTTCCGCACCGGATGGCGGAGGCCGCGACGGAAGACAAGATACAGAAAATAGCCGCGCAGAAGGCGGCGCACGAGGCCGAGGCTCAGAAGGCCGAAGCCGAGCTGACGGACAAGATAATGGGCCTGCGCGGCAAGCGCGTCGCTCTTTCCGCCCGCGCCACCGAAAAGGGAGGGCTTTTCAAGGCGCTCGCGGCCAAGGACATTGCCCGCGCCATCAAGGCCGAGCACGATATCGATATTCCCGAGGATTCCGTCTACCTTCCGGACCCCATAAAGACAGTAGGGGAGCACCAGGCGCTCCTTAAGAGCAAGACCCAGAAGGTCGAGCTCGCCGTCTCTGTAGTCGCTGCTGCCTAATCGAACAGAGGTTCAAAATCAAAAGGCCCGCCTTACCGGCGGGCCTTTTGCGTATGTATTTAAATTACTTGGCGATAACGTCAACGACCGGGCGGGTGGAAGTGGTGCCGTTGAAATTCTGCTTGCGGGCGGTGCGGAAGGAGACAATGCCGCTGATCAGCGAGAAGATGGTATGGTCGCGGCCCAAGCCGACATTCTTGCCTACCATGTAGCGGGTGCCGCGCTGGCGGACGATAATGGCGCCGGGCTGGGCTGCTTCGCCGGCATAGAGCTTAACTCCCAGGAATTTTGCCTGTGAGTCGGTAAGGTTTTTCGCTGATCCGCCTGCTTTCTTATGTGCCATGGTATGGTATGTTTAAGCCCCAACATGATAGCAGATTTAGGGAAACAAGGCAAGCGATGGCTCGACTTCCTCCTTATACCGGCTATAGTTATCCTAGTCGGGGCAGCCTGCTTCGGCTTGGGGCGCCTTTCGGCCCTGAGCGAGCAGAAGCCCGGCCTCGTCATACACCCCGCCACGGGCCAAACCAATGATGAAAACCACTAAACGCGCCGTCGTCCTCATAATCGCCATCCTCTTCCTCATACTGGGGGTAGTGGGGCTTGTCCTTCCGTTCCTGCAGGGCCTTCTATTCCTCGCGGTCGGGTTCATCCTCCTGTTCTTCCTCTTTCCGTCTCTGCGCGAGAAGACCCAGAAGCACACGGTAAAGTACCCGAAGTTCCACGCGATGATGCTCAAGGTAGAGGACTTTATCGGCCGCATCTTGGGAGACATCTAGTATGCTTGCCGTTGACGTAGAATCCTCCGGCACGGAGGCCCACAAGCACTCCATTTTGAGCCTCGGCGCCGTCGACCTCGGCAATCCGTCCAGGCCCTTTTTCTACGAAGAGTGCCGCGCCTGGGACGGCGCCAAGCTCGAGCCCGAGGCATTTGCGGTGAACGGCTACACCGAAGCGACCGCGACCGACCCGACCAAACAGTCCGAAGCCGACCTGGTGCATAAGTTCAAGGAATGGGCTATGCAGTCCGACGACCGCACCTTTGCGGGGCAAAACGTTTCCTTCGACCGCGATTTCCTTAAGTACGCCGCCGAGCGCGCGGGGCATACCGACTGGCCGTTCGCACACCGCACCATCGACACGCATACCCTGTGCTGGATGCACATGGTAAAGCGTGGCCTTACGCCGCCTCTGGACCCGGTAAAGAAGCGCTCCGCGCTCGATTTGGACGCCATTCTGGTCTACTGCGGCATTCCGGACGAGCCGACGCCGCACAATGCTCTCACGGGCGCCAAGTCCCATGCCGAAGTCATCTCGCGCCTGTTGTACGATAAGAAGCTCCTGCCCGATTTCGAGCAGTTCGACATACCCTGGCTCTCATAGCCGTTCTTTGGTAGGGTCAAAATAGAGCAACCGCTCTGTCAAAAAGAAGGAATATCCGATGACAGGAATAGTCGATACACGCCGCGCATGTCTAAGATGCGGTAGCCCCATCTCATCCGCAAGCAGCCCGCTTGTTGTGCAAGAGCGAGGCTTCAGCGCAGAAGCGTGCGTGCCCGCTGCGATATGTCGCAATTCGGCCTGTGGCCAGGTCACTGCGGATCGCGCAAGTGTGGCGAACTCATCGTTGCGGTGGATGTACGGGCGCACCCCGGTCACTTTCGTTCCGGGCCCGATTTCCCGGTCTAATGAGTTTTTGCTTACTCCTACGGCCGCGCAGCTCCATCGGGCGTAAGGCTCAACGGAAACGTCACCTCCCCGTCGCGTCCAGTACAGGATGCGACGGTTTTGCTTCGCAAACCCGCGACCCCGCCTCACAATCGCTTTAGCGATATGTTCCGGCCTTCAATTCCGGGCGCAGGCAAAGCAGTTTACCTGCTCGGCCCTCCTTCGTTAACACTCAGTCGGGCCGCCGGGAATTGAACCCGGTCTACATGCACCCCATGCATGTGTACTGCCGGTATACTACGGCCCGTTTCTTCCAGTATTTACTACCATACCTCACTCTGTTAGTGTTGCGCTAGTAACGTACCTCAATAACCGGAGACTGCGCCATGGCTGACAAGCCGCTTATTCCGAGTGCCGCATTCCATATCGACGAGATCAAGAAGCTCCGGGCCTCCAAGGAGGAGCGGAGGAAGACCTATGAGGCGGGTCTCGCCGAGGATCAGCAGGATATCGACGAGCACCTCGAATACCTGCGCGATAATCTCAAAGCCGGGGATACTACTGGCGACCGCATAACCGACCATGTACTGACCCATTGGGGCGGCGACCCCGAGCGGGAAGAGTGGTATCGGGCTGCAGACGCCCGGCTCAAGGGCCACGGAGGGCAACTCGTACTGACCTTCGCGACCCAGCTGGTCGCAGAAGGTCCGTTCATCCGGCACATGGAGCACCCCGGGGCCAAACACATCATGGCCCCGCCGCGTCCGGCCAAAAAGCTGGTTACGCATTATCAGCTGGCGGTCCTGACCGGCGAGGAGCTCGTCTTGACCGATGCCTCGCCGCGCCTGCCGACCAAACAGTACATCGTCTGGTCGGTAAAAGAGGGTAACTCAAGCCCCCCGACCGTCGTCAACAGCCTCATTCCGAACGAGATGTTGCCGCTGCCGGCGAAGCCGGTATCAGGGGCGAGACCTCCCCAGTTCTCCCATCTTCTTGTCGACATCGACGACGTCGACGAAGACGTGCCGGTCGACAACCCGCTTTTTGTGGGCGACGAAGAGGTGGGCGAGCTCTTCAAGAAGAACGGCTGGCCCGAGAGCTTCTGGATACAATGCCTCAACAAGCTGGGCCGCTACGATCTCGTAGCGCCCGACCATCAGACTGCGTAAGCGGTCTCTAACGACAACCCCCGCCGGGTCATACCGACGGGGTTTTTCTTTGCCAGCAAAAAAGAAAAACCGCGCGTCCCCGGTGCCAGGGAACGCGCGGCTCTTGCTTCGGCGTCGGTTGCCGAACTTCCGCCGAAGCGAATGTCATGACTCAAGCAGAGGCTCCAGCAGCACTATGCTGAACCCGTCGTCCTTGGGGACGAAGTAGTGCAGCAGATACCACTGCCCGCCGTGCTTGAAGCGGACGACGGTCCTGGGGCTCCATGCCTCGGGTCCGTCGCCAACCATGATCGTGTCCGCCCCGCACGGCTCCGGAGGAATCACGTCGCCCTTCAGGTCTACCGCCAGCGCAATGGCGTCCGGCGCGTTCGGGCAGACGTAGCCCGTCATTTCCACTGGAGGCGGCGTCGGGGGGAGGCATGATAGCACGCCCATACCTGCCGATAGCACGGCGCCGCAGTACATGACTATCCCTGCTGTCATCAAAGAACCTCCCGTACGCTCGGGCCTCCGAGCTCGTACACAAATTATAGCACCGGGTGAATCTTGAGTGAATAGAGGGCATGGAAGGTCGGCAAAACCCCTAAAAAGCTTTAAAACAAAGGCATATCGCCGTCAATTCACGCGTGTTTCAGGACCCTGTTTTTTGTCAAGGGACCCCTATTGACCCTATTGACAAAAGTATGCTATCATTATCTTATCTCCGGCGTCGAACCGGAGCTTTTGTTTTCTAGGTCCCTAACCCGTTCCCGTGCCCCGTTCCCACGCCCCTTATGAACATCACTGCTAGCGTCGCTATCGCAGTCTCCGCAGCGTTCAATGTGACCCCTGCGCAGATGCCGCCCCTGCCGGCTCCGATGCCCCAGGTGCAGACCGTTAAGGAGTATGTAGAACAGTACTTTGCCGACGAGCCCATCCTTGCCGCTATCGCGTCCTGCGAGTCGCAGTACCGCCAGTTCGACAAGAACGGCGACGTTCTCAAGAACAGCGCGGGCAGCTCGGCGGTAGGTCTCTTCCAGATTATGTCGTCCATCCACTCGGACTTCGCTGACGACAAGCTCGGCCTCGACATCAATACGCTCCAGGGTAACGCCGCCTACGCGCGCTACCTGTACGACAAGCAGGGCCTCAAGCCTTGGGAAGCGTCCAAAGCGTGCTGGTCCAAGAGCCAGGCATACAAGAATATGCAGGCTCTCGCCCTCAATAAGTAAAACAGCATAAGTAATCTAAAACAAAAACCGTCCGGCTAACCCCGGGCGGTTTTTGTATAGTAAGGGTCAAAAAGGAAAGGGGCCGGTCCGAAGACTGGCCCCATACATGGTAAGACGTCGAGACGTCCCGCGCCCTGAACGCTTTCAAAGCGGCCCACGCACCTTTATAGCGTACTGCATGCGGCACACAATCGCCAAGCGGGGATAGTGGATATGCTAGAATACGGGTATGAAAAAGCATCTTGCCTTGTTCGCCATTGGCGCCGTGTTCCTGCTTCCTCAGCCGGCCGCCGCCGCTTCTCTTACTCAGGCGCAGGTAATCGCCATCGTGAGCCTGCTCCAGTCCTTTGGCGCGGATTCCTCCGTTATCGCCAACGTCCAGAAGTCGCTGGGGGGCACTTCCATAACCGTTTCCAATACCTGCAAATCGAACCTGGTCGTTACGGCCGACACCGATACGGTCAATCTCAAGGTAGATAATTCCAAGGACCGCGGCAACGTGGTATTCACCCTCGATATAACCTCCTGCAAGTCCTTCACTTCAAGTGCTGTACATATGCTCTTCGACAAAAGGGAAGCGTATCTGCCTATAGACACCAGCGGCACCAAGCAAAGCGACGGCACTTGGCGCTCCACCACCGACGCTACCGCAAGCGGCTCGATGTTCCGCACGACAGGGGAGCATCTGGTCATCTTCGACTACCAAGGCCTCACCACGAGCCTCGTCATCAACGTCAAACCGTAATACGTTAAAATATTGACGATTCCACATATTTTGTGGTATTTTGTCCCTTGGCTAGATTTAACCAAGCGCCGAAGGACGCATAGTAAATGCCGCAGATTACGCTTTGGTGCCTTCCGCATATGTCGGAAGGAAAACTGCGCGAGCTTCATAAGAGTGTCGTTGCAGCAGCGGTCAGCATCAAGGAGCTCGGACTCAAGGACGAGAACGATTTCCTGACCGTTTTTCCGGTCGATATGATGGAATACGGTCTCGGTACCGAGATCATGGTCCAGGTGTCGGAGCTCTGGGACAAGCCGGAGCGTACGCCTGAGGTCCGCAACCGCCTCGCTCAAGCGCTGGGCAAGGCGGTCAAGGAACTGTTCCCAGGTGCGCTCGTTGCAGCCCGCATCGACCCGCCCTTCAGCCCGAAAGAACATGGATTCTGGGCGTCAAATATGCCGGAATAATACCGGCCGACGAATGAAAAGCCTTCCGGCGATTCACTTCGTCGGCCGGCTTTTCTTTTATATAAGCAGGGAAGTGGCTTCCCTCTTTGTGGCGAGAAAATAGAGTAGGTGGAAATCCCGCTTTATAATTTTAGATTATTCCCAGATCTTTGAGTTTCTAAGGTAAGAATCCCTACCTGTCTTTATCGTAGAAACCCTATCCGTTCTTGGCAAGCTTGTCGGTGTTGGAAGGGTTTCCCGCACCACTGTTCTTAGGGGGTTTATTGTCAGATCCTCCACCGTCACTAACTTTATCTTTTTCTTTTCCATTTTCGTTACCCGGTTTAATTATACTTGCTTTATCTTGTTTTTGTAAAAGTTTATCAATAAAGCCTGTTATATCATCACTCCCATCATCTACGAGCATAAGATGGATAGAAAGTTTTTCCAGAGACTTCTTATATTCTTCACTAAATGGCATCTCATCAGCTTTAATTACATTAGGTAAATAGGACTTGAGAAGGCTATAGTCTACGACGTATCCGTGGTCAGGGCAGTCGTATGCTAGGAAATCAATAAAGTTATCGACCTTAGCTTGCTCCATCTCACTGTATTGAGTAAGAATCCGCTTAGCATACATTCTCCCAACATCTAGAGAGCGAGTCATTGTGCCGAGCTCTATTGTTTCCACTTTCTGAAGAAGGGGTTGATAGAATTTTGCAGAATAATCCAGCAACATTTCGGCAAGGGGTTTTCTCCCGATTTTCAATATCTCCTCAGTGACTTTCTTTTTAGAACGAAGTTGGTTGAACATTTCGAGCATACCTTGTCTTGAGCGAGCCTCAATTTGTAAGAGACTGGCTTGTACATTCAAAGCGGATGACCACTGGCCTTCGGGGTCTGTGTCATCATCCTTCTTGACTTGTACGTCAATTGGTCCAAGTTCGCCGAAGTCACCAAGAACGACTCGGCTCGCGCCGAGAGTAAATATAGTGGCGGCGCTTTTTGCCCAAAACGGGATTACGACATTTACAATATCGAACTTCTCACGAAATGTTCTTATTAACCGATAGGCATCGTCAGCTTGTCCTCCTCCAGATTGAAGGATTATATCTACTTCTGCGCTATGTGGGGTGTCTTGCAGACTCCTTCGGACTCTTACTACATTGATGCCACCGATTCCACCAAAGTAGACAAAAGTAGGTATTTCTCCTCTTAAATTTTGCAACACTTTAACCTCGGTGAGTACTTTTGGAATATCTCTCATCTCGGACATAATATCTCTGTAGAGGCGCCTTGTAAATCAACATGCGTTTTGAGAAGGGAAATGGATTATGCTGTAAAGACTTTATGATCCCGAGTTCATTGATAAACAAAAGGATTCTATCCGGGGAAGGGGTGCGGATTATTCTAGCCGAGATTCCCGGCCCTCTCTAGGTTAAAAGGTATATATAGGTCGCAAAAGGTATATTGTGCGACGTATCTACCCTTTAACTAATCCCGCACGCGGCGGGCTTCCCCATTTGATTTGCATCACTCAATTAAGTTTCCGCAGCGTATCAGTTTTTAACAATCTCCTTCCAGATCTGCGCTGTGCTTTTTCAACGAACTGGGTACTCCCCTGAACACAATAGTCGGACAGGGGAGCAAGTCCAGTTTTAAGGGGGGGGGTATAAACTCCTCCTTTGCTTCCCTGCCCCAGCTTTCCCTTATGCCTATTGACATACTTTATAATGATATGTTATGATACATGAACGGAAAGTTCATTGAAGGAGGTGACTATGACGGAACGTCGCAGGAACATCCCGAAGGGCAAGACGAGAGTCATCGGCTGCGATCTCTTCGATCGCAGCGATTACTTGGTCGGCGACTATCACAAGCGTGAAGACGCTTTCAAGATCGCCGACGAGAAGAACCGCGCTCGCACCGGCTCGATGGATGATGTCTATTACGTCTACGACGACACCGGCAAGTACATTCGCGGCGAGGAAGCCGTGAAGGAGCTGACCGGCGGCCTCGGCATCAGTCCGTAGGTCGAAGATGGGGCGATAGCGTAGCATTAGGCGGGAGAGAAATCTCCCGCCTTTTCTTTTGATACGTTTTGCGACGCCGCTTCAGATAATTGAATTTGTGCGACACTTATAACCTCGCGACCCGGCTGGTACAATGACTGGTACGCATGCGGTACAAAGATCAGATCCGGGCCCTTCTCTCCCCTGCGGAGCGCGCCGTCTTTAAAAAGTTAAAGACTCCAATGCTTGTACAGGACTACATTGAGGCCCTCCCCCAGAATTTTTCTTACAAGGCGGGGGACACCTGCCGCTCGGCGCGCCGGATATTGAAGGAAAAGAAGGCCTACTGCTTTGAGGGGGCGGTATTCGCCGCTGCCCTGCTCGCCTACCATGGCCGCACGCCGTGGCTCCTTGATCTCCAGACCACCAACGACGACGAGGACCACGTGCTCGCGCTCTTTAAAGAGAACGGGCTGTGGGGCGCCGTCAGCAAGACCAATCATCCGGTCCTGCGCTGGCGCGACCCGGTGTACAAAACGGTGCGCGAGCTTGCGATGAGCTTTTTCCACGAATACTTTCTGCCCGACACGGGGAAGAAGACGCTCCTTGCGTACTCCAAGCCTTTTGATCTTTCAAAATATAAGCCGGAGCTGTGGGTCACCTCAGAGAAAAGCCTGGACTGGCTGGCGGAGGACATGGACGCCTCAAAGCACTTCCCCATTGCAGACAAAATCTCGCTTAAGCGAGCGCGCAAAGCATCGAAGCTTGAGCGCAAGGCACTGATGCTCGAAGAATGGAAACCGAAAACTAATTCTTCATCCCTATCCCCTTTTTGAACAGCGTGAGGATTATGATGAGGAACGCGGCGGTGAGCGCCAGCAATATGCCGAAGGAAAGCCCGACGGGCACGTCCGACTGCCCCAGGAATCCGTAGCGGAACGCGTTGACCATATAGAGTATGGGGTTGAAGAGCGACACGGTCTGCCAGAACGGCGGGAACTGCTCTATCGAGTAGAACACTCCCCCGAGGAACGTAAGCGGCGTCAAAATGAACGTCGGCACGATGGAAATGGAATCGAACGTATTGGCGAACATCGCGTTGAGGAATCCGGCCAGCGAAAAGAGCACGCAGGTAAGCACGAAGGCGGCCAGCACGATGAATACGTTGTGGACAACCAGATGCGTGAAGAAGAGCGCCGTTATGAGCACCAGGACCCCGATGACGCAGCCGCGGATGATGCCGGCGGTGACGTAGCCCGCCACTATCGTCCAGTTGGGCATCGGCGAGACCATCATTTCCTCGAGGTTCTTCTGGAACTTGGCCATGAACAGGGCGGTGGAGGTATTGCTGTAGGCGTTCATGATTATCTGCATCATCACCAGGCCCGGGACGATGAACATAATGTATGAAACGCCGTGGACGGCCGGCAGCTGGGAGCCGATGAAGGTGCCGAAGACCAGGAAGTAGAGCGACGTGGTGATGACGGACGGCAGGAACGTCTGCTGCCACAGGCGGAACATGCGCCATGAGTCCTTGCGGACGACCGTGAGATACGCGATGAATATTTTTTTAGGGGTCATATTATATATTTTCCTTCGGGCCGTCGGAATCGATCATCGAGACGAATATGTCCTCCAGGCTCTGGTCGCCGTGGCGCTTCAAGAGCGACTCCATGCTCTCGCTTGCGAGTATCGCGCCCTTGTTGATGATGGCGATGTTGCGGCACAGGGCCTCGGCCTCCTCCAGATAATGCGTGGTGAGGATGATGGTAGTCCCTTCTTTGTTGATGCGGCGCAGATAGTCCCACATCGAGCGGCGCAGCTCAACATCTACGCCCGCCGTCGGCTCGTCCAATATCAGGAGGCGCGGCTTGTGGATGAGCGCGCGGGCTATCATGAGCCGGCGCTTCATGCCGCCGGAGAGCTTTTGGCCCATCTGGTCCTTCTTGTCCCACAGCCCGAGCTGCTTGAAGAGCCCTTCCGCCTCCTTGAGCGCCTCGCGGCGCGGGATGCCGTAGTAGCCGGCCTGGTTGACGACGATATCGATGGCCTTCTCGAAGATGTTGAAGTTGAACTCCTGCGGCACGACGCCGATGTACGATTTCACCTTTTCCGGCTCCGCGTCTATCGAGGCGTCGAAAACCCGCACCTCTCCCCCGCTCTTTACCACGAGGCCGGTAAGCACCCCGATAATGGTGGTCTTCCCCGCCCCGTTGGGGCCCAGAAGCGCGAAAAAGTCGCCCTCCGTCACGGAAAGGTCTACGCCCCTGAGGGCCTGCGTGCCGCCCTTATAGGTCTTAGTGAGTCCCTTGATAGATACCGCTTCGGACATGAAGTCCCAGTATAGCAAAAATCCCCCGGCAGGGGGATTTTTGCGAGAGGATAGTCCCGAACGGGATTACATCATCTTCTTCCAGTCCAGCAGCGCCCAGACGCCGGCGAGGCCGACGAGGACATAGACTACTGCCTCAACCTGCATCCACGCCCCGAGGAGCAGGTGGACGACGTTCCAGTCCGCGCCGCCAACGAGCCAGCCGAGGCCCACAAGGCCCCAGTTAAGCGCGCCGACCACGAGAAGGAGGGTTGCGATAGGTTTAAGTGCTTTCATAGCAGTTTGTATACGGAAATAGTGAGAGTGTAGGTAAGAATCGCGGCTCGACCGCCCGCTCACATCAGTATGAAGCTTTCAGGATGGATTGAAAGGGAGCGCTGTTGATATCTATCTTAAAGCGCCGGCAGGTACGACAGCGGATTGAGATACGCGTTAAGCGGCACTATGGGAATGAATGCGGTGGCTCCGCTGTTGCAGGTGTACTGCTTGAAGGTGACGGCGCTGGCGATATACACGGTCAGGTGCAGGTGCGGGCCGGTGGCGTAGCCCGTGTCGCCCGAGTAGCCGAGCAGGCTCCCCGTATCGACCCGCTGGCCCTTGGCGACGGCGATGTTCGAAAGATGCGCGTAGAGGGTCGAGAGGCCGTTGTCATGGCGCACAAGCACCCACTTGCCGTACTGGCAGTACTTCACCGCGCCCTGATTTATCTCCTGCACGGTGCCCGAAAGCGCGGCTTTGACCGGCGTGCCTATGGATGCTCCGAAGTCTACGCCGTTGTGCCCCTGCCCGCTGTAGGCGCCCGATTGCGCGAAGGCGGTGTTGCCGAAGTACTGCGTGATGCGGATGCTATCAAGCGGCCAGGCAAGTATTCCCTTCTGCGGCGCCGGCGCGCTGCCGGTGTCCGCGGGGCCCAGGCCCTGCGCGAGCTTGATGAGCGCGGCCTCGAAGCTCGCCTCTTCCGCCTGCTTCTGCGCGATAAGCGCCTGGTACGCGCTTTCCTTGCTCTTGGTCTGCTCGAGCAGGGTGCTCTGCTGGGTTTTTGCCAGCGTGAGGCCCTGCTTCTGCTGGCCGAGGTTGCTGTTGAGGCTTGATAGCTCCTTGCGCTTGCTCTCCGCCGCGCTCTTGTTCACTTCAAGATCGGTCTTCAGGCCCGCGAGCGTGTGGATATGCTCCTGCAGTCCCGTGCGCACGGCCTCAAGCGTCGCCGCGTCGTCGAAGAACGACGACAGCGTGCCGTTGCCCAGGAGCGTCATGAGGAACGGCTGGTAATCAAGCGTCTGGAGCTCGCGCAAAGAATCCGCCACCTGCGTCTGCGATTCGGCGATGCGCTGGGCGGTGGTCTGTATGGTGCCCGAGAGCTGGCCTATCTCGCCGTCCTTCTGCTTTATCTGCGTCTGGGTCAGCGTGATGCTCTTAGTCAGCTTCTGGATATTGAGGTTGAGCGCGTTGATGGCGTTCTGGAGCGTCTGTTTCTGCTCGGTGGTTGCGTTGAGGTCTTTCTGAAGCGCGGCTATCTCGTCGCGCAGCTTGGCTATCTGGGCGTTGCTCGCGTCTATCTGCGCCTGGACTTCCTCGTTGGTATCGGCGTGGATGTAGGATATCCCCCCGCCCATGATGGCGAGCGCAAAAAATCCCGCCGCAATAGCCTTCCCAGCCTGTCGCATCCGCTTATTTTACCACAGAGAGCGCTTTGGTAAGCCGGGCCAGGGTTTTTTCACGCCCAAGCAGGCCCGCGAGCGTAAACGGATCGGGCGATTTCTCCTTTCCTGAAAGCGCTACGCGCATGGGCCAGAGCGCGGCGCTCCTTCCGACTTCGGTCGCATACGGAAATACCGCTTCCTTGACCGCTTCGGCCGTGAACGATTCGTCGCCCATGCCTGAAAGCGTCTCGATGACCTTTTCCAAATGCTTAGAAACGTCCGCGGCCTCAGCCTTCGCTCCCTGAAGCAATAATTCTTTCGTCGGGGCGGGTTCGGTATCAAGAAAATCAAACTCATTCTTGAGCATCTCCGCCGCCTCGCCAAGCGTCTGCGCCCGGTCCTTTATCAAAGGCGCCAAAGCCGGGATATCCCGCCCTCCGGCATATTCTGGACTTCGTAAGTCCAGATATTTCTTCAGTTGGTCGGCAAAGGCTTCGTTTGACAGGCGCTTCAAGTACTCCTGGTTGAACCATTTGAGCTTTACCTCGTCGAATATGCCGCTCCCCTTCTGGATGCGCTCGAGGCTGAATGCCTGCACTAGCTCGTCCACGCTGAATAGTTCCTGCTCCCCTTCCGGGTGCCAGCCCAGGAGCGCGAGATAGTTGATGAGCGCCTCCGGAAGGTATCCTTCGTCGCGATACTGGGTCAATGCTTTGGCGCCGCGGCGCTTGGAAAGCTTGGTGCGGTCCGGCCCGAGCACCAGCGGCAAGTGCGCGTAGGTCGGAATAGGCAGGCCGAGCGCCTGCATGATAAGTATCTGGCGCGGGGTGTTGGAGATATGGTCTTCGCCGCGCACGACGTGCGTCACGCCCTCGTCGGCATCATCCACCACGACCGCGAAGTGGAACACCGGCTCGGTCTCCGAGCGCGCAATGACAAAATCGCCTAGGTCGGTCGTGTCCACGGTTATAGGCCCGCGGATAACATCGGTAAAAGTGAGTGTCGTCTTCGGATTTCGAAAGCGTATGACCTCCGCACGCTGGCCGGGCTCCTTCGGCTCTTCTTTCGATACGTACGCGAGGTCCTTGGCGATAAGCTCTTTCAAAAGCGCCTGGTGGCGCGGCGCGTTCTCGCTCTGGCGGTAGAACTTGTCGTGCTTGAGGCCAAGCCACTGAAGCGTCTCCAGAATATTGTCCTCGTACTCCTTCTTGGAGCGCTCGCGGTCGGTGTCCTCGATGCGCACGATAAACTCGCCCCCGGTCTTCTTGGCGTACAGGTACGCAAATACTGCCGTGCGGTAATTGCCGCCGTGGAGCAAGCCCGTGGGACTGGGTGCGAACCGGGTTACGACCCTCTGTGTCATACGAAGATACTACCAAAAAAAGCCTTATATAGCTTGGCAGCTACTGTATTGACAAGTATAGTATTTGGGTGTATAATAGTTAGGAACGGTTCCGAAACTAAACCCTCGAATATGGAGGCTGTCTTGAACGGCAAGATATATAAGGACTCTGCTGATTTCACAACGGCCATGAAGGCGGCCGCGTGGGAAACGCAAATGATCTGGCGCGGTGCAGGCAAGCGGCGCAAGTTCAATTCTGCGGCAACCGCCGCGATACAGTTGAATCTTACCGATAGCATCGCCGTGCGCGGACTCAACGAGGAGATCGTTAAGAGCCTCCGCGCTCTTGCGTTCGATGAGCCAGACAGCGTGACGACGGACGTGGAAGTCGGTCATGCTTGGGGCGCTTATTGCCAACGCGTTCAGCAGACTGCCTGAACCAGTTCGAACCCCGACAGTTGTTTGCTCACGCAAACGCTGCCGGGGCTTTCGTTTTTATACCTACGCTTCGTGGCTTAAGGAGATATCTATCAGCGCATTTGCTATCGTTTTTGCGGCGTCGGGGCGGCCGAAGTTCCTTGCGGCTTCGGACATGCTGTGGACGAGGTCGGGCTTGCTTAAAATGCGGTCAACTTCCGCTACCAAAAGGCCGGGCGTGAGATTATTCTGCTCCACCACCACCGCGGCGCCCGTGCGCGCGTAGGCGAAGGCATTGCGCGTTTGGTGGTCCTGCGCGGAACCCTCAAGCGGCACCAGTATGGACGGCAAGCCCCAGGCGGCTATTTCGAATATGCCGCCGGCTCCCGCGCGGGAAATGACAAGCGACGATACGCCCGCCGCCATGCGTATGGCGAGGTCGTTGAGGTACGCGAATGGCTTGTACCGCTCCGGGTACGCGGAGTTCTGAAGCGCGATGCGCGAGCGGCCCTCCACCTCGGTAAAGTTCGCCTGGCCGGTCTGGTGGAGCACCTGGTACTTCTCAACCAGATGCGGAATTGCCCCTAGCACCACCTCGTTGAGCGCCATGGCCCCTTGCGAGCCCCCAACGATGAATATGGTCGGCAGCTCCCGCTTGAGCTTGAGGAACTCGTGCGCGCCTTCGCGAAGCGGAATGAGCGCCCCCTTGCGGATGGGGTTGCCGGTGTAGGCCACTTTGTCCTTGGGGAAATACTGCGCGGCCTCCTCGAACGACACTGCTATTTTCTCAGCGAATTTGCCTGCCCAGCGGTTGACGCGGCTCGGCTCGATGTCGGTGGCATAAATAACGACCGGAATGCGGAAGAGCCTGGCGGCGAACAGGGTCGGGAACGACGCTCCCCCGCCGGTGCCGAATACGACGTCAGGATACAAAAAGAAGATGCGGAAGACCGACTTCGTAATGCCCCACGCGGTCTTAAAGAAGTCGATGAAGTTGAGGATGGAGAAATAGCGGCGCATCTTGCCGGCCGAAGTGGGCACGAAGGTAATGGCGTTGGCGATGAGCATCTCGCGATCAAACGGCTCGGGAGCGGCGTAGTACAGCTGCGGCTCCAGGAGCTTGCGCTCGCGCACGAGGTCGCTGATGGCCTCGGCCACCGCGATGATGGGGTAAAAGTGCCCGCCCGAGCCGCCCCCTGTAAATAAAATCTTCATAGTGGTTTAAGCCGTGTGCCGCATCCTTCTGGACACGCTTAGTATAACGCCCGCTTCGGCCAGCGCCATGGCGAGCGCCGTGCCGCCGTGGGAGACGAATATAAGCGGCACGCCGACAAGCGGCACGAGGCCAAGGGTAGAGGCGATATTAAAGAAAGACTGTCCCACCATTAGGACCACAAGTCCGACTACCAAAAGGCCGCCGAAGGGGTCCGGCGCGCGCGCGGCGATGCGCAGGCCGAGCAGGCCAAGCGTCAGAAACAGTCCCACTAAGAGGACGCTGCCGACAAAACCGAACTCCTCGCCTGCCACGGCGAATATTGAGTCGCCCACCGGCTCGGGAAGGTAGGAAAATTTCTGGATGCTTTGGCCCAGTCCTTTGCCGACAAATCCGCCCGAGCCTACCGCAATAAGCGACTGCTGTATCTGCCAGCCCGCGCCCTTCGGGTCCTGCGACTGGTTAAGGAATGTCTCGATGCGCTCGGAGACGTGCGGGTACACCATCGCCGCTCCGGCTATCGCGGCGACTCCTATGAGCGCGAGCAGGCCCAGATGCATGACGCGTCCTCCTGCGGCGAACAGCACGCTCACTGACGCGGCGCCTATCATGACCACGCCAGCGGTGTTCGGCTGTGCCAGAAGGATGAGCGCCGCCGGGCCCGCAATGGCCAGAAGCGGAAGGATGCCGCCCTTGATAGTTTGGACCGCCTTCATGCGTCCGGCATACCATGCGGCGAGCATGGCGACGGTCGCAAGCTTAAGTATCTCTTCCGGCTGGAATGAGACGGGTCCCAGGTCTATCCACCTTGAGGCGCCTTTAAGCTCTAGCCCGATGTGCGGTACGAAGGTAAGGAGCGTCAGGCCGATGGCGAATGCGAAGAAATGCGGCGTGTACGGCCGCCAAGCGCGGTAATCGAGCCGGGAAATGACGAAGCACGCGACCGAGCCGCAGATGAGGCCCAGAAGCAGCTGGCTTACCGCCACGGAAGAGAATGAAGCGCCGTTTCGCGCGAGAAGGCCGAGCGCGGCGGAAGTGAATATAAGCAGGCCGAAGGCGACTATCGCGCATAGCACGAGCAGGAACGGCGTATCGGGGGACTTTTTCGTACTCATGATGACCTACAGCAGCGCTATCGCCATGCCGACGATGCCGCACACGATGCCCACAACCCAGTAGCGCATGGTCACCTTGTAGGGCGGCCAGCCTATCGCCTCGAAATGGTGGTGGAGCGGCGCGACACGCAGGAGTTTGCGATGCAGGAGCTTCTTGCTTGCTATCTGGGCAAGCACCGACAGCACGGTTACCACCAGTAAGAATGCGATAATGGGAAGCGCCAAAAGGCCGCGGCCGAGGCCGTGCAGGTCGGTAAGGAACACGATTACGACGAGCGCTAGCGTAAGCCCCATCGTGCCGGTTTCCGACATATAGAACCGGGCGGGGGGAATGTTGAACCACAAGAACGCCAGCAAGGCTCCCACGATAGCAGCGCACAGCGCCGCAATATTGAATTGCCCCTGAAAGAATGCGATGCCCGCGTACGCGGCGAATATGCTGCCGTACACGCCTCCCGAAAGCCCGTCGATGCCGTCTATGACCGCGCCCGCATACAAGGACAGCGCCACCAGCATAAAGAACGGGATAAACAGGATGCCGAGATCAAGCGGTCCGGAGATGAACGGGAACGAAATGGCCGACACGCCGAGCTTGGAGTAGAACCACCACGCGGAAAGGAAGGAAACGAGCGCCACGACCCCCAGGCGCATGCGAAGCGGTATCCCGCGATGCCCGCGCACCTCATAGAGGTCGTCGATAAAGCCGACCAGCGCGCCTGCCGCGAGCGCCGCCAGAGGCAGCCACGTTTCCGCGCGGCTAATGAAGGCGAAGTTGCCGAACGTGTCCGGCATAAGCGCGGCCAGCGCGGCGAAGATTCCCGCGGTTACAAGCACGCTCCCCCACACCAGGATGCCGCCTGCGCGCGGGGTGCCGGTCTCGCGCTTCTCGTGCAGCTTGTTGAAGGTTTCTGCGGGCGTGCCGTCGAGCGACACTTTGTTCGCGCCGGCCTTCCAGAATTTATATTTGTACAGGAAATGGCTGAGGGTCGGCGTGGCCGCGATGCCCAGCACGAATGCGGCTGTCGCGGGCAAAAATATGCGCATGATGTCGAGTGTCATAACGAGGGTTGAGGGTGCGCTGCGGCGGCGCGGCGTGCCGCTTCTATCAAAGCCTTCACGTCCTCGAACCGCCCGTCGCGGCTGGAGCCCAGGACGGCAATGATGATGGGATGGCCGATATGGATATCGAATGCGGCGACCAGGTTGCCGCCCGCCAGATCAGTGTACCCCGTTTTGGCGGCTATAAGCCCGGGGATGCTCTGGAGCGGTACCGACGTAGAGTCCGCCGTCAGCACGTGCTCGCCGGAGCGGATGGTTACCGACGGATTGGCTGTGGCCTCGAACAAGCCCGGATGCTCGCTCAGGAACGAGGCGACAAGCACTGCCATGTCGCGCGCCGAGCCGTACGCACCGGCGGTCTCGAGGTCCACATCAAGGCCGGTCGGATTGCTGAAATAGGTGCGGGTAAGGCCCAGCTGGGCCGCGCGGAGGTTCATGGCGGCGATGGCTCCCCCGGGCACCGCATCAGCCGCAGCGGCCATCGCGTCGTTGCTCGAAGCGACAAGGCCGAACACGAGCAGGTCGTGAATGTTCCACGTTTCGCCCGGGATAAAGCCCCAGTCCCCTTCGGGCTTGAGGTCGTCGGTCGTAATGGTTACTTGCGCGCCGGGCTTGGCAGCCGCAAGCACCGCCTCCGCCGACATGAGCTTGGTAAGGGACGCGAGCGGCAAAGGCGCATCCGCGTTCTTGGCATAGAGCATCTTCTTGTCGGTCGGATCGTACACGACGGCCGCCTTGGCGCTGATATCCACCGAATCGAGGCTCATCACGGTAGTGGCAGGCAAGGTGGGGAGGGTCGGATACAAAGGGTTCCCGCTGGCGTAGAGGCCGGTCAGCACAACGGCGCACACGAGGCTGGCGCCCGCAAGCGTATACAGTACCGCGGTGCTGTCAGGCATTTGTTTCATTGTTCTGGCTTTCTTTCAGGCGGTACGCGGCTTCAAGTTCCGCAAGCTTGCCGCGCACGATCTCGAACTCGGGCAATTCGTCGCGATGCTCCACGCCCAGCTGGGACAGAAGCTCCGTGGTCGGTTCGTAAAGCCATTGACGCGCATCCTTGGGGTTCTCTATCTTGCGGACGAGCCCGCGCATAAGGAGCGTGCGGAGCGTCTGGCTTGAATTCACGCCGCGGATGAAATCGATTTCCGAGCGCGTAAGCGGCCCGCGATAGAGTATTGCCGACAAAGCTTCCAGGCCCGCGCGGCCGATATCGCGGCTGAGCTCCTCCTTGCGGACTTCTTCGACAAGGGCCGAGGTTTCCGGCGAGGCGCGCAGCTCCAGCGTTGTTCCGTCGTCAACGCACACGATGCCGCCGCTCCTAGCCTCGCGCAGATGCCGTATCGCAAGCTCAAGCTCGTCGCTCGTACATGTAAGCTTGGCTATAAGCTCTTTACGCGCTATAGGGCCGCCAAGGGCGAACAACAGCGCCTCTATCTTGTTGGATAGTTCCTGATCATTCATACGTCGGTGTCGAAACCTGGTCGGATTGCAGCTGAATATCGCCGAACTCTTTCTCCTGGCTTGCCATGATTATACCCTGCTTTACCAGCTCCAAAAGGGCCAAAAAGCCCACTATTATCTCGCCTTTTTCCCTTTTGCCGGCGAACTCGCGGAACGACAGCCGCATGGCCGAGGAGATGCGCTTGGAGAGGCTCTCTATCATGTCCTCCAGCGACATTATTTTCTTTACCTCCACTTTCGGAAGCGCGGCAAGCTGCGGGAAGCCCTGGATGAGCACCTGCGCGGCGGCTCTGAGCGACTCTTTTGTAACGGAGTCATCCGGCAGGAACATGGGCTCCGGCGCCTGCGGCGTGCCTTCCCAGAGCATTGGGCCGTTAAACGACTGCCTGAGTCCTTTGGCGGAGTCTTTAAGCAATTGGTAAACCGCAAGGCGGTACTGAAGCTCCTTGATGTCGCGCTCCTCGTCGCCCGATAGTTCAAGATTCGGCAGAAGCGAGCGGGATTTGATGAGGAGCAGTGTAGCCGCGAGCGAAACGAACTGCGCCGTCTCGCCGACGGGTAGCGTTTCCATCGCATTGACGCTCGCAATGTACTCGTCCGCTACTTGTGCCAAAGAAATATCGTTTATGAGGAGCTTGCGCTTCTCGATAAGCTCGAGCAACAGGTCCAGCGGACCTTCATACACGGGAGTTTTGACGTTCAGAGGCATTACAGTGTGAACTGCCCGTTATCGTAGATAACTTTCTGCGTGCCGTCGGTCAGATGCGCGGTAACGCGGCGTTTCGTAGTTGTGATGATATCGGTATGCACCGAAGAATCGTTATAGCCCAGCGCCGCCGACTGCTTTTTAGTGAGTTTGCTCACGTCGCCGGTGTAGGTGTCTTCATAGGCGGAACCCAACGCGATGTGCGAATTGCCCTGCGGGCCGCCCATGTTCTCGTCGAACAGGGTCTCGGCCATGAACTTCGTGATGCGCGAGTGGCGGCGGTCGGTCATCGAGAACTCGCCGATGCGGTCGGCACCGGGCGTGCGTATCATTTCGTGCAGGAGCTTCTGGCCGGTCTTGGCGCGGCTCTTTACGACCCTGCCGTTTTTGAACCATAGCTCGATGCCGGTTATCTTGCTGCCGTAGCGGTAGAGCGGCTGGTTGAATCGTATCCAGCCGCTGGTCCCCCGCCAGTCGGGAGAAGTGAATATCTCAAAGCTCGGAATGTTTGCGCCGCGGCCGGAAAGCCATTTGCGGCTTTCGCCCAGCGTAATCCAAAGGTCGGCGTCTTCCCCTTCTATATGCAGGCGGTCTATTTTCGGCGAGAGGTCGTTGAGCTTCTTGTTGTACTTATGGATGTCCTTATATACGTCGTTCCACTTTTTTATAGGGTCCTTCTCATCAAGAAAGCATGCCTGGATTATCTCGTGCCAGTACTCTTGTATGGAAAGCCCCGCTTCTTTGGCCATACCCTCGGTGCCATAGAGCGCGATGGACCAGGACAGCTTGCCCTGATTCTCCTTGTCGCGGCGCCAGTCCATGAACTGCTTCATGGCCTTGCCCCGGCGCATAATCTTCTTCGGATCTACGTTCTTGAGCGCCTGAGAATCCACATCGGCCAGGATAAAAAGGATATGGTCCATCTGATCTACAAGCCCTTTAAAGTAGTGCGCCGGAAAAAAGTCGAGCTGGTGGTCCTTCGCGCGCTCAAAAAAATCGGCGCTGAAGTTGTACCGGTCGTCGCCGTTTGGCTGGTAGAGCATGATGGTGTGCCCTCCCGCCTCAAGCACCGCATTGCGCACCGCGATAAAAAGCGGACGGCATGATTCCATGCCGTTTATGCAAACCACGTCGCCTTTCTTGATTCCCCTGCCGTGGCCCAGAGCGAAATTCACCAGCACGTCCGCGTAGCGCTTTAGGACCACCGGACTAGGCGTATACCCCTTCATATGGGCCCATTTTAGCGCAAATACAGGCTATTTTAAAGGCTCTTGATGTCCTTAACTATCTCCGGAAACTGCTCTTGATTCTGGTGTTTCCTGTCTTCGAATATTCGAACGGTAGCGTTGGGAAGCAAGTTACGATACTTCTCAAGCTCGTCGATATTTACGATAGGATCATCTTTACTGTGGTATAGGAATATCTTTCCGGCTTGTTTTTCGAATTTCTCAAGAGAGCTGGGCAGGACGAATTCGCTTACGACCCTCTGAGTCTCTCCTTTTCCGCGCATCTCAAATGGAGCTGCGACTAGAAATACTCCATTTATCTTTTTTGGGAACTCCTCTTCGGACAAGTATCTCGCCAAGAATATGCCTCCAAGCGAATGGCCTACCAATATAACTCCATGTTCTATGAAAGGAATGAATCTTTCGAACCATATCTTCCACTCCGGATATCGGGCATTTTCCTTATTGGGCATGCCGGGATATATAACCTCGTATTCATCGCCAAGGCTCTGAGGAAGCCTGCTTTTCCAGTCCCCACCGCCTTTGAACTTATCGATATAAATCGGCTTAGTCTTGAGATTGTTAAGAAAATCCTCGTAAGTTGGAAAAGCAGAACTGCCACCATGTATGACTACAACTTGTTTTTTCATTATAGTATCTTATTAGCTGCGTCTAATCCTGTTGCTAAGGCTGCTTCGACAGTGGCTGCCTCTCTACCTTGATATAACGCTTCGCCTGCGAAAAATATCTTGTTATCTATTGGCTCCAAAAGTTCCGTTTTTGCTGCCGCGGTAGACGGCTTTGCGTAACTATAAGCGCCTTTTGCATAGGGGTCAGCAGACCAATTTATCACGCGAAAGTGCTTAAGCTCGCTTTGCAGCATTTCTTTCGAAACTTTCAAGATGGTTGCAAGCGTATCAAGAGAGCGACTTACCACTATTTCGTCGCTTAACCCTTCGAATTCCTTAACCTTAGGGCCCGCAAGCCAGCCGGTAAGCATTGGAATCTCTTCCGGGTACTGCGTCCACCATGCCCCGAACTCCTCGTTAGTAAGCAGCAATATCATCTTGCTCAGATCATGTTCATTCGCCTGTGCCCACCAGCGAGATTTGAACTTCAAGAGCACTTTTATTACGCCGCCAAATCCGATGTTTTGTGCTGCCTGGATCTTTTCCGGCTGCTCCGGCGTAAAGGAAATATTTGGCAAAATCGAAGTCGGCACGGTTACAAGGACTTTCTGGGCCTCAAATATTTTTCCATCAGAGCACGTTATTTTTATAGTGTCGGTCGATGTATCTATTCCCTGTACTACAGTATGCAACTGTATCTCTACTCCAAGTCTTTTGCACTCATTTTGTAAAAACTTCACAAGCGCTCCATACCCCTCCTTCAATTTTGCCTGCTCTCCCATGCCTTCGCTCATCCACTCGTCGCGCAGCATGTACATGCTTACTTCCGCCGGGTCGGCTGCGTCGTACCCTTCAGCCATCCGCGTTACCGCATTGCGTAGACCTTCGTATTTTTCTTCCAAAAAATGCGTATCCAGGAATTTGGCAAGCGGCATATCTTCCTCAAGGACTTTTAACTTCTCCTGCAGTGCGTCCATATCGGGAACGATAAAGGGAGCCTGCGAAAGTTCGCCGTTGCGGGCATTCCAAATTTCTCCATCGCGCACTAATACCGTTAGCCCAGCGTCTTGTGCGAGAGCCCTGGTAACAGGAGTAGCTCCGTGTATAAACTCTGCACCGGCTTCTGCAGGAAAGCCGAATTCATCGGCAGGTAAAGTGTAAATGCGCCCTCCGACGCGATCGCGCGCTTCCAGAATAGTCACTTTCTTTCCGGCCTTCGCGAGCTCTCGCGCAGCCATAAGTCCCGCAGCTCCGGCGCCTACAATAATTACCCCAGTATCCATGTTCTAGATAAGTTTGAAAAAACTTAGGACTCTAGATTTTTTTAACAGTAAAGTAAGAACTAGCGACAGTCTTCTCACCAATGAGAATTTCTACATCGTAGCGACCTTCTTTCTCAACGGGGAACCCTTGAAGTCTATGTATAAATTGATGACGAAAGTTTTTTGGTTCAAAAGTTGTTGAATCCCTTCCAATTTCTTTTCCTTCACAGGAGATCCTAAATGATTCCATATATTGCTTATTTTGTTGGTCAGCCGGTATTTCAATATTGACAACAATGCACATACTGCTATGTATTGCAGGAAAGCCAGGTACATTTATAGAATCAAACACACCTCTGATATTTAATTTTTTGTCGTTCTCAGAAATTTCGGCCGAATCACACAAAAGAATGAAATTTGGTTTCATAAAAACTATTTTAGCATGTAAAAAAATATTTGTCTAATTTCATTTTATTTCCTTTTCTGTGGAACTATTCTCAGTCTCAAAAGAATTAGAAGAAGAAGGCAAGGTAAAGTCTTTCGTAGTTTGCGTTACCCCTAACTCATTGTAATCAATCTCTGGATTTGAGTTAATACGTTGATCAATCCGGTTCATATCGCGTGGGAAGGCGGACGCTTCTTTAACGTTCGCGAGGTTAAGCATTTTCATCGTGAGGCGCTCGAGCCCGGTTGAGCAGCCGCCGTGCGGCGGCATACCGTACTTGAAGGCCTGGAGATAGAAGGCGAACTTCGCTGTGTCCATACCGCGCAATTTCATCTTCTCGATCAATTCATCGTAGTTATGGATGCGCTGCGAGCCGGAGTTGATCTCGAGCCCGCGGAAGAGGAGGTCGAAGCTACGGCTAAACTCCGGGTCCTCCGGGTCGGGGTAGGTGTAGAACGCGCGCTTCTTGGTCGGGAAGTGCGTAATAAAGATAAAGTCGGAGCTGAGCTTCTCCTTGGCGTATTGGCAGATCTGGCGCTCGTGCTCGGGCTCAAGGTCGAGCTCTCCTACTGCCTTGCCGCCGAACTCTTTCTCGATTATTTCTTGTGCTTCGCGCAAGGTGAAGGTTGGGAATGGTCCCTGCGGCAGCAGCGCCGGCTCCACCTTGAAGCGCTTCAGCGCGTCGATATGCTTCTCAGCAACAGTCGTCGATATAGTTCGTATCACCTTCTCGAGCATCGCCATCACGTCCTTGTGCGAATCGACGAAGCCCATTTCGAACTCAAGCTGCGTCAGCTCGGCCAAATGCCGCGTCGTTGCGCTTTTCTCGGCGCGGAAGGTCTTGGCTACGGTCATCGAGCGCTCGAACGGCCCGACCATTATCTGCTTATAGAGCTGGCCGCTGGTCGCCAAGTACGCCTGCTTGCCGTAGTAGTCTTCTATCTTGAATACCGCCGCGCCTCCTTCGGCGTCGCCGCCCACCAGGACCGGCGCTTGGAATTCGGTAAAGCCTTCATCGCGCAATGCGTTCCTGAACGCGTTGACGATGGTTGCCTGCACGGTAAAGATGTCGCGCGTGCGCTCGATGCGCAGCGTGAGCGGCAGATTGTCGAAATGCGTGTCGATATTGAGCTCCGCGTCCATCGCAAACGGCAGCGAGTGCGCTTCCGAAAGCACTTTTATGCCCGTAATTTCAAGCTCGATGTTGCCGTTGGGGACGTCGCGGCGCATCTTCTCCGGCCGCTCGTTCACCTTGCCCTCGATGCGCACGACCCACTCTTGCTTTAGCTTCTGCGCCACCTCAAGCACCTCCGGCTTGCCGAATACGACGCCCTGTACCTTGCCGGAGCGGTCGCGGAAGTCGAAAAAGGCCATCTTGCCCTGGTTGCGCGCGACATCCACCCAGCCGCCGATGGATACGGTTTCTCCGATATGCTTGCTCAAATCTCCAATTAAAGTCCGTTCCATATGTATTTTGTGTTTTTGCAAAAAGCTAAAATGATTTTTATAGAGCCACGCCGACTTTTTGCCTGACATCCGCCATCTTAGCCGATGCTATCGCGCGGGCCTTTTCGGCTCCTTCGCGCAGGATCTGCTTAACCTGCTCGTCGGTTATATTTGCGCGCCTTTCCCGCATAGGGTCAATCGCAGCCTCTATGTCTTCCACAAGCGCGTCTTTCAGAACTTTGTAGCTGCCCTTATTCGCCGCATACAAGCTTTCAAGCTCGCTTTCGCTCTTAAAGAGCTTATGGATCGCGTACACATGCTCGGGGCGCTCGCCAGAGGAGTCGGTCACGATGCTCATGACCGCTTTCGATATCTCGTCTTTGGTGCCGAAGAGTGGAATGGTGTTCTTATAGCTCTTGCTCATTTTCTGACCGTCGGTGCCGGGCACAGTGGCAACCTCTTCGGAGATCTTTTCTTGCGGTTCTTTGAACGTTTGTCCGTATGCATTATTGAACTTGCTCGCCGCCTCGCGAGCGTATTCAACATGCTGGCGCTGGTCGGCCCCTACCGGCACGATATCGGTATCATACAGAAGGATATCGGCAGCCATAAGCATTGGGTACGTAAAAAGGCCCGCGTTCGCCTCGAGTCCTTTCGCTACCTTGTCCTTATATGAGTGCGCCTGCATCAAAAATGGCACGGTAACCAAACAATCAAATATCCACGCCAGTTCTGTGTGCTCCTGCACATCTGACTGCTTGAATATGATAGCCTTGCTCGGATCTACTCCTGCAGCGACATAGTTCTTTACCACATCAATAATGTTCTGCTTCAGCACCGCCGGGTCTTTAAGGCTCGTGAGCGCGTGGTAATCAACGACCATGAGGAAGCTTTCGTACTGCTCGTATTCGCTCACAAAGGGCTTGAGCGCGCCGAAATAGTTGCCGATATGCAAGGTGCCGGAAGGCTGAAGGCCCGTCAAAAGCCGCTTTTTTGCCATATGGCACTTAGTGTATCAGAAAATCCTTCCCTACCAAGGCTATTTCTATACTTGACTTTCTACTTAAATAGGAGTATAATTAACATGAAACTGAACATTGGAGTACTAAAGATGCCAAAGTCAGAGAAGCCCAACGGTCTTACCGTCCTCCAGCGTTTTGTGACGGAGGAGATTTTCAAGGTCAGCGCAGAGATCGCCAAGAGATCACAGCAGACGGGAGTGAAGTCCCACACAGCTGCCTTTACTGCCGTCTTTGGGAAGCGTCTTGCGGTGCTTGATGCAATCTTGCTGGTGGTGAACCACCACCAGCACCGCCACAAAGGCTTATCGGAGAAGACTCGCCTCAATCTGATTCAGGCGGCAGAGACTTCTTTGTGGTCCTCCTCTCTTTCTGCAGACGGCGAGGAGGTGTCGCGCTATGTACCTCCCATGATGGAAGAAGACAAGATGCGCGAGTTGTTCCGTCTGATCCGTGCTGCCTAACCCGCCCGCAGAAGCCGTTCCGGCTCTGTCGGGCGGTTTCTGTTTATATGACAACTAGAGTCATAGATAATTTAGTTGTCGTCACAACTAAATTTCTGCCGACCCCGCCTCAGCTATTTTGCTTGCTGGCAAAATATGCTTCCGGCCCGTGTAAGTGCAGCAAAAAGTAAAGCAGTTTACTTTTTTCAGCCTTACACGCCTTCTTCCTTGAGTTTCTCTATCAGTCCTTTAGCTGTTTTGGAGAGTTTTTGTGGCAGGATTATTTTAACGCGCACTATTAAATCGCCGCGCTTGCCCCGGCCCATAACTACGCCGCGGCCCTTTACCGAAATAGTCTCGCCATGCGTGATGCCGGGTGGAATAGAGAGGGCCTCTTCCCCGTCGAGTGTTTGAATTTTATATTCTGCACCCAAAAGCGCGTCGGAAAGCTTTACCGAAAGGTCGGTCATGATATGCGCGCCTTCTTTCTTAAAGCGCGGATCGGGGCTGACGTGCACTTTTACGTACAGGTCGCCTGAGGCTCCGCCCGCCACCGCCTCCCCCGAGCCGGTAAGGCGTATCATCTCGCCGCCCTCAATGCCCGCGGGCACGACTATCTCTATCTCTTCCTGCTTCTTGTAGACGCCTTCGCCGCGGCAGGTGTGGCATTTTTCCTTCGGAACTTTGCCGGTGCCGTGGCATTGCGGACAGACCCGCGTCATCGAGATGGAACCGAAGAACGAGTTGTTGGTCTCGTGGATCTTGCCCGCGCCGTTGCACTTGTTGCAGGTCTCGAGCTTGGTGCCCGGCTCGGCGCCGGAGCCGCCGCAGGTCTCGCATTGCGCGGTCTTGGCAAGAAGCACGCGGCGGGTCGTGCCGAATACGGACTCCTTAAAGGAGATCTCTAAATCTATGGAAATGTCGCGGCCGCGGCGCTGGCGCGTGCCGCCGCCCTGAAAGAGGTCGCTGAATACGTCGCTAAAGTCGAAGCCTCCCATGCCGCCGTTGAATGCGTCCTGGAATTGCGAGAAGTCGAAGCCCTGTCCGCCGCCGAAACCGCCCTGGTTGGGATTGCCGCCGCTGAACGTGCGGCCGTAGGAATCGTACTCGGCGCGCTTCTTTTCGTCGGAAAGTATTGAGTATGCTTCGGAAACCTCTTTGAATTTGTCGGAATCACCGGAGCTTTTGTCCGGGTGGAATTTATGCGCGAGCTTGTGGAACGCTTTCTTTATCTCATCCTTGGTGGCCTTTTTATCGACTCCCAGGATCTCGTAATAGTCGCGGTTCCCTGCCATAATTCCATTATTCTACCGCTATTTTTCGTCTTCCGCAAGCTCCTCCTCTTCCGGGGCTTCCTTCAAAGCTGCCTCGGCATCATCATCAATTATGAAACCGCCCGCCTGTATGCTCCAGAGCTTATGGTACAAACCTTTCTGCTGCAGAAGCTCCTCGTGCGTGCCTGACGCCACGACTTTGCCGTTTTCAAGTACGACGATGCGGTCCATTTTCATGATAGTGCTGAGGCGGTGCGCGATAACGATGACGGTCTTGCCGCGCATAAGCACCTCAAGCGCGTCCTGAATGAGCGCTTCCGACTCGGAGTCGAGGCTCGAAGTCGCTTCGTCGAGCACCAGTATCGGTGCATCCTTCAGTATTGCGCGAGCAATAGCAACGCGTTGGCGTTCGCCGCCTGAAAGCTTGATGCCCCGCTCGCCCACGAATGTGTTATAGCCTTCCGGCAGATGCGCGATGAACTCGTGGCAATGCGCTTTGCGCGCCGCCTCGATGACTTCCTCGTCAGAAGCGTCGCGGCGGCCGTAGCGGATGTTCTCCATAAGCGTCCGGTGGAAAAGAATCGGCTCCTGCGGGACGAAGGAAATAGCGTCGCGCAGGCTCTCTTGCGTGACATCCGCGATGTTCTGGCCGTCCACTTCTATAGACCCGCCCTTAAGATCGTACAGGCGCAGCAAGAGCTTCGTGATGGTCGTTTTCCCCGCTCCGGAGGGCCCGACAAGCGCGATCTTCTCCCGCGGCGCGATGCTAAGCGTGAAATCCTCCAATATGCTGCGGTTGTCGTGGAAGCGGAACTGGACATTCCTGAAAGAGACCTGTCCCTCCGCAACCTTCAGCGCCTGCGCGCCCTTTTTGTCCCGGATCTCATGCGGCGTTATGAGGATCTCCACCATTTCGCTGGCGTCCGCGAACGCATCGTAGAAGCGCCGGAGCTCGCGGTTGATGCCCACCAGGCGGTCGAACGTGGTCAGAAGGTACGATTGGATAAGCACGAAGTCGCCGATGGTGAGAAGCCCTTCCTGCCACAGCAGAACGCCGCCGTAGAGAAGGCCTATCTCGATGACGGTCATAAAGAGCCCGATGCCGGCCCAGATCCAGTCGTCCGTCATCCAGGAGCGCAGGCTCGCCTTGCGCCATGCGTCTATCGCCTCGCCGTAGCGCTTATTCTCGTACGACTTGCCGGAAAACAAATCGATAGTCGCCTGGTTGGAGACCGCGTCCGCCAAGGCTGCCGTAGTGCGCGTCTCCGCCTCGGAGCGGGCGATGCGGACAGGCTGGCGCAGGTGCGCGACGAACACCTGGAACGTTATAAAGCAGACAGCCCATACGGCAAGCGCGATGCCCAGCATGTGGCTGCGCATGAACAGAACCGTTACCGCGCCGGCCACGAACAGGAAGGTGGGAAAGAACGATATGACCACGTTGTCGAACAGCATTTCGAAGGAGCGCACGTACTTGCTCAGCTTATGCGTGAGCGAGCCCGCGAAGTGGGAAACGAAGAAATTGTAGGAGTGCCCGATAAGGTAGGAGAAGGACGACGAATACAGGCTGGTCATCACCTTCGCGGTGAAATAATTATTGCTCTGTCCCTGCACGCGCCTGGCCGCCCACTCGCCCAGATAGATGAGGGTTACGATGGCGAGTATGCCGCCCAGCGTATGCACGGTTTGGGCGTCCGGATGCGGGGTGGTGGCCAGTATGTTGAAGAAGTTGCGCAGGTACCAGGGCGCCGCCAGGCTTGCGAGCTGGATGCCGACGCCGCCCAGGATGATAAGCGATAGAAGCCCGGGGTATGCCCTGACTTCCGTAAAATACGCGCGGAACACCGCGCCGGCTTTCGCCCGCTTTTTCTCCTGTTTCGGCATGTTTTCTACAGTAGCACGAACCTTTACTTGGCCTCCGGATTATCGTTGGGGGCTGATTGTGAGCCTGCTTCGCCCGGCGGAGGCGTTTGACCGTCCTGGGGAGCGGATTGAGAGCCTGCGGCCTTCTGCACCGCTTCGTAAACCTTCGAGAGTTCCTTTGAAAGCTCCTCGGCGGCCGATTTGAGCGCGGCTGCGTCGTCGCTTCCCTTCTTGCCCTCAACTGCGGCGATTTTCTCGTTTATAGAAGCCTCGAGCTCCGCCGGAACCTTGCCCTTGTTGTCGGCAAGCGCCTTTTTGGCGCCGTAGACCAGCTGTTCGGCCTGGTTGCGGGCTTCGGCTATCTCCATTTTCTGCTTGTCGCTGGCGGCATTGGCCTCCGCGTCCTTCTTCATGCGCTCAATATCGGCGTCGGAAAGGCCCGAGCGGGCTTCGATGCGAATGGTCTGCTCCTTGCCGGTCGCCTTGTCCTTTGCCTTGACCGAAAGGATGCCGTTTGCGTCCACGTCGAAGGTGACCTCTATTTGCGGCAGGCCCCGGGGCGCCGGCGGAATGCCGTCAAGCACGAACTGGCCAAGCGACTTGTTGTCGGATGCCATGGCGCGCTCGCCCTGGGTGATGTGTATCTCTACGGACGTCTGGTTGTCGGCTGCGGTCGAGAAGGTCTGCGATTTGCTGGTCGGAATAGTGGTATTGCGCTCAATAAGCTTGGTTGACACGCCGCCCATGGTCTCGATGCCGAGGGAAAGCGGAATAACGTCCAAGAGGAGCACGTCCTTCACTTCGCCACCCAAGATGCCGCCCTGGATGGCGGCGCCTATTGCCACCACTTCGTCGGGGTTGACCGACATATTCGCCTTGCGGCCGAAGAACTTCTCTACCGCCGCCTGGAGCGCCGGCATCCGGGTCTGGCCGCCCACCAGAATGACCTCGTTGATATCGCCGACCTTAAAGGGAGAGGCTTCCATGGCGCGCTTGGTTATGGCCATAGCGCGGTCGACGAACTCCGCGGCGAGCTCCTCGAGCTTCGCGCGGGTCATCTTGATAAGCAGGTGGCGCGGGCCCGAAGCGTCGGAGGTGAGGAACGGGATGTTTACCTCGGTCTCAACGGCCGTTGAAAGCTCGATCTTGGCCTTTTCCGCCGCCTCGTCGAGGCGCTGGCGCGCGAGCGGGTCATTGCGCACGTCGATGCCGGACTCCTTCTGGAACTCGGTCGCGAGGAAGTCGATTATCTTCTGGTCGATATCCTTGCCGCCCAGGTGCGCATCGCCGTCGGTGGACTTAACCTCGATGGCGCCCTCGCCCTCGGTGGACATGCCGACCTCGAGGATGGAGATGTCGAAGGTGCCGCCGCCGAAGTCGAACACCGCTATCTTTTCGTCCTTTTTCTTGTTGAATCCGTACGCGAGCGCGGCCGCGGTCGGCTCGTTGATGATGCGCTTTACGTCCAGGCCCGCTATTTTGCCGGCGTCCTTGGTCGCCTGACGCTGGGAGTCGTTGAAGTATGCCGGAACGGTGATGACCGCTTCGGTAATAGGCTCGCCGAGGCGCTTTTCAGCGTCCGCCTTGAGCTTGGCGAGGATCATCGCCGAAACCGCTTCAGGCGTGTACCATTGGTCGCCCATCTGCACCTCTATGCCGCCGCTTGAGGTCTTGCGCATCTCGTAGGGCACCGCGCCTTTGTCCTTCTGAACCGCCGGCTCGTCGAACGTGTGGCCGATGAAGCGCTTTATCTGATAGACCGTGTTCTTGGGGTTGGTAACTCCCTGGCGGCGGGCGATGAGGCCCACCAGGCGCTCGCCGGTCTTGCTGGTTGCCACGACCGAGGGCATAGTGCGCGCCCCTTCCGAAGTTTCAAGAATGGTCGCTTCGCCGCCCTTCATCACCGCCATTGCGGAGTTAGTGGTGCCCAGGTCTATGCCGAGAATTTTTGCCATAGTATTTTATAGATTAATTGCTAAATTTTAAGATTGTTTGTAGCTGCCTACCGACACTTGCGCCGGTCTGATGACGAAATCACCAATACTATATCCGGAGCGTTCTACCGAGACAATAGTGTGCTCTTTTTCTGCCGAATCCACCGCGACTTCGCGCAGCGCCTCGTGCTTGTGCGGGTCAAATTTCTCGCCCGCGGCGCCATATTGCTCTATGCCCATGCGCTTAAGGGTGCCGAGGAGCTGCTTGTAGAGCACTTCAAGCTCCTTTGAGGCCCCATGCTTGGCTGACATCTCGAACGAGTCGAGTACCGGGATAAGCTCCTCCGCAAGGCCGGCCTTCGTGCGCTCCTGCATGTACTGGCGCTGCGTAGCCTCATCCTTTTTGTAGTTGGCGAGGTCCGCCTGCGAGCGCTGCCAGCCCTCAAGGTTGGTCTTTGCTTCCTCTTCTGCCTTCGAGGCGCGGTCGCGGAGCTTCTTTATCGCCCCTGCGGGATTTTCCGCGTCTTCTTCCGGCACGAACTCATCGTCGATGTCGGACATAGTGAAAACATTATACTCAAAATTTGAGATTGGTCAAGAAAAAACCGGCTTTCGCCGGCTTTTCTTGAAGTATAGTTAGCGCTTGCGGCCACATGTCGAGTTTAGCCGTCGCTAAACTCGCACGCGGTCAGGCGTCGTTTTCTGCTGAAAACGCGCACGACCCTGGCTCGCGCCGTCGCGCTCCGCCTCTGAATCCTTCAGGTGTTCGGATTCAGCCCGCCTCGCCATTTTGCAAGTGCAAAATATGGCTCCGGCCGTCTCGCGTTTAATAAAAGCAAAACTGATTGCTTTTATTAGCGCTTCGACCACTGCTTGCGCTTGCGGGCTTTTCTGAGGCCGAACTTGCGGCGCTCTTTAGCGCGAGGGTCGCGCTTGAGGAAGCCCTCCTTCTTGAGGACGCCGCGCAGGTCGGCCTGATAGTCGACGAGCGCGCGGGAAATAGCATGGCGTACCGCGATAGCCTGCCCCGCGATGCCGCCGCCGCGGACAACGATGGTAACCGCGAACTGAACCGGCAAATTTACCTTGAGGAACGGCTCCATAGCCGCTATGCGAAGGGCTTCGGTATCAAAATACTTGTTCGCGTCCATGTTGTTTATGGAAACGATGGTGCGCGGGCCCGGCGTAAGGCGGGCGCGGGCGATAGCCGTCTTGCGGCGGCCGATGGTCTCTATATAGCGGTCTGTTTCTTTGGGTTTGGTTGCCATAACTATTTTTGTATCGTAAGCAGCTTGATGCGCTTCGCCTGCAGCTTGTTCTTGGGGAGCATGCCCAGCACCGCGCGGCGGATGGCTTCTCCATGGCCGCGGCGCGCCGTGAGCATACTATAGTTCTCGAACTTTTGCCCGCCCGGATAGCCGGAGTAGCGGACGTACTCCTTCTGGAGTTCCTTGGCGCCGGAGATCTTTATCTTGGAAGCGTTCGTGACGGTTACCTCCTCGCCCATGACGGCGTTCTTGGCGAAGGTCGGCTTGTGCTTGCCGAGCATGACCTTTGCCGCCTCCGAGGCGACACGGCCGAGCGTCTTATTTGTTGCGTCGATGGTAATCATATTATGAATTCACTTTTTGATTGATCGAGTTTGCTACACAAACTCGATTAGCGCCATTGGGGATGCGTCGCCCTTGCGCGGCACCATCTTGACGATGCGGGTGTATCCGCCCGCGCGTTCCTTGTAATTCTGTGCCGTCTTGATGAGCTTGTTGGCGGTTTTAATGTCGCCGAGCTGCGCCACCAGCAGGCGGCGGCTGGCGACGCTGTCGGTCTTGCCGCGGGTGAGCATTTTCTCAACGAGCGGGCGGATCTCCTTGGCCTTGGCCTCGGTGGTAGTGATGCGGCCGCGGATGACGAGCGAGCGGGCAAGGGACTTAAGCAGCGCCTCACGTGGGCCCTTCATGCGTCCGAATTTTCTGTTGTTGTTGCCGTGTCTCATGGGTTTAGTACTTCAGGTCGGACTACTTAAGGATGATACCGAAGTTCGCAAGCGCGCGCTTGACCTCCTGTATAGCTTTCGGGCCCATGCCCTCTATCTCAAGCAGGTCATCCTCCTTCTTGCGGGCGAGGCCTCCGACAGTGCGGATGTTCGCCTTTTCGAGCGCGGAAATAGTGCGGCTGGAGAGCTCGAGGTCCTCGATGCGGGTCTTCATGACCTCGGCCGAGCTGTCGGGGCTGAGAGCGGCGTCAGCTGCGGCCGCCTGAGGTGCAGCCTCCGGAGCCTCTTCCTCGCGGAAGCCGACAATGGACTTGAGCTGGGTGATCATTATTTCGATGGACTGCTCGAGCGCTGCGCGCGGGGCGACGGTGCCGTCGGTCTCGATGGAGATGCGGAGGCGGTTGAAGTCGGTGCGGTCGCCGACACGCATGTTCTCCACCTCGTAGTTCACGCGGCGGATGGGGCTGAAAATAGCATCGACGGAGATCTCCCCTATCTCGACGCGCTCCTTCTTAAGCGCCTCGCGCGGCACGTAGCCCAGGCCGCGCTCGATGTGGAACTCCGCCTCTATGGAAGCGTCCTTGGAGGTAAGCTCGCAGATATAGGAATCAGGATTGAGGAGGCGCACCTGGCCGGGAACCTGGAGGTCCGCGCCGGTCACCTTCTTGGCGCCCTTTGCGGAAAGCGTAACCACCTGCGCCTCGCCGCCGATTATCTCGAAGCGGAGCTTCTTGAGGTTGAGCAAAAGAGTGACGACATCCTCCTTCACGCCGTCCATGGTGGAGAACTCGTGCTCGACGCCCTCTATCTTAACGGAAGTAACCGCCGCGCCGGGGAGCGAAGAAAGGATGATGCGGCGCAAGGAATTGCCAAGCGTGTGGCCGTAGCCCGGGTAGAGGCCGTCTATCTCGTAGACGCCGGACTGGTCCTCCTCGTTAACGACGCGAGGCTTCGACGGCAATGTGATTGAATACTCCATCATAAAATTATTTTTAAAATTAATTCTTTTTAATTGTGTCTCGTAAACTCGACGTCTTAACGGCTGTAGAACTGGATAACCACTCCGGCGTTGAACGGAAGCTCGGTTTCAGAAAGGGTGGGCTCGGCCTTTACGGTAACGCCAAAGCCGTCTTCGGACGGGGCGAGCCAGTTCGGAAGCTTCGTTTCGGCGGCGGCCTCGGCGCGGTTCGCGAAAAGCGGGCTCTGGCGGCTCTCCTGGCGCACCGCGATGACCTCGCCCGGAGCGACCTTATATGAAGGGATGTTCACGCGGCGGCCGTTCACCGTCACATGGCCGTGGCCCACCAGCTGGCGGGCGGCGCGGCGGGTCTTTACCAGGCCGGCGCGGAAGACCGTGTTGTCGAGGCGCGCCTCAAGGCGCGAAAGGAGCGCGAGGGATGAATCCTTGCCGTGCTTCTCCATAGCCTCGCTCGCGTAGCGGTAGAACTGCGACTCGGTGAGCCCGTAGGTAAACCGGGCCTTCTGCTTCTCGAGAAGCTGGGCGCCGTAGTCGGAGCCGCCGCCGCGCTTGCCGCGGGAAATTTTCCGCGGTGCGCGGGCCTCGGCAAGCTGGTATTTCTGCGTCTGGCACTTCTCGAAGACCGATGCTCCAAGGCGCTTGCAGATCTTATATTTTGGTCCAATCAACATAAATTTATTTATGTTCAATTAAAAGAGGCATAGTAAAAAGGGTCATACAAATGATGGATTACACGCGGCGGGGCTTGGGCGGGCGCGGGCCGTTGTGCGGCACCGGCGTGCGGTCCTGGATGGAAGAAATATGGATACCCTTGCTCGTGAAAGCGCGGATGGAGGACTCGCGGCCGGCTCCGACGCCCTTCACCACAACCGAAACCTCGCGCAGGCCCATGAGCGCCGCCTTATCGGCCAGGAGCTCCCCTACCTTGGCGGCCGCGAACGGGGTGCCCTTCTTGGCGCCCGCAAAGCCCAAAGAGCCGCTTGAGGACCACAACACGACGTTGCCGGACGGGTCCGCCACGGAGATCTTGGTGTTGTTATAGGTGGCCTCCACCATAAGGATGCCGGTATCGAGCTTGCGCTTGGATGCGCGCGAGGAAGAACCCCGGTTTTCGCCCGACCCCGCCTCACCCCCCTTTTTGACTATTCGTTTCTTACCCATAGGTATAGTCTGCTAGATTACAATATATTTTATGTCTTTTCAACCTTGCGGCGGCCGGAACCCATGGTCTTGCGGACATTGCCGCGGACGGTGCGGGAGTTGGTCTTGGTGCGCTGGCCGCGAACCGGCAGTTTCTTGCCGTGGCGAAGGCCGCGGTACGCGCCGATATCCTTGAGGCGCTTGATATTGCCGGCCACTTCGCGCTTGAGGTCGCCCTCGAGCTTGAAGGATTCGACGATGCGGCGGATGTCGTTCTCGTCATCCGGCGTGAGGTCCGCGATCTTCTTCATCGGGTCCACCTTCGCGTCTTTGCAAATTTGGGCGGCGCGAGGCTGGCCGATACCGTACAAAGTGGTCAGGCCGTAGACGAGGCGCTTGTTATTGGGAAGTGTGATGCCGGTTATACGCATAAAATATCTTCGCTAGCCCTGCTTTTGCTTGTGGCGCGGGTTGCTGCAGGTAACGTAAATGCGGCCCTTGCGGCGGACCAGCTTGCAATTCGCGCAGCGCTTTTTGATGGATGCTTTTATCTTCATTGCGTTACATTCTCCTGGTGATCCTGCCCTTTCCCCCGTAGGGGTCAAGCTTGACCGTCACCTTGTCGCCTACCAGGACCTTTATCCGGTGAAGGCGCATTTTGCCGGCCAGGTACGCAAGAATAGTTTCGCCCCCATCAAGGTTGACCTTGAAGAGGGTGTTTGGGAGCGCTTCTTCGACTACTCCCCCTACTTCCTTATCCGACGTATCCATTAGCGACAGCGTTTTCTATAGTAACAAGTAGGCCCGCGGATGTCAATTTAGCCCTGAGCGGAGCCCTACTTTTGGGTGCCGGAAACCACGGTTATCTTGTCCGGATCGGCCGGGAAGCTCCCCTGCCAGAACGGACGGACCTTCGCCTCGGCGCGGCTAATGGCCGGCGCGAACGACTCAACTATGGCCTGGAAGGTGTCTTTTTTCTTGCCTACCAGCGCCGCTTTGAGGCCCGCCTGGTCGTACTGCCATACGAGGGTCGGGCTGCCGCCGAGCGTTATCGTAATATCCGCTCCCGGTTTCGTAGTGGTCGCGGCCGCAAGCGTCAGCTGGGAAACGTCCGCAAACGCGACCGGTTCGCCGTTGTAGGCGGACACTGAAGCGCGCGCGACAGCGGCGGCGAGCGCATCCACCTTCACTATGGCGCCCGTCATCGTTGCCGATTGCGCAAGAGTGGCGTTATTGGCGCCCGCGGGCGTCTGCGATGTATTGCTGAAGGTCAGCTGGAGGCTTCCGGGAATGACGACGTAGTCTGCGGGGATCTGGGAGGTAAGCGAGGACTGAGCCGCCTGGCTCAAGCCCTGCTTGAGCGTGTCGGTGCCGCGGGCAAGATCGGCAGACGCGACGGACGGCTCCGGCCCGACATATCCGCCGGAAATCGCCGAGGCCTGGGCATAGAACTTGTCGTAGCGCGGGTCGCTCTTGAAGCCGGGGATAGTGAAGCGCGTCTCGCCGCGATTGTACGCCTCGCCAGGCGAGTCCGCGTAGACGGTGGCGGTGGCCGAGCCGGGGGTAATAGTGCCGTCTGCGGCCTTCGTGCCGCCCGGTACCACGACGGAATCATGAATGCGGTAGATCTTGCCGTCCGGAGCCTCGAAGCGCGTATTGGCGATAAGGCGCTGGACATCGGTTCCCGCGGCATTGTAGATGGTGATGACGCCGGAGGCGCTGCGCGACACCTGCTTGGTGCCCGAGGCCGTAACGGTGGTGCTTGCCGAGCGCGTAACGGTCATCGTCTCGTAGCCGAGCTCGCCGCCCGCGGGATGCAGTTTTGCGGTAAGGGTAGCGGGCGGTGTTACCGGTTCCTGCTTCGGATACACGGTAACGGTCGCCCCCGCGAAAAGGGTCGAAAGGAGGAGGCCGGCCAGAGCGCACACCACGACGACCGCGGCTGCGATTATCACGAACAGGCGGCGGTTGCCCCGCGGGTGGCGGCGTATCATAGCAGGGCGTTCTTGGGGCATAGGGGTATCGATTTCGTCGTCCATATCCTGCGCGGGCGCGGCGCCGGTTTCGTGCCGGCGGCGCGAGGGAGATACCGGGATGTTTCGGATAGAACGTCGCTCCGGGGGCACCATGTCGCGCATACGTATAAGTAATTATACCGTAAATTTTTTGCCCGCCTAGGGCTTATCAGGCGTAGCGTGACTTATCCACAAAAAGGGCCTCCAGCATAAGGGGCAAGTCAGGCCGCGCCCCGTGCCCGCCCATGAACGGCTGCGCGTGCCCAGTACGCACCGCGCGCACGCTGGCCCCGTCCTGAAAGAGTTCCGAAAGCGAGTCGTTGTCGCCGAGCGCGCGGGCGAACCACGTCTCGGAAAGCTGGGGCGCCAAAACGAATACGCTCTGCGCCGGAGCGACCCTGAGAAGCGGCTTGGCGACATCCGCGAACTCTTCCGCAAAATGGGCGGCCGCGTGGCGCAGCGGCTCCGGGGCCGGATGGCCACTGGCCCCGCGGCCTTCAAGGCTCAGATACGAGCGGGCCTCCTCCGGGCTCATGCCGCCGTGGGATATGAGCGTCCGCAGCAGCGTGTGGAGGCCCAGCGGCAGGGTCGCGCGGGCCTTCAGGGAGTTGTCGGCGACAAGCAGGAGCTCTGTCGCCTCCCCGCTCACGATGCATATAAGCGCCGGCCCTTCATCGGGAAAAAACGACAGCGCTCCGTGCAAGGCGGCGGCGCCGTATGGGTGCAGGCTCAGCTTCTGCTCGCCCAAAGTCGCCCGCGCCGCCGAGCGCAGCGTATCGCGCATATGCGGCATGAAGGTCGGGGTTCCCGCAAGTTCTATAGAGGCCCACGGGACGGAAAAGAACCCGGCAATATGGGCTACCTCGCCCTCGGTGCCGAGCGTTTCGTGCAGGCGCATGCGGGACGAAACCTCGCTTATGTGCGCGAGAGCTTCCTCAAGCGCCTTTTCCGTCTGGCGCGCCAGCAGCGCCGGATTATGGGTGCGCGACAGCGGCAAGAGGACGCGCTTTTCGGCGAACAGGCGCGGCGCCTCGCCGGGTGCAAGGCGCACGAGCGCCGCGGCAACGCTGCCGTTCTCGATATCGGCTATCGCGACGGTCTTGCCTGCGCGTTTTTTCTTCCCGAACATAAAATAAGTATACACCCTGTCGGCGCGCGCGTTTTTTATAGTATGAAAAGCAAAAGGGCACCTGACGGTGGGTATTGCAGAATCATTTCTGATCGCGCGTGCACCACCAGGTGCCCGGATAGGTTACGGAATATCAGCCGTTTCGACTACGTCGCCTGCTTCCTGTCCCGGCTGAGCCGGTCAAAGAAGACGCTCCCATCCTCGACGAAATTCGCGAGGAAGACGATCAGCGCGATAACGAACGCGCTGACGAAGGGATTGGTAAGCCCGTTTCCGACCGTGAGGTCGACCATGCCGGCGTAGAGGCCAAGCAGGAGGATCTCGGCATAGGTGACCAGCCGAAGCGCGATTCCGCCGACGGATGTTGCAGCCTGCGAGTTACCCCGCACGACCCTGACACCCAGAACGACGAGACCGGCGACGATGAGCACCAGACCGATACCGAATTGGACCGACCATTCCTGATAGCCCGGAATCGCCCGACCCAGAGGGTAGAACGAGAGGGCGATGAGGAGAGCGGCGACGTTGTAAAATACGAGCTTGCCTTGGTTTGGCATTTTCGTAAAACCTTTCCTTACCAGAGTTACGTTACTTGGAACGAACAAACAACCGTTCCATATACTATTATATCATATATGCCTGTCTGATGTCAAGAACCTAAAAAAAGAGCTGTGCAGCTAGTTACCGTAGCGTAGCGCAAAAAAGAAAGCGTCCGGCAATGGATTGCCGGACGCTTTGGTACTTAGGCTTTCTTCTTCTGTTTTTCTTCGAGTTTCCTCAAGATGTGCTCGACGAGGTGATCCGGTTGCTGTCTTGCTGTCGCCGCAACCGCTTTTGCCCATGCCGCAACGGGCTTATCTTTCCGGGTTTTTCTTTGCGCCGCGGCACGTTTTGCCATCTCCATGAAACGCTCAAGGGTAGCCTGGGGGTCCTGGACACCGCCGCTTCCCGACGTCATCATGTCGAACTCATACGGGCCTATCGGCCCCAGACAGTCGCCATAGCGCATACATCTTCTCCCGGGCAATGTGAGGGTTCAGTCCTTCTGCAACGGTAACAGAAACAGCCGCTTATTCAAGCACCGCTTTTATGCGGCGGACACCCGCGGAAACGGCTTCTTCTTTGAGTATCTTGAATGTTCCCGACTCTGAAAGTTGCCCCGTATGCTCTACATGCGGCCCGCCGCAGAACTCTATCGAAAACGCGTGGTCGAGCGGGCCAATGGAATACACTGAAACGCGCTCCGGATATTTGGCGCCGAACTCGTGCTCGGCGCCGAGCTTCTCCGCCTCTTCCTTCGGCATCTCAGTGCGAACGACCTGCATATCCTCTTTTATTTTCTCGTTCACGATGCGCTCCACCTCTTTTTTCTGCTCGTCGGTCATCTTAGCGCCCCAGTTAAAGTCGATGCGGAGGCGCTCCTGCGTGATGTTGCTGCCGCGCTGATGGACCTCGGGGCCAAGCACGGTCTGAAGCGCTTTGAGGAGGAGGTGGTGCGCGGTGTGAAGCCGCGTCGTCTTCTCGCTGGTGTCAGCCAGGCCGCCCTTAAACTTTTGTTCTGATCCGGCACGGGAAAGGTCCTGATGCTGGCGCAAAAGTTCTTTGAAGCCTTCGGTATCTATCTGCTTGATGCCCTTCTCCCCCGCTTCTTCAAGTATGAGCTCAAGCGGAAAGCCATAGGTCGTAACAAGCTGGAACGCGTCCTGCGCCGAAAGGTTGCCGTGGCCGGCGAAGCGCTCGAGCTCGCGCATGCCACGGGCGAGCGTGGTGCGGAACCGGGCCTCCTCGTCGGCAATAGCTTTCTCGATGCGCTCGCGCTGTTCGCCTACTTCCGGGTAGCTGTCCTGATACATATCGGCGACCGCGCCGACTATCTGGAAGAGGGCGCCCTCATGCAGGCCGAGCTTATCGGCATAGCGCACCGAGCGGCGCAGAAGGCGGCGGACGAAATATCCCTGGTCGGTATTGGACGGCTGGACTCCCGCGGCGATAAGAAATACCGCGGCCTTGGTATGGTCGGCCACGATGCGGAACGCTTTTGTCTCTTGCGGATTCTGACCGTAGGCTTTGCCCGTTGCGCCCGCGAGGAAATGGACGATAGACGCATGCGCGGCGATAAAAATGTCGTTGACGTCGCGTTTGGCCATCGCGATGCGCTCAAGGCCGCCGCCGAAATCCACGTTCTGCTTCGGGAGAAGCGCGAAGGAGCCGTCCTCTTTCTTTATATATTGCATAAAGACCGAGTTCCCTATCTCAAGGAAGCGGCCGCAATCGCAGTTAGGATGGCATTCCGGGCCGAATTTGGTGTCATGCGGCGTGCCGAAGTCATAAAATACTTCCGAGTCAGGTCCGCCCGGCTCGCCCGCAGGCATCTTGTCCGGAGTGCCTGCTCGGGACCACCAGTTCTTCTTTGCGTCGTAGTAAAAGATGCGGCCGCCTTGCATGCCGACCTGGTAGCCGTTCTCTTCAGAGCCTATCTCAACTACTTTCGCTTCAATGCCTTTGTCGCCAAAGAGCTTCTTCCAAATCTCCGCTGATTCGGTATCGCGCGGAACATTATTTTTTTCATCACCCAGGAAGGCCGTTACATACAGCTTCTGCGGGTCGAGCCCGACGACGCCGGTCAGGAACTCGAAGAAGAACGGCAATTGCTCATCCTTAAAATAATCGCCGAGGCTCCAGTTGCCGAGCATCTCGAAGAAGGTCGTGTGGCGGTTGTCGCCTATCTCCTCTATATCGCCGGAACGGAAGCACTTCTGCGAGTCTACAAGCCGCGTACCCGCCGGATGGTTCTTGCCGAGCAAGTACGGAACGAGCGGCTGCATGCCTGAACCGGTAAAGAGCGTGGTCGGATCGTTCTCGGGCACCAAAGAAGAGCTCGGGATGACCGTGTGCCCTTTTGACTTGAAGAATTCAAGGTATTTCGACCGCAACTCGTTGAGCTCCATAGCTTTCTATTATATAGACTTATTTCGAAACGGCCTTCTCAAGCGCCACAACGTCCCGCTCTATTCCCTTGAGGCCTTCGAGGAATACATCGGGCTTGTAGAGATCGAGGCCGCAGGCTGCGAAAATATCTTCCGGCGAAGCGCTTCCGCCGGCGCATAGGAACGTGTCGACGTTTTTGATAAACGTCGGGTCTTTGCGGACCTTTTCTAAAAGCGCGCGGGAAATAAGAAGGCCGTACGCGTAGGAATATACATAGAAGAAACGGCGGATATGCCCCCATGCGACAAAAAAATATCCGTCGTCCGGGGTAAGAGCGACCGCCTCGCCCAAATACGCCGCCATGTGCTTGTTCATAAGCGCGGCAATGCCTTCTTTCGGCAAAAGGCCTTTGGCGCGGATGGTGTTGTGGAGCTCGGTCTCGAAGTTGAAGCACGCTATCTGGCGGAACACTGTTGAGACATCGTCCTGCGCACGGTCATGCAGGGCAATAAGCTTCTCATTCTCCGGGAGCATATCTGCCAGCGCTTCGAATGCCGCGCGCTCGAAGAACGTGCTGGCGACCTCGGCGGTCGAGATGGTGTGGCCCTGGTACAGCGGCCGCTGCGTTTTGCTGCGCTCCGCGTGCACCGCGTGGCCCATTTCGTGCGCGAGCGTCAAAAGCGAATGCGCGTCGTCCACATGGTTGAGAAGCACCAATGTCGGCGTACCGATGGTACTTGAGCAGTAGGCGCCGGAGGTCTTCCCCTTCTTCGGGTATACGTCTACCTGGCCGTTCTGAAGCAGGCGGTCAAAAATGGCGGCGTAGGCCGGGTCGAGCTTGCTGAAAGTCTCGCGCACGACCTTTGCGGCGTCGGCAAAAGGTATCTTCTTCTTTATATCGCCCACCGACGCCGTGCGGTCGGCGTAGGAGAGCTTCTTCTCCTTCATCATCTTCGCCTTCGCGCGGTAGAAGCGCTGCGCGATGCCGAAATTCTTGGTAACCACGTCAACGAGCGTAAGAATACTCTTGCGGTCGTTCTCGTAGCCGATGATGGTCGCGTCGTACGGCTCCTTGAAGCCGCGCAGCTCGTCGCCTATTTTCTTGCGCGCCACTATCGCGTTAAGCTCGCTTTCCGCCATCTGCGCCGCGGATTTGTACGCCGTATTTACGATCGTATACAGCGCGCGGCGCTTAGGCGTCGGCAAGGCCTTAAGGAGCTCCTGGGCCGAGTTGAGCGGCATTTCCTTCCCTTCCCAGACGACCGATTTGGTATTAAGGATGTTATCGACCGCCTGTATCCACCGGCCGAACGAGACATCGGAAAGAAGCGACATGAGCTTCTCTTCAGGCTCGGAAAGATTGTACTTCGCGTTCTCGAACAAGCGCTCAAGCCAATAACGGAATCCGCTCAGCTCTTTGGCGGCAACGAACTTCTTTTGCGCAGGCGCCGGAACTTTTGCAAGCTCCAGCTCGAAGAAGAGCAGGCTGTTTCCGCGCTTGGTAAACCGCTCGTCCAGCACGTTCATGAGCGCCTCGGCCTCTTTGTCGTCGCTGTCGAGCTCTTTGCGGTAGTTGGCGTACAAAAGCGGCGCGGAGGATGCGGCGACCATAAGATTTTCGTACGACTCAAGCGCCTTAGCGAGCGCCTTCGGGTCCGTGAGCCACTTCTTATTTCTGGAATATTCGCGCGCGAAAGCGGTCACTGCCTTGTCGCCCGCCTCGACATCGCGCATCAGCCGGGGGTCCTTGAGCGACTTGTAGAAAAGCCGGTTAAGTTCCCACTGGGTCTTCAATTTCATGCTACGCACAATAGCTTAAAAACGCCTCTACAGCCAGTCGATGGGCTTCTCGCCATGCTCTTGTAAATACGCGTTCGCTTTTGAAAAGGGCTTTGAGCCGAAGAAGCCGTTCGCTGCGGAAAACGGCGACGGATGCGCCGATTCAATGACCAAATGCTTGCTGCGCTCGATGGAGGTACCCTTCTGCCGCGCGTAATTTCCCCAGAGAATAAAAACAAGATGCTCGCGCTCGCTTGAGAGCGCTTGTATCGCCGCGTCGGTAAACTGCTCCCAACCCTTCCCTTGATGCGAGCCGGCCAAGCCTCCGCGCACGGTGAGCGTTGCATTAAGGAGCAGCACGCCTTGCTTAGCCCACCGGCTCAGGTCGCCGCTCGTATGCACTAAGGGTTTGCCGAGATCGCTTTCTATTTCCTTAAAAATATTCTGGAGGGAGGGGGGCGGGCGCACCCCTTCCTCTACCGCAAAAGAAAGGCCATTAGCCTGCTTCGCACCATGATACGGGTCTTGCCCGAGTATGACAACCTTCACTTCATTGAACGGCGTCAGCTCGAACGCGCGGAATATGTTCTTGGGCGGAGGATAAATAGTTCCGCTTACATATTCCTTCTTTACAAAGGCAGTAAGCTCTTCAAAATACGGCTTTCCGAACTCCGCTTCCAAATGCTTTTTCCAGGAAGCCTCGATCTTTACGTCCATGCCGCCAGTATACAAAATCGACCGCAAAAATTCGCGGTCGATTCAGCATTCTGGTTTTCCTTTTACCAACAGGCGGCATGCCCCGACCAGTTCACGTTGCACGTAAGCCTGTTCTTGGACGGGTCCTTGAGAAAGGCCACCGCCTCCCGGGCGTTGGTATCGCTCCAGGCCTTCTGGCCGCTGCAGTCCAGCTGCGTCGAAATAGAAGTAGCGGTGCCGGATACCCCGGTTACCGTGCAGGCCGCCTCATGTTGAGACTCAAGAAGCCTGATTGCCGGAGACTGCGAAAAGAACGCCGCCGCGATGCACAGGAGTATTCCTGCCAATATCCAAGGAACAGTTCTTTCCCGCCGGACTTGGGGATCTACGAACGAAGGGGACATGTGGCACCTTTCTTTGGTTGGTCCAGTCCTACTATATGATAGCTCCCTCTTTTTTCAAAAGAGCGCGCTTCGCTTTTTCTCCGCCGCGGTTGTAGTTCCCTATTGTGCCGTCGGCACGGATGACGCGGTGGCACGGAATTTTGGGGTCGAAATTCTTCGACATCCAGTAGCCCACCGCGCGCGCGGCTCCTGCGTTGCCGGCCTTCTTGGCGACCATAGCATAGGTCATGACCTGACCCTTTGGAATTTTGGCGACTACGGCGCGTACCTTCTTCGCGAACGGGGAATACTGCACGTCGTCTTTAGAAGAGCTGCGGTGTGGTTTGTTCTTCTTCATGGCCTTTTTCTTTTTTTGCTAATTTCTTTGGTTCCGGCACAGCGGGTTTTTCCTTTTCCGCATTCTGCGCCGCCCATAAGGCCTTTCCTGCTGATTCGCGGTAGCGGCAGTAATCGCAGTCCGCTCCCGCCGGAGGTATCTCGCCGCTGTCCAGACACTTCTTGAGCGCGAGCAGCGTCCCTTCTACCCAGTCAGTTGACCCTTTGTACGGCACGAGCGTCAGCTCGAAGTCGAGCTTGCCGTCGAAGGCCTCCCGGTCCTTGGTCGCGTTGGCATAGAACCAGTAGCCCATATCGGACACCTTGAAGCCGTTCTGGCGCAGGAGCCATTGATATACCTCAAGCTGGCGCTTGTAGCCCTTGTGCCACTCCTCGTCGAGGCTCTCGATGCGGCCGTCCTTGCTGGTAGCCTTGTAGTCGATGACGATGAGCTCGCCGTCGGGGGTTACCCAGATGTCATCAACGCCGCCGCGCACAAGCAACCCCGTTTCCTTATGGAGCCACTGCACCCCGTGCCTGAGGGCGTCGCGCCATTCGTCCATTTTTTCGTGCGCGAGCGGGACGGCGTCGAGGCCGTAGGCTTTCGCGAGCGGATGCTGAGTGCCCTTCGCGCGATGCGCGTCCAGCTCCTTCTTAAGGAGCGCGTCGACCGCCGAGTTGAGGTTGAACGGGAATCCCGGCGGCCTGGCGACGCCGAGCTTGTTGTCCAGATAGAAGCACCGCTGGCAATCCAAAAAGAGATCTATTTTGGAGCGCGACAGCGTCCACTTGGGGCCGCCGTAGTTGTAGTCGGGCTTGCGATTGGGCTTATAGTATTGGCTCACTGAGCCATTCTACACCATGGGCCCGAGGTCAGTCTAAGGTCGTCCCGTATTTTGCGCGTATCGAGTTTTCCACGCGCAGGAACAGCGTGAATATCGCGAGCGCGAGCACGGTCGCAACGAGGGCGAGAAGGTAGAACCCGAATCCGCATGCCATGCCGACGCCCGCGGCGACCCAGATGCCTGTAGCGGTCGTCAGTTCAACCGGATGGTCGCCCCGCAGCAGGCTCAATCCCGAGCCGATGAAGCCGATGCCGATGATGACCGAGCCGGCCAACTGGAGCGGGTTGACGCCCGGAAAGAGCGCGCCGAGCTGGAGGCTTGCAAGCGTGCCGAGTATCGCGAACAGGCATGAGCCGAGGCTCACCAGCGCGTAGGTGCGCATCCCCGCGTGCTTGCCCGCAACCGAGCGTTCAAGCCCCAGCATCGCGCCGAGGAAAGCGGAAATGACAAGCGCCCAGACGAAATCAATTTCGGTTACGGGAAGCGGCCATGCGTGAATGAGCGATGCGGTCATGCGATTAGCGGGTCTTGAAGGTGTACCAGACGACTTTGCCGTCAGCCCCCGTCACTTGCTTGTCGCCGTGGAGCGAGAAGACGCGGTCGTTGCCGGTGTCTGCGCTTTCGCCCACAAGATAGGTCTGATTAGGCTGGGTCGCGCGAAGAAGGCTGACGGTGCCCGCCTTGCCGTTTTGCTCGGGGAAGAAAAGGGTGGCGCCAAGCGCGCGGCCGGGAGCGCCGTTGAGGGACTCATACACGACTACCCACGTAGGAGCGGAAACGGTGGCGCTGGTTATCGCGACGGTAAGCCCCGCGTTCTGCGGAGAGGCCACGGTAAGGGAACCGGTGCCCGAAGCCATGGTCGGTACGCCGGTCATGTCGGTGCCGTTCGTATCAGTGTTAACACCGGTTTCGGTAGAAGTTGCGACGGTACCGGTTGCGCCGTTATTGGAGCCGCCCCACAGCGACCACGCGACGATAAGGAGGATGACCACTACTACCGCGCCCGCGAGCATGCCCATGCGCTTGGACGAGGCGGGATCAGACGGCTGGTTCTTTGATGCGGAAGGCGATGATTGCTTGTTCTGCTGCATCGGCGCAGAGGACTTCTGATTGTTTGCCGCGCCGCCGGTCGGCATGAGCGACGGCGTGCTTGCAGCACCCGCTGCCGGCTGCGACCATGACAATCCCGCCGGCTTCTGATTCTGGCCGGACGCGCTACCGCCCTGCCCTGAGTTCGAGTTCTGACCCGGAGTATTCGTTTGCATACAGTGTGTTATCGATCAAGAAAATTAATAAAGGTTAGACCTGTTTCCCAGTACCCTTATCATATACCGACTCCCGGGACGCACAATGCGCCCACTTCCTCAAGCACCTGGTCCGCGCGCGGGCCGGTTATGCCCGCCCGCGCAAGGACGTCGGTATTGTCGGGAAGCCCCTTGCACAGGACCATGCGCTCGCTCAACAGAGCCGTTTTTTCGTGAGCGCTTAGGGTGGTAAGCGCGGTTACCGGATAGAGCCCGGCCTTTTCTATCCGGTCATGGAGGTTATTCCCCTGGGGATAATCCCAGCTGAGGAGCTCGAGGCCCGCGCAGGCGGCGTACTGCTCGGCCTTGGAGGTGAATTTGGTGTTGGTAACGACCAGGCCTCTGCCCTTTCCGATATCGTCTATGCGCGCCTTCACGTACAGCACCGTCTTGAGGTCGGTCTTGAATCCGGCCGCGTTGTGGAACTTCGCTTCCGCATACATGGTCTCGCCGCCCTTCGTCATGACCACGTCCACCTCGTGGTCGACGCAGTGCCCCTGTATCATCTGGTCCACTTTCGTCTCCCAGCCCTCGACGCGGTACAGCTCCGCTATGAAAGATTCGAACGGGAATCCGGACGGGCCGAAATCGAGCACCGCCCGCTTCAGGCTGTAGCGCGCGGCCACGGCATGGCGATGCTCGCGCAGGCGCGCGAACGCGCGGGAATATATTTCCTGCGTAGAGATGCCGCTCCAGAGCTCTTTTTTGACGCTCCCGAGTATCTGCGAGGCGGCGTCCTCCTTGGCGCCCGCGCGGGTAAGCGACGCTATCAATTTGCGCGGATCAAACGGCTCCTGGGTCCCGTCCGCCTTAACGACTAGTATTTCTTCTTTCGGCATAGTTATGCGGTAAGTGTAGCATTTGTTATGACCCCGCCTCCAAGGCAGCGCTCCCCGCGATACAGCACCAGCGACTGGCCCTGCGGCATGTAATGGGGTTCGTCGATGGTTACTTCCTTTCCGCCTTCAGCGAGCATCGCCGGCATCAGCGCCTGGCGATAGCGGTAGCGCGCCTCGCATGCGCCCTCGCCTCTTTCGCCGATCCAGTTGGCGTGCTCCAGGGCGACGATGGTCTTGCGCATGCCCTGCGGGAATTTCTCGGCCGAGACGGTTATCGTATTCTTTTTCGCGTCCTTGCCGATGACGTAGCGCGCCTCTTCGTGAGGAACGTCGTGATACAGCGAGAAACCGTGCCGCTGGCCGAGCGTATACAGCGCCGCTCCGCGATGCTCGCCGATGACCGCGCCGTGTTCGTCAAGCACGCTGCCCGGCTCCGGCGCCGCTTCGCGCTCCAGCATGTCTTCTATTGATATGTCGCCGAGGAAACATAACCCCTGACTGTCGGGGCGCCTGGCATTAGGGAGGCCGAACTTCTTCGCGAGCGAGCGCACAGCCGGCTTTTCCATGGAACCCACGGGAAACAGCGTGCGACGCAATGCCTCCTGCCGCACCGCCCATAAAAAATAGCTTTGGTCCTTGTTCTTATCGGCTCCCATATAGAGAAGCCCTTCGCGAGCCTGCGCGTAGTGGCCGGTCGCCACAACATCGGCGCCGCGGGACATGCAGAAGTCGTAAAAGGCGCCGAACTTTATCTTCTCGTTGCACAAGGTGTCGGGGTTGGGCGTGTTCCCCTTCTTGAACTCGCCAATGGACGGAAGGAACACCTCGCGCTCGTACTCCTTCGACAGGTCCACCTCGATGAACGGAATGTTGAGATGCGCGGCAACCCGCATGGCTTCTATGCGGTCGCGCGCGGCCGGGCACGGGTAGCCGGGGATCTGTATCTTTATGAAAACGCCCGTCACATCCCGGCCTTCGCGCTTGAGGAGCGCGGCGGAAACGGCGGAGTCGACTCCGCCGGAAAGGCCCACGAATACTTTCTTATTACTGGGCGGTGGTGCTTGCCGTCGTAGTAGCGGCCGTAGTAGTTGAAACATCAGGGGTCGGCACTATATCGATAGGAGCGGGCTCGACCGGCGCGGGCTCGTACACCGGCGTCGGCTCCGGCATGCTGAGGCCGAGCATTCCCAGGACAAGGTTTGGCTGGAAGTAGAACAAGGCGCCGAGCCCCGCTATGAGAACCACGAGAAGGATGAGGAGCATGTACAAAAGCCCGTGGCCTTTCTTTGCGGCGACCCGCGCGGTGCTGAGCTCGGAGGCGGCCATGACGGGCCGGGGCTGCATGGCGGGCGCGGTGGGCGAGCCGAATTGCCCGCCCATAGGCTGGAGCGGCGGGACATTCGGATTGGGCTGCATCGGAGGCGTAATAACGCGCGGCGCCACCGGGCCCGGGGTTGCGGGAGGAGGGGGCGGCGGAGGCGGGGTCTGCACCCCATCTATCGCCATGAACGCTTCGGCGACGTCCTGCTGGGTCCAGCCACCTTGCGCGAGCGCCTGGGTTATCGCTTCTTTTGAAAGTCCGGAGGCGCGCTGCGCGCGGACATAATCGAGGAGCTGCGGATTTATCATGGGTTTATTCTACCTCAGGTATTTCTGCTTTGCAGCCAGGTGCTGTGAATAGGTGGCGCTGTAGTACATGTTGCCGCTCGAGTCCGACAGATAGTACAGGTAGCTGGTCTCGATCGGCGTGACCGCGGCCAGTATGGCGTCCAGGCTCGGGTTGGCGATGGGCCCGGGCGGGAGCCCTTTATTAGTGTAGGTGTTGTAGGGCGAGTCCGTCTTAAGGTCGGTCTTCGTGAGCGTGTACGAGTTCTTGCCGATGATGTACGGGAATACGGCGTCCACCTGGAGCGGCATGCCGAGCTTGATGCGCTTCCAGAGAATGCCGGCAATGACGCGGCGGTCATACGTCTCAGGCGCTTCGCGCTCCAAAAGCGATGCCATCACGACAACGTCCGATAAAGGCTTTCCGAACGCGTCCAGCTGCTTCTGGATGCTCGCTATATGGGTGGCGAAATTGTTGGCGAACGCGCCAAGTATCGCGTGTGCGTCCTGCCCGGGCATGAAGAAGTACGTGTCGGGGAACAAGTAGCCTTCTTTGCCGCGCGCTTCGCGCATGAACGCGGCCAGGTCGAAGCCGGGGATGCTTTTCTGCAGCTGGGCGCCGATATCCTCCACCGTCGCGCCCTCAAGCACGCGCACGCGCGCGGGCTCCACCTCGAAGTCCCCCGCCCCCAGCCTCCGCGCGACCGACCATACGTTCTCCTTGTCGGGGAAAAAGTATTCCCCCGCTATCACATGGTGCTGGGTGCCGGCGGTGCGCACGAGCCCCTGGAACATCCACTCGGAGCGGATGATGCCGCGGGTCTTGAGAATGTCGGCGGCCTCAGCCAAGGTCGATCCGGACGGGATATTCACGTACGCGCCGGTCGGGAACTGGAACGGCGCCGCTAAGAAAGCGAAGTATATGAGCAGAATGACGGCCGCGGTCCCGCCCGCCCAGCGCACGGGATAGCGCCGCATGCTGCGTCGCATGCGGTAGAAGATGTTCAGGAAAAAATTCTTGATGGATCGCATAGGAGCTGTATCAGCGGGCCGAAGAGGCGCGTATGCCGGTCGGCAGGTTCGCCGGAGCTTCCGAGCGCTTGGAAGCCACGCGCTCAAGCCCCGGCGGCGCGGTCTTGGAGTTCGGGAAATGCCATAGGGTAGCGAGCTCTTCGGTGTTCATGAATACCGGCACCTGGTCGTACGGCACGTAAAAATATGCGCGGTTCTTGTAGAACTCATAGGTCTGCTTCTTTATGTAGCGCTTGCGGATATCGTGAAAGTCCTGCCACGGGTAGTCGAATATCGCCATCCCGCGGGTCGGGTTTATCTGGTTGTAGTCGTTTGAGCGCACCGGGTCAAACAAGCGCACGAGCGAGCCGATATTGACCGGATTGAACCGCCCTTTCTTGGAAATATACACGCCGCGCATGCCGCACTCGAACGTGAGCTTGCCCATGGCTTTCTCTATCGCCTCCACCCGGCGGCGCTCCGACTCGGTCAAAAGCGTGAGCCCGCGCGCCTGCGCCTGCGCCTGCTTTTCGGGGTCCTCGCCGACCAGCTTCTTGGCGCGCTCCCCCGCCACTTTGACCATCTTGTCTATCTCGGCCTTGCCGCCGTCCTTGTAGTGATCGTGCTTGTAGTCGTAGAACCCGAACCATTCGTCTTTCTTGCGGGCCTTCATGATTATCTGGAGCCATAAGTACTCGCCTTCGCCCACATGCGAGAAATATTCCAGGATATTCGTTATCGGGTCCACCTGAATCTCGGGCGTATCCGGATTCTTGTCGAGCGCGTAATCCACGTAGGTCTTTATCGGCACCGCGCCGGCCTGCGCCTTGGAGTATTCGGTGCCCCACAGGTCGTAGTCGTCCAGGTTGAAGTTGACCTTTGCGGCGTAATCTTCCGCAAGCGTTATTTTCGCCTCGGGGTACTGGCCGTACAGGCGCGCTTCGATGACGTTGCGCCAGCTCTGGCGCGTGTGGATGTAATAGCTCACGCGGCCCTCGTTGGATGCGATCTCCAGCGCCCATACTGGCCGGAACTGGCCCTTCCAGATGCGCGCGATGAAGGTGCTTTCGCCGCCGGAGTTCCACAGGGTGGTCAGGAAGAGCTCCATCGAGAGCGGGGATTTTTCCACTTCGGGCGGCAGCTGCACTTCAAGCAGGATATGCTCCTGCGAGAACCAGAACTGGAAGCGGATGTATTCGATCCAGCTCGTCCAGAAGAAGCTCACGATGAAGAGGGGCACCCACACCGGCGAAATGGCGGCGGTCGCAAGCGCCGCCGCCTTGACCGCGGCCGGGTCCACCGACAGCGCGGCTACGAGGAAGATGACGAACGCGACGGGCGCCACGACCAGAGCCTCGATATGGTAGCCCGCCAATCCGATCTTCAGGCTGTCGTCATTGCCGAACTTATGCGACCACTCGTGGAACAGCATGTACCACCATTGTAGAATAGTTTGTATACTATACCTATATGCCGGTGTTAATTGAGGGCGTCATCTCCAACCCCTACACCCTGGTCGTGGTCGCGCTCAGTTTGGCCGGCGCGTTCGCGTTCATCACCTTTCTGCGCGGGACGCTGAGCGGGCTCAAGCAGCTGACGACCATAAACGAGAACGCCGAGGAGCTCGAGCATTTCCGCACGTACGCCATCTGGGGCGTCGCGCTTATGGCGTTCTGGTTCGCGCTCTGGGAAACGATACGGGTCGTGCTGGCCTTCGTACAGGGCGAGCCTATGCCGCCCGGGCTTTGGGTAGCCGCGATATTCGCGGCGGGCACGGTTATCTATCTTTTGAAATTAGCGTTCGGAAAAGGGGGCGGAGGCGGCGGGCATCATTAGGCAAAACAAAAAAGCCCCTAACCGGGGCTTTTTTGCTGCTGTGAAATATTATTTTACCAGGATGAACTTGTTGTCCTTGCCGCGCTTGAAATATTTCTGGTTCTGGAGGTTCACTGCGACGGTGCCCGGCTTCACATGGCGCTCCTTGAGCACCTTCTCGATTATCTGATCCTTGGTCAAGGGGCCCTGCTCGCGCAGGATATTGCGGATGACGTCGCGCACGACGCCGGAGGCATAGCCCCACTCCTTGAGCGCGTACATGCCGCGGCCAACGAGCACGAAGCGGTCGTCCTTGATGAGTTCGTTGTGGGTCGTCGCTACGTGCGCGGCGCGATTGAACATTTTTTCGATGAGCTGCGATACTTCGCGGAAGTGAAGCGGCGAGCCGTGCTTCTTAACGGCAAGGTACGCATAGTCGCGCACGCCCTTGGTCTTTACGTTCGGAGACGCGGAGTGGCCCCACTCGCCCAGCGGGTTCTTGCCGATGCGCTTGGAGATGGAGAGCCAGCGGCGCAGGACCTCGTCGTTGCGGTGCTTGTCGTTGATGTCCTGGAGCTCCTTGAGGAAGCGGTCGATCATCTCGCCTTCCGGGATGAGGTCCTCGTCGGAAAGGCCCTCGTACAGGCGCTTCAGCGCGCCCTCTACCTTGTCGGCCAGGCCCGGGTCCACGTACCAGCAGCGCTCTACTTCGTCATCCTCCTTGCGGTATTTGAACGGGTCGCCGAGCACGAGCAAAAAGTAAATGTGGTTCTGGAGGCCCTGGTCCTTCGTTATGAAATCAAGCAGGTCCTGCTCGCAGACGATGCCGCCGAGGGAATCCACAATGCGCTCAAGCTCGTGGAATGCGGCATTTGCCTCGGCAAAAGAAGGAGATTTCTTAAGTGCGGCAAGGGCGTGGTTCTCTATCTGGCGGACGCGCTCGCGGGTAATGCCCCAGCGCTTGCCGATCGCCTCAAGCGTGACCTTCTCGGTATTGGTGCCGAGGCCGAAGCGGGCCTCAAGGACGGTGCGGGAACGCTCAGGGAGCGTCGTGAGGAGTTTCTTAACTATCGCCTTGGGCTTAAAGCCCGTTTTGTCCCCTGTTTGTGGCATATATGTGTGTTCTAATATATCACACTCTAAAATCCTGTCAAACCCGGCCCTGCCGCAAAGAAGTTAGTGCACCACGAAACTTATGACCTTACCAGGAACATACACCGCCTTTACCTCCTTGCCAAGGGCGAGCCATTTAGCCACCCCGGCCTCGCCGCGGGCTGCCGCTAGAGCCTCTTCCTCCCCCGCCGAAGCGGGGATATCCACAGTGGCACGCAGCTTCCCGTTCACTTGGACCGCAATTTTAGCGGTAGCGGAGACTATTTTTGCAGCATCGAATCGGGGCCACGGAATTTCATGTATCGCAGCGCTTTCGCCCATTCCCTCCCACAGCTCGGATGCAATGTGCGGCGCAAGCGGATACAGCATCTGCAAAAATATTTTGTATGCCTCTCGGGGAACCGAAGGAAGTTCGGCAAGCGCGTTGAGCAATATCATCAAGCTCGAAATGGCGGTATTCATTTTAAGCCCGTCGAGATCTTCCCCGACTTTCTTGATGGTCTGATGCAAAAGCGTCTCCGTCTTCGCATCAAGCGCCCCATCGCCTACCTCAAGCTTCCACACGCGCTCCAGGAACCGGCGCGTGCCGATGATATTCTGCGAACTCCACGGCTTGTGCGTTTCAAGCGGGCCCATGAACATCTCGTAGAGCCGCAACGTGTCGGCGCCGTACGTTTCCGTGATGTCCATCGGGTTTACCACGTTGCCGAACGACTTGCTCATCTTGCGGCCGTCCTCCCCGCCGATAAGCCCCTGGTGCCGAAGCTTGAGGAACGGCTCAGTGAAATCAATAAGCCCATGCTTTTGAAGCGCTTTGGTGATGAAGCGCGAGTACAAGAGGTGCAGCACCGTATGCTCGGCGCCGCCGACGTACAAGTCTACCGGCAGCCACTTCTGTATAGCCTCAGGACTCGCAAACGCTGTTTCGTTATGCGGGTCGCCAAAACGGAAATAGTACCAAGAAGAACATACAAAAGTATCCATCGTGTCTATTTCGGGCTTCCAGCCTTTTCCGAATATCTTTTCCGTGCGCTCAAGCAATTCTTTCGACTGTCCGAGCGGCGAGGTGCCCTTGGGGCTGAACTCGACGTCGGTGGGCAGCATCCACGGCAGATGTTCCTCCGGAATGGGATGCGGCTTGCCTTCCGGGTCATAGACCACGGGTATAGGCGCGCCCCAATACCGCTGGCGGGAAATAAGCCAGTCGCGCAGGCGGTAGGTCGTGACCCACTTGCCGCCGACGAAGTCGGTTATCTTCTTCTTGGCTTCTTCAGATTCAAGGCGAGTAAATTTGCCGGAGTTCGAGAGCGTACCGTAACCGGTATAGATATCCTGCTCGCCCAAGAGCCAGCGCAGCGCATGCAAGTGCGTATCCGGGGTCAGGAACTTCTTAAGCTCGTCAGCGGTAAGCCAAAGCACTTCATGTATTGCCTGCTCGTTTTGGGCGACTTCCGCGCGCGCGTCGCTCTGGAGCTCCAGATATACGACGTGCGCGTGCGCGTTTCGATTGGTCTTCTTCGGCACATGGTAGAACTTCCCGTGCACGACGCCGAAATCCCGCACGAATTTAGCATCCGTATAGCCGACTTCTTCGGCAAGCTCGGCCTTGGCTGCCGTCTCGGGAGTCTGACCCGGCTCGATACCGCCGGTTATGAACGTGCCCCAGGCGACCTGCTTCCACTTGAGCGCGATATATTTGTCTTCCTGCCAATGCTTAACAATGGCGATTATCGCTTCGCGATGGTCGAACGGCTCGCCTTCGCGGATTTTCCCCGGTTCTGTCCCCTGCTCATAGGTCGGCTCAATAACTTCTTTGATCGGAATATTGAATTTCTTCGCGAACTGATAGTCGCGCTCGTCGTGGGCAGGCACGGCCATGATGGCTCCGGTGCCGTAGCCGCCCAGCACATAGTCGGCCACATATATCGGAATCTCTTCCTTGTTCGCGGGGTTGATAGCTTTCACTCCCTTCAGTTCTACGCCTGTCTTGTCCTTCTGTTCTTCCTGACGCTCCAAGTCAGTTTTATTCTTTGCAGCGGCAACGTATGTTTCCACTTCCTCTTTATTTTCCAGATTTTCCGCGAGGGACGCTACCAAAGCATGCTCCGGCGCCAGCACCAGATACGTCGCGCCGAACAAAGTATCCGGCCGAGTAGTGAATACCGTAATTCTGGACTTCGTAAGTCCAGATACTTCAAAATCTATCTCCGCGCCCTCAGAGCGGCCAATCCAGTTGCGCTGCGCTATCTTGGTAGACTCCGGCCAGTCGACCTGGTCAAGGTCGTTTGCAAGCGCGTCGGAGAATTCGGTGATCTTGAAGAACCACTGCGCGAGATCCTTCTGGATGACCTTCGTGCCGCACCGCACGCACACGCCCTTTTCGCCCGTCTCGCTTACCGTCTGCTCGTTGGCGAGCACCGTCTGGTCCTTGGGGCACCAGTTCACCTTGGCCATGCGCTTTTCGGCCAGGCCATTGTTGTATAGAAAGAGGAAGAACCACTGCGTCCATTTGTAGTACTCGGGCGTGTGCGTGCCTATCTCGCGCGACCAGTCATATGAGAGGCCCAGGCTCTTTATCTGCGCGCGGAATGCGTTTATAGACTCTTCAGTCGTCTTAACGGGCGGAACGCCGGTCTTGATGGCGTAGTTCTCCGCCGGCAGGCCAAACGCGTCCCAGCCCATCGGGTGCAGCACGTTGAACCCCTGCATACGCTTGAAGCGGCTATAGATGTCGGTGGCGGTGTAGCCCTCGACATGGCCAACATGAAGTCCTGCGCCCGAAGGGTACGGGAACATATCGAGCACGTACAATTTTTCCTTTTTGGAGTCTTCGTCAGCCTTGAACGCCTGGGATTCTTCCCAGCGCTTCTGCCACTTCTTTTCTACAGCCTTGTGGTCGTACTTGCCAGCCATGTGCTATACAAAGTACCACACAATTCTTAAAAGAAAACTACCGAACCGTGCCGAAGTATATTTGGTTAGTTTTCTGCGCATCAATGCAATGCTGGTCGCCCACAATGAGAGGACTCGGTAATGATTTTTGCGAATACCAACTCCATTTCTCACATGAACTATACTGCGTGACTATAGGTTCTCCGGACTTCCATTCTGCGATAACCCCAATATCTAAATAATGTGAACCTTCCCAGCTAAGCACGTTCTGAAATGCAACGACTTTAGGATTTTGGATTTCGATGCCGGCTTCCTCACGGGCCTTACGTATAGCGCACTCCTCTAGTGACTCGCCGAACTGCAAGCGGCCACCGGGACCGGCATATTCTTGCTTCCCATCACCGCGGACGCGCTTACCGAAAAGGATTTCTCCGTTTTTGTATATAACTACTCCGACAACCACCTGCGGCTGCGGTTTCTCCATATCTATTGCGCCGCCTTATTGAACGGCGGGAAGAAGTCCGGGTCTATCGAGCGCACGAAGCAGGTGCGGCCCGCGCCGTGGTCCCAATCCGCATCGCCTACTACTCCGTATGCGCGCGGAGCGGCCGTCGGGCGGGCGGATATGCCGGTGGCGACCGTATTCTCTTTGTTCGGCGCCGCGAATGTCGCGCATAGCTCAAAGCCGAGGTCCGCGTCTTTTATATATTCGTACTCCATGCCGGTTTCCGGGTCCTTAGGGATGTCGAAGTACAGCGTCGGGTCCTCAAGCTGGGCCAGCACGCTCGGAAGCATCTGCTTCTGCTGGTAGAAAGACAGCACTTGCGACTGGATGTTCTGCAGGTCCTGCACGCGCTGGTTGTCGAGCCGCATCACGCGCGCTTCCCAAGGAGTTCCGATGATAAAGAAGCCTGCGGCAATGGAAAGGACGATAAGTACAAGCACGCTCCACCCCACCGAGCGGGCGCGCGCCGGATATTTGACCCAGAAGCCCCAGATGTCGGCTAGGAAGTGCATGAAGCCGCCGCCCGCGACCAATAGCACCACAAGCACCTTCAGGATAAAGCGTACGGTAATGTCCTGGCCGGATAGGAAGTAGTAGATGAACGTGATGAGGTCGCCCGCGATAGTGAGCCCCGCGATGAAAACCGTCAGGTACAGCGCCCAGCGGCGCACCCACACGTCGCTGCGCGAAGGATCCTCGGCAATGTCGCGGCGTATGGCGCGCATGAGTATCAGGAACGCCGGAAAGAGCACGATGAGCGATGCGATCTCAAACGAGACTGAGCCTTGGTACGGGTCCCACGTGTAATAGCTCAGCGCGTCCGGAAACGCGTAGTTGATGTAATCGATAAGGAGACGGATGAACGCGATGGCGCTGCCGTAAAGCATAAGCATGGCACCGGCCCACAAAAAGAAATCCTTCGGCGTCGCTTTTGGTGTTTGCATGGCTCAAGTATAAGCCCTTTTAGCGCTGTGGATATGGATTGACAAATATATTATTTGGGTGTATAATAGATACTGTGCTTAACGTTCATTGAGGAGGTTGACTATGGCCGCACAGGTCATTGATTCCAATTCGACTTCGCACGCGGGAGAGAAGGAGCCTTCGGCCTTCGTCTACTACCTCTCATTGGCGGTGGCAGGCGGGGTGGGACTTTCGCTCGGCGCGTACGCGGTAGGTGTTCGCTTGATCGAGCTCGGCTTCGACAAGTGGCTCG
>DASZWM010000007.1:0-65450 GCA_035546615.1 Minisyncoccota bacterium
GTTAATGGTCGAGATGGCGGTAATGCCGCTGGTCCTTGCAGCCTGGAGCGCCTCGGCCGGAACGTTCGTGCCGATACCGACATTACCCGCGATATATGCATTGCCGGTGGTCGTTGCGCCTCCATATATAGTGAGTCCCCCAGCCTGCGTTCCGTTGCCGATGGTTGAGGAAGCGTTTACTTGGATGCCGATGGTCGTGGTCGGCGTAAGCGCGCCTGCCACGATCTTCCAGTCGCGGAACGCGTTGGCGTAGTAATTTTCTGAGGTAGTGCTGAAAGCAAGACCCTGCGACGCCCAGTAGTTGGCGCTCGTGGTGGAGAAGAAGTTGTTTTGAGACTGCCAGTAGTTTGCAGAAGTGGTGCTGAAGGAATTCGCGAGGTAGAACGAGCCTTCGTTGCCGTCGAGGGTGCCGGTCCAGTCGCCGGTGCGGTCCAGCGTGAGCGCGCCCCCGACGTTGGTGAGGCCGCTGCCGGTGAGGTCGGAGAAGTACTCGCTGTTGAGGCCAAGGATGGACGTATATATAGAAGAGGAGGTGGCATTTGTGAGGGTAGTGTTGCCGTTAAAGCGGTTGGTGCCGCTGAAGGTGTTGTTGTCGGCAAGGAGGGTCGACGAGGCGAACGTCCAGGTAGAGGTGGAGAAGGTGTAGAGCGTGCCGTTGGATGTGACGCCGAGGGCGCCATTTGCGTAGTTGGAGAGCTGCACCGTTCCGGTGGCAGTAAGGCTGCCGCCGAGGTACGTGTTGCCGCCGACCGAGAGCCGGGCGAACGGGCTGGTGGTGCCGATGCCGAGGTTGCCATTTCCGTCCACGCGAGCGCGCTCAATGTTATTGGTACCGATCACGAACGGCTGCGCCGTAAGGGTGCCCACGTAGTAGCCGAGGTTCGAAGCGCCGTCGGCGAACATGAACAAGCGGTCCGCGCGCGGCGCGCCGAAGAGGCTGCCGAGGCTGCTTGAGGAACCGCCATAGAGGAAACCGCCGTACGATGCGAATGAACCGCGATCGTTCTCAAGGTAGAACGACGCCTGATTGCTTGCGCTCGTGCCCTGGAAGTACGCGTTGTAATAGCCGGGATTCTTAACGCTGAGCGGGAATCCGGTCGTGGTATAAGAAGCCTGGATATCGAGCCGGGCGCTCGGCGACTGCGTGCCGATGCCGACGTTGCCCGCGATATACGCGTTCCCCGTCGTCGTCGCCGAGCCATTTACCGTAAGGCCGAGCGTGCCGTTGCCGATGGTCGAGCTTGCATTAACGATGATGCCGAGCGTCGTGGTCGGCACGAGCGCGCCGTTGACTATCTTCCAGTCGCGGAAGGCATTGGCGTAGTAATTCTCAGACGTGGTCGAGAAGGCGAGGCCCTGAGATGAGAAGTAGGAAGCGGACGTGGTCGAGAAGAAGTTGTTCTGCGTCTTCCAGTAGTCGGCGCTAGTCGTGGAGAAGAAGTAGCCCTTATCGAAGAGGCTAAGGAAGTAGGTAGCCGATGTGGTCGAGAACGCGTTGCCCTGGTTCTGGCTCAAGAAGTAGACGGCCGAGGTAGTACTGAAGCTGTTGGCAAGATAGTACGAGCCTTCCTGTCCATCGAAGGTACCGGTCCAGTCGCCGGTGCGGTCCAAAGTGAGAACGCCACCAACGTTGGACAAGCCCGAGCCAGTTAGGTCGGTAAAGGTCTCGTTGTTGATGCCGAAGGAAGTGGTGGTTGCGTTAGTGGAGAGCAGGTTCGGGAGGACGTTCTGTGCCGAGGTGGTGGCAATATAGTTTGCCGCAACTACCTGGCCGACTACCGAGAGCTTGCTGTACGGCGAGGTGGTGCCGATGCCGAAGTTGCCGGCAGGTGCGATGACGTTATTAGAAGAGCCGACGGCGAGGTAGAGGTCATTAAGGCCGCCCGGGGTATAGATACCGGCATCGCTTGAACCGTCGACGTTGGTAGTGACGTGCGCGTCGCGGTTAAGCGTGATGCCGGAGGTGAAGTAACCATATCCGCCGCTTACTTGCAGGGCGGCAAGCGGATTGCTGGTGCCGATGCCAACGTTGCCGCTAAAATATGCGCGGCCAGTTGTGGTCGCCGGGCCGTTGACCGTAAGGCCGAGCGTGCCGTTGCCGATGGTCGAAGAAGCATTTACCTGGATGCCGAGAGTTGTTGTAGGCGTGAGCGCGCCTGCAACTATCTTCCAGTCGCGGAACGTGTTGGCATAGTAGTTCTGTGAAGTAGTGCTGAACGCGTTGCCCTGGTTGACAGAGAGGAAGTATGCGGCCGAAGTAGTAGAGAACGCCTGGCCCTGATTTTGCGCGAGGAAGTACAAAGCGCTGGTGGTCGAGAAGAAGTAGCCCTTGTCGAAGAGGCCGAGCGTCGTGGTGGAGAGGCGCGAGTTGAACGAGTTCCAATCGCTTGATGAGAGGTAGCCGTCGGTAGAAGCGCCCGACTGGCTGATGGTAAACACGCCGGTCGACGGGTTGTACGAGAGCGGGCCGGTTGCCGAGAGCGAGGTCGAGGAGATCTTGTTGTTGAAGGTGGTCCAGTCAGTGCTTGAGAGATAGCCGTTCTGCGCGCCGTTGGCCTGCTGGATGGACAAGGTATTGCCGGAGAAGGAGAGCGGACTCGAGACCGTGGTCGAGATGACGGAACCGTTTGCATTTGTGGAGAGAAGAGTGTTCAGGAGGCTGGTGATGGCGAGATTGGTCGTTGTCGCCTGCTGGGTCGTAAAATTGCCGCTCGCGTCGATCCTGGTCAAGACCGTGCCGGCGTTATTGAGGAACTGCGCCAAGTCCGCGGTCTGGGCCGAAGCGCCCTGTACCGTAAAGACCTTCTTCGCGGCGCTTGAGTTAATGAGGCCGAAGAGCGATATAGGCACCGTCGTATTGGTCCAATTGAGGTCGGTTATCTGGGTCGAAGACGCATTGAACTGCAGGCGGTTGAGCTGGGTGTCCGCGCCGTAGGTGCCGCCCATGAAGGTCGCGTTATTGTTGCTCGCGTTCGTTATCTGGAAGTACGTGGTCGAGGTCGCCGTGGCGCCGCCGCCCGTCCAGCCCCCGCTGTTATACACAACGCGCAGTTGGCCGCCGCCGCCCACGACATTGTCGCCCTTGAGGATGACGCCGTTGCCGGAGGTCTGGTTGTAGATGGTCGGGTTCGCGCCGACGGAGTTAAGCGTAAGCGTGTTGTTTGTAGAGTCGAATGCAAAGTCGGAATCATCGGTTATCTGGCTGCCTGCGCCGATAAAAGGCACGCGGCCGGCAGTGAGGCTCGTAACCCGCAGATTAGTGGTTGTCGCGGTGCCGTTTACCGTTAGGCCGCCGCCCGCCGCGCCGTTGCCAATCGTTGAGCTTCCGAAGACGCCGATGGATTGCACCGTCGAGCTTGGCGTGAGGAAGGCTGTAGCGCCGGAACCAACGATCTTCCAGTCACGGAACGCGTTGGCGTAGTAGTCCTGGGATGTGGTCGAGAATGCGCCGCCGGTCGAGGCCCAGTAATTTGCGGATGTGGTCGAGAAGAAGTAGCCCTTGTCGAAGAGAGCGAGCGTCGAAGTGGAGAGGCGCGAGTTGAAGGTGTTCCAGTCGGTCGACGAGAGATAGCCGTCGGTCGAGCCGCCGGACTGGCTGATAGAGAACACGCCGGTTGAGACATTGTACGAAAGCGGGCCGGTCGCGGAGATAGAGGTGGAGCCGAGCAGGCCCAGCGTGTTGGTTGCAGTAAGGCTGTAGCCGCCGGTGCTGTTGCCTACCAGAATATTTCCGTACGAAGGAGCGGCCGAAAGTCCGGTGCCGCCGTACATGACGCCGAGCGATGAGGTTGCAACCACCGAGCCCTGCGCGTTGGTGGTAAGGAGCGCGGAGCGCACGCCGAGGATAGCCAGGCCGGTGGTCGTGGCGGTCGTCGTGGTGGAGTAGCGGCCGACGAAGTCGGTGAGCGTCGTGGTGCCCAAGACCGCGAGGCCGCCGCGGGAGAAGATGCCCGAGATGCCGACATTAATGCCCCCCTGCGCGTATATGTCGCCGCCGACATTGAGGTTGTCGGCAATGTTCGCAACGCCGACCTCAAGCGAGCCGATGTTGGCGGCCGGGAGCTTCGCGCCGTTTATATCGACCACCTTCACCGTACTGCTGTTGCTGGTGACGTAGGCGTATTTGCCCGAGAGGCTCAGGCCGCGCGGGTTGCCGCCGGTCGCGAACGTGCCGACCGAAGTGATGCTCGCGAGGTTGTGCACGTCGAGCACGACGAGGTTGCCGGACGTGTCGGTAACGTACGCGTAGTCGCCGGCCGCCTCAACCGTGTAGTAGCCGGTGCCGGTCTTGGAGCCCGCCAGGCTGATGGAGGCCGGGTTGCTTATGTCGAGCACGTAGAGGCCGCCGGAAGCGTCCGCAACATAGAGGTAGCGGCCGGACGCGTACAAGGTCGCCGGAACGCTCAGGCCGGTGTAGCTGTATACGGCCGTCGGGCTTGCCGGGTTGCTGATGTCGACGGAAGTGACGGAGCCGTTGTAGATGGAGCCCACGTACAGGTACTTGCCCTGCACCGCGACCGAAGACCCCGAGCCGATAGGCGTGCCGGGGGACGAGTACTGGCCCACGATAACGGGCGCCGCCGGGTTGGCGATGTCGACGATGTTGACCATGCCGGTGTCGAGGTTCGGCGCGTAGAGGTAGCGGCCGGAGAGCGCGAGCGAAATAGGATGGCCCGCGCCGGAGAGCGTGGAAACGAGGGTCGGTACCGCCGGGTTGGAGACGTCGATGATAACGAGACCCGCGGACGCGTCGCCGACGTACGCGTACTTGCCGGAGACTACGATGCTCTGCGCTTGGGTGGTGCCCGTGTAGGAGCCGACGAGCTTGGGGTTGCCCGGCTGGGTGATGTCGAGGATGCGCACGTTTCCGGCGGCAACGTAGGAGTAATGGCCGGAAGTGTTGATGCCGTATGAAGTCCCGCCGACTAAGGTCGAGGTCGCCAGGGTCGGCGTGCCGCTTGCCACCTGGAGTATATTGCCGCCCGCGACGGTGAGCTTCTGGGAAGGCGACGTGGTGCCGAAGCCGGCGAGACCGCCGAAGGACGCGATGCCCGAGTTGTAGAAGCCGGTCGTGGTGGCGTTGTCGATGGTCGCGCCTCCGACCACTTCGAGCTTGGAGAGCGTCGAGGTCGAGGTAAAGCCGATGAGCACCTGGTCGGTCGCGGTCGTCAGGCGGATGCCCGAGCCGTTGAAGTGGGTCCAGTTGACGTCCGAGCCGGACGCGCCCGCGTCGGTGCCGCACTGGAATTGTCCGGTCGCGGAGTTCCATAGGAGCTTGTCGACCGAGCCGGAGCAGGAAGAGAGGTTGGCGCCGGTTATCCTGCCGTTTATGTACAGGTTCGTCGTGGTCGAAGTGCCGCTCGTAATGACATCGCCCGGGAAGGTATACACGCTCGAGGAATTGCCGCCGAAGGTTCCCGCCTGCGTGGTGATGACGCCGGTGGATGAGGTGTACGAGATGACCGACTGGCCCGAGAGGCTGGTCGAGGAGATCTTGTTGTTGAAGACGCTCCAGTCGGTATTTGTCAGGAAGCCCGGCTGGGAAGCGTTGGCCTTTTGAGCGCCGGCGTAGTCGATGGAGATAAGGCCGGCGCCGTTATCGTTGAAGTCGGACGAAGCGAAGGATGCGGCGCCCTTAGTGCTGCCGTCTGCCTTCGCGTCCTGAATGGAGAACGTGCCGGAGCTTGGGTTGTAGAACAGCGGCGCGGTGGCGTTGAGCGAGCCGGTCGTAACGAGGCCGAGGCTCGAGGTCGAGGTAAGCGTGTACGTACCATTGCTGTTGCCCACCAAAAGGTTTCCGTAGCTCGGAGGGGTCGAGAGTCCCGTGCCGCCGTAGATGACCGAGAGCGTCGACGTTGCCGACACGGCGCCGTTAATGGCCTGCAGGGGTCCGGTGATGTTGGAGATGGTTACGCCGCCGTTGAATGTGTTGCTGTTCGTAAACGTATTGCTGGAGTAGGTCTTCGGAATCGTGCTTGATGCGTCGACGAAATGGATAGCCGACGTGGTTGAGAAGAAATTGTTCTGCGTCTTCCAGTAGTCGGCCGAACTGGTCGAGAAGCCGACGAGCGTCTGCTGGGAGAGGAAGTAAAGGGCTGATGTCGTGGAGAACGCCTGACCCTGATTGACAGAGAGGAAATATGAAGCAGAAGTCGTGGAGAAGAAATTATTCTGCGTCTTCCAGTAATCGGCCGAGGTGGTGGAGAACGAGTTCGCGAGGTAGTACGAGCCTTCCTGGCCGTCCAGCGTGCCCGTCCAGTCGCCCGCGCGGTCGAGCGTCAATGCGCCGCCGACATTCAGGAGGCCGGAGCCGGTGAGGTCGGTGAAGTACTCGGAGTTGAGACCCAGTATCGCGGAGTACAGCGAGGTAGAGGTCGCGTTGGTGGTGGTGCCGAAGGTAACGGTGAGAGCGGAAATGGTCGACGACGAGTATGCGGTGAGGCCTGCGCCGAACTGCTGCAAGGCGGCCCAGGTATTCGAGTTCGAGAGGTTAAGGCCCCAATCGCTTATCCCCGCGCTGCCGTCATAGCTTGAGCCGGCGAGCGTCGCGTTGTGGGAAAGCGCGCTGAGGCTGGTGCCGAGCTGCTTGCCGCTGATGGTCGAGTTAGTAAGTCCCGCGTTATCGAGCGTGCCGGAAAGCGTAGGGGCGAACGTGAATGCGCCGCCCGTGTTCGTTATCCTGATGCCGAGAGTCTGCCCGTTCTGCGTGAGCGTCGAGGTGGAAAGCGTAAGCGCGCCCGTCTGCGCCGTGCCGCCGCCGGTCTGCGAAAGCGACAGGACGCCGGTGTTTGAGATGACGCCCGTTGCGGGAACATAGCTGATGCCCGTACCCGCCGAGAGAGAAGTGGAGCCGAGCAGGCCCAGTGTGTTCGTGGCGGAGAGCGCGTAGCCGCCGGTGCCGTTCCCTACCAGAATGTTTCCGTACGACGGCGCTGCGGTCAGCCCCGTGCCTCCGTACAGGACGCCGACGGAAGAGGTTGCGGAAACTACGCCATTGATCGCCTGGAGCGGGCCGGTGAGGTTGGAGATAGTTACGCCGCCGTTGAAGGTATTGGAATTCGTGAACGTGTTGGCGGTGTAGGTCTTCGGGATGGTCGTGGAAGACGTAACGAACCACATAGCGGAAGTGGTGGAGAAGAAGTTATTCTGCGTCTTCCAATAGTCTGCAGAGGTAGTCGAGAACGCAAGATTCTGGTTATTTGCTAGGAAGTAGAGGGCGGAGGTGGTGCTGAAGGCATTGCCCTGGTTCTGCGAGAGGAAGTATGCGGCGCTGGTGGTCGAGAAGAAATAGCCCTTGTCGAAGAGGCCGAGGGTGGAGGTGGAAAGGCGGCTGTTGAAGGAATTCCAGTCCGTGCTTGAGAGATAGCCGTCGGTCGAGCCGCCGGACTGGCTGATAGTGAAAATACCGGTCGAAGAGTTATAGGCGAGCGGCGCAAGTGCCGAGAGGCTGGCCGGGGTAAGGAAGCCGAGGCTGGATGTCGGCGCAAGGTCGTAGCCGCCTGCGCTGTTGCCCAGGAGCACCTGGCCGTAGGCCGGAGCGAGCGTGAGGCCGGTGCCGCCGTACACGACACCGATGCTCGTAGTTGCCGACACGAGGCCGTTAATAGCCTGCAGCGGCCCGGTGAGATTGGAAACGTACAGCGAGTCGATGGTTGCGAGCGTTGTCGACGAAGTAAGGACGCGCGTGCTGGTGGCGAAGAAGCTGCTTGAGGTCGCGTTGGTAAACTTTGCCGTTGAGGGGGTCGTGGCGCCGATAGGCGTGCTGTTTATCGTGCCGTTCGAAATAGTGAGGTTGTCGGCTACGTACGCGTCGGCTACGATGCTGCCGTGCCAAACGCCGGTCGAGACGGTTCCGACGTTGGAGGAGCCGAGCACCGTCAGCGTGGTGAAGACCGCGCCCGGCGCGTTGAGCGTCGTGCCGTCGAAGGTGAAGGTATTGTCCCCGACGACCGCGTCTTCCGCCTGGTTGGTGAAGAATATCTGTCCTGCAACGTACGTATCCGGCGCATCAGTGAGCCCGAGGAACGTGGTTGAGCCGCCTCCGCCGCCGGTGCCGCAGTCGCTGCCGGTGCCCGACACCACGCCCGCCGCGTTGACGCGCAAGCACTGCGTCGTACCGGTAATGGAGCCGAGCGTAAGTCCGCCCCCGAGCGTGAGCGCGCCGGTCGATGAGAACGTCGAGGTCGCCGTCGCGCCGAAGGAGGCCGACTGGTAGACCGAGAGCTTCGACGTGGAAGCCGCGTTGAACTGCTGGAGCTGGGACCAGGCGTTTGCGGTAGTGGTGCCGAAGGCGAGGCTGAACTGTCCGGTGGTCTGGTTGTACTGGACCGGGTACGAACCGGAGATGCTGGTGGTGCCGAGCTTGCCGTTGAAAAGGGTCCAATCGCTCGAGGAAAGATATCCGTTCGTTGAGCCGTTAGCCTGCGCGATGGAGAACACGCCGGTGTTCCCGTCGTACGAAAGCGGCGCGAGCGCGGAAAGCGACGATGTGGAGAGCAGGCCGTTGGCGGCGGCAAAGTAGCTTGCGGAAGTCGTGGAGAAGAAATTGCTGACCGACTTCCAGTACTCCGCGGAGGTGGTGCTGAAGGCATTGCCCTGGTTCTGCGAGAGGAAATACGCGGCCGAAGTTGTCGAGAACGCGTTGCCCTGGTTCTGGGCGAGGAAGTATGCGACGCTGGTGGTTGAGAAGAAATTATTCTGCGTCTTCCAGTAGTCAGTCGAGGTGGTCGAGAAGAAATTGCTGACAGACTTCCAGTACTCAGCGGATGTCGTGGAGAAGCCGGTCGAGGTGCCGCCGAACATGATGCCGAGGCTGGAGGTCGAGACGAGGTCGTAGCCGCCGGTTGCGTTTCCGACAAGCACCTGGCCGTAGGCCGGCGCGGTCGTCGTGCCGGTGCCGCCGTTTGCAACGCCGAGCGTGCCGCCGAGCACCAAAGTACCCGAGGACGTGATGGGGCCGCCCGTGAAGGAGAGCCCGGTGGTGCCGCCGTTGGCTGCAACCGATGTTACCGAGCCGCCGCCCGAGCCGCCCAGGCCCAGAGTCGAGGTTGAGGTTACAGCCCACTTCACGCCGTCCCACACCAGCACGTCGCCGAACGCGCCGCCGCCGATGTGCGGCACCGTTGAGGAAGCGGAGATGTACGCGCCGACAGCATAGTTGCTGGAAGTGGTGGAGAAGAAGTCGCGAGCCGTCTTCCAGTAGTCGGCGGAGGTGGTGGAAAATCCGCTAAGGCTCTGAAGCGAGAGGAAGTATGCCGCTGAGGTTGTAGAAAATGCCTGGCCCTGATTTTGGCTGAGGAAGTACGCGGCGGAGCTGGTCGAGAAGAAGTAGCCCTTGCCGATGGAGTCGAGATACGCCTGCGCGTTCTGCGGCGTGAAGTACAGGTTGGTGGCGCCTTCGTCGAGGCCGTCGGTCGTGGTCGCGTACCACGCGGAGAGCGACAGCTTCGAGTCAAGCGCGTTCTGGAGATCGGTTTGGTTGGAAAGCGTGCCGACGATATTGCCCCACGACGGATTGCCGCCCGCGGCGATGCCGAGCGTCGAGGTGGAAACCAGGTCGTAGCCGCCCATGGAATTGCCGAGAAGGAGCTGGCCGTAGGTCGGGGCAGTGGAAGTGCCGGTGCCGCCGTTTATCGCATTGAGCACGCCGGAGAGCGTGAACGTGCCGGTCGACGTGATAGGCCCGCCGAGGAAGGAGAGGCCGGTCGTGCCGCCGCTTGCGTCAACCGACGTTACCGAGCCGTTCCCGCCGCCCGAATTGCCGCCGCCGTTGTGGCTGTGCGAAGGGTTCGGCGAAAGCGCCGCGGCCTCTATTTTCGGGAGAAGGAAATTCTGCAGCGCGAGCAGGCGGAGGTTGAGTATGTCTTCGGTGACGCCGGAACCCTGCACCAGACGCTCGGTAACCGGATAGGTGTTGTAGACCGGGTACGAGTTCTGGACGATCGTCGTGGTCGCGGTGCCTGCGGCGACCGGAGCAGACGGGCCGTACGCCGGCGAGGTCTGCGTGCCCGCCGCATACTGCGCGGGAACGCGCGGGCCGAAGAGGAACGAAAATACCTGCGAGAAGACATCGGACGCGACAGACGGCGATGACTTCGCCGGAAGGGAGAATCCGAACTGGAGCGGATGCGCCCCGAAGAACGGCGACTCCACCTGCGCGAGCGACGCCGCAAGCGTGGTCTGGTTCTGCATCGCGACCTCGCGCTGGTGCATCGCGCCGGCGTACGCTACGGCGCCGAAGAGCAGCATGCCCCCCAGCGCCATCACCGCGTTGCGCGCCAGAAGCGAAGAGAAGCGCGAGGCGACGCCGTTCGCGGAAGGAACGGCGTCGGCCTCAACCGCCTTCTTCGCAGGCAGGCCGTTTGCCTTGCGGTACGTCTCGTTCTCAAGCTTGCGCTCCTTCGCTAACGCAGACGCGCGCTCAAGCTTTGCCTGAGCGCGCGCCGCCTCGAATTCTCCAAGGGACTTCTCCTCGACGAACCATGCGCCGTTTATCTGCGAGCCGCGCAGCTTGCCGTCGCGCAAAAGGCGGCCGACATAGTCCTGAGCGCAGTTCATCCGCTTGGCGGCAGAACGGGCCGAGAGCATCGGTTCGCCTGAATTTGAGATGATTTGTTTAGCGGGTGACATGTTGCCGAAAAAACTTTTGTTTGTGCGGAGAGTTCGGGTATTTCGTGTTTCAACAGAAGAGGTAGCGACCCGCCGATGTGCCGCTACCCTGTTACTAATTATTTTACGCGAGTGTCGCGCTTTTTCCGTCTATAATATGCGAAGAAAAATGTGGATATCTTATTGCACTGCAACGGAATTTTGAAAATTTATTTTCAAAAAATAATCAGCTTAAAATGAGTTTGCTGTTTAAAATTCCATGAAAAAATATTCGGCTTACATACCCTTTTCTCGTCTTAAAAATTGTATAGGAGAGATATGTTGTAATCAAAAGCTACATCGGCTCTCCCATACGATATCTCGGATAACTTCTCGGCTAATCTCGGATAGCTTCATAATGCTATTTTACCTCCTAAGTATGCCGGAGGGGCAAAAAACCAAGTTCTAGTATTAAAAACGGCGTCTTTTGACAAGTTGTCAAACTGACGCCGAATACTAAATAAAATATGAATTCGAAAATCTGACGCGATCTAATGCAAAGAGTAGCCGACGCTTGCGGTCTTCCCCGCTTCTATGACCGTCGTTGAATTGACGAGCAGTGAGCTCAGCGCGACGACCGCGAACACGACGGCGCCGAGCGTCATGATGCTGAATGCCGGCATGAGCATGCCGACGGAATATTTTTTTGACGGCGCGTATTCCGTTATTGTCACTTCCTCGTCCGCGTCCTCTTCTGCCGCTTTCGGCATGACCGACGCTTTCGCTTTTTTGCTTGCGGGCTTCTGTATTTCCGGCAGCGAAGGCGCCGCGTCTTCTATATAGCGCAGGCCCGTCTTTTTCTTTGTCTCCGCAAGGCGTATCGGGATATGTATAGATTCGCGCGCCGCTTCGGGCTCTATCTCCACAAAAACTTTTTCTTCCGCCTCTTCAACTTTTATTTCTTCAGGCGCGAAGTCTGCTATCAGCTCTTCCACTTGGATCGGGCGGCGGAAACTTTGTATCGGTTCCGGAATGACGGGAGCAGTCGCCTCAGCTTCGGTCTCCTCTTCTTCAGCTGTCTCTTCTTCTTTTTCCGCAGCCGGCTCCGGCTTCTCTTCCTCGGTCTCAGCGGGTTCCGGAACTTCTTCAGCCGCTTCGGCACGCACGACGGGCGCTACCGAAAGTATCTTCTTCGGCTCCTCCGCCGGCTTCGGGTTCTTGAGGTAGTCAGCCAGAAACTCGGCATCCACATACCAGGAGCGGCCCACTTTCTGGCCCACTATCTTTTTGGCGCGTATGAGCTGGCCGATATAGTCGGCATGGTATTTATACTGCTTTGCGGCAAGCCGAGTCGAGATATACCGCTTGCCCGAGATTTCCAGTTCGTCCATGCACTTAGAATATACCTCTGGCCGAGGTACGCAAGCAAGGGGCGGAAAATGAGCCTAGCCGAGAATCTTTATGAAAACCTCGCGAAGGACGCCGGGATTGCCTGCGCCCTTTGTTTCCTTCATTCCCTGCCCTATCAGGAATTGGAGCGATGCGGTCTTCCCCGCTTTGTAGTCGGCCGCAACCTGTGGATAAGCGTCGATGATCTTCTGAGCGACGGCCTCAAGCGCGCCGGCATCAGACTGCTGAATATATTTCTTTGAAACCTCCGCAAGATCGCCGCCGTTCGCGAACACGTCCGCAATAGCGTCTTTGGCGCCGCGCGAAGATATGTCATTTTTTGAAAGCATGGCCATGAGCGCGCTCAGGCCTTCCGGCGTTATGTGCGCGAGCCCTGCCTCCCCCGCTTTCGCCGCGAGCCCGACAATGTCGGAGCCGATATAATTCGCCAGCAGTTTTTTAGCTTCCGGCGCAAGCGCGGACGCTTTTTCAAAAAGGTTTCCCAGCCGCTCGTCGGCGACGAACATTTCCGCATATTCCGGATTGATGCCTTCAGCAACGTACCTTTCACGCTTGGCCCACGGCAGCTCCGGCAGCTCTCTTTTCAGCGTCTCAAGCGAGTATTCGGGGAGTTCCGAGAGCTTGAGCTTCGGCAGGTCCGGGTCCGGGAAGTAACGGTAGTCGTGGGAGGACTCCTTCTTGCGCTGGGAAAATGTTTCCTGCTTCGCCTCGTCCCAGCCGCGGGTTTCCTGCACCACCTTCTCTCCCCTTTCGAGGAGCTGGGCTTGGCGCTTGGCCTCAAAAGCGATGGCTCGCTCGACCGAGCGGAACGAGTTGAGGTTCTTTACCTCTACCTTCGTGCCGAGATTCTCGTCAGAACTTATGGAAATGTTGGCTTCAACACGCATCTCCCCCTTCTCCATATTCGCCTCCCCTGCCCCGAGCGTGCGAAGAAGGAGCTGCAATTCCCGGGCAAAGCGGCCGGCCGTCTCGGCATCATGGATGACCGGCTCGGTAACGAGCTCCATAAGGGGCACCCCGGCGCGGTTATAGTCCACTAGGCTTTTCTCGCCTTCGTGCTGGGAGCGGGCGGTGTCTTCCTCAAGGTGTATGCGGGTAAGCTCCACCCCGGCGAGATTCCCCCCCGAGACGAGCGGATACTGGTATTGGCTTATCTGGTAGCCCTTGGGAATGTCGGGGTAGAAGTAATTCTTGCGGTCGAACTCGGTAAAGTCGGCGAGATTGCCGCCAACAGCGGTGCCCATAAGCAGTACCTTATGCACGGCGTCCTTGTTTATGACCGGCAAAGTTCCCGGATGCGCCATGCACACCGGGCAGATATTGAGGTTGGGCGTCTTCTCGTCAGGATCGTTGAGGCACGCGCAGAACATCTTGGTCTGGGTCTTGAGCTCTGCGTGCACCTCGAGCCCTACGGTCAGTCGATACTCGGCCATATATAGAGGCAAATATAGCAGAAGCGGCCTCTTTATAGAAGCTACCTATTCTGGACTTCGTAAGTCCAGAATTACTGCCCCAGCAGATAGAGCTGCCTGACCTCCGCAGCCGGGAGCGCGCGGTTGTAGACGCGCACATCGTCGAGCTTGCCGTTGAAGGTATACATAGCCCCGCTTCCGTTTCCCATGCTGCCGATATATGTATTAAAAGAAGCGGGCGTACCGGGATCGGTGGTCTGCGCGGAGGAAGCATCGAGGGAGCCGTTGATGTATATTTTCTTTGTCGCCCCGTCGTAGGTAAAGACGACATGCGTCCATGTAGAAGTCGCTATCGTAGCGGCGGATACGATCTGGCTCAGCGAACTGTTCCAAATGCCTCCCGAGACCTTTCCTGCTTGTATGTACATATCTATGCCTTTGTACGTGCCGCAGCAGTCCCGGGCGTTGCTGTACACGTAGTTGTATAGATAGGTCTGAGGAGTATTGTCGTATATCCATGCGGAAATAGTAAATCGGCTCGGGGTCAGCGAATTGCTGCTGCCCACATTTATTCCGCCGGTATTCATCCCGCTAAAACTGAACCCCTGTCCCATCCTGCCTATCGTCTTGCGGCTCGAAGTGGCGTTGTTGGTACCGACTAAGTATCCATTAAAACCACTCCCCGAACGGTCGTACACCTTGTCGGTTACGTCCGGCCCGTCGAAGGTCCAGAGGCCGACCAGCCCGCTTGAGAGGCTGCTGTCGGAAGACAAGTCGGGTGAAGGCGTATTTATCTGTGCGGTACCCTGCCTATATAAGGCCGCTATTTCCGCCGCCGAGAGCGCGCGGTCGTAGATGCGCACATCGTCCATGAGGCCGCCGAAGAACGAGGCGGAAGGATTGATATTGGCGTCCTTGCCGATAAAGAGGACGCTCGGTGCTGTGAGCGACTGGGTCCCCCCGGTACCCGTGTTGTCAAGAACCCCGTTCACGTACACTGTCATGGCGCCGGTCGATTTGACGCGGGTCGCGGTTACGAGCACCCAATTGCCTGTGTTAACATCGGCATTCGAGAATACGGTCGTATCAGAGTTACCGACGCCGAAAGCAAGTTTGCCGTTATAAACCGTCATGCCGAAGTCGTTCGTTACGCCCCCGACTTCGCCGTCTACTATCCCCTGCCCGCAGTACCATTGCCCTGCGCAGCCCGCGGTATTCTGCGTCGTCTTTATCCATGCGGAGAGCGTGAAGTCGTCCGATACGGTGCGATTGACGGGTATATAGCTGGTGCTCCCGTCGAACAAGAGCGCCTTGCCGTGCTTTCCGCTTGCCCAGGCCGGAAGCGTCGAGCCGGAGAGCGTCCCGTCGTTGCTATTGCCGCTTGAGTCCCCCGCAATAGTACCCGTACCCTCGTTGAAGTCCCACGAGCCGACGAGGCCGACGTTGTTAGGCGCGCGCACCTGCGCCGCCCCGCCCCTGTACAGAGCGACGATTTCCGCATCCGACAACGCGCGATTGTAGAAACGGAAATCATCAATCGTCCCGACGGTAGGCTCGCCGCCCGAATACTTTCCCAATATCCAGGAAGACTTCGCAATGCTGGTGGTGTCTGTCTGGGCGCTTCCCAGTGACGCGCCATTCACAAAAACGGACACATTCGAGCCGCTTCTCTTTGCAACAATGTTGTACCAAACGCCTGCCGCGGGGGTAAACGGCCAGCTGAGCGTATGAGGCCCGGAAGGCGTTCCCCGTATGTATAGCATCACCACATGCGCCGTATTATCGAACTCGATCAATACTCCGGCGGTTCCCGCATATCCGCCGTCAAATGTCGTCTGGTAGCGCGCGGGGAAGCCGTCGAACCTGATCCAATGAGAAATAGTAAAATCTCCCGTTCCTATCTGGAATGCGTCGCTGACCGGGATGCTTACGTAATTGTCGCTGTTCGTGAATGAAAGGCCCTTGCTGAACCTGCCCGTAACCCATGTTGGCAGCGTGGTGCCCGAGAGCGTGCCTATGTGGCCGTTCCCGCTCAAATCGCCCAGCTTAGTTCCCGAGGCGTCGTTGAAGCTCCAGTACGCTATGAGCCCTAAATTATTCGCGGGTTTGGCAAGCGCGGCGGCCTGCGCGGCGGCGGGCAGAAAAAATGCCGCGAATATGAAACATATCGCGATGCCGGGAAATACCCTCATGCCTCTATATTAGCGCAAGTGCGAGACAAGCCTCTGCCTGAGCGTTTCCACGGCCGCGTCGTCCAAAACCGAAACGACGGCCGTTTCTTTCTTGAATTCCTTGGTGAAAGACTTTCGCACCTTCTCTATATATGCCGTGTCGCGGGTGTCGGACTTGGTAAACAGCACCAGCTCGGGCTTGCCCGCAAGCGCGCCGCCTTCGAATGCGTCTATTTCCCCCCGTACCGCGCGATAGTCCGCTACCGGGTCTTCGGATTCCAGCGACACGCAATGTATGAGCAATTTTGTCCGGGCGATATGGCGCAGGAATTTGGAGCCGAGGCCCTTTCCGCCCGACGCGCCCTCGATAAGTCCCGGGATATCCGCCAGCACGTAGCCGTAGAGCATGCCGAGGTTGGGGTCGAGCGTCGTGAACGCGTACGAGCCGACCTTGGCCGCCGCGCCTGTGAGAGCATTGAGAAGCGACGATTTCCCCGCGTTGGGCAAGCCGATAAGCCCCGCGTCGGCAATGAGCCTGAGCTCGATCTTCAGCTGAGCCTCCTCGCCCGGCGCCCCCGGCGTGCTTTCCTCCGGCGTCTGGTTGACCGACGATTTGAAGACCGCGTTCCCCGCGCCGCCGCGCCCGCCCTTGAGTATCAGGATGCGCTGGCCTTCCTCCATAAGCTCGTGCACTTCGCGCGTCTCCTTGTTCGTCACGACCGAGCCTATCGGAAGGTCGACGACCATGTCCTTGCCGCTCTTGCCCGCCTTGTTCTGGTTTTCCCCGTCGTTGCCCGCCTCCGCTTCGAAGCGCTTCTCGCCGCGGTAGCGCGACAGCAGGTTCACGTCGCGCACGCCGCGTATGTACACGTTGCCGCCGTTGCCGCCGTTGCCGCCGGCCGCGCCTGAATATTCCTTGCCCTTGAGGTGCAGCCAGCGCACGACGCCGTCGCCCCCCTTCCCCGCGCGGGCGAGTATCGTAAGTTCATCAACGAATGCCATGTCTAAAGTGCGGCGTTGAGCGCCCAGGCGACTATCGTGAGTATGACCGAGCCTTCAAGCGCGGGAATGAATCCGGCCACGCTGAAGCCCGGCACGAATGCCGCAAGCAGCCAGAACATCAAGGCGTTCAGGATGAAAGAGAACAGCCCGAACGTAATGAGGTTTATAGGAAGGGTCAGGAGCCCCAGTATCGGGCGGATAGTGAGCCCCATAAGGCCCCATACTATCGCCGCGATAAGCGCGGTCGTGAAGCTCGCCACCGCGATGCCGGGGATGAAATTAGCGATAAGGAGTATGGCCGCCGCCGTTGCAAGCACCTTGAGCAGGATTTTTATCATATGCCTATAGTAGTTGATTACAGGTGCTCAAGCAATCGCCCGTAGCCGAGGCCTCCGAAGAGGCCGTAGCCCCATTGTATGAGAAGCCCCATGTCGCCGAGCAGCATCAGGACCCCGATCGCTATGAGAATCGCGCCGCCTATCTTTGAAAGAACGCTCACGAACCCGCTCCAGTGCCCGAATGTCTCATGGAGCTTCTCAAGAAATATCGCCGTCAGCAGGAACGGGATGCCGAGCCCCAGCGAAAAGGCCGCGAGCAGAAGTGCTCCCACCGCCGCGGTCGAAGAGGTCGAGGCGATGAGCAGGACAGTGCCGAGAATAGGCCCGATGCACGGGCTCCAGCCCAGCGCGAACAGGGCGCCTATCAAAAACGAGCTTTGCGGATGCCCGACCGCAAGGAATTTCGGCAGTCGTATATGGTGCTCGCCGCCGAGCCCCGGTACGCGAAGAAGCCCTAGCATCGTGAGGCCGAACAATATGATAACTGCGCCGGCGAGCCTGCCCAGAAGATCTTTCCAGGGAGCGAGAAACTCGCCGAAGAATCCGGCGAACGTGCCGAGCAGGATGAAAACGACGGAAAAGCCCAGCACGAACGCGATAGCGTTGCGCACCACGCGCCCGCGGCCTCCGGCGATGAACGCTAAATACCCGGGCACTATGGGAAGCGTGCAGGGCGCCAGGAACATCAGAACGCCCGCCAGAAATGCTGCAGGCAGGAGCACAAGCGGGTCAAGCGGCGTCATTTCGCTATTGTAGCGTATCTAAGCCTAATGCCTTCCCCACTCCGTCTTTATTCCCTTCCTCTGGTTGTCGGCCATGACAAGCTCGTCGTAGATGCCGTCGATAAGCTGGTAGTTCTTCGCTTCCTCCAGGCTCACCCACGCGAATTCGTCGCACTCTTCCTTCTGGAGCGTTACCTCGCCGCTCTTGTAATCTGCCAGGCAGGAGATGACGAGCGACGGGTCCTTGCCTTCGTGCACGGCGGCCAGGCTTGTGACGTATGCGATGTTCTCTATCTCAAGCCCCACTTCTTCCCGTACTTCGCGGCGGAGCACTTTCTCAAGCACGTTGTACCAGTAATCGGTCGTGTCTTTCGGCAGGCTTATATAGTCGTCGGTCTCGAGCTTGCCGCCCGGCACCGTCCACATGTTGGGAAAGCGCTTCTTCTGGGCCGAGCGCTTCGTTATCAAATACTTCCCGTCCCTGATGATAATGGCGGTGATGGCGACCTCATGGAGATACTTGTTTTCCATGCTGTTAATACTACAATACAAACGCTGTTTGAGCCGCTTGTCCTCATAAGACACCGGCGAAAGGACGGTCAGGTGCCGGCCCCGCGCACATGTGTGCGCCCTCGGCAAGTATCTGAAGTAGCGGAGTTTTCGGGAGGTTTTTGAGGCTTCACTGAAAAATCTCTCCCTGGGTCTCATCTGGGATACAAAATGAGCGCGGACTTGTTGACCTGCGATAGTGGTCGAGATAAGACCCCGGATAGGTGGACCGGCTCCCGACCTCGAGGCGGAACAACTCGTTAAAAAGCCTTTCGGGACTGTGCATGGCAGTATATCCCGTAAAGACTGCCTAGGGTGTAAGCGGGACCACCGACCAAAGAAAAGCCCGCGACGTATCCAAGAAAAGAGATATAGCTTGAGGCTCGAATGCCTCCACACTGCCCGGCCTCATGGTCGGGTATTTTTTATTTCTTCGCTGCCATCAAGCGCTGATGTTCTTCCGTGTTCTTCATGCCGCAGTTCTTCCACTTCTTGCCTGAGCCGCAGGGGCATAGGTCATTGCGCCCGATGCCCTCCTCCGCGGCCATGGCCGCAAGATTAATGGTGGGCGTGGCCGCGGTCGGTGTTGCGGCGAGCGAAGAAGAATTCTGCGCGGCCTGCGGGGTCACCTTTTCGAGCATCTCGAACACCTGGTTCTTGAGCACCATTTCCATCTCCTTGTACATCTGGGTGCCTTCCCTGCGGTATTCGACAAGCGGGTCGCGCTGGCCGTAGGCGCGCAGGTTCACGGAGCCGCGCAGGTATTCCATGCTCTCCAAGTGCTCTACCCATAGCATGTCGAGCGTCTGAAGCACGATGTTGCGCGCGCTGGTAAGCAGCGCTTCGCGGCCGAGCTCCTCTTCTTTCTTCTTCAAAAGCTCCTGCGCTTCCGGGCTTCCCTCGGACAGCTCCGCAAGCACCGCGGCGACCTCCTCCGGCGTGCCTACGAGCACCGCGCGGCGCTTCTGGTATACGGCGCGGCGCTGGCGGTCGAGCACGTTGTCGAACTCAAGCACGTGCTTGCGGGCGTCGAAGTTGAATCCTTCTATCTTGGTCTGCGCGCTCTCAAGAGCGCGTGACACGAGCCTGTTCTGTATGGGCTCGTCCTCGGGAATGCCGAAGCGGCCCATCATCGTCTTGATGGTATCGGAGGCGAAAACGCGCATAAGGGTGTCCTCGAGCGACACGAGGAACTGCGTCTCGCCCGGGTCGCCCTGGCGGCCGGAGCGGCCGCGCAGCTGGTTGTCGATGCGGCGCGCCTCGTGGCGCTCGGTACCCACGACAAAGAGCCCGCCGAGCGAGCGCACTTCGTCGGCCTCTTCGGGGCTGGCCATGGCGCCGCCCAACTTGATGTCGACGCCGCGGCCCGCCATGTTGGTGGCGACGGTAACGCGGCCCTTCTTGCCGGCTTCGGCGACTATCTCGCCTTCGCGCTCGTGGTTCTTGGCGTTGAGTACTTCGTGCGGAATGCCTTCGCGCTTGAGGTACGCCGACAGAAGCTCGTTCTTTTCTATTGATACGGTGCCCACCAGGACCGGCTGGCCCTTTTCGTGCATGAGCTTTATCTGCTTGGAGAGCGCGCTGAACTTGCCGTTCTCGGTCTGAAAGATGAGGTCGTTGTGGTCTTTGCGCACGACCGGCTGGTTGGTCGGCACTTCGGCGACCTCAAGGCCGTATACCTTATAGAATTCCTCGCTCGACGTGGCGGCGGTGCCGGTCATGCCCGCGAGCTTCCCGTACAGCTTGAAATAGTTCTGATAGGTTATCGAGGCGAACGTGCGCGATTCCTTCTGCACGACCACTCCTTCCTTGGCCTCTATGGCCTGGTGCAGGCCCTCGCTCCAGCGGCGGCCCGGCTGCATGCGGCCGGTCGACTCGTCTACGATGATGACCTCGCCGTCCTTCACGACATACGCGATATCACGCTTGTAGAGGGCGCGTGCGCGCACGGCGGTCTCCAGGTGATGCACGTACTTGATGCCCTTTTCGGTGTAGAGGTCGTCGATGCCCAGGAGCTTCTCCGCATGGGTGATGCCTTCGTCCGTCATCTGTATCGCCTTGCGCTTCTCGTCCACGGTGTAGTCGGTCTCCGGAGAAAGCGCCGCGGAGATGCGCGCGAAGGTGCGGTACAGGTCCTCCGAATCCGCGCCGGGGGCGGAGATGATGAGCGGCGTGCGCGCCTCGTCGATGAGGATGGAGTCAATCTCGTCCACTATCGCGAAGCTGTGGCCGCGCTGGCGCAGGTCGGACGCCTTGTACGCGATGTTGTCGCGCAGATAATCGAACCCGAATTCGGAATTGGTGCCGTACGTGATGTCGGCGGCGTACGCCTGCGCGCGCGAGCACGGGCGCAGAAAATCATGAAAGACGCGGAAGCTCCCTTCCTGGTCGCGCATCGCGTCCTCTTCCTTCTTCACGTGCGAAGAATCGTACAGGTAGGAGGAGTCGTGATTGATGACGCCGACGGAAAGCCCGAGCGCCGCGTACACCTGGCCCATCCATACGGCGTCGCGGCGGGCGAGATAGTCGTTGACGGTGATGACATGCACGCCCTTGTTCTCAAGCGCGTTCAAGTACGCGGGCAGGGTGGCGACCAGTGTCTTGCCTTCGCCGGTCTTCATCTCGGCGATGCCGCCGCGGTGGAGCACCAGGCCGCCGATGAGCTGCACGTCGAAGTGCCGCAGCTTCATTGTGCGCTTTGCCGCCTCGCGCACGGCGGCGAACGCCTCCGGCAGGATGTCGTCCAGCGTGGCGCCGGCGGCGAGCCGGTTGCGGAAGGCATGCGTCTTTTCCCTCAGCGCCTCCGGGGAAAGCGCCTGCATATCGGCCTCCAGGCCGTTTACGGCCTCTACCGCCGCCGAAGCTCCTTTCAGGGCCTGGGCGGGGGCGGAGCCGAAGAGATTCTTGAGCGAAAACATGAGCAAATACTATACCACGAAAGGCTTCATACCGTCAGGGAGCGCTTTGCCGGGCGGCATAGGAAACGGAAAAGGCGTCTGCCCAGGACAGACGCCTTTTCCTTCGAGAGGATATTCTCGCTCTTCTACAGGAAGAAGAGCGAGTCGCGCATTATCTGCGCTTCTTTGCGGCCTTCTTTGCCTTCTTTTTCTTTGCCATAATTTTTGTGCGATACGTATCGCAAATTTAAGTGTTGCACCGATCGACCTTGTTTTTTGCGCGCTCGCGAGGGACGTCGCAAGAACAATGCTCGATGCCCTACATACCAGTATTGTTCATTGCGTATCGATGCACAATGAAAAAAAGATTTCTAGTGTGGATAACTATACGATGCGAACTTCGGGTTCTATTTCAATCTTAAATGATCGCCGTATTTTTTCTTGCACAAATTCGGCGAGGGTGCGGACATCTTCAGCGGTAGCGCCGCGATCCGCGACAATAACAAGCGGCTGCCGTTCGAACAGGCGAGCTGTTCCCATGCGGTAACCGCGCAGGTTAAGCGCATGATCTAGAAGCCACGCGAGAGGCACCTTCACTTCTTTTGACTCCGGCAGATCAAACAGGGGCATTCCCGGGTGGTGCGCCTGGAGTTTAAGAGCGTCTTCCCGAGGCAAAAGCGGGTTCTTGAAGAACGAGCCGGCAGTTCCCTCTTTGCTGATGTCAGGAAACTTCGCCGCACGTATCTTGAGCACCGCGCTGCGTATCGCGGGCAGAGCCGGCTCCCTGCCGGCGAACCGCTGTGCAAGGTCTTTGTATGAAATGTTCGGCGAGGGCGCGTCCGAAAGCGCGAAAGCCGCGCGCAAAATGGCGTACCGGCCTTCGTGATGCTTGAAAATGCTCTCGCGGTAGCCGGATGCGTATTCTTCTTTGCTTATTCTCTTTACCCGCGCGTCTGTCGTATCAAACACTTCGGCCCACTGAAATGTCTGCGACAGCGCCGCGCCGTACGCGCCGATATTCTGCACGACCGCGCCGCCGACGGTTCCCGGAATGCCGGAAAGATTCTCGATGCCCCACAGCTTACTTTCCACTGCTTGCCCGACAAGCGCGTCCCAGTTCTCCCCCGCCCCGACGATGAACGCAGTCCTATCGCGCTCGACGCCTTCTATCGCGACCTGCACGACGAGCCCGTCGAAGCCCGCATCATCGAACAGCACGTTCGAGCCGCCGCCCAATATAAAAATCTTCCGTTCCTTTTCTTTCGCGAACGCCAACGCCTTGCGCACATCCTCCACGGTCCGCGCAAGCGCGAGATACCGCGCGGGCCCGCCTATCTTAAAAGTCGTCAGCGGCGCGAGCGAGACGTTTTCCCGTATATCCATCGTCGTAAGGTGTGCTCTGTGTGGGAAGCGGATGCGAGCTCCAAAACATTGTCATGATGTGAGTGCAGACGCTCCCCACGCAAAGCGCACTCCTTGAGTATAACAGGTGTGAGAGGCTCGTCAGATTCACTAGGCCGGATGGAGCGCGAGGCGTCGAGGAGCGAAAAAGTGAGGCATAGGTTGCTATGGCGAGCTTTTTCGCGACAAAGGCAACGATGCGATACGCCGGCCTAGTGAATCTGAAAACGAAAATCCCCCATTGCTGGGGGCTTTCGTTGACAATGTTTCTGAAGAGCCGGCGCATCCCGGCACTCACATATAATAAGTATAGCAAAACTCACTACTATGTCCATAAATGCGCGGGACGTCGATGAGATGCGAGGCGCAGATGAGGATCGGACTGAGCAATAGGCCGCCTATTGTGAAGGTGAGAACGTGCGGGGCACGTTCGCAAGACCTTTTGAGATAGTTTGTTCCTTTCTGAAGGGATCGAACTATCCAAAAGGTGTACTGCTCCTGTAAGGAGAACCGGAATCCGCAACAAAGCAGATCGCGGCGTCCAGCGCGTTTATTGTCCAGGTTTTAGAGTGCCGTTCTTTATATTCGTGATAAGCCCCTGCACCTGTCCCGCCGCCGCGGGATTGAGCCTGATGACCTCTTCGAGCTCGGCGATGGTCTCGGCGGTCTTCCCTGCGGTGAAGTACGCGGAGGCGAGCTGCACGTGCATATTGGCGTCGTTCGGATTCTTCGCGACCCGAGCCTGCCAGACGGCGACGATGCGGCCGTACTGCTTGGTGTCGGTATATATCTGGAGGAGCTGGTCGTTATCGACCGCCGTGGTGCCGTACGCCTGCATAAGCAGCGCATCGGCTGCGGCGTTCTGGCCGGCGTAGTACAGGGCGCCGGCGTAGGCGATGCGCGCCTGCTCGTAATCGGGCGATAGGTCGAAGGCTTTCTTGAAGGCGGCCAGGCCGTTGCTCAAATCGCCCTTCTGTATATAGGTCTGGCCCTCTTGGAAGAGGATCTGCTGCTTGCCCGGCGAGAGCTTCGCGGCCGTAGCCAAATGCTTAAGCGCATCGTCGTACTGGCCGTACTGGGTCAGGAACAGGCTGTCGAACAACTCAAGGCGCGCGTCATTCTTACGCTGAGCAAGCATCGCGTCTCCCGCGGCGCGCGTATAGGCGTATACGGTTTGGGTCAGCTCCGGGCTCGCGCCGGAAGAAGCCTGCCGCAGGCCGTTTGCGAACTGGAAGAGCTGTTCCGTGGTTTCCTGCCGGCCGAGCTCGGCCCCGTCGTCGAGTGCCGCCTTGAAGGAGGCGAACCGCTTGTCCGGCGTGCGCGGCGCGCCCGTGGGCTCGTTCGTCTGCAGGCCGTCGATAATGGTCTGCGCGCGCGCCATGCCGCCGGCGTTGAGCATCCACGCTCCGCCGAGCACCAGCACGGCCACAAGCGGCGCGACTATGGCGACCGTATGGTCATTAACGGGCCTGAGCCAGAACATCCACCGCGGCAGCGCCTTCCACGAAAGCACGTGGAGGTACGCCAGCAGCAGGAAGAAGTACGCGATGCTCAAAAGGTTGTCGAACACGAACAGGTTGTTGAAGGCGTAGGCCGCCAGAAGGCCCAGCAATACGGCCTGCTCGGGGCTGGTAAGCTCAGCCGAGCGGAGTATCGCCCACACGCCAAGCCCGAACAGCGATATGTACAAAAGGAGCGCCGGAACGCCGCCGGCGACGAACCAGTCGAGAAATTCGTTGTGCGCGCGGTCGAACCACTGCTCCTGCGCCCACATGGCCGGATTGTAATGCTCGTTGAATATGTAGCTGAAGTTCTCCTGGCCCCAGCCGGTAACCGGCTTCTCGAGCGCGCCCTGCACGGCCATAGGCCATATATAGAAGAGGCGGGCCTTGGTCGTGCCGTCCTCAAGCGATATAGACGCGAGGCGTCCGAGGCCGGGAGAGTTGCGGACGAAGTCCGTATCCTTCACCGCGATGAAGAGCGCCGCGCATATCGCGATGACGCCAAGCGCTCCCCATGACGCGCGGCGAAGCGTCCTGTACTGCTCTTCCCTGGCGCGCAGCGCCACGTATACGGCGGCCACGATAAGCCCGCCCACAAAGCCCAAAAGCGCGCCGCGGGTCTCGGTAAAGTAGAGCGCCGGCAACTCGAGCAGGAGCGCGATGCCGTAGAGCGTCAATGCGGTCGGCGACCTGCGGTCGCGCACCATCATATAGAGCGTCAGGAAGAGGTTGAGCAGCATGAACACGGCCAGGTACGTCGCGTTGCCGAAGCTGGTATCGGCGCGCACGCCGGACTGGGTCGAGGGCGACAGGCCGAACAGGTGGAACACCTGGAAAAGCGCGTAGATGCCTTGCGTTGCTGCTACCGCTATAGAGATGCGGAAGAACGCGTCCCACCAGCGCGACGCGTTGAATACTGCGCCGGCCACCACGAACAGCGCGAACAGGTGTATGACGGTAATGTAGCCGTCCATGCGCTCGAAGTTGCTCCAGAAGCTCTTTATCGGGTCGACGCTCAGCGCGGTCGCAAGAGCCATCCACAGCACGAACGCGCCGGCGGCCCACATAAGGTACGAGGCCTTGGGGCGGTATGCCGGCTCCTTTATCGCGAGTATGGCGTACAGCAGGACGATAAGCTCGACGAGCAGGCGGAACACGAAGTTCTTGCCCGTAATGTACGGGAAGTACATGGCCGGCACCCAGCCGCTGCCGGCGACGATAAAGGAGATGCACGGGACGGCGCACAGCCCGCCGATAATAGCCCAGCGCAGATAGGTGGTATACGACATACGCGACACTATACCACAACACAGGCCGCCGATCCCCAAGGCGCTAGCTAACCGTGCCCCACGACGGCGTCATAAGGTCGCCTATCTGCCAATCCGCTATCTCGCGCAATATCTCGTTGTGCTCCCGGTGCTTGGGATGGTTGCGATATGTCTGCAGGGCCTCGTTGTCCCGGAATAGCCCGATGACGACGAGATGCACATTCTTGCGCATGTCGAGATTGTGCCCCGCCTGGAAGTACAAAATGCCCGCCTCCTTGCCGCCGCATTCCTCGGCGAGCGTCTGGAACCGGTCGTACACCTCCTTCTTCTTTTCCTCCGGAGCACTGTCGTAGAACGATATCAATACGATGTGCGAGAGGTATTCCATATGAAAAATATACTACGGCTTCACTGCCGCAGTTTAGCGGCCGCCGCCCGGCGGCCATGCGCCACGTACATCACGTGCTTCGGGAGCGCACGCGCGTCGAACATTCCCCACGGGTCTATGACGACCGTGCGCTTCTTCGCCTTTGCAAGCAGCGCGGGAAGTTCGCTGAAAAGCGGATCGGGATTGGATACGAATATGACTGAGCTCTGGCGCGCCAAGTCAGCAAGCGTCGGCACATGCAGAACCGACGTGCCCAGCAGGGTTTGTGCTTCCGCGCTGCCTAAAGGCTCGAACACCGCGACGCGGTAGCGATTGCGCAGCATGCGCTCCACGAGCGCCAGCGCCTGCGAGGCTTCGCCGTGCGTGGTCTTGGGCTTGTAGGAAATGCCGAGGAATCCGACGACGTCGCGCTTGCTCCCGGCATGCTCCTCCAAAAGCGCATACATGCTCTCTTCCATCGTTTGGTTGAGGATGTCGGTGGAGCGCGCCAGGTGCGCGGTGAAACCGCGCCGCTTTGCCATCGCATAGAACGCGCGGTTGTCGCGCGGGAAGCAGGGGCCGCCGAAGCCGAGCCCAGCCTTCAGGAACTTGCGCCCGATGCGCGAGTCCTTCCCTATCGCATTGGTTATCTCGTCGACATCGGCGTTCGGGATGCGCGAGGCGATGGCGGCCAGGCCGTTGGCGAACGATATCTTCATCGTCAAGAACGAATTGAGCGCAATCTTGGCAAGCTCCGCGCTCTCCACGCTCATGCGCTCTATGGCCTGCGACCCCGGATACAGGGTCGTAAAGATCCCCTCCACCGCGTCGCCCGCGCGCCCGTCGTGCGCGCCGAGGAACACGAAGTCGGGGCGCTCGAGGTTGTTAAGAATGTCGCCGATGGCGATGAGGCTCGGGCTGTAGACGTAGCCGAAGTCGCGGCCGCAGACCTTGCCCGACGCGCGTTCGAATTCGGGTATGATGCGCTCGCGCGAGTCCCCCGGCAATACGGTGCTCACCAGCACGAACGTGTGCCATCCCTTCTTGCGCCTGAGCGCCGGGCCCATCGTGCGCGCCGCGGCGGCCACGTAGTCGACCGAGAACAGCCCGCTCTTTTCGCTCGGCGTGGGCACGATGATAAACGTGATGTCGGTCTCGGCTATGAGCCGGTCCATGTCGGTTGTTGCCGAAAGGCGGCCCCTCGCCGCGGTTATGTAGTCCTGGAGGCCCGGCTCGGGCACGGGCGCCTTGCCCGCCTCGATGCTCGCGACCTTATGCTCATCAACGTCGAACCCGAGCACCTCGAATCCGGAGCGCGTAAGGAACGCCGCATAGCACGCGCCGAGCTTCCCGAGCCCCACCACCGAAAGGCGCGGGAGTTTTTTCTTTGTGGTTTTTGTTTTCATGACAGCAGACGGTCGCTGGTATTCGCCTAATCCTACAGAACGCTTACTGATAAATCAATTTCAAAGGTGTTACGGCGGGGATACGCGAAGCGCAATAAAGATATTGACAAAAAGTCATAAGGTGATACAATTATAAAGAACGTACCGACGCGCAACAGTATGGAAAGGAAACGTTACGTGGGAAGACTGACCAATGAAGACTACGCACGGATATTCGACCGGACGACGGGACTCGGCATTGTCCGCGCCGCATGGGACCTCCTCATTCTCGACGAGGACAAGCGGGTCGCGCTCGTGCAGCGGGACATCCCGCCGGAGCTGGGCACCTGGCATTTGCCGGGCGGCAAGATAAACGGCGGCGAAAGCTTCCAGGAGTTTGCTTCGCGGGTCGCGAAGCACGATCTCGGCATCGGCGTCGAGTTCGTTGACGCGGTAGGCGGCCTCAACTTCCCTGCAGAGGTATCGACGATGGAAGTAGAGGGCGAAGAGCGCGAGCTCACCATCCATACCGTCTCGACTATCCTGCTGTGCAAGCCGCTGTCAGCCGGTTTGCGCGGCAGCGCCGAAGGCAAGAATGTCGGATGGTTCGCAACGGCGCCGAAGCCTGCGCACAGCGTCCATATTCCGTGGCTCCTGAAGCACGGCTACCTGCAGGCCTAACGGCCGGCGGAACAACAGAAAAGAGGGCGGGGAAATATCCCCGCCCTTTTTATATAAAAAAGATATAGAAGTTACCGTGCGAGCCTTATAGTGATATTGACATATAGTATCAAAAGTGCTATAATAGAGAATAGGTGACCGGATGCATTTCTGCAACCAGCACGAACACGGAGGTCATTGATTTGTCTACGTTCAAAACGTATTTGGAGACGCTGCAGGCGCAGCTCATCCCCTCTTACACGCCGCCGGCCACACCCGGCGGCTACGACGTCAACCACGTCCTCGAGATGGCGGCCCTGGGTCCGAGCATCAAGGCGCTTCCGCGCTATAAGACCCTCGACATGGAGGAGTTCGTCACGGCGGTCTGGCTGCACAACAGCGACCGACCCGACAGCATGGTGAACTTCCTGCACAACAAGGACTACCCGCGCGGGGACGACGGCTGGAAGAACGACAACTGGAAGCCATACCTCCAGAAGCTGCTCGCCGACAGCCCCTTCGACGATGAGGCACGGAACCGCATCATTGACGCTGTGCTCGAGCACTCCAAGAAGGACGATGAGGAAGGCGATTCAGTCCTTCTCACCGCGCTGCGCATCGCCGACAAGGTGGTTCGCTTCGGGCCGCTTGGCATGATGGGCCAGCCCGCCAATCGCGGGCGCACCCAGATGTTCTACGACCCCGAGGAACCGTTCGTCTACGGCTCGACGGCGGAGGACAAGCTGCGCGCGGTATGGAACGACTACTTCCGCGTGCTCGAGTGGCTTACGATGCTTCTCAAGCGCGCGCTGACCGAAGACGAGCTGTGGTCGCTGGTGGACAAGGCGGACATCGCCGACGAAGTCCACTACATCCGCGGCGTCGGCCGGCAGATCGCCCGCGTCACCGGGGGCGAGAACAAGGTCGAAGAGTGCGTGCAGAAGGCGCTCGGCGATCTCTACAAGCAGTTCCCGCCGATGCAGCTCGTGCCCGCCTAGCGGACACCGGCTAAGGCCGAAAAAGTAAAGGGCGGACCCGGTGGGTCCGCCCTTTTTATATGTTTAGTGTGCCATTAGGAAACTTTTCTGCCACACGAGGTGTTTACAAAGGATCCGCAGCGGGCGGTCCGTTTTTTATTTGCGGGCATAAGGGAAAAATGCTACCACTATCCTACCTATGTACCAGAATCGGGAGATAAAAACGGCCCTTGTCCTGGGCGCCGGCGGCTTTATCGGCAGCCACCTGGTTCGCCGCCTCAAGAAAGAGGGCTTCTGGGTCCGCGGCGTCGACCTCAAATACCCTCAGTTCAGCATCCCCGAGGCCGACGAGTTCGTCCTGGGCGACCTGCGCGACCAGGCGGTGTGCCTCGGCGTGTTCGACCGGCCGTTTGATGAGGTGTATCAGCTGGCAGCGGACATGGGCGGCGCCGGCTATATCTTTACCGGCGAGCATGATGCCGACGTCATGCACAATTCCGCGACCATCAACCTCAACGCGGCGTACTACGGCCGCCAGGCGGGCGTGAAGAAGTTCTTCTACTCGTCCTCCGCATGCATGTACCCCGCCTACAACCAGGTGGACCCGGACAACCCCAATTGCGCGGAAGACTCCGCGTATCCGGCAGCCCCCGACAGCGAGTACGGCTGGGAGAAGCTTTTCAGCGAGCGCCTGTACCTCGCCTTCAAGCGCAACTACGGCCTCAACGTGCGCATCGCCCGCTTCCACAATATCTTCGGCCCCGAAGGCACCTGGCAGGGCGGCAAGGAAAAGGCGCCGGCCGCGATATGCCGCAAGGTCGCTGAAGCGCCTCAGGGCAGCAGCATAGAGATATGGGGCGACGGCGAGCAGACCCGCTCCTTCCTATATATAGATGAGTGCCTCGAGGGCATGCGTCGCCTCATGGACTCCGAGTTCGAGGGCCCGGTCAACATCGGCTCCGACGAAATGGTAACCATCAACCAGCTGGCGCAGATGGCCATGGATGCCGCCGGAAAACAGCTTTCCATAAAGCACATTGACGGTCCGCTCGGCGTGCGCGGCCGCAACTCGGACAACACGCTCATACGGCAAATGCTCGGCTGGGCACCGTCTGCACCGCTGCGTGAGGGTGTCGAGAAGACGTATCGCTGGATAGAACAGCAGCGCCTGCTCAATTCGATACGTCCCCGGTAAGCGCGGGCGGTATACTAAAGGGAATGCAAACCACGACCATCATCCAGCCCCGCAAGAAGCTGGGGCTCGCCGACCTGGCAGAGCTCTGGCGCTACCGCGAGCTGCTTTTTTTCTTTTCCTGGCGCGACCTTAAGGTGCGCTACAAGCAGACCGCTATCGGGGTGGCGTGGGCGGTGTTCCAGCCGCTGGCTACTATGCTTATCTTTACCCTGTTCTTCGGGACGCTCCTCAAGGTCCCGTCCGACGGCATTCCCTACCCGATCTTCGTCTATACCGGCCTTCTGTTCTGGCAATTCTTTTCCTCGTCGCTTGGCGACGTCAGCGGCAGTCTGGTGTCCAACCAGTCCATCATCACCAAGGTCTACTTTCCCCGCCTCATACTGCCGCTTGCGGTCGTGGCGACCAACTTCATCGACTTCTGCGTCGCCTCGGGCGTCCTGGTCGCGCTGATGGTCTATTACGGGTTCCTGCCCAACCTCATGGGCCTCTTCATACTGCCCGTCTTGCTGCTTATGACCTACTTCGCGGCGCTCGGCGGCGGCCTATTCCTTTCCGCGCTCAACGTGAAATACCGCGACGTGCGCTATATCCTTCCCTACTTCATGCAGATGCTCCTCTTCATCACGCCGGTCATCTACCCGGCCAGCATCGCGGGAAAGTACTCCTGGCTACTCGCCATAAACCCGATGACCGGCATCATCAAGGCCGCGCGCGGCGCTTTGCTCGGCACGGAGCCGGTCAACTGGGCGCTTTTGGGAATTTCTTCGCTCGCCATCCTCGTGCTCTTTGCCGTGGGACTTGTCGTGTTCAAGAAGACCGAGCGTTACTTTGCCGATATCGTATAAACAAAAAGTTGAAAGTCAATTATGTCCATAAAGTCAAAAGTCTTTAATGCCTGTACAGTGAGAGAAGGGATATGACCATAGAACGATTCGAGGACATACTTGCATGGCAGAAAGCAAAAGAGTTGACGCTTTTGGTATATGCGGCATTCAAGGATAATAAGGATTACGGCTTCAGGGACCAGATACAAAGGGCCTGCGTTTCAATAATGAATAATATCGCTGAAGGTTTTGAAAGAAAGGGCGATAAGGAATTCAAACAATTCTTATACATTGCCAAAGGGTCCTGCGGAGAAGTCAGATCTATGTTGGACATCGCCCTGGGCTTGGCGTATGTAGATCAAGAGCACTATACGCGCTACCGCGATCTATCCGTCGACACTTCTAAATTGCTGTCGGGATTCATCAAGACGCTTTAGACATTCAACATTCTGACTTTATGGACAATTTACCCATCATCGAGATACAGGGCATCGGAAAGAAGTATGACATCAACCACCAGCGCGGCGGCTATATCGCCCTGCGCGATGTGCTTGCGTACATGCTCAAGCGGCCGTTCAGCTTCTTCAAGGCAAAGGCCAAGCGCGCCGTCGGGTTCGATAAAAAGGAGGAGTTCTGGGCCCTGCGCGACGTATCGTTCTCGGTCGGAAAAGGCGAGGTAGTGGGCGTCATCGGCCGCAACGGCGCGGGCAAGTCGACGCTTCTCAAGATCCTGACCGGCATCACGCCGCCCACCGAAGGCCGGGCCGTCATGCGCGGACGCGTGGCGTCGCTGCTTGAGGTCGGGACCGGCTTTCATCCGGAGCTGACCGGCCGCGAGAACATCTTCCTCAACGGAGCCATCATCGGCATGACGCGCCGCGAGATAGCGCGCAAGTTCGACGATATCGTCGCGTTCTCCGGCATCGAAAAGTTTCTCGATACGCCGGTGAAGCATTACTCAAGCGGCATGTACGTGCGGCTCGCCTTTTCGGTGGCCGCGCATATGGAGCCGGACGTCCTTATCGTGGACGAAGTGCTCGCGGTCGGCGACGCGGAGTTCCAGAAAAAGTGCCTCGGCAAGATGGAGGAGGTGACCCGCTCCGATGGCCGCACGATACTCTTCGTGAGCCACAACATGGCGGCGGTCGCGGCCCTATGCAAGAAGGTTGTCGTACTCGAGCACGGTACGGTAGCTTTTTACGGGCCGACGCACGAGGCTATAGACTTTTATATGAATCGGTTTACATCCGCCGCCGGCGGCGCTCCTGCCAGCTTCTCGCTCGGACCCGTACGCTTGGACAATTTTACCCTCAACGGCGCTCCGGCGAACGCAATACCGCAGATTGCCTCCGGCGAGCCTCTTTCGATAGGTGTCCGCGTTGAGAGCACGGATCCCACTGGCAGGCTCAATATCGGCTATGGCATCCGCCGGCGCAGCGACGCATCGCTCATGGTGTTCTCGCACGCAGACCTCGAAAGTGCTAAATTACCTTCTGCCTCCGGCATCATAGAAGCCCGGTTCGATATGCCGCGGCTCGCGCCCGGCGACTACATCGTGGAATTCCAGGCCAAATACAATGACGCGGCGGGCATCCCGGAAAAAGAGATAGGCGGGTTCACGGTGCCTGAAACGCGGGCCTTCAAGGCCGAGCAGACGTTTAGGGACTTTCCCTCCGCCGTATTGGCCAACTCGAACTGGAACCATATTCGATAAACAATGATGAAGAAAAAACTTGTTACAGGTTCAGGTGTCATGCTGAGCCCACTAGAAAAATGAAAAAGGCTCTTCTTTCTTTCTCGAAAAAGCATTTCGATCCTTCTGGTGAGGAGCAAGTCTTTTATGCTTCGAGCATGAGCATTATGATTGAGGGATTATACAATGCTCTCCGGAAAGCCGATTATGCGGTCGACTACATAGACTCCTGTGAAAATCCCAAGGGTCCGGGTCCCTATGATTTGTTTGTCGGTAATCTTACACGATGGATGGATATCGCTTCGCAAAGCGAGGCGACTGTAAAGATCATCTTTATGGAAACCAGCCATCCGGTTAATCGCAACGAGCGCATGAAAGCATTGCGTGCAAGGTGGAACGTGCCACGAGACGAGGAATTGCTCGACACATCGTATACCGCACTACGCGCGTTCGAGCTTGCGGATTACGTTATACAGGTGGGCAACGGAGTCAATATGGACGCTCTTGTTGCTAATGGAGTGCCCCGGGACAAAATTATCCCTCTCCACTATGGTCTTCCGTTAGCATGGAACAAACACGACATTCTTGCGCGCGGCGCGCTGAATAGATATGTTCATACGGCTGCGGAAATGGGATTACGCAAGGGGCTTCAGGAACTGATAGGGGCGTTCGGCTCCCCTACGTTCAAGAATATGTATCTGACTCTTATCGGGAACGTACGCAAAAAGGAGAACTACGCTTTTTGGAACTCTCGACTGGAGACTCTTAAGAAGGAAAATCCTGGTGTTGTGCACCTAGGATTTATCGACGCATCGTCGAGAAGATACTCCGAAATTTTGGCCGAACACGCATGGTATCTGTTCCCGTCGGCAGAAGAAGGCGAACCGGGAACCGTACTGGAAGCGATGACTCTTGGTTTAGTGCCAATCCTGACGCGAGATAGTGGGATAGATTTCGCGCTCGATGGGAACTTTGAGGCTACGTTCAAGGAATCTCTTGATAAAACGCTTGCCATATCGAAAGAACAGTGGAGCATTCTCTCAGAAAAGGCCCGGCACTATATAATATTATTCCACGATCACGCCCTTTTTGAGAATCGGCTGGCCGAATTGTTCGGCAAGATAGCCGGTGGCGCGCGCGATTTGCGTCCTACCGCGAGCATTATACTGACTGTCCACGACAAAGAAAAACATATCGTACGGCTGCTACAGACCCTTCTTACGAATACTCGCTCCTATCCTCACTGGGACCTACATATTATCTATGATGGCTGCAGCGACGCGTCGCGGCAAGTAGCGCAGGAAACCCTGAAGGACTTCCCTGTTACGGTATACGAGTATGAAACGCCTGACGTATGGGAAGTAAAAGCAAACAATTACGGTCTCAAGCGGGCGCAAGGTAAATATTGCGTCATTCTACAGGACGACAACTTCATATATGAAGAAGGGTGGCTCGAAAAGATGCTCTCTTGGCTCGAGGAGCACCCGAAGGTCGGCATATTAGGAGGCTTGGCAGGCGTAAACTTCTTCCATCTCGACTCCTCCGATCCGAAGGGCCCGGGGGTGAACCGCTCCGCATTCGAGCTTCACCAGCGACTCGACCCAGCAGTACAGATTGAACTGCGGGATTTCATCTTCGAAGTTGACGCGGTCATGCGCGGGCCAATCATCCTTCGGAAAGCTCTGCTTGAGAAGCACGGTTACTTCGACGAAACGTACGCCCCGCTCTACAACGACGACATGGACTACTGCTTCCGAATGCGGAGCCTTGGCTATGGGGTATTCTGCTACCCCATCAATGTGGTGAACGAGAGCCTTACGGTGGCACAGTATAAGAACCCGGTAAAGGACAAATTCTGGAAAGATACGGCGGAAAAGAACCAGAAACTATTATATAGGCGCTGGAGCGGAGATATAGAGAAATATCATGCGATCCAGATAAAAGTACCGAAACCCACCCTTGCAGCAGTCGGGGCTTTCCGGAAACAGCATACGGCGCGTCTGCCCAGGCTCAACATGTATGATATTCGCGTGCGGTCCCGCGCCGCAGCCCGCGCGATGTTCCTGCGCCTGCCCGCTTCTTTGGTGCGCGGCCTGATTCAAACGCTAAGATACGCGGGAGGTCGCGGAATCGCGGAGAAGCTCCGCGTGCACTATTTCGAGGGTAAGACTATTCCGTGGCGGCTCGCAAACGGCGATGCGAACCTGCGGGTCGAGTACCCACTCGCTTCCTCCTCGCTCATATACAGCATCGGCGAGAAAAACGCGCAATGGGCGGAAGTTATGCGGCGCCGGTACGGATGTATGGTGCGTACACTTGCCTCCTGGCCTGCCGTGACGGATGTGGGAAAAGACCTCGAAGCGCGCATACGAGGGCAGGGGGATATAGATCTGCTGAGTCTCTACATGGATGGTGGAGAATACGAGCTCCTGGAAATGCTGCTTGATAGCGGCACGGTGCAGAGTATTAGGAATATCCAGATAAAATTCGACGACAGCGCCCCCGACGCCATATCGCGCGTGCGTGCTATCCGCAAGCGGCTACGCGAGACGCACGCACCGACCTACCAATATGATTTCGTGTGGGAGAATTGGGAAAGAAAGAAGTAATGCAATACAGAATTATCCTGGTATGCGCAAATATCTATCTCCAAAAACATATCTACGCTTTATACGATACAAAATTCGCAAACTGAAAAAGGAACCCCTGCCTTCCTCGTCACGGCCCGTGTTCTGGATAGGTATCGGCGCTTGCGGTTTCTTGCGCACCTACAACTTGCTCACGTACAGCGGACAAACATCGGTATATTTTAAAAGCCGCAATAAACTTCAGAACCATAACGTGCATCTGCATCCCGAGCGGGAACTCATGTGGGAGCGCGGCGAGGACGAGGGCGAACGGGTGCGCGCGTATTTCAAGCACGAAGGCGTATACGACCACCACATAGCGCCCTACACCATCCGGTACGCCGAAGAAATACTCGCACACTTCAGCGGCGAGGCCGTGTTCCTCTGCCTTCGCTCGCGGAAGTCCGTCCGCTCGCTCTGGCTGCAGTGGGGATACCGCAACCCGCTCATGGCCGACCGCGCGCGCAAGAACCGCTATCCGGTCGAGTTCTATCCGGACTTGTCCGGTACCGCCAAAGACGGCAGGGAGGCGGTCGAGCGGTACAATGCTATTTATGACGAGCTTGCGGACTCGCTCGCAGCGGCTCACCCCGATACTTTTTACGTCGTAGATGCGGACCGGTTCTTTAGCGATGAGGAATATTTCAACTCGATCAACGGGCGGTTCGGCTTGAGGCTGGCGTTCAAAGCCCAGGCGCCGGATTGCGATAGCGGCGGCGTAACGACAACGCTCGACGGAGGGCTGGGCAACAACCTGTTCCAAATGGCGGAGCCGGTTGCCTTCTGCGCCGAGCACGGCCTCCCCGCCCCGCAATTTTCAACATGGCAGATGCCGGACTTTCCGCCCTCCTACCGCAGTGATCGTTTTTTGGGCGGGCATACGGGGTCGCAGGAAGAACTGAAGCGCACCTTCCCGGGAGTTGCATGGCTTCCGCCTTCCATAGCCTCTTTCGACCATAAATTCATGGTAACGGATATGTTCTCCTTCGAGGATGCGCATCCGCAGCGCGAAGCCATACTCAAGCATCTCGGCCCCTCTGAAGAGATGAGGCAGGAACTCGCGCAAAAGTATCCCGCTCTGGTCAAAGAAAATACGGTTTCCCTCCACTACCGGACCGGAGGCCTCAAGGCGGATACGCGCTCTTTCAGCGGGCTGAGTACCGAGTGGTATAAAAAGGTATTCGCTGACTATTTCCCGAAAGGGTACGACTGTTTCGTGTTCTCCGACAATAACGAGGCCGCCAAGAAGCTTATTGCGGAACTGGCAGGCAACAGCGAGAATACGTACCACCTTATAGAAGAAGGCGTCTTTCCGTCGCTCATTATGATGAGCATGTGCAGGAACCACATACTCAGCAACTCAACGCTCAGCTTTTGGGGAGCATATCTCGACCCCCGCCAGCCTGCCGGTAAGACCATCCTCCATCCCAGCTTTGAGACCTACCATTCCGAGCCCCATATCGAGTGCCGCATGATTCCGTATCCGGAATGGATACGGTACGATACGGCGTAAGCTATGGAGCGCTTCAAAAAATATTTGGTTCCGAGAAACTACCTGCACCGCCTGCGGCTTATACTGGGGATGGATTACAAGGCAAGCTATGCGCAAAATGGCGAGGACCTGCTTATAGACTTTATCTTCCGCGCTCTCAAGATAGACTGCCCTTCATATATTGATATCGGCGCACACGATCCCCTACATAAGAGCAATACTGTTCGCCTGTATAAACAAGGGTCCAGGGGCATCAACATCGAGGCAAATCCCGTCTTGTATAAGTGCTTCCCGCGCAAACGCCCAGGAGACATTAATCTCAATATCGGCATTGCTCCTCATGCCGGCACGCTGGATTTTTACGTCATGAACAATCCCGGATTAAGCACCTTTTCAAAAGAAGAGGCCGAACGCCTGGTCCGGGACCATGGGTTTGCGATCGCCAGCGTGTATCCGGTCCGGGTGCGGACGGTTGCGGACGTGATAGAGGAATATTGCGGCGGCACGTGCCTGGACCTGCTCACTATAGACACGGAAGGGCTGGACGAGGATATTCTGCGATCCGTCGATTTCTCCAAATATCGGCCCAAGGTCATATGCGTTGAAACGATATCCTTTTCCAAAACGCGCGGCGGCGTTAAGGACGAAAGACTTATAAGCTTCCTGAAAGAACAGGGATACCTGCTGTTGGCGGATACGTATATAAATTCCCTTTTCGTCGATGCAAGCGTATGGAAAGAATAGACGCGCGCTACGAAGCTCAGGTATATCGCGGGCCGCGCATCGCGGGGCTTTTGCACGCCATGCTCGGGAATGCGCCATTCGCATGGTACCGCCGCGCGCGCAACGCGGCGATCGCCCCGTTCCTTAGGAAGCCGGCCCTTGCCACGGCCGTGTACAAGAACGGCCTGCGCTTCTGGGACGCCCGCTCCTACCGAAAGGCCCTGGCCTACTATCTCGCCAAACGCCAGACGTTTGAGGAATACAGCGAGGACCGGTCGAATGAGCCGAAGGAATATCTCGATCTCGATTTCTGCGCGTACTTCCAATGCTACAAGAACAGACGCGCCACCCGCGAAGCGCTGCGTTCGTTCCGGCGGCAGTACCCTGCAGTACCCGTGCTGCTCCTCTCCGACGGCGGCGACGACTTCAGCGAACTGGCGCGCGAATTCGGCTGCGAATACGAGCACGACCCTAAAAATATCGGTTACTGGCCGTGCAAGGACATGCTGCTATGGTTCAAGCGGCTTGCGCTCGCCTGCGAGCGGTTCGGCAAAGAGTGGGTGCTTATTCTTGAGGACGACGTGCGTACGCGCGACAGGATAAGCAAGTACCCGCACGCGCACCTTTCCGGCCAAGGCGGCAGCCGGGGCGCGCGGATAACGAAACAGCTGTCGCCTGCGGCGGTGGCGTATATACAAGAGAAATATCCGGATGCCGGAGCATTCGGCATCTCGGGCTGCGGCGGCTCCATATTCCATCGCGCGTCTTTTATGGACTGCTACGCAAAGCTGACGCCGGAGGATCTTGCGCGATGGTCCATGCTCGATCCCGGCTCTGAAGGAGCCACTGATATCGCGCTTACATTCCTGTTCCTCGCGAACGGATACACGGTGCGCCGCTGGCTGGACTTAAGCCACGACAGTATCGGCAATTGGGGGCCGGGCAGCGCGTTCGATCATCAGTTCAAGGAGTTTTACGGGCCAAAATCGGAGGGATCGCCGGTATGATCATCGTCAAGATACACGGCGGCCTCGGCAATCAGCTGTTCCAATACGCGCTTGGAAAGGCGGTGGCGGATCGCAACAATATGCCGCTCATGCTCGACATCTCGGGCTACGGCCGCGTGGCCGACCGCTCCTACGGACTCTCCCCATTTTCCGTTTCCGCCGCAATCGCGTCGCCCGGTGATATTGCCACCCTCCTGCCGCCCGCGGATGGGAGCTTTCTCTCCCGCGTACGCAGAAAAGCATTCTACGGGGTGCAGCAGCTCCTGCCGATTGAGAAGCGGGCATACGTGCGAGAGCCGCATTTCCATTTTGCGCCGGAGATATTGCGCGCCGGCAAGAATGCCTATCTGGACGGCTATTGGCAGTCGCAAAAGTACTTCGCGGACATCGGGCCCGAGATCCGCAAACAGTTCGCTCTGGCTGCGCCGTTTGGCCCCGCCGCGGCAGCCATCGCTAGCGATATCGCAAAAGACGCACGGCTGGGCCGCGCCGTGTCGGTGCATGTGCGGCGCGGCGATTACGTGACGAATCCCAACGTAACCGCAATGAACGGCGTGTGTCCGCCGGAATATTACCGCGCTGCGGCGCACGCCATGGCGAACCGCCTGGGGCAGCCGCCCGTATATTACGTATTTTCCGACGACATCGAGTGGGTGCGCGAGCATATGCCCTTTCTCTCGCCGGCCGTGTTCGTATCCCGCCCCGGCATAGCTCCGCACGAGGACATTGCGCTCATGAGCCGCTGCTCGGCGCATATCCTTGCCAACAGCACCTTCAGCTGGTGGGGCGCGTGGCTTGATCCGAATCCTGCTAAGATAGTCATTGCGCCCAAAGAATGGTTCCGGGACCGGAGCGTCAATACCAAGGACGTGCTGCCGCCTGAGTGGATACAGCTATAGGCGCAAACGACATGATAATCATCAAATTACAGCACGGCCTCGGCAATCAGCTGTTCCAGTATGCGCTCGGCAAAAAGCTCGCGCTTCTGCACGGCACCGAACTGAAGCTCGACATATCGACCTACACGCAGCGCATCGGCTATCGCCATTTCGGGCTCGAGCCTTTTGCGATTACCGCGCCCGTCGCGGCACCGGAGGACTTCAGGCGCATACGCGTGCCCCCTCCTACCCAGGACCTGCTGTCGCGCATCAGGCGCAAGGCGCTGCGCATGCGGGAGCAGGGCACACCACTCAATGAGAGGCGTTTTATTACGGAACCCCGGCCGACATTCATCCCCGAAGTGCTTCAGGCGCGCGATAATGCATACCTCGTAGGCGATTGGCAGAGCGAAAAGTACTTCAAGGACATCGCGCCCGTCATACGCCGCGAATTCGCGCTTAAAGAGCCCTTGCAGGGCGCCGCTCTGCGCGTGGCCGAGCAGATCAGGCAATCGCACGGCACGCCGGTGTCGCTTCATGTGCGGCGCGGTGACAGCGTGAGCAACCCGAAGTCCATACAGAAGTTCGGCACGATGCCGCTCTCCTATTATCTTGAGGCGGCGCGGATGATGCGGCAGAAGGTGCCCGACGCCGTGTTTTTCGTATTCTCGGACGACATTCTCTGGGCGCACGAACATCTGGCAGAGCTTGCCCCCATAGTGTTCGCGTCAGATCCCGAGATAAAGGATTACGAGGACCTGACGCTCATGAGCCTATGCGCCCACCATATCCTTCCCAACAGCACGTTCAGCTGGTGGAGCGCCTGGCTCAATCCCAGCCCTCATAAGCTGGTTATCGCTCCCAAGAAGTATTTCCAAGACCCGTCCATGGACACCAGCGACCTTATGCCGCCTGAGTGGATACGGCTGTAACAGCGCGGGCGGATATGCTACTGTAATCGAATGCAATCATCATTTGCCCAAGTCCCCGTCGATGCCGTCCGCGATTTCTGGAACCGCCGTCCGTGCAACATCCGCCACTCCCCCAGCCCCGTCGGTACAAAAGCCTATTTTGACGAGGTGGAGGCACGCAAATACAAAGTCGAGCCGCACATTCCCGGTTTTGCGGACTTTCCGCGCTGGAAGGGGAAAAAAGTGCTCGAAATAGGGGGCGGCATCGGGACCGACTCCGTCAATTTCGCGCGAGCCGGAGCGAAGCTTACCGTGACCGAGCTGTCGGAGGAAAGCCTCAAGATATGCCAGGAGCGCTTCAAGGTATTCGGCCTGCAGGCATCGTTCTATACCGGCGACGCGGAGCGCCTTTCGGACATTGTCCCGGTCGAGAAGTACGACCTCGTATACTCCTTCGGCGTCATTCATCACTCGCCGCATCCGGAGCGCATCATCGAGGAAATAAAGAAGTACATGGGTCCGGACTCGGAGCTGCGCATCATGCTCTACGCCAAATACTCCACCAAGAACCTGCTTATTCTCCTAGGCCTGATGCAGCCGGAGGCCCAGACGGGGTGCCCAATCGCCTACACCTACAGCGGCCGCGACGTGCGCAAGCTTCTGAAGGGCTTCGACGTCGTCTCCATCAAGAAAGACCATATATTCTCCTACCAGATAGAGCCGTACAAGCGCTACGAGTACAAGAAGTCGTTCCCCTGGAACCTCACTCCTGAGCCGATATTCCACATGTTCGAGCGGCTCTTCGGCTGGCACCTTCTCATCACCGCGAAGCTGCCGAAGCATGGCTAAGAAGAGAGGCTGTATCGTATATCTCGTACGCACATCGCAGGAGGATCTGGACATGCTCAATAAGTCCCTTGGACTCGTTGAGCGCAACCTCCTGCCCTCAATGCAGGAGAAGCCGGACATACTTCTTTTCCATGAACCGTCGTTCGGTCCGGAATTCAAGAGCAAGGTCCGTCCGGTGACGGCGGGCGCCGTCCTGTTTCAGGAGATCGAGTTCCGCCTCCCTCCGTATCCGCCGCGCATAGCGGACGCCATACCGGAGTACGTTCCCCACCCCACACACGGTAACGGTCCGCTTGGATGGGGGCACCCGGGATTCGGCATGGGATACCGGTTCATGTGCGACTTTTTCGCCGGCTCCATGTACGACCAGGCCGTCTTGCAGGGCTACGAATACTATTTGCGCCTCGATACCGACTCGTTCATCCTATCGCCCGTCAGGTACGACATGTTCGAGCGCATGCAGTCATCCGGATGCGAATACGGCTTCATAGAAACGGCCCTGCAGCAGGACGAGCCTGCGGTCATTGAAGGCCTTTGGAGCGAGACGAAGCGCTGGATCGACAGCAACGCAATACGCACGCAGGTGCCGATAGCGGCGCTGCCGGAGGGCCGGATGTTCTATACCAATTTCGAGCTTGGGAAGGTCGCTTCGTTCTCGCCGGGTTCCGACTATTACCGCTTCTATTCGTTCATACGGGAAACCGGCAATATATTCATCCGCCGCTGGGGCGACGCGCCCATCAAGTATCTCGGCGTGAACCTGTTCATACGGCCCGAAGCCGTACAGGGCGCGCGCGGCTTCCGATACCAGCACGGCGCCATATTCGATCTGCCCGGCTACCACAAGCCGTTTCCCTGGAAAGATCCAAGGCCCCGGCGCATCGCGGGCTGGCTCAAGAGCCTGCTCTCGTAGCTACGCAAAGCGCTTACTTCTTTAAAAAAACAAAGTAGCCGCTCGTTTGCTTGGAGGAGTGTTTTTTGAAAAGCAGGTCGAGCAGAAAGCCGAGGTCTTCGAACACGCGCCAGCGTCCCAATGGGCTCAGCCGCACCAGCGTTTCCAAAGGGCCTCGTACCGGCTGCATGGCAATGCTGCCGAACGGCTTGAAGATATGCCTTAGCGAATCTTCGGTAAAGCGCCAATAATCGCCGTAGTACCCCTTCTCGGCATGATAATAGTAGAGAAAAGGAACGTAGACGAAGCAGTATCCCCCGGGCTTCAGCACGCGGTGCATTTCGCTCGCCGCCTTGATCGGGTTCTCGACGTGTTCAAGCACGGCATTGCATACGACAGCCTCCTGCGTGTCGCTGCCGAACGGCAGGTCCTGAACGTCACCCACGATATCCGGATTGAAGTCCGGCACGTAATCCAATATCTTATACGATGTCTTTTGCTCCTCCATCAGCGCGCGTATCCACTTATGCGATGCATCAAGGCGGTTGGAACGGTCGCGCGCGATGCGCAGGCCTCCGCCGATATCGACGACTTCATGTTTCTCCCGAAGGATGCGCCCTATGCTTTCCTTATAAAAGACGTCCCAAGGGCGTGTAAGCATGTTACTTTTGTAGCACGTATACCTTCTCGTGCGCCAGGCCGGGCGCAACAGGCAGCATACACGCCTCAGCGAGCCGTTGAAGAACGCGCGCCAGGGCCGGGAATCTCCATATGAACGGGACGAAAAATCCGCACGGTACCGTTTGCACGATCGTGAACAAGGAGCGCATATACTCTTCATACTCCCGGTACGAAAGCATGTTCTCAAATCCTTCCTCCCCACCCCGCATCCGCGCATGGAGCGATCCCTGCCCGGCTATGGAACAGATGTACACGCCGCCCGGCCGCAAGGCGCCGTGCGCAGCCTTGAGGTCTTCCTGCCACGGCGCATAGTTGAGCACGCCCACCTCAAGCACCACGTCAAAGCCCCCGTGCAGAAGGGCGCCTTCGCGCACGAAGTACGCAATGGGGCGGGCGCCGTTTGCCGCCTTCGCCGCCGCAACCATGTCGGGCGCGATGTCGTTCCCTTCCACCCGGCCGAGCTTCGCGCTAAAAGCGTCATATGCCGCCCGGAGAACGACCCCATCAGCGATCCCCACTTCCAGAAGCGCCGCAGGCGCGGGGCGATTCTTGAGAAATCTTCCAAGCATGCCGAGGACGAGCTTCAGGCGGCGTTTGAAGAAATACTGCACGTAATCGGTCTCCCGTTCGGGATACCGCTTGCGCGAGTAATTGACGCTTTCTTGGTTGTAATAGTCGGTGTCTTTCATACTGCTTTGAGTACTGAGGCCGCCCTTTCCGCCCATGAAAATCCTTTCGCTTTTTCCTGCGCCGCCGAGGCGCGTTCGCGCGCGCCGGCGCGATCCGCAAGCGCCCTTGCTATCGCCTCCGCCAGCGCCTCCGGGTCGTCGGGCGCGGCAAAGTACGCCGTCTCGCCGTCAAGCACTTCGCGGATGCTCGGGAGATCAGAAGCCACTATCGGCTTCCCCGCCGCCATGTATTCGAACATCTTGAGCGGCGACGTATACAATCGCGAAATATCCTCCTGGGCGCTATTGGGCAGTACAAGAACGTCAGCCGTGCTCAAATGCCCGGGCAACTCCGCATGCGGCCGCCAGCCCACGATACGCACGTTCTTTTGCGCGCCGTAGGCGGCCTTGAATCGTCCCAGCTCCTGGTCCGTACCTCCTATGAATACGAAAAATGCGTCGGGCAGATACGAGGCCGCTTGCGCCAGCGCGTTGGCGCCCTTCCATGCATACAAATGGCCCGTATACATGATGAGCGGCACGTCCGCATGGATGCCGAGCTCCTGCCTGAGCATGCTCGGCGGAGCCCCCGCAAACAGGGCGTAATCGGCCGCATCAGGAAGAAGCAGGAGCTTGTTCTCCGGAACGCCCCGCTCCCTGAAAAAGTCCGCCAGCCCCTGTGAAATAACAGCCAGGAACCGGCAGACGCGGGAGGCCCGCCGAACGGCGAAATTCCAGCGACCCTCATGCGCTTCGAAAACCATAGGCAGTCTCAGGAAGAAGCTCAAAAGCCAGATTGCCAGCTCATCGCGGCTGTACAGCAGTCCCTCCTTTTCGTGGCGCAAGCGCCATGCGCATGCAACGCTGAAGGTCAGGCGGTGCAGCCAGAAGCCCGCCTTTCCCTGCACGCTCGTATCAAGCGATGGAAGCGCTTGTATCCTGAAACTCGGTTCGACTCCGTAATACGCGAAGGGGTCTGCCGTAATGCTGTTCGGGCGCCTGGGGACCAGCAGTTCTACGTCCGCGCCCTGCGCGGCGAGCGCCTCGCACATCTTCATGACCTGGAGCCCGTGGGCTTTTTCCGTCGGCAGGCGGATGGCGGCGATATAGAAGAGTTTCATACGGCAGTAACAGGACCCCAACTCATCGGACGCGCGGTCATGGCCAGAATATAGCACGGAAGGCTACATCAGCGCCTTCCACAGCGCGATATGCTTTTGCGCGGCGCTCTCCCACGTATGCGGGGCTATGGAGGCCGCTACGGCCTCCTGAGACGGCACGGGCAAGCCGGGAAGCGCCCGCAGCAAGGCACCAAGATCCTGCACGTCCCTGAAGACGTATCCGTTGCGCCCGTGGCGGACCTGCTCCGCGCCCGGAATATCGCGCGCAATGACCGGAAGCCCGAGCGAAAGGGAAAGCTGTATCGAGCCGGACGTCAATTCCGAATCATCGAAATAAAAGACGGCGTAGTCGGCGCACGCCGCGTACGAAGCCATGCGGTCGTCGGGAATGAAGGCGTCGCCGAACACGGTGCCCGGCACATCGGCCGCCAGGGCCTTGAGCTTTTGCAGATATCCTTCATCCCCACCCCCCGCAATCCACAGCCTGATTCGGGGATCCAGATCCGCGCCGGCCGCGCGCATGGCTTCAAAGATGCGCTCTATCTTTTTATACGGCCGTACCGCGCCAAGCGCCGCAAGCACGATGTCCCCGGACGCGAAGCCGAGCCGCTCGCGCAGTGCCGGGTCCCGCTGCGCGAGCGGTCCGAAGAAAGAGCCGTAATTGCTGTGCGGTATATATGCTACCTTTTTGCGGGGATACAGGATTTCGCAAGTCTTTGCGGTAGATGCCTGCTGCGCGACCAGGCCGTCGGCCGCAAGCGCGACGAGGAAGCGGCCCAGCCGGTCTATGCGCGGATGCGGGTAGTCATGCTCGCGCGCGTTATGGAGCACCCACACTATCTTGAAGCCGAACAGCGCCTTAAGCGCGAAGAGCGTCGGAATATTCACGCACAGCCGGAGGATGGAGCGCAGGGCGTACCTGCTGCCATAGAGCACGGTCGGCCAGTGGATGCACAGGATGCGCCGAGGGCTTGTCCAGGGGTGCTGTAAGAGAAGGAGGAACACGCTCTGCCGCGGCACCTCCCGGAGGACGGCTTCGCCTCTATGCGCCTCAAGCGCGCGGCGCCACAGCAGGAAATACGGGTTCCCGCGGGCGTTATAGGGCATGGAAAACACCTCGATCTCAGCCATGCGGAGTGAAGATGAAATTATTCACGTACGAAGGGCTCTTGAAATCCTCCGGACGCTGGTTGTGACCCGCGCTGAAATCCGACAGCGGCCGGAGCACCTGCGAGGCGCGGTCCCAGAAGGATCCTTCGTACCCGCGCGCGAGTATCCACGCGAAGATATCCTCTATCGGCTCGGTGTGGTGGCGCTGCTCTATCTCGACGATAAGAGCGGGACGATCTTCGGCGAGGGTCTTCTGCGCGCCAAGCAGTACGTCTTTCTCATGGCCCTCGACATCTATCTTGATGCACCCGACCGGCCCGCAATGGGCGGCGGCTTTTGCCTCATCGAGCGTCAGGGTGGCAACCGTCTCTACCTGCGCGGCCTCCTCCCCGTCCTCTTTAAAATCTTCAAGGGTCCCGCGCGTCGGGTATTCCCGCCCGCGTATCGTGGGCACCTTGAACCGCGCCTCTCCGGCGCGCGAGGAAAGGGCCGCCTGCGCGATATGCGCGCCCGGAAACAGCTGCTTGAGTTGGGAAACGTACTGCGCCTGCGGCTCGAAGGCGTATATGCGGGAAAGGGGCAGGTGCGCGCTTGCCGCGTATACGTACGCTCCTACGTTGGCGCCTACGTCGAAGAACGCTTTATTCGGATCGATCAGGTCCCCGAGCAGGAACAGCTCGGGTTCCGCGCTCGTGCGCGCGATATCGCCGGGGCGCATAGGGCCGAGGTGGCGGAATTGCCGGTACCGCAGGATGGCCGCTATAAGGGTGTTCATACTACGGATCAGGATGCCTGCGAGGCTACGAGGACAGGATGTCGTAGAAGCGCTCGATGAGGCGGTCGAGATTGTGCGACTTCACTACGACGTCCCGAAGCTCCCGGTTCTTCCCCCGCACATCCATGAAGGAGAGGATGCCGCGCGCTATGACATCGGGCTCGTTGCTCTCCAGAAAGTGGTTGGGAGGCAGCAGCTCCTTGAACGTCCGGTTGCTGGTCAGTATGTTGAGGCCGCAGGCCATGGCTTCGAGCCCCGCCTTGTCGAGGCCCGTATTGCCCGCAAGATTGAGAAAGAGGTCGTGCGCGTTGTATACGGCTGGCATATCCTGGTTCTCCGCCCGTCCGCCGAAGCGCACGTATCCCTCAAGCTTTTCCCGGGCGATATAGTCTTCGATCTCCTTGTAGTACGCTTTGTCGCTCTCGAGGAACGGCTGGCCGTATATGTCGAGCTGAAGCTTGGTATGGCCCTGCCCCACCAGCAGGCTGACCGCCCGGCACATCAGGAGCTGGTTCTTGGTCGGCGTAATGCGCCCTGTCGACAACAGGCGCAGTTTCGGGGACGGGCTTCCTTCGGGCTCCGGACTGTAGAAATCGGTGTCTATTCCGTGCCCGGTATATATCCGCTTCGCCGTCTCGTATGGAAATGTCGTAGGCGAGGCGGTGACGACAGCGTTGACCAGCGCGACGGCAAGCTTTACGTCCCACGTTATCGTCCGATGGTTGTACCAAAGAACGCGCTTTTTGCCGAACAGCGCATACAAGGGCCATCCAAGGATGGCGTATATCTGGTTCATGTGGATGAACACGCCGCCTACGCGAGGAACGAACTTCCACAGGTAGTAGTACAGATTCAGAGCCTCCCGAAGGCGCGAGTAGCCCTTTTCCTTGCCCAGGCTCACCACTTCCACATTCCCAGGAAGCGGCGCGTACGTGCCTTCAAAAAGGCATACCACTTTTACCTCGTCGAAGTGCTTTGCGAACGTGCGTATCCAGTTGGTGAAGAACCACAGGTCAAAGTCGGTCTCGTCGACCTTCTGGGTCAGGATAAGTATCGAGCGCGGCTGGTCGGAATGGTTCATGCGATACAATAAACTATTTCATTAAAAGGGCGTCCGGGCAAATCGTTTCTACAAAGACGTTGGAACGGATTCACAGCGTCTGTTGCCATGCCTCTGCCCATGCTACTTCTGATAGAACCGGGATCTTCAATTCCCCTCGCGCTCCGGTCTGGAATACCTCAACGACCGCATCAGCGAGCCTGCCGCGGGAGGCGATGCGCGCGCCGGCCTCGCGCGCAATGCCGACATCATACGATACTACCGGAACGCCCGCGGCAAGCGCCTCCACGATGGAGGCGCCGTAGCTTTCGTGGGGCGAAGTAGACAGCACCACATCCGCCATAGCCAGATAGGGAGCCGGATCCTGCCAGCCGGCGAACTCCACATATCCCCCAAGCGGCTTGGCCTGCGCGCGCAAGGGCGCTTCCAGGCTGCCGCTTCCGAGGAATATAAGCCCCGCATCCGCGCCGCGCTTTCGTGCCTGCTCCAGCACCCCAAGCGCCTGCGCGGGGTCCTTCTCGCGCTCGAGCCGCCCTATCCAAAGAATGGTTTTTGCGAATTTCGGGTGCCGTTTCTTCTCCAAGTTCCTGAACTTCGAAACATCAATAAAGACCGGCAGTACGTGAACGGGGGCAGAAATCCGCATCCGTTCGATTTGTTTTTTTATTTTTTCCGATACCGCGCGTATCGAATCCGCCTGGCCAAGCACCATCTGCGCCAGCGCGTAACGAATGAATCCCTGCCCCATCAGGTCCGCGTGCACCTGAATGTTGAGCCGGGCCTTCAGCCTGCGCGCCACAACCCAGGCGACAAGACCCCGCCAGAAGGGATCCTGCGCGGTAATGACGTCATAGCTGCCTTCCGTAAGCAAAGGAGAAAAGATGGCGCCGCGGCCCCAGTATACGACATCAAGCGCCTCTATCTGTTTCTTCTGCAATTCCATGCGCGCATGCGCCGCCGTGCCCCGCTTAAGCACATTCCTGTCGCCGGTTACCATCAATACTTTCATGCAATGCTGTTTGCCGTGTCCAATACTTCGTCGGCTATCTGCGCCCAGGAGTGCGTATAGGAGAACGCCCGGATGCGCCCGACGTACTGCTTATACTTCTCCGCATCAAGCAGTTCTTCCAGTCCCGCTTCCATCGCCTTTTTGTCGAGGGTATCCGCGAACACGCCAAGGCCCTGCAGCTTTTCGAACATGCCGCTGTCGCGGGGCGCCATGAACGGTTTTCCGTACTTGAGCGCTTCGATAATGTTGTTGGAGTTTACCTCGCTCACCGACGGCACGACGTATGCGTATATGCCGGCCAGGCGGGCCAAGTGCTCTTCCCGCGGAAGCGGCCGCGTATCAAGCTCGATATCGGGATGCCGTTTCGCCGCTTCGCTGAAAGCTTCCTCAAATCCGGCGATATTCTTATACGCGATGCCGCGGCCGGCGGCGAGAAATATTTTCTTGCCGCGGGGTGCGGGCGTTTCATGCCGCTCGCCTGAATACTCGTTCTCAAGCAGGCGCATCCGGCCTATGTCGATGTTATAGGCTTTCCGCCATATCTCCATCTGCCAGAGCGTATTGAAAAGGAGCATACCGGCGTGCCGCGCCAAAAAGCCGGTCACCCCGTATATAACGCGCTCCTTAAGCGTAAAGTTGCGCTTTGTGGCGTAAAAGCCCGACAGCGGGACCATCTCTCCGGTGCGCTCTATATACCCTTCCCACAGAATGTCCCCGCCCACGCGCGCCAGGAACTTTTCCCCGCATAGCTTCGCCGCGCATAGCGCCGGGAAGCCGACGCTCCAGGTATCGAGCGCAAGCACCGCATCCGAACCTATAACGCGCGGCAGCAGCCTGAAGAAATACCATAGGTGCCGCGCGCCCCACGGCAGCAGCCGCTCGGCCCGGCCCCATACGACCAGCCGGGGCTTGAGCCCGCGGCGGTTCAGCTCGTCAAAAAGCTCTTTTGCGTACTTCGCCGGGCCGCCGATCTGCGGCGGAAAAAGAGGCGCCGCTATTGTTAATCTCATATCACTGCCACAGGGAGCGCTTGCGGGTCCCCCGCTCGCGTATCCATTTCGCTACCGGCTCAAGCCCTTCCTCGAGCCCGACCTTCGGCGACCAGCCAAGCTTCTCGCGTATCTTCGCGATATCGACCTCGCGGCGCAGGGCCGTATCGGCTTGCGTATCGACGACCGCGTATTTAAAGGGCCGGTCGCCGCCGTATTTCTCCCAGATACGCTTGCCGAGCTCGAGAATGGTGTAATGGGTGTCGTTTCCTATATTAAAGTCCTCGTTCTTCACCATATCTTCTGCCCGGGCGGCGCGCATCACCACCGCAACCGTCGCCTCAACGGCGTCGTCGATATATACGAACGGCCGGGTGGCTTCCGGGTTTCCGAGGAACTCAAGCGGATACTGGCCGCCCAGTACTTTCTGAAGGAGTGCCGGGATGACATGGATATCGCCCGGGGTGGAGCCTTTGGAATCCTCGCCGGGGCCGTAAATATTGTGATAACGGATGATCGTATACTCCAGGCCGAACTGGGCCGCATACGAGCGGCAGAAGTATTCTCCCCCGAGCTTTGCGAAGCCGTACACGTTGGACGGCGGCCGGATGTCGCGGATATCCTTCTCGGTGTACGGAAATTGCGGCGGATATTGGAATACCGCCGAGCTTGAGGAATAGATGACCCACGGGATCTTGTTCGCGACAAGCGCCGGGTAGACGGCGGCGTCTATGGCCGAGTTGTTGGTGAGTATCTCGGCCTGGTGATCGTGCATGTACGTGAGCGAACCGATATCCGCCGCCAAGTGGAGCACGAGATCGGCGCCGGCAAGACCCTTCAGCGCCTCGCCCGGGATGCGCAGGTCGTGCCGGCGGAACTCGATGCCCGGCGAGAAGGTGATGCCGCGCTCCTCGGGGGTTGCGATGTCGACCACGAGAACCTTTTCTCCCGCCTTATTGAGCGCCTCGGCCACGCGGCTGCCGACGTAGCCGGTGCCGCCGGTGATGAGAATGGTTTTGCCCGTAGCCATATAGCCTATAACTATGCATAATGGCATAAAATTGCAAAAAGAAAAGGGCGGCCCGTGGGGCCGCCCTTTCTGCGTCTTCTAGTCGTCTGTGTAGTACGAGCTACCGTTCCCGGAAAAGGAATTCCTTGGATGCTCGGATTGGAGGCGGAGATGGATCTTTACATGGAACTCCTGCGCGAGCAATTCCGCCAACTTCTTGAAAGACTCAAGACGTTCGCGCCCGTAGAGCTCCATCACCCACTCCTTGGGATTCGCGCCGTGTTCCTTGCTTGCGAACCACAGCATTGCAATAAGGGAGCGGGGCTTCTCGCCAAAAGCGTGCCGCAGGTACCATTTATTCCACCTGCGGCTCTTCTCGTTTTCCGCCACAAACCCGTACTGGTTTGTTTCGCGGGGACCGGAGTGACCCCAGCTTTCGTTAAGGGTTAACAATACCTCTGGGTGCGTGCCAGCGAGATACTTCTCGATGGATTCGCCGATGCTTTTGCTCTTTACTTGGAACGATTCCGCGAACGAGACAGATTCCTTTTCGCTCTGCAATGAAGACATGAGATTCTCCAATGTGCTGCGTCATGGATCTCCCATGACGGTTGGCGGATCTCCGCTCAACAAATTATATTATATACTATACAAGTAAACTTGTCAATAGAAGCCGACCGAGGCGTGGTTGAAGTGAGTGGTTCTCTAAAAGCTTAAAAGGCCAGGAGAAGAATAGCATCGATAACGACTATGGCCGCCGCAAGCACCAAAAACGGCCGCCAGTAGCGCGCAAGAAACTCGCGCGGGTCGGAGATATTCTTATACAAAGAGAACCACAGCTCGCGCCATGCGACGAAGCCCGACATGTGCGGCGTCTGCCATGCGGAGAACCACTCCGGCAGCGCCGGATGCCGCACCGAAAGCGCCTCATGCGCCGCGTTGGACGCGTACACGCCGCGAAGAAGGTCGACGTTCTTCCCCTGCTCGCCGAACCACTTCACGAACGCCCGCGTATCCTTGGGAAGGCAGTGTCCACCGAACGCGCGCCCGTAGCGGGTGTACCCTTCCCCGCCGAGCACGAAGTTAAGAACGCGGCTGATGGAATCGACATCCTGGGGAGTCGAGGGTTCCGCTATCGCGTCGCCGAACTCGTTGACGAAGGCGATGCGCGTCGCGTTCCAGAGATTTGAAAGATATTTCACGAAAGCGGCCTCCCGCGGAGTGCCGCCGAACTGGAGCGGCGTCGCGCGCTGCCACGCGTCGAAGAACGCCGGCCGCGAGGTTTTCGTGTCGCGGATACCGAGCACGAAGAAGTGCGGCGAGAGGCATTCCTCGACTGCCGTTTTCTCGTGCAGGAATTCCGGCATGTAGAAATCAAAGTTGAGGCTTTCGAGCAGGTCGGGGATGACCGTGGAGCGCAGCACCACAGCGCCCTTCGCATCTTTCAGCGATTCAAGCGCCGCGCGTATGGCGCTTATGTCCTGCGTGCCGTCCTCCGCCACCTTGTCGCCGACGCATACGATGTACGCCGTGTCCGCCGCATCGCGCTCAAGAACACCCGAAAGCCGCGTAATGCGCCCGTACGCATCCGCGTACGTATCTGTATAGTGCAGCGACGGATTGCCCGGGTCAAAATAGGAAACATGGAATCCCATGCGCGAAAGCGCCAGGGCGTTCGCCTGCCCTACCCATCCGAAGCCCACTATCACAACCGTGCCGCCCGTTTGCATAGGAGTTACCGTACCATTTCGGGAAAATAAGTAAATGCTATATGCTTGCAGTATGGATAACCGCGCTCCGTTGATATACGTTTCCCCCTATTACGACCCCAAGGTGCCTTCGGGAGCTAACCGCCGGTTCGACGAGATATGCCGGCGATACAGCCGCGACTACGGCGACCGCTTTACGCTCATTGTCGCCAAAGGAAAGGTCCCCCTATGGTGGAACGGCAAGAACCTGGTCGAAGTCGACTACAAGTTCGACCACCCCAGCAAATTCACCGCGGCGCGGCAGATAGCGAAAGTGCTCGACGCCTTGCCCCCGTCCATCGTCGTTATCGAGTCGGTCCCGGTCCCCTACCGCGCGCTCAGGCGCCACATGCAGGTCCAGGTAGTGTACGATTTCCGCTACTTCACCGGCGACAGCAAAAGCTTCCTCTACCGCCTCATATTTACGCCGTACCTTAAGTGGCAATGGGGCCGCTCGCAATTCCTCCTTACCTGCAGCGACTTTTCGGTGGCTGAAGCGCGCAAGTACCTGCGCTACGACCCGGCCCGCGTCATAAAGAGCTACTTCGGCATCGACGAGAAAGTGCTCGACCTGGCGAACACGCCCGCGCCCGCCAAGGACGTCGACATCATATACGTCGCCCATTTCGAGAAGCGCAAGAATCACGAGCCGCTCATCCGCGCTATCGCGCGGCTTAATAAGGATTTGCGCGTGGTATTTAACGGCCGCGACAACGGCATGCAGGCGGAGCTCGAAGCCTTGTGCCGCGAGCTCGGGCTTACGAACGTTACCTTCAGCGGGGGCAAGTCTGACGCGGAGCTGTGGAACATGTATCGCAGGAGCCGCGTCTTCGCCTACCCTTCTTTGTACGAAGGCTTCGGCATCCCGCTTATCGAGGGTCTGGCGCTCGGCGTGCCGGTAGCCGTCGCGGACACGGAAGTGTTCCATGAGGTCGGTAGCGATCTGGTATCGTATTTCGACGGCCGCGACCCAGAGGATATTGCCCGCGTACTTAAAGGAATTCTGGATAACCCGCAGGTGCCGTCTCCCGAGAAGGTCCGCGCGCACTTGGAAAAATTCTTCTGGGAGAATATCTACAAAAAGATGGTGGAGGATACGGAGGCCGAGGCCGGGCCGCTTTTGCGCTAAGGCACTATCTCGAATTCGTCGCCGGGCTGCGGCTTTTGCGGCGTGAGCGCGCGCTTTTGCATGCGGGCCCACAGCGCTCCGGCGGTACCCAGCGCCATGACAGCCGCCGCGCCCGCGCCCCACACCAGCAGGGGCGGAAGCTGCGCCGATCCGGCCGCGGCCGCAAGCTCTTCCGGTTCGGTATAGGAAAGCTCGCCCGGATTCGCTGCAGAACCGGCCGCTGGCGTCTTCGCTTTTGCGGTGGAAGTTTTTGAAGCGGCCGGCTTTTTTGCGGCAGGCGCGGGCTTCGGCTTGGGTGCTGCGGTATACGACATGGAGTACTCAGTTTTCCCGGAGGCATTCACAAGGGCGAGCGTCTCCCCTTCGTTTGAAAGCGAGAACGAGCTCTTGAATACGCTGCGGGTCTCCCCGGGATGCTCGCTCAAGTAGGTCGTCGGATCTTCCGCGATTACCGCCGACGCCCCGGGCGAGAGCGTGGCGCTTCCGGCAGCCGCGGTCAGCTTGTGATTGACGCCTCCTTCGAGGAACTTGTATTTTGAAATATCGACGCTGTCCTTCCCTTTGTTGGCTATCTCGACCCACTCGCGCCCGTCGTCGCTGCCCGGCAGGTCGTACTCGACATGCGTGATTTCAACGGCCGCAAAGGCGCTCGCAGGGAGCGCTAGAAATGCGAATAGAAGAAAAAGGCGGAGGCTAGTGTTTGCGCGCATCGGGGTCGTCTGACCCGTAGTCGGCGTCCGGCGCGAGGTCGGGGTCGACGGAAAGCATAGACCGCAACACGTCTTCTGGCAACCCGGCCGGCTCCTGCGCGGGCGTCGCCTGCGGTTTTGGCTTCGGAAGCTCTTCTGCGGCGGCGGGAGCCACCTTCTTGAGAGCGTCTTTAAGAGCCGTACCGTATCCCTGGTCCTGGCGCGGCGGGGGTGCCGGAGGAGCGTCCGCCTTTCGCGCTACCACCTCGGCAAGCGCTTCCCGCAGGCTCTTGGCGCCGCTTAAAGGCGGGGTTTCAGGGACGGGCGGCGGAGTGGGGCGCGGGCGTTCAGCTCGCCTTTCGGGCTCGCGGCGAGGCTCGGGCGCCTTTGGCCGGGGCGGGCGGGGCGCTTCTTCGACGCGGGCCGCGGGTTCCGGAGCGGGAGCGGGCCTTTCAGCCGGCGGCGCAGGGCGTTCGGGAGCGCGCTCAGGAGCCGCTATCTCCACAAAAACGGGCGTTGGGGCCGGAGGCTGAGGTTTTGGCTCTGCCCTGGGCGCCGCCGGAGCAGGGCGCGGACGGGGCGCTGAAGATGCGGCAGGCTTGCGGTCCGGAACGAACTTCGGCTTCTGAAGCGGCTCCATTGGGTCCTCCTCGTGCCACTTGCGAATCGTTTCCTCGACTTCCGCGCGCGGCCGGCTGAACACCCGGCGGGAATTCTCGATGACCTGGTCGACGTACTTCTGGGGCGGCGGGTCAAACGGCGGCAGGGTCGTGGCGGAGAAGGGCGTCGAGCCTACGCCGTCTATCATGAGCGTCAGGTATATCTGCGCGAAGCCAAGGTTTACGAGGTCGGTCGCCTCGAACTGCGGGCTGAACACGGTCTCGAGCACCTCGGCGTCGAACGGCCCCACGCGGAAGGTCACGGTCGTGCCTACGTTGCCGAACACGGCGTCCCGCACCTCCTCCTCCATCTGTTCTATATATTGGTGCGCGATGATGAGGTTCAGCTTATATTTGCGGGCCTCCGAGAGGATATCGGCGAAGGATTGGTTGGAAAAGCTCTGGAATTCGTCCACGTAAAAGTAGAACTGCGGCAGGGTCGCCAGCACGTCGGCAGAAACATCGGCGCGCGACATCGCCGCCAGGTATATCTTCGTGACCAGCATGGAGCCGAGCAGCGTCGCGTTTACTTCCCCCACGCGGCCCTTGGAGAGGTTGATAATGAGTATCTTCTTGTCGTCCATCGCCTGCCGGAAGTCGAACGACGACTTCGCCTGCCCGACGATATTGCGAATGAGCGGGTTGCTGGTGAATTGCCCTATCTTGTTCTGAATAGCCGGTGTGGCCTCCTGCGTGTAGCGGTCGCTGTAGGCGGCGAACTCGTCCGCCCAGAAACTCTTCACGATTGGGTCGGTCACGTTGTCCACTACCTTCGCGCGGAACTTCTTGTTGACGAGCATCCGGTTGACGTCCAGGAGCGTCGAGCCCTCGTACTCCAGGAGGGCCAACAGGGTATTGGCGAGGATGTACTCCATGCGGGCGCTCCACGCGTCCACCCATATCTTGCGGAAGGCTGAGAGCAGCCCGGACACCACGAGATGCCGCTTGTCGTAGCCCACGTCCTCCATAACGTTGAAGGCGATGGGGTGCTCCATGTCGAACGGCGCGAAGTACACCACGTCCTTGATGCGGTGCTCGGGCACGTACTCCATGATGCGGTCGGCCGTGCCGCCGTGCGGGTCGATAAAGGCCATCCCCTCGCCGTTGCGGATATCCTGTATCGCCATGTTCTCCAGCAGGGTCGATTTGCCCATACCGGTCTTGCCGATGATGTACATGTGGCGCACGCGGTCGCGGCGCTTTATCCCGAAAGCCTGGTCCTTGCCGCGGGAGTTCGTCTGGGCGAAATAGGTTATCTTCTGATCGTCGTCAGCCATTGGATAAAGTATATCACTTGGCAAGTTCGAAAGAGCCCGTCGTGAGTATCGACTCCGATATATCCGCCGGCAGGTCGGGCGCTATAAGGTCCGCTAGCACCGCTTTTGTAGTCGTTGCATTCGCAATCGAAGCTTCTTTGAATGTATTCACGCCTGTAAGGCTGAAACGGATTTTATCGCTTGAGAACTCTATGCCGACGGCCAGCCCTCGCCGCACTTCGGGCTTCCACCCCTGATCGAAGATAAAGTTGCCGAGCGAGTAAAATATTGCCTTGTTTTTGTAGATCTCCACAGGCTCCACGATATGCGGATGCGCGCCGATAACGACATCGACTCCCGCATCTATGAACATATGCGCCGCATTGCGCTGCGCCTGCGTGGGCTCATGCTGGTATTCTTCGCCCCAGTGCGCTACAAGCACTATGTGCGAACATTCCGGACGAATTCGCGCTATTTCCTCAAGCATCGAGGAGGGGTTCGGATCGTACAACTGATGAAAGCCGACCAGGCATAGTGTCTTGCCGTTTACCTGAAGTGCGGCCGAAATATTCTCGTTGTTAAGCGGCGACCCAAAGAAAGAAATTCCCTGCCCGCTCAGATATTGAGTAGTCTGCGCATAGCCGGACTTTCCGAAGTCAAGCGCGTGGTTATTCGCCAGGGAAACCGCATCGAATCCGGCGTCCTTCAGCACAGCCGCGTACTTCGGGTCGAACGTGAAGCGCAAAACAGTCGAGCTTGCCTGCGATAGGGAAGGGTTTGTCGTAATAGAACCTTCTAAATTCCCCACTCGCAGATCGTAGCCCTGAAACAATTCTCGAACGCCTGCAAAGAGCGCCTCGTCCCCCGCGGCTCGCGCATGCGTCGCCACCGTTCGGTCGAGCATGATGTCCCCCACGAAAAGAGCAGTGAAAGAAGGCTCGGGCAGCGATATATACGCAGTGCGGACTATCTGTACAAGCGCGTCATGCAGCCGCTCGGGCCATAACACAGCGGCGGCGCCTAATATGACGAGTACCGTCAAAAAGCATCGGAGAAGCCATGCATTCTTCATTATTGATACTGAATGTATATCGGCGCGGGCGTCAGCTCAAGCACCTGCGGCGGGGTCAGCATCGTCGTGCCGTCCAACACGTCGTTCTTGTAGAACAGCTTGAAGCCGGTGAATTGCACGGGCTCGGGAGCGATAACGTTGTTATATGTTCCCTGCTTCTTGGCCTGCCCGCCCCAGCCGTCCATATCCACCACCACCTGCACTTCGGGTGTGGGCTTGATGCGCTGGTAGCCCGTGAGCATATCGTGCGTGAAGCGGTGGATAACCAGGATTTTCGGCGGCAGGTCATATTGCCGTACCAGCGCGGAGAGATACTGTATCGCCCAGTTGATGTCGTCAGCATCAAGCGAACCGATAACTTTGCCTGGCGGCGTGCCGTTGTGCATTGCGAACTCGGGGTCCAGTCCCAGGTGCACGTTCGGGAGCTTCCAGAAATTCTCCAGCATCGGCACCTCCGTCTGCACGTCGGACAACGCCACCTGAATATCGAGGAATACGACGCCGTCCACTTCCTTCGCGAGCGCGAGGGCCTGCTCCACTTGGCTGTCGGGCATGCGCGTACGGTATTTGCCGTCCTTGCCCGCGCTCCCCTGCGCCACGACCGCGATGTAGTGGATAGCGGGGATGACCGGCGTCGACGGGTCCGCAGTGCGCCACTGCGCCGCGGCGTTCTTCAGGCGGGTAACCATCTCCTCCGGCGGATACTGGCCGAGCACCCCCATGCCCTTTGCGTAAAAATTGCCGTAGTACGCGACGATGCGGTTGAACGGCAGGAGCGCGCGGCTGTCGCGCGGATATGCGGCCGAGACGGGCCAGGGCTTTTTAGCCACATGCACCGAAGTGGTTGCGTTCGGAAGCGTTACGGTTGTCGTGCCCTGAAGGAACGCCGCGTACCACGGGCTCGAAGTCGCAACATGCGCGAGCGCGAGCAGCTTCAAGTTGTACGCGGTTGTATCAAGCGGCGGCGGAGGCGGCGGGCCCTTGGGTACGGCAGCCTGGGTCGAAGTCGCAGCGGTGCGCGAGTAGGACACCGACATAAGCTCCGGAAGCGCGCCGTATGCCAAGACGAAAGCGGCGCCCGCGACAAGTGCGGCCGCGCCGATCATGACGAATGCGTTCTTAGTTGAGGGAGTTGATGCCTTCTTGGTCATAGCGTCTGTCCTGCGGGTGCCAAGGCATCTCGCGCTCCTCCTCCGGCATATTCTCGACGAACGGATGGTGGACCGAGCGCTTGCCGCTGCGGGCAAGGGACTCTGCGCGCAGCACGAATCCGAGCAGGGCGATCGCGAGGCCGGAAAAAATGAGAATGGTCGTGCGCCATGAGCCGGGGATGCCGAGGTATGGCACCGCCAGTATCCAGACGCCAAGGGCTATGACCGTCATCTCTTTGGACATGACCCGAGTGTATCACACGAGGCGTCACCCTGTTAACTCGCCGCCTTGCGGCGACTGTGCGGAGCACAGAGTTAACAGGGTTTCGGTCGCTACGCTCCCTCCACTATCACTACGAATTCGCCGCGCTGTTTCTGCGGATCGCCCATAAGGCGGGCCCGGACTTCGCTGGCCGAGCCGATTATGGACTCTTCATACATCTTGGTGAGCTCGCGAAAGATGCCGACGCGGCGCGCAGGCGGCAGGACCTTATTCAGCGCCTCAAGCGCCTTCATAATGCGATGCGGGGATTCGTAAAAAACGCTCGCGCGCTTGCTCTCGGCAATTTCCTTAAACAAAGTCTCGCGACCTTTCTTGAGAGGCAAGAAACCGTAGAAGGTGAATGACGCTGCGCGCAGGCCTGCGATAGAAAGTGCGGCGGCCAGCGCCGAAGCGCCCGGTATCGCTTCTATTGTGATATCCGCAATGCGCTCGCGAACAACCGAGACAAGTTCCAGCCCCGGATCTGACACGCCCGGCGTGCCGGCGTCGGAAACGAGCACGAGATGCTTGCCCTCCTCAAGCAGCTGGATTATTTTCTCAAATCCCTTGGCGCCGCTATTTGCGTGGAAGGCAACGGTAGGCGTATGAATGTCGTAGTGGCTGAGAAGCTTCTTCGTAACACGCGTATCCTCGCAGGCAATAACGTCCGCTTCCTTGAATACCTCAAGAGCCCGCAAGGTGATGTCCTTCAGGTTCCCGATAGGCGTGGCGACGACCGAAAGCTTTTGCATAACGTCTGTACCGTACCACAAAATATTGACTTTTTCAAGTAAGCCCAGTAGTATCCATGCGGATACGGACTTCTACACGCACCAGCGAGGTATTGATGAGCAAGCATGTGAACCCCCGGATGCAGGGCGTTACCTATAACCTGCTCCATAACGGGGTGAGCCTGACATACTACGGCGGCGAAGGGCTGATTCTACCGTCGGACTTCCATGACAACATGGCGGCGCATGAATCGGTGCTCCGCCAGATAACGAAAAACCATCGCATTACCCAAGCGGTTGTGCCTGACTTCCGCGGCGCGACTCGAAGAGCGACACTGGAAAAGGATCTGCGACCATTCGGGCCGAGTTCGACTTTCTTCGGCACGTCGCCGACTGACGCGGTAGTAACCGACTTGCCCGTGATATCAATCACTGCTGATTGCCACACCTTGGTCGTCAAAAACGCCAGGAACGGCATGCGCGCGGTAGTGCACGGCTCGCGTGACGCTCAGCATCCGATTGCCCGCGACGGGAAGACCAAATCGGGAAATACCAACGTCTTCGAGGCGCTTAATCCGGCCCTGTTCGGCTCCGAAACCTACGCGTTCATCGCGTGCGGCATCGGCTCAAGCCACTTCGACAACCGTACGGATTATGACGAGTTCCATGGAAGCCTCATCCGCTATCTTGTAAGGAAATGGGGCGGGGATATCGTGGACGGCGGCATCGAGATGGGGAGGCTCAATGTTCCTCTTCTCTTGCGAAGGCAACTTGAGGCCCGTGGCGTTCCCGGAGATAACATCGCCTGGGACGGCATCGACACCTATACTGACCCGCGGTTTAACAGTCGCCGGGCGGGCAGCAAGGCTAGCAACTGCCTAGTGATCGAGTGGTAACCTTTCTACCTACAATGGGCGAGGCCGCGGATTCCCGCGGCCTCTTCGCTTTCATACAACAAGGCTGCTATTTAATTGGTTTCAACCGCCTTCTCCCCCGCTTTGTAAATGTCTCCCGCGCCCATAGTAACCACTATATCGCCTTGTTTTGCCTCGTTTTTTATATAGTCCGTCACTTCGTCCAAAGATGCTGCCGCTCGCGCCGTCCTGCCCTCCTTTTCGATACGCTCGGCCAAGACAGCGCTTGATACGCTCGGATCAGGCTCTTCTCGTGCGGCAAATATGGGAGCCACGACGACTTCATCGGCATCCATGAAGGCTTTCGCAAATTCATCCATGAATATCCTGGTGCGGCTGTAGAGATGCGGGTGGAACGCAACCAAGATGCGTTTGTCGGGGAATTGCTGCCGCACGCTCTTAAGAGTGGTTGCTATTTCGGTCGGATGATGTCCGTAATCGTCATATACCGCCGCTCCCCGTGCGGTCAGTCCCTTATATTCGAACCTGCGCCACGTTCCCGCAAAGTCTGCGAGCGCCTGCCTGGCGACTACAAGGTCGATCTTCAGGATATCTGCAACAGCAAGTACCGCGGCCGCGTTTATGCGATGGAGCGGCAGTACCTTGAGCGCGAGCGCCGGATCAAAATAGTTCCTATAATCGACGACCGTGCACGCGACACCTTCCACGACCGGACGCACGGTAACACTTTCCGTATCGCATACCACGAATCCATCAGCAGGGATCTTTTGTATCAGCTCGCGGAACGCTGATTGTATGTCAGCCAGGTCTTTGTAGTAATCGAGATGGTCCGCTTCGATGTTGGTAATAACAAGGATATGCGGCGCGAAGTTGAGGAAATGCCGGCGATATTCGTCTGCTTCAACGACAAAATACTCGCCCTTGCCCGCCCTGAAGTTGCTTTTGGTCTTCGCGCGAAGCGAGCCGACTATGCCGGTCGGGTCCAGCCGTCCGGCTTCCGCGACATCTATCATCATCGCGGTCGTGGTCGTCTTGCCGTGGGCGCCCGAGATCGCAATAACCTTCTTGCCTTCGGTTACCTTGCCCAATGCCTCGAAATACGAAAGCTCCGGTATGCCGAGTTCGCGGGCGCGCAGGCGCTCGACATAGCCGTCGGAGCCTTCCAATATGGCGTCGCTGTATACGAGCAGATCCGCACCGGCAGGCACATGCGCCGCATCGTGTCCTATAAATATTTCTATTCCTTTTGACCGCAGAAGGTCGGTCGTTGGCGAATCTCCTCTGTCGGAACCTGAGACGGATGCGCCTTCATGCAGGTACAATTGCGCCAAAGCGGAAAGCCCGATACCGCCGATGCCGACTATATATATCTTTTTTTCCTGCATAGGTTTATGTAACCTTCTCTGCGGCTTTATTGAACTGATCCCCGCGGTCATACTCGTTCTTGAACATGCCGAACGAGGCGAAAGCAGGGCTCATAAGCACAATGTCGCCATCCTCCGCGCCCTCTATGGCAAAGCCAACTGCTTCAGCCATAGTTCCATATATAGGACTGCCTGGTAACTCGCTTTTTACCCTCTCCGTACCGGTCCCCGCGAGCAGTAATACTTTCTTGCAGTACTTCGGGATCTCCGCAAGGAGCCCTTTCATTTCAAGGCCCTTATCCGCGCCGCCCATGATAAGCACGATGTTCTTTTTTGATTCATCTCCCAGCGCATACAGGGCGGCAATAGTAGCCTCCGGTACCGTTGCCGTCGTGTCGTTGTAGATCTTCACTCCTTTTATTTCCCGCAGGAACTGAAGCCGCCCCGGAACCCCGTCGAACGACTCAATCGCCTTCTGTATAACATTCTCTTCAACTCCAAGCGCGCGGACAGCTGCGGCAGCAAGAGCCGCGTCATAGCGATTATGCTCGCCGGGAATCTTCAAACGCCATTCGGCGGGGATATCTTGCGTCCGCGCAATAACGGTACGAGCAAGGATCTGATCCTTAAACCCGTATTTTTTTGCATCCGGCATTACTTGCTCGCCGAGAATAAGCACATCCTCCGGCTTTTGGAACAAAAAGATATTCGCCTTATCGGCGAAGTAGGCCGCCATATCGTTCTTGTAATAGTTCATATGGTCGGGCATGAAGGTGGTAAATACCGCCACATGGGGGCTTATCTTCGCCTCCCCGAGGCCCTGGCACTGCCACGAATCGAGTTCGAGTACGGCAGCGCTATCCGCTTGTACCTGCGGTAAAAGCGCGAGCGTCGAGACACCCTGCACGTTTCCGCCCAGAAGTACGCTCTTCCCTGCCTCCTTCAGGATATGGGCGATAAGATGCGTGGTTGTCGATTTACCGCGCGTGCCGGTAATGCCTACTGACGCGACACCCGAGAATTCCATAAAAAGGTCGGCGCTCATGCGCACGGGTACGCCGTTTTTCTTCGCCTCGGCGATAAACGGAGAATCGAGCGGCACGCCCGCCGCCTTGATAATAAGGTCGCGGTCTTTAAAATCTTCGAGACTGTGTCCGCCAAGGCGGAACGTTATGTTCGAAAACTGCTTCAGTTGCGCTAAAGAATCGGCAAGGTCCTCTTCTGATTTTAAATCGGTAACTACCAACTCCACCCCCTGTTCCGCTAGAAATCGCGCATCCCCCACCCCGCGGCCCAAAAGGCCGAGCCCCATGAGGGTTACCCGCTTGCCTTTGAAATAGTCTTTCCAATCCATACTATTGGTGCCCAGGAGAGGACTTGAACCTCCATTCCCTTGCGGGAACTACGACCTGAACGTAGCGCGTCTACCAATTTCGCCACCTGGGCATGACCTGATTATACGCAAGGAATTCCTGATCTTGAGGTACTTCCTGCGCAAGTGAGGCAGTGGTGTAGTGTAATACATGCCCTGTGCGAGCACAATCGCTTCTTTCTTCGCGTACCTCAGTTGTACGTACGACTTGCCCGTATACCCTCCGACCGAACCACGTATACGCAACAGTCGCGTTATCTTTGCGCGGAACCAATCGACGAAGATCGGGCTTGCCGAGGTAAATGATATGTAAAACCGATAACTGTTCTTAAAGACAGGATCGTAATAGGAATAACTGCATCCGTCCCCGTCGAAGTATCCTCGCGCAAAGTCCATAAAGTACACATCGGGCACCGCTACTGATTCAAGCGTTTTCGACTTTGCCGGCGTCAGGCCTATGCCCAGAAGGAACCGATACAAAAGCACATCGCCGAATTGGGTACAATACGCCATATCGCCGCTGCCCGAGTACTTTTTCGCGGTCTTTGTCTTGATACCCAGGCATTTTTTAAAAAGAGAGATCTGTGCCTTGTCGGTCGAGGTCAGGCTGATATGCCGGCCGTCTTTTGATAAGCAGCCGTCGGCGGTTAGCAAGCCTACCGCATATGCAAAATCTGAAGACCATCTGCGTTTTGCTTTGCCTACCGGCTTAGGACCCCTTTTCATGTATACTCCCGCGAGTTCTTACTATACTGAAGCAATAATGTATACCATATCATTTTGCCAAAAATCGGGTATTTTTACAAAAAACATGGGGGAGCCGGCTGGGCTGCCGGACTCCCCCAATTCCGTCGCCCGGCCCCGGGCTACGGAAAAACTTTCTCGAATATCCACCTGAATGGCTTCGAGTAAAAACACTGTACAAGCAAAGCTTAGAAAATAAAAGATGTGGATAAAAAGGGGCCGGTCGTTTCCAACCGGCCCTCATCCCAGTGATCCGCCCGCGTGGCGCCGGCGTGTTCCTTCACGCACTGTCCAAGCGGACTTCCGCGGCCATAAGGCCCTTCGGACCGCTGCCGTAGCGCACAAGCACTGCCTGCCCGGTCTTGAGCTCGAGGAGCCCGAACCGGCGCAGCGTCTCCATGTGAACGAAGATGTCTCCGTCACCGCCGTCGCAGGTGAGAAAGCCGTAGCCGCGCACGCGGTTGAACCACTTCACCATTCCCCGCTTGGGGTCACCGACGTTCGAGATCTTGAAAGATCCCTGAATAACAGTAGAGCTGTCCATGCTGATAATGCGATGGGCGCTGAGACCCTTGTCGCGCTTCAGCACTTCAACGACGACCCGCGCGCCTTCGTAGGCGGTCTCGAAGCCGCAGCGCCGAAGGCACTCCAGGTGCAGCATCACGTCCGACAGGCCGTTATCAGACACGATAAAGCCGTAGCCCTTGCTTGGATTGAACCACTTTATGACGCCGGCGATCTCAACGATACCCTCGAGTGGCGCGGCATCCGGCTCCTCCCGAGAGACAGGCGCCGGGTGCGTTCGCTCCCGCAGGGATTCCCCCGCCAGCGCTAGCGAACTGTGCGGACGCACGTCACGTTCCCGCTGGGCGCGGGCTGCATAAGCGACCATGGCTACTACTCCCTTTTTTACAGAACAACCCCACCCGCCGTGAGGCGCTCTCACAATAGCATTATCAGAAAAAATATCTACAGGGCGCTTCGGCGCACAAAACCCGCCTCAAGGCGGGTTTTCGTGTCTTTGGTGGTCACAAGTATTTTTCCTGACGGAAAAATCTCGCGACCCCGGCTCGGCGCTTTTACCTTCGCTTCGCGAAACAAAAGTATGCCTGCGCCCCGCACAAACCACAAAATCTGCCGCAGGGCAGATTTTGAGTGTTTTGTGCGCGCTCTAGGGATCGAACCTAGGACCTTTCGAGTATCAGTCGAATGCTCTACCAACTGAGCTAAGCGCGCATGTGCACAGAGATACTAGCAAAAAACGGGCATATTTGCCATAGAAAGCAGAAACCTGGTCGCGCATGTGCGCGACCAGGCAATATTCAAACGAATGGGTGAGCACCTCCGCGGTGGTTACGGGAAAGTGAAAAGGGCCGAAAACATTTCGGGTTTGATCTTATTCTTGCGAAACATTCGCAACCTCCGCTTCTTCCGGTTGGAGTTAAGGGGATGTGAACAAAACCAAATACCCTCCTTTCTGCCCCCACCATACCACCGGGCGCGTAAAAGAAAAGGCATTTTGTGCACAGCAAAAGACTCCCATGAGGGAGTCTTTTGCCTGAAACCCCGGCGCTTCGGTCGGGGTCCCGACTTTTTACGTCAGGATTGAATGTGATCACACCTTGCTAGCTCCAGAGAAATATTCTTTCTCTTGTTCCGTTTGTTACCTGTGTTCCGGCGCTGTACTCCAGCGTGTACTTGCAGGTATCGAGTAGCCGTACGTCAGCATGTCTTGCGGCATGCTCGGCCAATAACGAGTACGGTATAGGATCAGTACTATCATCCTCTATCTTTTGCAAAATAGAATCGCCATTACAGTTCTGTCCTCGTACGAGGGGCAGAACGTCAATCAATTTGAATCATTCCACGAGCAGCTTCCGCTACCCGTGCCTTGTTACGACTTACTCCCTGTCACCGAGCTTACCGTGAACCCACTTGCGTGGATCTTCGGGTGCTCCCGGCTCCCTTGAGTTGACGGGCGGTGAGTACAAGACTTGAGAACGTATTCACCGCGGTATAGCTGACCCGCGATTACTAGCGATTCCGGCTTCATGAGGTCGAGTTGCAGACCTCAATCCGAACTGAGCACTCGTTTCAAGATTTGCTCCGGGTTACCCCATTGCGTCTCGTTGTCGAGTGCATTGTATCATGCGTGCAGCCCAGGATATCAGAGGGACATGCTGATCTGGCGTCATCCTCACCTTCCTCCCCCGTGAGGGGGCAGTCTCGCCTGACAT